>CAYUJU010000043.1:0-23167 GCA_964445115.1 uncultured Methylobacillus sp. | reverse complement strand
GCCATACAGCAGAGTCGGGGGCCTGAATTTTCCAATTTAGACCGGCACCAAAACCGTTGCAGCCTCCTCCTCGGCAAAAAACATAGTGCATGCATAGTTCATGGGGGCAGATATAGAATAAGCCCTGAGAAAACATCATGAAGCTACGTAACCACACCGCAGCCTTTGCCTGGACCATCTCGCTGGCTTTTCTGGCAGCGTGCATGGCATTTACCTGGCTGCTGATACGGGATGGCGCTTCTGGTATCCAGATATACCCTCCCGATATCCCCGAAGCCTACCCGGCATGGGTGATGCCCGCCGTGCTCGCCATCTTCTGGGTGGCGGGTTTGGGGATCACCGCCCAGGTAGCAAACATCCCCTGTGTGCTGGTCGAGGTCATGCCGGACAAATCAGTGCGCATCGTCAGGCGTTATCTGCACCGCAAGGAGATTACTGTCATGTCGCAAAAGGATTTGAACGCGGCCGAGGTGATTGAAACGCAGGACAGTGAGAGCGAGCCTTATTTTCGCGTGCAGTTTACCGGGGCTGGCGGCACGCCCGTGCACATCGCAGAAGGTAGCTCCAGGAGCCATTGCGAAGACATTTGCGCACGCTTCAATCGCGCGATTGGAGAATAACCATCCAGCCTCTTTTCACGGTTCACACCAGGCTGCTCCACCTGTTTCTGCTACTTTCACTCGCGCTTTCGTGCCCGGTGATGGCGGAGGACGTGTCACTGGAAAATCTTTTCGCGCAATATGGGGTAAAAGGCACCATCGTGATTGCCTCGGAGCACCAGGGGGTGACCTACGTGCACGACGATGCCCGTGCCGAAACGCTGTTTCCAACCGCATCGACCTTCAAGATTCTCAACACCCTGATCGCGCTGCAGGAGAACGTGATCCAGGGCAAGGATGACACCCTGCAATGGGACGGGCAGCACTGGGAGATCGAAGACTGGAACCGCAACCAGACCTTGCAAAGTGCATTCAAGGTATCCTGCGTGTGGTGTTATCAGGCCATGGCGAAGCGCATTGGTACCGAGAAGTATCGGCAATACCTGCACACGATCGGGTACGGCGTGTTGCACGAGCCTTTCGACACCACAACCTTCTGGCTGGATGGCTCGCTCCGGATCAGCGCTGTCGGTCAGATCGCTTTTTTAAAGCGTTTGCACGCGCGCGACCTGCCATTCACCGAAAAGGCTTTCAATACGCTGCGCGACATCATGCTGGCCGAAAAGACGCCTACCTACGCCTTATGGGCGAAGACCGGCTGGGCCTCCAGTGCGACGCCTCAGGTGGGCTGGTACGTGGGATATGTGGAAACGCTGGAGGATGTCTGGTATTTCGCGCTGAACATCGACACGCCCAACGCACAGGCCCTGCCACTGCGCGCCAAACTGACACGTGAGGCCTTGGTGGCAAAGGGCATCCTGCCCGCCCCTCGCTAACACCCCAACCCCTGGGGCGGGAATGGACGCTATCCCGCCCGGAACATGAAATACACCGCGCCCATCAGGCACAGCCCAGCCCACAGGTAATCCAGCTTGACCGGTTGCTGCATGTAGATCACCGCAAGCGGAATGAACACCCCGAGCGTAATCACTTCCTGCATGATCTTGAGCTGGGCGAGGTTCATGGTGGTGTAGCCGATGCGGTTGGCAGGCACCTGCAGCAGGTATTCGAACAATGCGATGCCCCAGCTCGCCAGCGCGGCGATCCACCAGGGTTTGTCGTTGAGGTTTTTGAGGTGAGCGTACCAGGCGAACGTCATGAAGACGTTCGAGAGAATCAGCAGGCCGGCGGCCTGTAGCCAGACGGGGATCATTGAGAGATCAATGCAATTTCAGGCGGCAGGCGGGTGCAGGCAAGGCGCCCGAGCGCAGACAGTACGTCCAGTACGGCAAGCGACGGGCAACGCCGCATGGACGCGTCTGCCGCCTGAAATCAGACAGCGGATTCGCCAGTTTCGCCGGTACGGATGCGAATCACCTGCTCGACCGCAGACACGAAAATCTTGCCGTCGCCGATCTTGCCGGTATGTGCCGCCTTGATGATGGCGTCGATGGCGCCTTCGACCAGTTCGTCCGCCACGACCATCTCCATCTTGATCTTGGGCAGAAAATCGACCACGTACTCGGCACCGCGATACAACTCGGTGTGCCCCTTCTGGCGACCAAAGCCCTTCACTTCCGTCACCGTCAAGCCATTGATACCGATTTCGGAAAGCGCCTCGCGCACTTCATCCAGTTTGAACGGCTTGATGATGGCTTCGATCTTTTTCATGTCTGCATTTCCTAGAAAGAAAAACGATATTTCGATGTTATCGGATATCGCCGGTCCTTGCCAAACCCGCGATGGGTGATGCGCACGCCGACCGGCGACTGGCGGCGTTTGTATTCGTTGCGGTCGATCAGCGTCACGACACGGCGCACGTCTTCGGCTGCATAGCCTTGGGCGACGATCTCGCCGGGACTCATGTCGTCCTCGACATAGGCTTCGAGCACGGCGTCCAGCACTTCGTATGGCGGCAACGAATCCTGATCCTTCTGGTCGTGCCGCAGTTCGGCCGATGGCGCGCGCGTGATGATGCGCTCCGGGATCACCGGGGACAGGCCGTTGCGGTAGTGTGACAGCCGGTACACCAGCGTCTTCGGGACATCCTTGAGCACCGCGAACCCACCTGCCATGTCGCCATAGAGCGTGGAATACCCCACCGCCATCTCGCTCTTGTTGCCGGTGGTCAGCACAATGCTGCCGAACTTGTTGGAAAGCGCCATCAGCAGCGTACCGCGAATCCGCGCCTGCAGGTTTTCTTCGGTGAGGTCGAAGGACTGACCAGCGAATTCATCCGACAAGGTTTGCATGAAACGGTCATATACCGGCTCTATCGGGAGTTCGGAATAACGCACGCCGAGGTTGGCCGCCATCTGCGCCGCATCCGTCTGGCTGATGTCGGCGGTGAACTGGGAGGGCATCATGATGGCACGCACCTTGTCCGCGCCCAGGGCATCCACGGCGATGGCCAGGGTCAGCGCGGAATCAATGCCGCCCGAGAGGCCGAGCAGCGCGCCGGGAAAGCCGTTCTTGCCGACGTAGTCGCGCACCCCGAGACACAGGGCGCGGTAGACCGAGGCCTCCTGTCCCAGGTCAGGCTCCACCCGTCCCGGGAGCGGCTTGGCGCCGTCGAAAACCACCATTTCCAGTACTTCTTCGAACGCCGGCAATTGCATCACCAGCGCCCCATGCGCGTCCAGCACGAACGAAGCGCCATCGAACACCAGCTCATCCTGTCCGCCCACGAGATTGGCGTAGACCACCGGCAGGCCGGTTTCGGAGACCCGGTCACGCAGCACTTCGTAGCGCGTCATTTGCTTGTCGAGATGATATGGCGAGGCATTTAGGGCCAGCAGCACCTGCGCACCGGCCTCACGTGCCTTGCTGGCTGGTCCGCTTTCCCACACGTCGGCGCAGATCAGTACCCCGAGGCGGATGCCATGGTGTTCAAACACCAACGGCTGGTCGCCCGGCACAAAGTAACGCACTTCGTCGAACACGCTGTAATTGGGGAGCTTGTGTTTGAAGTAGGTCGCCGTGATCCGGCCATCTTGCAGCACCGAAGCGGCGTTGAAATGCTCGTCGCCCACACGGGCCGGATGACCGACCACCACGGTCATGTCAGAGAGTTCCAGCGCCAGCTTGGCCAGCGCTAGATCACATGCACGATAAAAGTCATCGCGTAGCAACAGATCCTCGGGCGGGTAGCCAGTCAGTGCCAGTTCCGGCGTCAACAGCAGGGTCGCACCAGACTGTTGCGCACGCTGCGCGTACTCGGTGATCCTGGCGGCGTTGCCGGCCAGGTCACCGACGGTGCAGTTGATCTGCGCAATAGCCAACTTCATCGGAAAAACCCTACCTCTATGGCTAAGCGGGCGAATTGCTGCGTTGCGCGGTGCTCAAAACCTCGCCTATCCACTTGATATGTCTCGGCTTCTGCGCGCCGCGCGCCTTGCACTTCATCCCGCTCGCTCACAGTGTTAGGGTTTTCCGTCAATACGAGCCGCCGGCATCCTTGATCAGTTTGACGATCTCCGGCTTGTTGGCCTTCATCGCATACACCAGCGCGGTCAGGCCGTACTGGTCCTTGGCCTTGACGTTGGCCTTGGCATCGAGCAGCGACTGCACGATAGCGGTGGAACCGCTTTCGACCGCATAGTGCAGCAGCGGGGTTCCTTCGGAATCCTTGACGTTGACGTCAGCGCCCTTGGCGACCAGCGCCTTGATGGCTTCCAGGCGCACCTTCTTGATCGCCCAGGTCAACGCCGTCCACTTGGAGTTGTCCTTGTCGTCCAGTTTGGCACCGGCATCCAGCATCGCCTGCAGGGCTTCGATACGGTTCTCACGCGCAGCGTACATCAGCGCCGTCATGCCAAATCGGTCGCGTACCGACATATCGGCACCGTTTTCCAGCAGGGTCTTGATGGTCGGCACGTCTCCGCTTTTGGCGGCATACATCAACACGCTCTTGCCATCATCGCTCTTGGCATTGGCACTGGCCCCCTGCTTCACCAGCAGGCCCACCACCTCGTGATATCCAGAGGTTGCAGCGAGGCCCATCGCGCTCCAGCCGGACTCGTCACGCACGGCCATGTCAGCCTTGTGTTCGAGCAGCACCTTCACGGTGTCGACGTAATTGCGCTTGGCGGCGTACATCAGGGCCGTCCAGCCGGCGCTATCCTTGGCATTCACATCGGCGCCCTTCTCCAGCAGCGCGCGCACCACCGGCGCATTGCCTTTGCGTGCGGCGTACATCAGGGCCGTAATACCATCGGCATCCTTCGAGTTCGGGTTGGCACCGCTATCGAGAATCGCCTTGACCGTGCCGAGATCGCCCTTGGAGGCGGCCGTCAGCAGGTAAGGCACATCCTCTTCGGCCATCGCCATCAGAGGGACCAACAGCAACAGCGCAGCAAGCAAACGCTTCATCGAATTCATCCTTCGTATTATTTCGTCCGTATTATTTCGAACGCATGGCCGCCAACACGGCCTCGCCCAGGCCTGCCGGAGAGCTGGCCACGACCACGCCCGCCTTTTCCAGCGCAGCAATCTTGTCTTCTGCCTTGCCGCTACCACCAGAAATAATCGCGCCGGCATGCCCCATGCGCTTGCCCTTGGGCGCGGTCTGACCAGCAATGTAGCCCGCCACCGGCTTGGTCACGTTGGACTTGATGAACTCCGCCGCCGCTTCTTCATCTGCCCCGCCAATCTCGCCGACCATGATGATGGCCTCGGTTTCCGGGTCGTGCTGGAACATTTCCAGACATTCGATGAAATTCAGGCCCTTGATCGGGTCGCCACCGATGCCGACACAAGTCGTCTGCCCCAGGCCCAGTTGGGTCGTCTGGTGCACCGCCTCGTAGGTCAGCGTGCCGGAACGCGACACAATGCCGATCTTGCCGCGCTTGTGGATGGAGCCCGGCATGATGCCGATCTTGCAGGCGTCTGGCGTGATCACGCCCGGGCAGTTCGGGCCAATCAGCTTGGTACCGTTGGCCTTGAGTGCCGCCTTGACGTTGAGCATGTCCAGCACGGGAATGCCCTCGGTAATGCAAACGATCAGTTCAATTCCGGCATCGGCCGCCTCGAGGATGGAGTCTGCCGCAAACGGCGGCGGCACGTAGATCACGCTGGCGTTGGCACCCGTGGTGCGCACCGCGTCACGCATGGTGTTGAACACCGGCAGCCCCAAGTGGGTCTGACCACCCTTGCCCGGGGTCACGCCGCCCACCATCTTGGTACCGTAGGCCAGGGCTTGCTCGGAGTGGAATGTGCCCTGCTTACCGGTGAAGCCTTGACACAGGACCTTGGTGTTTTCGTTGACTAAGATACTCATGAAAATTCCTATTGAACCGATGCAACGGCACGCTGGGCGGCATCTGTCAGGCCATCGGCCGAGATAATGGACAAGCCGCTGTCGCGCAGCATCTGCTTACCCAACTCAACGTTCGTGCCCTCCAGACGGACGACGACCGGCACCTTGACCCCAACATCGCGCACCGCGGTGATGATGCCCTCGGCAATGATGTCGCAGCGCATGATGCCGCCGAAAATGTTGACCAGCACAGCCTGAACGTTGGGGTCGGCCAGAATGATCTTGAAGGCCTTGGTCACGGTTTCCGCCGTGGCGCCACCGCCCACGTCGAGGAAGTTGGCTGGCGCCCCGCCGTGCAGCTTGATCAGGTCCATGGTGGCCATGGCAAGGCCAGCACCATTGACCATACAGCCGATGTTACCGTTGAGCGCGATGTAATTCAGGCCGCTGGCATGCGCCTCGGCCTCCTTGACGTCGTCCTGGCTCCAGTCGCGAATCTCGGCCGTCGCCTTCTGGCGATACAACGCGTTATCGTCCACGCTCATTTTGCAATCGAGCGCAACCAGCGCACCGTTCGCCGTCACTACCAGCGGGTTGATTTCCAGCAGGCTGAGGTCGTTTTCCTTGAACAGCTTGTACAGGCCCTTGAGCAGCTTGGTGAAGGCACCGATCTGTTCGCCGGACAACTCCAGCGCAAACGCCAGGTTGCGTGCCTGGTAATCCACCAGCCCCAGCATCGGGTCGCAGACCTCCTGCAGGATTTTTTCCGGGGTGGCGTGGGCAACCTCTTCGATTTCCATACCACCGGCGCTGGAGGCCACCACCACCACGCGTTCCAGCGTGCGATCGACCAGCAGGGACAGATACAGCTCGCGCGCGATGGGCAGGGTTTCCTCAACCAACACCTGGCTGACGGGCTGACCATCCGGCGCATTCTGGATCGTAGTCAGGCGACGACCAAGCAGCTGGCTGGACAAGGCGCGCACCTCGTCTGCACCTCGCACCAGCTTGACACCGCCGGCCTTTCCACGGCCGCCTGCATGGATCTGCGCCTTGACGACGCAGGCATCGCCCCCTAACTCGGCGGCAGCTGCGACAGCGGCATCCGCACTATCGGCCACGAGGCCACGCGGGGTCGGCAGACCATACCGCTGGAGCAATTGCTTGGCCTGAAATTCATGTAGATTCATGGAAGTTTCATCGTGAAGTGAATTATTCGTAATTTTGGCGGAAAACACGGCTTTACGCCATGCCTATCAAGGGATAAACCCGCCTCTACCGAGAGTCAGATCATGTGCCTGAACCTGCGTCCACCGGCTGACGGTATAATCGCGGCTCTTTCAACTTCATCCACCTTTGCCATGCGTCTCGTGATTCAGGGCCCTCAGCTCAACGACTCCCACCTGTCCCACCTCATGGGCCTCGCCGGCACCAGCCAGTCTGTGCAGCTTGACGCGCACGCCCATGCACTGGAGATCGCCGCGCCGGATGCAGCCATCGCGGGCTATTGCGAAGCCAATGCCTTGGATTGCGCCTTCGTGCCAGACCAGCAGACATGGGACAACATCGGCTTGGTGGTCATGGACATGGACTCCACCCTGATCAACATCGAGTGCATCGACGAGATCGCCGACATGCAAGGCCTCAAGCCGCAGGTCGCCGCGATCACCGAAAGCGCGATGCGTGGCGAGATCGAATTTGCCGAAAGCCTGCGGCGCCGGGTTGCCTTGCTCGAAGGTCTGGACGAATCCGCACTGGCGCGCGTCTACGATGAACGCCTGCAACTCAATCCAGGCGCACAGAAACTGCTGGACACCCTCAAGACCCGCGACATCAAGACCATGCTCGTCTCTGGCGGCTTTACGTTCTTCACTGAACGACTCAAAACTCGGACCGGACTGGATTACGCCCACGCCAACGTGCTGGAAATCGTAGATGGCAAATTGACCGGCAAGGTGCTGGGGGGCGTGCTGGATGCACAGGGCAAGGCGGACTGGCTCACGCGCGTGCGGGATGAATTGGGATTACGTAAAGACCAAACGATCGCGATCGGTGACGGTGCCAACGACCTGAAGATGATGGCGGTCGCAGGGGCTGGAGTGGCCTATCACGCTAAACCAGTGGTGCGCGCCCAAGCCAGCTACGCCATCAGCAACTCCGGGCTGGATGGCGTATTAAACCTGTTCTCTGGTCTAGATTGACACCTCGGAAGCGTTATTCAACCGACCGGCGCTTAGAAATGGATCAAAGCCCCTAAAAGCTCTGTCCGGCGAAGGCATTGATGGAATCGCCAGTGGTATCCATCTCACGCCCGGCTTCGTCCTTACCCTTGAAGCTGAAGACCAGATGCTTAGGGTCGAGTGTTGCATCTCCAGCCTCATTCTGCGTGATGAGAAAACTCACTCGCGCCTCACGCGTGGCTGCGTTATACGTCACCATCAAAGGCGGGGAAATCTTAGCCTCCCGGCCACTGGCGGAGCCAAAATAACTGTTGTTGTAATATCCCTCTATCGGACCTTTCGCTCGCGTAATGCTCCAATTCATGGGATTGGTCACTGAAGCCAAATCCATGGCATTACTGAACTTGATCACCACGTCTGTCATGGCCGAGGCACCGGGTGTCGATAGTGTCACCGGATCCATGACGACGACGGGCGCATTCGCGCCAAGGCCAACGTTGAGCTTACTCGCCTTGTTATCCAGCCAGAGCATCGTAGGTTTATCGAGCAAATACTCCATATCTGTCGTCAGATAGGAACCCGCTTCTTTCAGAATAGCCAACTGCTCTTGCGCGGCTTCCTTGTCGCCCAGTTTTGCATAGGCCACTCCCAACTCGTAATTCGCCGCGGGAAAATTTGGCTTCAAGAAAAGAGCGGACTGCAAACTGACCGCTGCTTCCTTGTACTTTTCTTGCTTGTTGTAGAGCATGCCGAATGCGTAGAAAACATTACCGTCACCGGGGGCGAGCCGTTTGGCGTTTTCCAGCCTTGCCTCAGCCTCATCGAGGCGGCCAGTCTGCAGATACTGCATTCCAAGGGTGTATTCTGGAAGCGCATTTCTTGGATCCAGACGTGCAGCCTTGAGATAGGCTTTTTCAGATTCGTCGAACTGCTTGTCCTGCAAATAAGCGTTGCCGAGTTTCATCAGGGCATCGGATGAACTGGGGTCAACCGCGACAAGCCGTTTGAACGTCTTGATCGCATCTATATTGTTGTTTTGTGACTGGTAGATATTGCCGATATATTCGAGCGCAGTCGTGTTGCTCGGATCAAATGCCAACGCCTGCTTGAAAGACGTGATGGCCTCGTCCTTGCGCCCGTTCTTGAGATGATCCCCAGCCTGCAGAATGGCGTACTTGGCCAACTGCGACCGTTGAGCAGACTGATCCTGAGATAACACGCTGAGCAGCGAGTCACCATTCACCGAGAAAAAATCAGCCACGCCCCTACTCCATCGAGAAGCGACCTCATGGTCGCGCCATCCAGCTTAATGGGTGTTGAGACCTGCCGCAATATTGCGGTTGATCTCAATCAGGATGCTCAGCTTCTGGGGGTCCGGTTCGGAAAGAATTTCAAACGTGCGCTTGTCGACGAACGCGGACAAGGAGAGCAGATTGCGCTTGATTTCCTCCGGCATCGGGTTCCCTGCCTGCATCAACTCTGTCTGGAACAAGGTCCACAGACGCTGGTTGTATCGGAGGGCCTCGTCCAGCATCTCGTTGCGCGCCTCGGAGTCCCAGTTGCTCTGAACTGCCTGCATGCGGGTCGCGGAACGCCCTAGAATCACCGCCTCCAACTGGCGGTCAGACATCGTGGCGTTTTCTACGGTTTGATAGGCTCTAAGCGTGTTGTTTCGCATGTTGAATCAACCCCTCTTCATATTCCATGAGTTTTCTTGCGCACTTCAAGGCCTGGTAATACCGTCCGCTCGCAAGGAAATTATTGATCTCTGCAAGGTACTGCACACTATCCGGCGACGCCATCAGAAGCTTCTCGATCAACTGCCGATAGTTCTGCTGATACACATGCAGGTTGGATCGGTCCATGTACATCAGTTGCACGCACAGGTAGACGCGCGCGCAGGGGGTCACTGCCTCCTGCTCGGTCAACACGTCCTTCTCGCGGAGCAACGGCACATCATTCAGCACGTTCAGTTCAATCGGACTATCGCCGTTCTGAACCACAGCCCCGCCGATGAATATCTTCTCCATCGGCTTCAGGCTGATTTTCAAGCTCATGCTACTGCCCGATCTGGGAGAGAACGTCGCTGTTGCCTGCGATTGGCAGACGCACACCGGCCAATTGCGCCCCTACGGACGCACTGATCGCCGGCACTGCGGATTCTTCCACCGGGCGCGGCAATTGAGGAATCGCCTCGGCTTGAGACTTTTCCATCTGCGTTTTTAGCACTTCACGTGCCGTATCCGCTTGCTGCTGCAGACCGAGAGCCGCTTCACCAAATGCCAGCACGGCAGCATCGCTCGGGAATTTCGCATCCAGCGGCGGGAATTTCGCCTCTTGCGGATAGAAGACCGGCGGAAATGCATCCGAGATCGGCGGAATGGTCATCGCCTGCAACTCCTTGCGCAGGCCATCAATGCTATTCAAGTACTTGACACGATCCTCATTGCCCTCAGGAAACGGGGGGTAATTCTTGACCGAGCTCACCGCCTCCTGAATCTTCGTCAGGACCGCATCCACCTGATCCAGCGCCTTGTTTGCCTCGCGTGCCGCACTTGATGTGTCGTTAAGTGTTGTCTTGGCATCGAGCATCTCGGCATAGGACTTCCCCTTTGCGTCGATATTTACCGATGCGGCTTGCTGGGGCAACTGTTCAGAGGTGCTCTTCACCTGCTGTTTAGGCTGCTCAGGGGCAGATACACCAGCACCCACCGCAGGGAGGTCCCCCCCCACACGCGACGCGGTGCGTGTATACGCACTACCGTAATTTGTCAGTTCGTTCACCATGACTGTAACCTCCTTGATGAAAGCCGGGGTGACGTGTCACCCCGGCGTTCCAGTCACTTGCCTCGCGTTACTTAGAACAGTCTCAGGATGGACTGAGCGGCTTGGGATGCCAGCGACAGAGAGGTCGTACCCAGCTGATTGCGGGTTTGCAGCATCAGCATGTTGGCACCTTCTTCGTTCATGTCGGCCAGCGTCAGGTTATCCGCACCACCCTTTTCGATGTTCACCGCGCCGGTAGTAAAGTCCAGACGGGCGTTCACGATCGCCAGGTTAGCGGCCATCTTCGAAGACTGCGCTTGCAACTGGGAAATCGCGACAGTCAAGCCATTAGCAATACCGTTCAACACGTTGGCGTTGGAGAAACCAGCAACCGTAGCCGTACCAGCATTGGTACCATTCACGAAACCGGAAATTGCAGTGAATTTGCCCGCCAAGTTGGAGAACCCCCCATTCACAGCTGCGGAACCAGCACCACCATTAGAAATATTGGTCGCCAGGATCCCACTAAGCTTGGCATCGAAGCCTTGGATAGTCAGCTTATTGGTCCCGGTTTCGTTAAACACCACATCCAGAGAAACGGCCGTACCATCCAGAAAGTTGGTGCCCTTGTACTTGGAGTCCTTGATCAACTGATTGATCTGGTCTGCGACGGTATTAAAAGACTTGTACAGTGCCGGGAGACCAGCGGTGGAGGTGGAACGTGCACTTTCAACGATACCCTTGGCACTTTCCAGCAACGCCTTCATCCCAACGATACCATTGTCGGAAGCCTTGATGGACTGCACCGCTTCCATCATGCCGTCCTTACGGCTCGTGAGATCGCCTGCACGCTGAAGGTGAGCAGCAGCCGAGAAGAAGTTGGTGGGGTTATCCAGCGCGGTGTTGACCTTCTTGCCGGTCGCGAGGCGTTGCTGTGTAGCTTCAAGCGCCCTGTTAGTCTGCTGCAGGCTGATAAGGTTGCTGCGCATCGCAGCGGTCAAGGTAACTTCAGTAGCCATTTTTTGCTCCTATTCTAGAAAATGTACAGAGGATTCTTCCTCCGCGTAAGCACAATTGCTTAACTCCTTTACGACAGCATTTCAGCTTTCTTTAGCGTACGGGTTAAATTTTTTTCACGCCCCTATAAATTCCTTGCATCCTCCAGCAGACGATCCATGGATTGCAGAATCCGCTCAGGCTGATAAGCCAGCAAAGTGGCAAAATTCTCCTTCGCCTCGGCAAAGTCCGGTTTCAACATGACCGCACGCTCATACTGCATCAACGCTGCCTCATGGTTTCCTTCACACTCCAGTAACACGCCGAGATTGTTGTAGGGGTGCGGATCATCAGGCGCAATTTCAATCGCAGCTCGCAATGTCTTTTTTGCCTCCTCGATCTCACCAGCCCCGGCCAACGCCACCGCCAGATTATTCATCGCCTCGACAAATGCGGGCTCCAGCTTCAATGACTGCGTGTATGCGTCTATCGCTTCGCTGCCCTTGCCCTGCATGCGCAGTACTTCGCCCAGATCGTTCCATGCAACGTAATCCGTTGACCGCACCTCAATCGCTGCACGTAACCACTTTTCAGCCGTAGGCAACTCGCCGAGCTGGACGTGCAGAAGCCCCATGCCTCTCATGGCGCCGGGATTTTTTTCATCCTGGCTCAGCAAGCCTTGATAGATATCCCGCGCGGCATCCAACTCGCCAGACATTATTAGCTCTTGCGCCTGCTCAAGACGTTTACGTTTTCTTACTTCCAGTAATGGATCAACTTTCAACCTGTTTGCTCCAGTAAATTATTCGATGGCAACAGCCTGCACGGTCATTCCGTCTGATCATACACCTTGAGGATCTCCTGTCTGGCCTGTTCGAAAAATTCCAGCAGGTTGGCAAAATCCCATTCCGCTTTCGCCAAGGCCTCATCTTCATCCTTGATGATGGTAATCGCGTTAAAAGTGTAGCTGAGAAGATTATTGACAATCCCACGGTACATCAAACCGCAAGGTTGTGCGAGATTGCTTTCCGTCAACACGAACTGATAAATCTCCGAGAGGGCATCGATGATATGAGAACGTCTTTCTCGCGGCTTTTCGATGATGGCCCGTATCGCGTCTACGAAGGCGTCATGCTCCTCGATAAGCTGTTGCTTGAGCAACGCTTCGTCGAATGCCATGGGTACCAGGGTATTGTGAATGGCCTCGATAGCCGAAGCCTTTGATGTTGCCTCGGAAAGCCACTTGAATTCTTCGGGCGGCAAGGGGATGGCACCATCGATCTTTGCGCCATCGTTCAAGTTATACACTTGCGATGCCGGATGACGGACGATCGCCTGCCCCATCTGCCTGCGCGACATGGCAAATATCTTGGTCGTGGTCACGACCCCACCAAAATTGCCTTCCACTTCATATTGGCTGGCGGGGGGTTTTGAAAGCAGCGCTTTCAAATGGTCCTCTTCAGGCACTCTGTCGAGATAGAAGGTATAGCCTGAATGGTGTTTCTCGGTTTCCTTGTAACCCATATCCACACCAAACAGATAGATGCGCTTGAATCCTGCGCTGAGACAGTAGTCAATCGCCGTATTGGTCACAGTTGGCTGGGTATTGAGGATGATCTCCTTGGGCAGCCCGTTTTTTGCCAGCAGATTGGTCATGACATCTGCCGCCTTCATGATGACGCCATGGCTATCAAAGAGCCCGTATACATCCGGATGCACCACGTTAAGGCCGAGAAACCCAACCCCCTTCAGGAATTCCCTGTCCACCGTTTTGGTAATGACTTCATATTGGAGGTAGGGGCGCTCCTTCTCCAGATGAAAATCAGGCTTGATGCCGGCGTGAAACAGGCCCGACAAGGAGGTCCCGCAACTGAACACGACCGCTCTGTCCCGGTACTGCTGCAAAATGGGGATCAATCCATCCAGCGATGGGCCAGAGCCGACGATGAACGCCACCGCGTCTTCTGGCATGGTGTTGGGCTTGGCGTATACAGGAAAACCCTTTTTGAGATTCGCGAGCGTATGCTTTACCGAAATCAACTCGTCGTCGAAATACCCCATTCCAAAGAACATTTCCCACATGGTTTCCATGATGGCGCCACGGATGCGTGCAAGCTCTTCGCTTTCATCGACCGCATAGAAAAGTGCCGCACCATGAATGCAGAAAATAGGCAGGCCTCGATTCCTGAGCATCGCGGTCATCAGCGATCGCGATACGTTGTCGATATTGGTATCGACGATCAGGCTGAGGTCCGTGCCCTGCTCCATGGCGACCCTGCTGATGTGGGTGTAATCGACAAAAAAATTCGAGAGCCGGAAACGATCGATGTCCGTTTCGATAATGATCAAGTGGCGTATACGATATTCCAGCAACAGCCGATTCAAATGCCAGCCCATTCCCGTGCCGAAAACGATGAGCAGGGGAATCTCGTTATCACCGAACTCGGGGTACCTTGTCAGACCGGAGTTGTCAGGAAAATGCTGTAAAAAATGTCGACGAGCTCTGTTGGGGAATTCCGCATCCAGATTGGAGTAATGATATCGCTGCATCACCCCATGGCTGGGATTAGCAACCACGGATCTCAACTTATGGAAAGCGAGAAGCTGAGGGCGGTCATCAAGATCACGGAACTTGATGAGTTTGCCTTCCATTTCGAACATGTCGGCGACCACTGATTTTGTTTCGCCATTTTCATAACGCACGGTTAGATCGCCCTGATCGGAGATATCGATCGATGCAGTCGGGTTTTCCATCAGCATCAGCCGGTGCATTGGCATGTTCTTTTCAAAAAATGCCAGATTGGCGCTTGCAATTGCCTTGAGTTTGCTCAGTTGTGTCTGTTGTATGGGCGTCATTGCGTTACCAGCCATGCGTTTTGCCTAGGTTGTTAAGGATAGAGATGCGTTCGGCGTTAATGAAACAGGAACTCCCATTGCATGGGCGTTCCTTTCGTCAGAGGGCGATTGATCCTGCGCCCCAAGAGCAGGTCGAGGAACTTGGGCGGCAGACCCAGACCGGGACGAACGCAACGCAGGTTTTCCCTGGTCAGCACGTCGCCAGCCGCCATGTCTTGCGCGATGTACAAGGAACGACGAAAGACCTTGGATTTGCTCTCTGCTTCTACGGCGCCATAACGGATCATACCAAGCGATTGCCATGCGCGTTCTGTTTCAACCACCAATGCCTGCATCTCGTGAGGTTCCATCGAGAATGCGCTGTCGACCCCACCATCGGCACGACGAAGGGTAAAGTGCTTCTCGATGACGGACGCCCCCATGGCCACGGCTGCAACAGAAACACCCGTGCCCATCGTGTGATCCGAAAGCCCGACCTGGCAGCCGAACAGCTCACGTAGATGCGGGATAGTACGTAGATTGGAATTTTCAGGTGTCGCTGGGTAAGTACTGGTACATTTCAGCAGCACCAGATCACGACAGCCAGCCTCTCGCGCAGCCCGGACCGTTTCGTCCAACTCCGCCACGGTGGCCATGCCCGTAGAAATGATCAGGGGTTTGCCAGTCGCTGCCACCTTGCGAATCAGCGGAATATCCGTATTTTCAAATGAGGCAATCTTGTAGCAATCGACGTTCAGCGACTCCAGAAAATCCACGGCAGATTCATCAAAGGGCGTGCTGAAGGGCACCATACCCAATGCCCTTGCCCGCTCGAATATTGGCGCATGCCATTCCCACGGGGTATAGGCTTGCTGATACAGCTGATACAACGATGTCCCAGCCCACAGGCTATCGGGATCGGAAATGTGGAACTCTCCATGCGCCACATCCAGCGTCATGGTGTCAGGGGTATATGTCTGGATTTTAAGGGCATGCGCGCCCGAGGCAGCGGCAGCATCGACGATCGCCAGCGCACGCTCAAGCGACTGGTTATGATTGCCGGACATTTCGGCGATCACGAACGGGGCATGGCCTTCGCCCAC
Organism: uncultured Methylobacillus sp.; assembly: GCA_964445115.1. Taxonomy (GTDB): domain Bacteria; phylum Pseudomonadota; class Gammaproteobacteria; order Burkholderiales; family Methylophilaceae; genus CAIJXJ01. The sequence continues at coordinate 7,431 of CAYUJU010000043.1, read as the reverse complement.
GACTCGGTTCGCAACCTTGAATTCAGTTGATCTCACGTAATACCTTCCTGTACACCGACCGCTCAAGTTTATATCCAGCCGCATCAAAAAACGCAAGTGACGCCCGGTTAGCGCCGACGATCTCGGCTTCGCACTGTTGTATTTCTGGTCGCTCTTGCTTCAGCCAGTGCTCTCCAGATAGCAATACCCGCAACCCCCATCCCTTGCCGGACATGCCAGGCACCAGATAGATCGAGATCAACGCCTGTCCTTCGGGCTGAATGTCGAAGCGCAGCACCCCTACCGGCGTGCCCTTCAGTTCTGCGATCAACAACATCCTGGATGGATCTTTGATCACCTTTGAAAACCATTGCTCGTGGGACTGGAAATCGATCTCGGTCGGGTCAAGTGCGTATCGGCGGGTATCCGGATGATTGCGCCAGCCGAACACGTTTGCACAGTCGGCCTCCACAGCTCGTCGCAGGCTAAGCGCATCGGACAGCAGTCTTGCCGCCACCCTGTCGGCTCCCATGCCATCAACCAGAGCTCGGCTCTGTCGGGCAAGGTGGTCGAGCAGCTCCGGTTGTTGGATAACCTCATCAAGCACAGCCCTGAGCCTTCGCACGGTGACTTCATGGGCCTTGCCGAGGTAAAGGTGCGCGCCATCGCGCGCCAGAATCTCGCATTGTGCATATTGATTTTCTGCAGACGCCCAGACCACTGCCGGTAGTCCCATGCAGCATCGCTCCCAGGAGGACGTGCCGCCCACCCCGACAAACAGGTCGGCGACGGCCATGCGTCCGGCCATATCCTCCACTTGGCAATGCAACGCAACGTTTGGCCTATCGGTACAGTACGCCACGATTTCCGCATGGTGCGGATTCGCTGAACCAATGACGACATCCGTGAAGATGCTCTGACACGACAATCCGTCGATCGCGGCCAGTGCTTTCATGGTTTCACCGCTGGCATCCGCACCACCGCAAAAAACCAATAGACGCGTCACCTTGCCATCGCGCAGCCTCAAGTGCTCACGCGCGACACCAAACTGTGGGCGGAGCAGCGCATATTTAGGACCAAGAAGTCGAGGAACATGACGCATCACGAGCGAGTCGTAACGCCCGGGAGCCTGCAGATTCTGGTCGAGCAGCAAGTCGCAGTCATGCATACGATTCGCCAGATCGTCGATCACCATGAGGCGCCTGCAGGCTTGGCGCACCGCAGACTCCCAAATGCGGTCCCGGGCATAATGATCGACTACCAGCCAATCCACTGGCTCCCGCACACCCAGTGCAGCGATCGTGTGCTGAGCGTCTTCAGACTGCGACTCTCCATGTGGGAGCCAGACCAGATGGTGACCTCGCGCCGTGATCTCTGCAGCCAGATGATCGATGTTGGATTGGGAGAGAAAAAGTGTCTCCACCCCCTCTTTGCGTAGCGCATCTGCCAGAGTGAGGCAACGCATGACATGGCCGGAGCCGATGAGGACGGATGCGTCGGTACGAAACGCGACCCTCATGCGGCAGGGCCAACCTGCCTGGCACGGAACATCAGCTCTGCCCGCACCCAATCCTCTTCCGTGTCGATATCCTGCACCAGATGGCGGGGCAGGATGACGGGAACTGCTGCGGGGGAAAACACTGGTACGTCATGATCCAATGCAGCCGTGGTATACCAGTAGAACTGCCCCGCGTCGTGATAAGCCGTTTCCAGATCCTGTGATCGGGTAGCCACAAATTCCGGGTATATCGCCTCCACGGCGCCATCTGGCCGTATCCTGACTGCACGCTGGATCGGGAATGGGAAGGTCGTCACGGAAAACGCGATGGACTTACCGCTCTCGACCAGCGTACGGTACCCCTCTTGGAGGTACTCGACCTGGATGAACGGTGCTGTAGCGTAAATGCAGCATATTTCACTGACGGCATGACCCTGCTCCCGCATCCAGCTTAACGCATGCTTGACCACGGCACCGGTGCCGGTAAAGTCATCCGCCAGCGTCTGGGGCCGCATGAACGGCGTTTCGGCCCCCCATGCCCGTGCAACGCCGGCGATTTCCTCATCGTCGGTCGACACCAGAATGTGATCGAACAGGCCGGAGGCCTTGGCCGCAAGAATGGAATAGGCGATCATCGGCTGGCCACAAAATGGCCGGATGTTTTTTCGGGGAATGCGCTTGCTCCCGCCACGCGCAGGGATCACCGCGATCCTCATGCCATCGCCTCACGTAGAGTCTGGACGACGAAGTCCTGCTGGTCTTCATGCAAGCCCGGATACAGGGGCAGGCTGATCGCACCTGCGTAATAGGCCTCCGCGTTCGGAAAATCCCCCTGGCGGAAGCCCAGCGCACGATAGTACGGTTGGGTATGCACGGGAATATAGTGCACGTTGACCCCGATGCCCACCGCACGCAGGTACTCGAAGACGCCGCGCCGGCGTGACACATCTTGCAGCACCACCGGGTAGAGGTGCATGGCAGACCTGCCGTCAGGCGACTGGAAAGGCGTGATCAGGGGAAGATCCTGCAACAGCGCATCGTAGCGTGCAGCCAAGGCGAGTCGCTGGTCGACAAAGGGTTCCAGCCTGGTCATCTGGCTGGCGCCCAGCGCGGCCTGCATGTCGGTCATGCGGTAGTTAAACCCCAGCGCCACCTGCTGGTAATACCAGGGCCCCTCCGATGTGCCTTGCATCTCGTCAGCCTCACGGGTGATGCCGTGGCTGCGCAGCAAACGCATCCGCTGTGCCAGCGTATCGTCCCGCGTCAGCGCCATGCCGCCTTCCCCGGTGGTGATGATCTTGACCGGATGAAAGCTGAAGACGGTGATATCGGCATGGTCAGAGCAGCCGACCGGCTTCCCCAGATATTGCGCGCCGATCGCATGTGAAGCATCTTCGATGATGGCAAAGCCGTAGTGATCAGCCAACGCGCGGATCCCGCGCAAGTCGCAAGACTGGCCGGCAAAAGCAACAGGCACAACGATTTTAGGCAGGCGCTTTTCCTGCGCAGCACGCGCCAGTTTGGCAGCCAGCGCCTCGGTGCTCATGTTGTAGGTGCGAGGATCGATGTCGACGAAGTCGACCTCGGCGCCGCAATACCGTGCGCAGTTGGCCGATGCCACAAAGGTGTTGGGCGAGGTCCAGAGGGTATCGCCGGGGCCAAGGCCGAGTGCAAGGCAGGCCAGGTGTAACGCAGATGTGGCGCTGTTCACCGCTATGGCATGTGGTACGCCGCAGTGCATCACAACGGCCGACTCGAAGCGCGGGACAGCGGGCCCCTGCGTCAGCCAGTCGGACTGAAGTACCGCAACGACGGCATCGATGTCCTGCTGATTGATGTCCTGTCGGCCGTAGGGAATCATGCGCCGGCCGCGGCGTTGAATGCCCTGATTTCCTCTACGTTGAGAAAATGTGGGTTGGTGCCGGAGTTATATTCAAAGCCAACCGGCGAGGGTGTTCCAACCTCGCCCAGTTTGTTCACTGCATAGTCCATGTCGACCGCGAAGAAGCGTATGCTCGGTTGCAATACATAGTGATCGTGAAATGCCAGCGTCAGGTGGGAATCATCCTCTGGGCACATGATCTCATGCAATTTTTCCCCGGGACGGATACCAATCAGTTTGTGCGGCAGGCCTGGCGCCATGGCTTCAGCCAGGTCAACAATACGCACTGACGGGATCTTGGGCACGAACACTTCCCCACCCTGCATGCGCTGAAAGTTCTTGAAAACGAACTCAACCGCCTGCTGCAAGCTGATCCAGAACCGGGTCATGCGTACATCCGTAATCGGCAACTCGGTCGCATTTTCGGCGATCAGTTTCTTGAAGAATGGCACCACAGAGCCCCGGGATCCCACCACGTTGCCATATCGCACTACCGAGAATTCGGTATGCGATGATCCCACGATGTTGTTGGCAGCCACGAAGAGCTTGTCCGAAGCAAGTTTGGTAGCCCCATACAAGTTAATCGGGTTGGCAGCCTTGTCAGTCGACAGGGCAATCACTTTAGCCACATTGTTGGCCAGTGCTGCGTGAATGACGTTTTCTGCACCGTGAATATTGGTCTTGATGCATTCCATGGGGTTGTATTCCGCAGCCGGCACCTGTTTGAGCGCTGCCGCATGAATCACATAATCCACCCCCCGCATCGCCTGGATCAGTCGTTCCTTGTCACGCACATCCCCGAGAAAGAATCGCATTGCACTCTGGGGAAACTCCTGCTGCATATCGAACTGTTTAAGTTCGTCCCGTGAAAACACCACCACCCGCGCAGGCTTATAGCGGGCGAGCAACTCACGGATAAAGGCCTTACCGAAAGAGCCGGTGCCGCCAGTGATCAATACAGATTTATTGTTGAACATGTGTTATTCCGGCCAACGGGTTAAGGACAAATCACAGGAGTTTGAACAAAGACAACTGGCTAGCGTTCATGAAGGCCTTCTGCGTTGCCTCCAGCGAGGTTTGCTGCAACTGCAGCTGAACTGCCGCCTGATACATGTCTACCTTCTCAATACGATCCAGTTCATTCTGAAACTGGACTTTGTATTGCGTCTCGGCATCCTTGGCAATTTTCAGTTCCTGGGCACGCACGGCAACATGGTCGCTCACATTCACGATGCGATCATAGGCGTTGTTAAATCCATCAATAGAACTCGCGACAGCAGCATCATAAGCTGTGCCAGTCAGAGAAGAATCGCGCAAATCAGTCACCATCTGTGAAATCAGCGCGAAAGGGTCGTCGGAGGTGCCAGTGCCAAATACAGCGCTTCCGGGATCACTCACCTGAATTTGCCGTCCACTGCTAATCGCGACAAAGCGCTTCCCATCGTCACCCTGGTAATTCGAGGGCCCAGTGACTTGCTGAAATGGAGCAGTAGTCCCCTTGAAACCGGAAAACACAAAATTGCCGTAGGCGTCCGTGGTATTGGCATAACCTTGCAGATCGGTATACATCTGCTCGAGAAAGTTTGCGAAGCTGGTACGTTCCTGCATGCTGGGGTTTCCGGTAGCCCCCACTGCTGTGCTACGTGCCGTATCGATGACCTTTCTGATCGCATCCAGCACTGTCGATTCAGTCTTGATCTGGACTTCTGCCTTGCTGATGTTTTCCAGGTTGCTTTCCGCCAACGCGACGCCGCGGGCGTTCTGCAGTGCACCGACCGCACCTACAGGATCGTCGGCAGGGGTCACGATGCGACGCCCTGTCGCCATCTGTTGCTGGATCGACACCAACTCGGCCTGCTTGTTCTGGATCGCCGCGAGGTTGGTGTTGAAGTAATAAGAGGTACTGACGCGCATGATGGAGTCCTAGTCTTATGTTCAGATATTCAGCAATGCATCGAACATGGTGTTAGCGGTCTGCAACACCTTGGCCGCCGCCTGATAGATCTGCTGGTACTTGATCAGGTTGGCCGCCTCTTCATCCAGGTTCACGCCTGAAGCAGACTGCTGAATCTGTCGGGTCTGCTCCAGCAGGTTGGACTGGGCTTTCTGGTTGACAGTGACCTCATTGGTTTTGTTACCGATACGCCCCACCATGCTGGAATAAGCACCTTCCAGCGTGGTCGTGCCACCCACCAGCGTGCGGTTGGTCTGCAACGCAGACAGTCCCAGTGCATTGCGGTTATCCAATACGCCACCGGTATTGGGCGAAATGGTAAAGGTGTCACCATCAGCTGGCACACCGACGATCTTGAAGGTCCAGCCGTTGTAGGTAATATCCCCACCCGAAGTAAACGCAACGCCGGTCGGGTTGCCTGTGCCAGTCCCCGTTACGTCAAACTGCGGCGCACCGGGCGGCGTGTAGTTAAATGTAATGGTCACTGGCTGTGTCAGGTTGGCGTTCAGGCTATTCACCGTTGGCTGCACGAGCTGTGCACCACCGGTGTTTGCTGCCCCCACTCCTGCGACAACGGGCGCTGCGGCCGCAATCTGTGCCGGGTTCAGGATGTTGACGTCAATTTCCGTCGCGCCATTCACCGTCGGACGGATCAGGAAAGAATCCCCGGCAGCAGGTGCGCCGCTGCCCAACGAGATCGTCATGCCATCCTTTGAGCCTCCCATTGCGAATGGGCTGGTGGTCTGGCCATCGCTGAGCCTGGTCAAAGTGTAGCTGGTCCCATCATAACTGAGACGGTAATCGCTCAAGGTCAGTGCCTGGGGATCGCTGAAAGCCACCGAAATAACGGCATTGCCGGTATTGGTCGTTTTTGAAATCACCGAGGCATCCGGCACGTTGAAGAAATCGACACCTGCGTTCCCGTTCAGATCGACGCCGAGCTTGTGCTGGTCGTTAAACTCCTGTGCCAGCACGATCGCGATACGGCCCAGCGAGTTCTGGGCTTCGTCCAGCATCTGGCTGCGAAAGTCGAGCAAGCCGCCGAGTTCGCCATTGAACGCACGCGTCTTACCGGAAAGCTGCACGCCGCCGCTTCCGGTCATCACCTCCAGCTTAAGGGGATTCTCCGGGGACTGCGCAGCCACCAGCGGATTCGCGCCGGTAGGGCCGACCAACTGATATCCCTGACCGATAAAAATATTGAATGCGCCGGTATTCTGGTCCTTGAACACCTGCACCCCGACCAGTGCATTCAGCTCGGAGACCATCTGGTCGCGCTGATCCAGCAGGTCGTTGGGCGTCTGGCTCGAAGACGTCTGAATCGCGGCGATCTTGTTGTTCAGTTCGAAGATATTCTGCGCGTAACTGTTTACGCGGCCCACCATCGCTTCGACTTCGACGTTGACCCCTTCCTGCAGGGACTGCAGGTAATTCCCGATGCCGGAAATGTTGCTGGAAAGGCTTTCTGCAGCGCCCAGCACGGACTGACGCGCCGGGATCGATGTCGGATTGTCGGCCAGGTCGTTCATCGCCGAGAAAAAGCTCTGCAGGGTGGTCGAAAACCCGATCTTGCGATCGCCCAGCACACTGTCTACCTGCTTCATACCTTCCAGATAGCGGGTCAAATAACCGGCGCCAGCCTCGTTCTGGCTGACCTGGCGCTCCAGAAAATCGTTGTAGACGCGGCGCACCGTGTCGACGCTAGCCCCTTGGCCGATGAAGCCACTGCCAGTCTGTACCGGGGTCTGGGTTTCGAACACGAGTTCCTGGCGTCGATACCCGGCCGTATTGACGTTGGCGATGTTGTGCCCGGTCGTCGAGATCGCCAGTTGCGCCGAATACAAGGCGGTAGCGCCAGTGGAGAAAATACTCATAATGTCAAACCCTTAAACATGTCTCTTTATCGGCAAACCCGGGCCAAACTTAACTCATCAGCTCAGCACGAAACGCTGCACTGGAGATCACGCGGCGCAGTTTGTCGCCGTAGCCGGGATCGGTGGCGTAGCCGCCCTGCTTCAACCCCTGGATAAAGCCTTCCGCATCCTGATTCAGCGCGCCTGCATATCGCGGGTTGTCCAGCATCAGCTTGGCATAATCCGCAAACGCCTCCGCCGGGGA
>CAYUJU010000042.1:0-23549 GCA_964445115.1 uncultured Methylobacillus sp. | reverse complement strand
GGAACTTGTTGGAATGCCACGACGTCGCCAGCGGGGCGGTTTCCGACTCGCCGTCGCCGACGACAACCGCCACCAGCAAATCCGGGTTGTCGTAAGCCGCACCGAAGGCGTGGCTGATGCTGTAACCCAGCTCGCCCCCTTCGTGGATGGAGCCCGGCGTTTCCGGCGTGCAATGGCTGCCGATGCCGCCGGGGAAGGAGAACTCCTTGAAGAACTGGCGCATGCCCTCTTCGTCTTCGCCCTTGTTCGGATAGACCTCGCTATACGTGCCTTCGAGATAGGTCGGTGCCAGTACGCCTGGGGCGCCGTGGCCGGGGCCGGCAAGGAAGATGGCTTCCTGGTCGTGCGCCTTGATCAGGCGGTTGAGGTGCGTGTAGACGAAGCTGAGGCCCGGGCTGGAGCCCCAGTGGCCCAGCAGGCGCTGCTTGATGTGCTCGGGCTTGAGCGGTTCCTTGAGCAACGGATTATCGCGCAGGTAGATCATGCCGGCCGCCAGGTAGTTGCAGGCGCGCCACCAGGCATCGAGGGTGTGGAGTTCGGAGTCGCTGATCGTTTTTTTCATTTTGGATGGGGAAGTCCGTTTAAATGGGGGGCATTCTAACACTGGCTCGCCATGCCGAAGCGATGGCAGCACGATTTTCGTTTTAAATCGAGCTGTTGCCGAGCGGTGAGGGAATCACGGAGAGTTTTTCCGTGCGCTGAACGTTCCGCCACTCGATCAGTTCGAGATGGCCGTCCAGATGTTCCACGATGGCAGTGCAGCTGTCTACCCAGTCGCCGCAGTTCACATAGGTCAGTCCATCGACCTGCTTGAGCGCGGCGCTGTGGATGTGGCCGCAGATCACGCCATCCAGGCCGCGCTCGCGTACGGCGTGGATGACGGAGTCCTCGAAGTCGAAGATGAAATTGACCGCGGTCTTGATCTTGCGTTTGGCATAGCCTGCCAGCGACCAGTAGCCGCTCATGCGCAGGGTGCGGCGGACCAGCGACAGCCAGGCGTTGACCCTGACCAGGAAGTCGTAGGCGATGTCGCCCAGCACCGCGACCCAGCGGTGGTAGCGCGTGACCTGGTCGAAGGCGTCGCCGTGCACCAGCAGGTAGCGTTTGCCGTCCGCGGTGGTGTGCACCCACTCGTTGGCGATGCGGATATCACCGAACAGGGTGTCATCGTATTCGCGCAGGGCTTCGTCGTGGTTGCCGGGGATGAAGATCACCTGCTCGCCGTGGCGGGCGCGGCGCAACACTTTCTGGACGATGGTGTTCTGTGCCGGGGACCACTGGATGCTGCGCTTCATGGACCAGAAATCGATGATGTCGCCGACCAGGAACAGGTGCTCGCTTTCGTGCTCGCGCAGAAAGTCGAGCAGGGCATCGGCCTGGCAGCCACGGGTGCCGAGGTGGATGTCGGAGAGAAAGATGGATCGGACGCGCATGGGAGCTCGGGTTGCATCAGTCATGCGCGCAGGGTATGTCGGCAATGTGACAGATTCATGAATTCATCAAAATGTCATGTGGCGCTTCTAGGATGCCAGCATTCTTCTATGCAAAGGCTGCCTGTGAATATCCTGTTCCTGTCCGATGTCTACTTCCCCCGCATCAACGGTGTGTCGACCTCCATCCACACGCTACGCGCGCAATTGGTCGAGATGGGGCATCACGTGCATCTGATGGCGCCGGATTATTTCAGCCCCAGTGAGGATGAGTCCTGGATCACGCGCGTGCCTGCGTATTATCTGCCGTTCGATCCGGAAGACCGCTTGATGCGCTACGGTAAGGCGCTGGAGATGGCGGCCAGGCATTTGCGGACCGATATTGATTTGATCCACGTGCACACGCCGTTCGCGGCGCACTATATGGGGCTGAAACTAGCCAAGCGCTACGGCATTCCCTGCGTGGAGACCTATCACACCTTCTTCGAAGACTACATGCATCACTATCTGCCCGTGTTGCCCCGGCCTCTTCTGCGCAAGGTCGCACGCACCTTGTCGCGTCGCCAGTGCAACGCGATGGACGCCGTGATCGCCCCCTCGCAGCCCATGCTGGATGCCTTGCGCGACTACGGGGTGACAGCACCTGCCGAGGTGATTCCGACCGGGCTGGAAGCGCACAGTTTCGTGCCAGGCGATGGCGTGGGCTTTCGCGCTCGTTACGAGATTCCGGCGGATCGCCCGATGTTGTTGTTCGTCGGGCGGGTAGCCCATGAAAAGAACATCGGTTTTCTGCTCAGGATGATGGTGCAGTTGAAGCAGACGCGCCCGGATGCGCTGCTGGTGATCGCCGGCGAGGGGCCAGCACTCGGGGTCTTGCGGGAAGAGGTGGAACGCATGCAGTTGCAAGATCAGGTGCGCTTCCTCGGCTATCTCGACCGCAAGACCGAATTGAACGACTGCTACCGGGCGGCGGACGTGTTCGTGTTTTCTTCGCTGACCGAGACGCAGGGGCTGGTCCTGCTCGAAGCCATGGCACAGGGCGTGCCGGTGGTCGCCATCGCCGAAATGGGCACCAAATCGATTCTGAGCGAAGGGCAGGGGGCCTTGATTGCCCCGCAGGACGAAGATGCCTTTGCCAGTCGAGTCAAACGCCTGCTGTCCGAGCCTGCATTGCGTGCCGAAGTTGGCCAGGCCGCTGCGCGCTATGCGCAGGCATGGGCGGCCCCCCTCATGGCACAGCGCATGGTGGATTTCTATCAGCGCACGCTGGCGCGATAGTTAGGCCAGCGTGATGGGTGATGTGGGGCAGAATGTCGGCCTGGGCCGGCGTGAGGGTGACAGGGGCTAGAGTATCTTCGTGCCGATCCACCAGAAGGTGGCGGCGATCAGCCCGCTGGCAGGTATGGTCAGTACCCAGGCGACGACTAGGTTCATGGCGATGCCCCAGCGTACGTTGCGGGTGCGATGGGCCGAGCCCACGCCGACGATGGCGCCGGAGATGGTGTGCGTGGTCGACACCGGGATGCCGACCAGCGTGGCGAGGCCCAGGCTAGCCGCCCCGCCAAGAGAAGCGCACGAACCGCTGACAGAATTGAGCTTGGTCAGCTTGGTCCCCATGGTCTTGACGATACGCCAGCCACCCAGATACGTACCCCAGGCGATGGCGCCGTAACAGGCGAACACCACCCAGTCGGGCAGGGTGTTGATATCGGTGGTGGCGACGCCAGCACTGATCAGCAGCAACCAGATGATGCCGATGGTCTTCTGCGCATCGTTGCCACCGTGCGCCAGACTATAGGCGCCGGAGGCAAATAATTGCGTGTAGTTGAACCATCGCCTGACCCTGGAGGGTGTCTGGTTGCGAAACAGCCAGGCGACCAGCACCATCAGCATCCCGCCCATGAAATAGCCGACCATGGGAGAAATAATGATGAACAGCAGAATCTTGCCAAACCCACTCCAGATGATGGGCGCGATGCCGCCGGCCTTGGTGACGGTGGCGCCCACCAGCCCGCCGATCAGGGCGTGCGAGGAGGAGGAGGGAATCCCGTAGATCCAGGTGACGATATTCCAGATCAAGGCGCCGCTCAGCGCCCCGAAGATTACGTAGTAATCCACGAAATTGGGGTCTACCGTCCCCTTGCCAATGGTGGCGGCCACCTTGAGGTGGAACACCCAGATCGCGGCAAAGTTGAAAAACGCGGCAAACACCACAGCCTGCTTCGGCGTCAGGACGCCGGTGGCGACGATGGTGGAGATGGAGTTGGCGCCATCGTGGAAGCCGTTCATGAAGTCGAATGCCAAGGCGACGACGACGAGCAGCGCCAGGATGCCGAAACTGATGGTCAAGCCTTCCATCATGAATTCTCGATCAGGATTTCTTCGATGGTCTTGGCGGTTTCTTCACAGCGGTCCAGCACGCTTTCCAGCAGGAAGTAGAATTCGCGCAGCTTCATGGCTTCCCAGGCATCGCCGCCCTCCTGGAACAAGCGGGTGATCGCGCGCTTCAGTACCTTGTCGGCGCGGGATTCGATCTCGTCGATTTCCTGGCACAGCGAGGCGGTTTCGCGGCGTTGCTTCTTGTCCGCGAGGGAAATAATGGCGCGGTTCAGACGCATCGCGGCATCCGCCCCCAGCGCCGCCATTTCGCGTGCTTCCGGGGTGGAGTTGACGATGTTGTACATGCCGACGGAGTTGGCGACGTTGCGCAACGCGCTCAGCACCTTGTCCATCTCCAGCGTCAGGTTGTGGATCTCGTCACGGTCCAGTGGGGTGATGAAGGACTTGTGCAGCAGGGCGATGACGTCTGCCTTGATCTTGTCGCCGCTTTTTTCGTTGAAGTCGACTTCCTTCACCAGCAACTCGATGTTTTCCGGCGTTTCGGTGCCGAGGTTGTTGACCAGACGCAACGTGGCGTTGGCGCTGGCAACGACGCGGTCCGAGTGCGCTGCGAGCAAGTCGAAGAATTCCTGACGTTTAGGCATGAAGCCGCTGAACATGGATGGTACTCCCTGAGACTTTCAACAGTAGCGAAGCGAAGGCTTCGCAATCATTTTTGTGTGCATTGTAACAAATCGGACACAATTGTCGGACAGGATCGGACATTGTTGGCGCAGCAGAGGGGTGGTGTGGATTTCGTAACCCTTTGTTACGGAATTGTTTGTTGTCATAAAAATGTCATCAAATTGTCACCGTGGCAAAGCCGGTTTTGGTTTAAATTCCGCACACATGACTGTAATAGGGTGGATCAAGGAATGAAAATCAGTAACCCGGAATATCTGGAGAAAGTCGGCCGACTAAGCGACGAGGAGCAGGAGCGCCTGTTATCGCGGATGGCCGGAAAACTGCCGCGGCGTCTGGAGAAGGATAAGCTGAGCCGCGAAGAGGCGATGGCGATTCAGATGGAGCTTGAAGACGAGCAGTTGCATGAGTGGCGTGAGCGTATGCACGCCATGAAGGATAAAGCGTCAAAGGTGGAGAAGACAGCCAAGTCCAAGGATAAGGCTGTTGACGCAGAAACCAAGGCTGCGAAGTCGGAGAAATCCACTGACGCCGAAGCCCGGCTGGTCGAATCCAAGTCGACCAAAAAGGCGACGCCAGCCAAGACTGTCGCAGCCAAAGCCTCGAAGAAATAAGGCGATCATTCGGCGGGTCGGGTTTCCGCCAAATTAAAAAAGCAGGGTGACACCCTGCTTTTTTAATGTCTGACTGCGCTGTGGTATCAGTTCAGCAACGGGTCAGCGGGGCTGTCGGGCGTGGAAGATGCCATCGGAAACGACCTGCGATCGAGAAACAGGGAGTTGCCTGAAGTCTTTTTGGCCATTTTCTTTGCCATGGTCGCTGCTGCGGCGACTTCGTGGTGCGAGCCGAACAGTTTCGGGTCTACGCGCACCGCACCGACCGACAGGCTGATCAAGGGGTGAAACGTGCGATTGCCTTGTCGATCCTCTGCATCGATGCCGCCGTTGTCGATGTCGGTCGGGTCGTAATGCGCCAGCGAGGCGATCGAAAATTTCTGCAGCAGATTCTGGCAACGGGCTTCCCAATCCTCAGCCCTGAAAATGGCGATGAAGTCATCCCCGCCGATGTGCCCGACAAAGTCGAGTTCCGGGTCGGCGATTTCCAGCAGAAGCTTGCTGACCAGCTTGATCAGTTCGTCTCCTTTGCGAAAGCCGTAAACGTCATTGTAGGGTTTGAAATGATCCAGATCGAAATAGCTGATGATGAAATTCAGGTCGGCCCCCAGCAGCCGGTCGATATGCTCGTTGATCGGCACGTTGCCGGGGAGTTGCGTCAGGGGATTGGCGTAGCGTGCCGCTGCGATCTGCATCTGGGTGATTTCGCGCAGCAGGTCGTGGCCGCTGCCCATCCCCAGGTAATCGCCGCGGTCCGTGACGATGAACCCCAGTGTCAGGTGGTAAGGCTCCATGGTGAGAATCTGGCTGCTGAGTTCGTGCAGGCTGACCGTGCGTTCGATGATCAACGGTGAGTGCTCCATCATCATGGTGCAACTGCGTTTTCCAAATAGCTCCTTGCCGTACTGTCGGGCAAAACGGTCGATCATGGCGTAGCGGCCGATCAGACCGACAGGCTTCCCGTTCTCGACTACAGGCAGTGCGTACAACCTGGGGTTCATTTCGAACCGGGTGAATACATCTTCATTGGTGTCGGTAGGTTTCACCGGATCGACAAACTTCACCAGATTGGACACCGGGGCACTGCTACGCACACGCAGGTGTTGGTGCGACTGGATCATCCCTGTGACGCCGATCAGCGCCTCCCGGACGCCCGTGGGCAACTGTGTGTCGGGTCGCATCTTGGGGTGTGAGAAATGGTAACCCTGACCGAATGCCACGCCGAGGTCTCGCACCGCGATCATCTCGGCATGGGTTTCAATGCCTTCGGCAATGACGCGGCATCCGGCGTTTTGCGCGATTTCCTGAATCGATCTCACGAACTGGAGTTTTACCGGGTCGAGATGGATGTTCTGGATGAAATGCTTGTCGATCTTGACGTAATCCGGCCGAAGCTCGGACCACATGCGCAGGCTGGAGAAGCCTTCGCCCAGATCGTCCAGCGCGATCTCGAACCCCATGCTCCGGTAATGCTGGGTCGCTTCTCGCAGGACCTGATACTCGAGCGAGGAAGCGTTTTCTGTCAGTTCGATGACGATCTGATCCGGGCTCAGGCCGGATTCGGCAATGCAACGCAGGGTTTCTCCGGCGCGCCAGCCCTCCATGAGGAGGGTATCCGGACTGACATTGAGAAACAGCTTGCCTGGAATTTCCAGCGTCGGAAAGGTTTCCACGACCACGGCGCGACTGAGGTATTCGATATCGACGGCGCGGTGACATTCCCGTGCGGCCTGGAACAGCATCAGCGGGGAGTGCAACGGGCTGTCGGACGGGCCGCGGATCAGCCCTTCGTAGCCGACGATCCCTGCGTCTTCCATGCGTACGATGGGCTGGTAAATGGCGCTGAGCTGACGTTTCTGGATGATCGTATCCAGCCTGGCGTGCTGGGAGTGCAACTTCAGTCTGTGCGGTGAAATACGGGGTACGTGTGCGTGGAGGGACATATTTCTGGATCCTGCCGGATTGAACGGTAGGGTGCAGGCTATCGTCGCCAGGTTACAGAACCATGAATTTCAGATGACAGGCGAAAAAAAACCGCGCCGGGTGGCGCGGTTCTTCCGGCGCAGCAAGGGGTTAACCGAACTTGCCGGTGATGTAATCTTCCGTTTCCTTGCGGTTGGGCTTGGTAAACATGGTGTCGGTGTTGTCGAATTCAATCAGCTCGCCCAAGTACATGTAGGCCGTGTAGTCGGAAATCCGCGCGGCTTGCTGCATGTTGTGGGTCACCACCAGGATGGTCACCTTGTCCTTGAGTTCGGACATCAGTTCCTCGATGCTGGCCGTAGCGATCGGGTCCAGTGCGGATGTCGGTTCGTCGAACAGCATGATTTCCGGGTCGGTGGCGAGTGCGCGGGCGATGCACAGGCGTTGCTGCTGACCGCCGGAGAGATTGAAGGCGACGTCGTTCAGGCGGTCCTTTACTTCATTCCACAGGGCGGCACCACGCAGGGCCTCTTCCACCTTGGCGTCCATGTCGCGCTTGTTGGTCTCACCGCGCACGCGCAGGCCGTAGGCCACGTTCTCATAGATGGACTTGGGGAACGGGTTCGGCTTCTGGAACACCATGCTGATGCGCATGCGTACCTCGATCGGGTCAACGCCGTGGTCGAGGATGTTGGTGTTGTCCGGGTGCATCACGATCTGGCCTTCGTACTGGTTGCCTGGATACAGGTCGTGCATGCGGTTGAAGCAGCGCAGGAAGGTCGACTTGCCGCAGCCGGAAGGACCGATCAGCGCCGTGATCTTCTTCTCGTAGATCGGCAGGTTGATGCCCTTCAGCGCCTTGTGGCCGCCGTTGTAGTAAAAGTTCAGATCGCGCGCTTCGGCCTTGATCGGGGTGTTGTTGGGTTCCATGTCGGGTCCTGTTACCACTTGATGTTTTTACGGATACGGTAGCGCAGCCAGATCGCCGTGCCGTTCATGAGCAGCGTCACCATGATGATGACCACGCCGGTTGCCGCAGCATTGACGTGGAATGCATGGTCCGGGCGTGAGAGCCAGTTGAACATCTGGATCGGCAGCACGGTAAAACCGGCCTGTAGCCATTCGAAATTGATGAACGGCGCTGTGTCCTGGACGGGGCTCGGCGGTAGGAATGCGATGAAGGTCAGCGCACCGATGGTAATGACCGGGGCCGTTTCGCCCAGGGCGCGCGCCATGCCGATGATGATGCCGGTGAGGATGCCGCCCGAGGAGTAATGCAGGATATGGTCGGAAACCACTTGCCACTTGGTGGCGCCCACAGCGTAGGCCCCTTCGCGGATGCTGACCGGAATGGCGCGGATGGACTCGCGTGTCGACACGATCACCACCGGCAGGATCAGCAGCGCCAGCGTCAGGCCTGCGGTCAGGACACTCTGGCCCAGGTCGAGGATGTAGACGAACAGGCCCAGTGCGAGCAGGCCGTAGATGATCGACGGTACGCCGGCCAGGTTGGTGACGTTGATTTCGATCAGGTCGCTGAACCAGTTCTTGGGCGCGTATTCCTCAAGATAAACCCCGGCGGCAACGCCCAGCGGCACTGCCGTCAGGAAGGTCACCACCATGATCAGCGCGGAACCAACCCAAGCCGACAGCAAGCCGGCGCTGGCGGCCCGGCGCGAAGGGAATTCGGTGAAGAAGGACGGGTTGAAGCGGGCGTAACCGTCCATCACCAGGTCGATGAATAGCGTCAGCAGGGTGATCAGGCCCAGCATCAGCGCCATCAGGCCGACTACGGCGAAGACGAAGTCGTTGAACTTGTGGCGGCGGATCATCGCCCGGACCTTGTCGAGGTCCTTGAGCGTAGAGGCTTGGGGTGTGGTCATGTTAGTAGGCCTCGCGGTACTTCTTGCGGACCATGTGGCCCAGCAGATTCAGGAACAGGGTCATGAACGCCAGCACCAGGCCGGCGGCAAAAATGCTCTGGTAGCCAATGCTGCCGTGCGGCAGGTCACCCATGGCGACTTGCACGATAAATGCGGTGATCGTGGCGGCGGCTTCCATCGGGTTGAAGGTCAGCGTCGGCTGCTGGCCGGCGGCGATTGCCACCACCATGGTCTCGCCCACGGCGCGGGAGATCCCCAGGATATAAGCGGCGATGATGCCGGATGTGGCTGCCGGAGCGACTACGCGCACGGCGGTCTGGAAGCGGGTGGCACCCATGGCGTAGCTGCCTTCGCGCATGCTCATCGGCACGGCACGCATGGCATCTTCGGCCACGGAGGCGATGTAGGGGATGATCATGATGCCCATCACGATGCCTGGCCCCAGCATGTTGAAGCTCGGCAGTTCCGGGAAGACTTTCTGCAGCATCGGGGTCACGAACAGCAAGGCGAAGTAGCCAAACACCACGGTCGGCACGCCGACCAGCAGTTCCAGGATGGGTTTGCAGATTTCGCGCGTCTTGTGCGAGGCGAATTCCGACAGGTAAATCGCGGCTACGGTGCCGACGGGGATGGCGACCATCAATGCGACCAGCGAGGTGGTGATGGTGCCGGAAACCAGGGGGAGAATGCCATAGTGGGCATCTTCGAACAGCGGGGTCCATTGGGTGTCGGTGAAGAAGTCGATGATGGACACCGACTTGAAAAACGACATGGACTCGTACAGCAGGATCGCGACGATCGCGAATGTGGTGGCGACTGCCGACAATGCGGCCAGCATCAGGATGAACTCGATCATGCGTTCCTTGAAATGGCGCATGAAGTTCTTCGCAAGGCGATCGCTGATACTCACTTCGAGAGGCGAATTGATCACTTGGGTAACCATAACTTGAATTGAATCCCGCGTATTGTAGTCAATTGAGGGAATTAAAACGACTTGCGGGGATGCCTCAGGCACCCCCGCATTGCGGCAACTACTTGATACGCTTCAGCAGTTCTTCGATCTTCACGCCTACTTCCGGCACGCCGCCGAAACCGGTACCCGGCTTCAGGGCCTTCCAGTGTGCGTCCACGGCCTTGTACTCATTTGCAGGCAGCGGCACGTACTTCACTTCCTTGACCAGAGTCGGTGCGTTCTGCAGATAGAAGTTGATGAATTCCTTCACTTCCGGCTTGAACGCCGCAGCGGTGGCGTTCACGTAGACGAACAGCGGGCGGGACAGCGGTTGGTACGTACCGTTCATCACGGTTTCCGGAGACGGGGACACCGCCGGCTTGCCAGCCTTTTCCACGATGGGCACGGCCTTCAGCTTATCCTGGTTTTCTTCAAAGTAAGCGTAACCGAAGTAGCCGATCGCGCCGACGTCGCCGGACACGCCCTGGACCAGCACATTGTCGTCTTCAGAAGCGGTATAGTCGCCACGGCTGGACTTGGCCTTGCCGACGACGGCTTCGGTGAAGTAGTCGAAGGTGCCGGAGTCAGAACCGGCGCCAAACAGCTTTAGCGGCTTGTCCGGCCATGCGGCGTTGACCTGCTTCCAGGTCTTGACGCTGCCTTGTGCCTTCGGTTCCCACATCTTCTTCAGTTCTTCAACGGTCAGGCTCTTGATGAAGTCGTTCTTCTGGTTGATCACCACGGTCAGCGCATCGTAGGCGACCGGCAGTTCGATGTACTGGATGCCGGCTTCCTTACAGGCGTCCATTTCCTTCTTCAGGATCGGGCGGGAAGCTTCGGAAATATCGGTTTCGCCGCGGCAGAACTTCTTGAAACCGCCGCCAGTGCCGGAAATGCCCACGGTGACCTTGACGGCACCCTTCTTGGCTTTCTGGAATTCTTCGGCCACCGCTTCGGTGATCGGGTAGACCGTGCTGGAGCCGTCGATCTTGACGATCTTCTCGGCGGCCTGGGCGACGGCAGGGGCTGCGAACATGCCAGCCACCACGGCGGCGATGCTCAGGGATTGTGCAAACTTGGATTGCATGACGAATCTCCAGTCTAGAAACAGTGAATGATTTGGAACTGGCGCCACTTTAATGTTGCTGTGTTACAGAATTGTGACAATTGATGAAATCGCGCCAGCCGTTTTTTTACCGTGTGGCTCTGGAGTAGTATGGCAGTCAATACCCAGTGGGGAAATGGTTATGGATATTGCCTATCTGATGCAACAAAACAACGGGCTGGAGTTCCTTCCGGCGTTTATTATCAGCCTGGCGCTGGGCCTGTTGATCGGGCTGGAGCGCGAACGCAGTCCTGCGGCGAAAGCCGGGCTGCGCACCTTCGCCCTGGTGGCATTGCTCGGCACCCTGCTGGCCATGATCGGGCAGCAGGCCGGGGTGCCTTGGCTGCTGGCGGCAGGATTCATCGGCGTGGCGGCCATCATCATCGCGGCCTATGTCGGTGACGATGTCGAAGACGATCCGGGTACGACTACGCAGGCGGCGTTGATGCTGTGCTATGGGCTGGGCATCATGGTCTGGTATGGCTACAGCACGCTGGCCATCATGCTGGCCATTGTCACTACCGTACTGCTGCATTTCAAGCCGGAACTGCAGAGCATGAGCAAAAGTCTGACGCGGCAGGACGTGCGCTCCATCCTGCAGTTTGCGGTGCTCTCGTTCATCGTGCTGCCTATTCTGCCGAATGTCGATTACGGTCCCAACGACACCCTGAACCCCTATCAGACCTGGCTGATGGTGGTGCTGATTTCCGGAGTCAGCCTGGCGGGGTATGTGGCCCTGCGCTTCATCGGCAAGCGTTACGGAGCGCCGTTGCTGGGCTTTTTCGGTGGCATGGCCTCCAGTACTGCAACCACGCTGGTGTATGCGCGTTATGGCAGGGATGGCGCCATGGTGGGCCTCGCGACCGTGGTGATTCTGATTGCCAATCTGGTGGTGATGCTGCGGCTGGGGATGGTCAGCGCCATCGTCGCCCCCGGCATGTTCCTGGCGTTGCTGCCGGTGTTGCTGAGCGGCCTGACCCTGGGGGTCATCGTGACGTTCCTGTGGTGGCGCAGGATGAGCGAGGTCGGCGAACTGCCGATGCCGCAGGTGAAGAATCCGACCGAAATCAAGACGGCGGTGTCGTTCGGCTTGCTGTATGCCCTGTTGTTGCTGGCTTCGGCCTGGCTGTCCGAGATCGCAGGCACCAGAGGCCTCTATCTGCTGGCGCTGGCTTCCGGGTTGACGGATGTCGATGCTGTCGCGCTTTCGACCATGCGCCTGTTTCAGCAGGGCAAGGTCAATGCCGGGGATGCCGTCCTGGCGGTCAGCCTGGCCTTGATCTCCAACTTGGCTTTCAAGTTCGGTCTGGTGCTGGCGATCGGTGGCAAGGCGCTGGCGCGACAAATTGCGCCAGCAGCCCTTGCCATCACGGTAGGCGTGTTCGGCGCGCTGCTGCTCATGCATTGATCCGGATGTTGCTTGTTGTCGGCAAGCGCTTGATCTGACGTTGCTTTCCAGCAGCGGCAAGATGGGCGCGTGGTGTATAATCGCGCCTTTTTGCGAACATCAGAAACCAATCCCTATGGAAGCAGAACAACTCAACCTCATCGCCAATCGACTGGCGGACCTCGCCGAGCGCAGTAGCGCGCTCAGGGGGTATCTTTGACTTCGCCAACAAACAGCATCGCTTAGAAGAAGTCAGCGGTCTTCTCGAAGACCCGAATATCTGGAACGACGCCAAGCGCGCGCAGGACCTCGGGCGCGAGCGTCGCAGCCTGGAAGCCGTGGTGACCACGCTGGTCGAAATCGACAACGGCCTGCGCGACGGGCGCGACCTGTTCGAGATGGCGCGCGAGGAAAACGACGACGATACGCTGCTGGCGGTCGAGGCCGATTCCAAAGCCATCGAAGCGCGTGTGGAAGAGCTGGAATTCCGCCGCATGTTCAACAACCCGATGGACCCGAACAACTGCTTCGTGGATATCCAGGCGGGTTCCGGCGGGACCGAGGCGCAGGACTGGGCCTCCATGCTGCTGCGCATGTACATCAAATATTGCGAGCGCAAGGGTTTTCAGGTCGAAGTGCTGGAAGAGTCCGAGGGGGAAGTGGCCGGCATCAAGAGCGCCAGCCTGAAGATTTCTGGTGATTACGCCTTCGGTACGCTGCGGACTGAGATCGGTGTGCATCGCTTGGTGCGCAAGTCGCCGTTCGATTCCAACAACGGTCGTCACACCAGTTTTGCCAGCGTGTTCGTGTATCCGGAAGTCGATGACTCGATCGAAATCGACATCAATCCGGCGGATCTGCGTATTGACACCTATCGGGCAAGCGGTGCCGGTGGTCAGCACATCAACAAGACTGACTCAGCCGTCCGCATTACGCACATCCCGACCAACACCGTGGTGCAGTGCCAGAACGACCGTTCGCAGCACCGCAACCGCGAAGAGGCGATGAACATGCTGAAGGCGCAGTTGTACGCGCTGGAACTGCGCAAGCGCAACGAAGAAAAGCAGGCGCTGGAAGACTCCAAGACCGACATCGGCTGGGGCCACCAGATTCGCTCCTACGTGCTCGACAATTCGCGCATCAAGGATCTGCGAACCAACGTCGAAATCAGTAACACCAAAGCGGTGCTGGACGGCGATCTCGACCCGTTCATTACCGAGAGCTTGAAACAAGGGGTATAAAAGTGAGCGAACAGGAACAACAGCAACCCGTCCAGGACGAATCCCACGTCATCGCCGAGCGCCGCAACAAATTGAAGGCGTTGCGCGAGCAGGGCGTCGCTTTCCCCAACGACGTGCGTCCGACGCATCGCGCCGCCGAACTGCATGCCGAGCACGGTGAAAAGGCTGGTGAGGAACTGGAGCCACAGGGCATCCGCGTCGCCGTCGCTGGCCGCATGATGCTGAAGCGCGTGATGGGCAAGGCCAGCTTCGCCACCCTGCAGGACGCCACCAGCCGCATCCAGCTGTTCATCCAGCGCGAGACACTGGGCGAGGAACTGTACGACGCCTTCAAGAAATGGGACATGGGTGACATCCTGAGCGCCGAAGGCACGCTGTTCAAGACCAAGACCGGCGAGCTGTCGATCAAGGTTGATAGCCTGCGCCTGATTTCCAAGTCCATCCGCCCCTTGCCGGAGAAGTTCCATGGCCTCGCGGACCAGGAAATTAAATATCGCCAGCGTTACGTGGATCTGATCACCAGCGAGGATACCCGCAAGACCTTCGCGGCTCGTAGCCGTGTAGTGTCTGCGATTCGCCAGTTCATGACCGGCCATCAGTTTCTGGAAGTGGAAACGCCGATGCTGCACCCAATCCCGGGTGGGGCTTCCGCGAAGCCGTTTACCACGCACCATAACGCGCTGGACATGCAGATGTTCCTGCGCATCGCGCCGGAGCTGTTCCTCAAGCGTCTGATCGTCGGCGGGTTCGAGCGTGTGTTCGAAATCAACCGCAACTTCCGCAACGAGGGCCTCTCCGTCCGTCACAACCCAGAATTCACCATGATGGAGTTCTACGCTGCGTACACCGATTACAAGTGGCTGATGGACTTCACCGAGGAATGCATCCGCGCTGCGGCGATTGCCGCGTGTGGCACCGCCACCGTGACCTATCAGGGTCGCGAGGTCGATCTGGCCAAGCCGTTCCAGCGCCTGACCATCGTCGGCGCCATCAAGCAATACGCGCCGCAATACACCGATGCGCAACTGGCCGATGCCGCGTTCATCCGCGCCGAACTGAAGGCTAAATGGGGTATCGAGGCCCTGCCGCACGTCGGCCTGGGCGCACTGCAACTGGCACTGTTCGAGGAGACGGCGGAATCCCAGTTGTGGGAGCCGACCTACATCATCGACTACCCGGTCGAAGTGTCGCCTCTGGCGCGCGCCTCGGACACCATCCCCGGCATCACCGAGCGCTTCGAGCTGTTCATCACCGGACGTGAAATCGCCAACGGCTTCTCCGAGTTGAACGACCCGGAAGACCAGGCAGAACGCTTCCGCAAACAGGTCGAAGCCAAGGAAGCCGGCGACGACGAAGCCATGTACTACGACGCCGACTACATCCGCGCGCTGGAATACGGCATGCCCCCGACCGGTGGCTGCGGTATCGGGATCGATCGTCTGGTGATGCTGTTGACCGACAGCCCCAGCATTCGCGATGTGATCCTGTTCCCGCACATGCGTCCGGAAGCCTGATTCCCATGGAAACGGTGACGTTCCACGTGACCGGCATGGCCTGCGGTGGTTGCTCGAATACCCTACAGCAGGCCTTGCTGGCCCTCGAAGGGGTGGCAGCTGCAGACGTGTCGCACGTTGAGGCGCGTGCCGTGGTCACTTTCGATCCGGCCAGGGTGACGGTGCCTCAGCTGCGTCAGGCGATCGTCGCGGCTGGCTATCAGGTGGCCGCCTGACCCAGGAGTGTTGGGAGATGGCGACGCAAAACTCTTGTTTGAGATCAGTATTTTAGCATGTTCTGCCCGATGTTCGTCGGGCATGGGAGACGGCCGCATCAGTGCGGCCGGGCCAGTGGATTCTCCCAGTTGTTTGATTCGTAAGGAAAATTTCTGCGTGGCATGGGCGTTGCTCTAAAGCAGAGAGAAGGGTGTGCGTCGCATGCCCGTTTGCCACTCTCACGTGAGGAGATTTTCCCATGCTTGCCAAACCCGGTCTTTTCAAACGTGATGCCGCATCCCCTGCCGTGCATCCCACCTCCACCTCAAACACCACTGCGCCGCTCGGCGCGCTCAAGGCAGCTACGAGCGTCCATGCACAGCCGACCGAGTCGGCACCTGCGCCCCAAGCTGCGTTGACGGCGACAGATCGCAAGGGCGACTTAGCTACCGCGGAGGCGTCCGAGTCGCAGACCGCCAGCCGCCTGATCGTCGGTCCCGAGGTCAAACTGAAGGGTGCTGAGATCCTCGACTGCGATACGCTGGTGGTCGAAGGGCGGGTCGAAGCGACCATGGACAGCCGCGTGATCCAGATCGCCGTCGACGGCTCGTTTTCCGGCAAAGTGGGTATCGACGTCGCAGAAATTCACGGTCATTTCGATGGTGAACTAACCGCGCGCAGCCAGCTGATCATTCATGCGACTGGCCGTGTGAGCGGCAAGATCCGCTACGGCAAGATCCTGATCGAAGAGGGTGGCGAGCTGTCTGGCGACGTGTCCGCGCTGAGCGCCGAGCCTGCCCGGGCGAGCCGTACCCCGCTGGTCGCCAACCGGAACGCCGCAGCCTCCTGAGCCAGCCCGCCGCCTCCGGCCCGACCGGAGGCGTCCTGTAGGGCGCATGATGGTGTTGTATTTCTGCAACGCATAAGAGGCAAATATTCCCCCACGTCATAAAACCGTAACATTCGCTCGCCAAAATCGCTCCCGTTTCAAGACTTGATTGGCCAATCAGGTTTTTTCAATTTCTCAACTGGGAGCAAGACAATGAACCAAATCAAACTGCGCGGCATCGTAGCCGCCGTTTCCGGTGCCCTGCTGATGGGTGCCTTGCCGGCAATGGCCGACAGCACCGATGACATCGTGAATGCACTGATGGCAAAGGGCGTGTTGACCGAAGAAGAAGGCGCGCTGCTGATGAAGGGCCGTCAAGGTGAAAAAGAAGCTGCAGAAGCCAAGAAGAATAGCGAAGTGAAGGCTGCCTTCAAGGATGGTCTGGTATTCGAGTCTGGAGACAAGTCGTTCAAGGCGCAGGTCAATGGCCGCGTTCACGCTGATTATCGCTGGTTCGATTATAAGGAATCAAACGTGACCGGTGCCAGCTCGAGCGCAACGGGTGCTGACACGTTCGATATTCGCCGCGCGCGTCTTGGTTTCAAAGTGAACTGGAAAGACTATTACGAAGCTGAAGTGGTCGGCGACTTTGGGAGCACGGCCAAGCTGGACGTGGGCTACCTGAACATTGCCTGGTGGAAGCCAGTCCAGTTCCGTTTCGGTCAGTTCAAGATGCCGATGAACCTGGAAGAACTGACTAGCTCCAACAATATCGATTTTATGGAGCGCTCGTTCGTGAACCAGCAGGCACCGGCCAAGGAAATTGGTGCTATGGTGCACGGTACCCCGTTTACGGGTGTAACCTACGCGCTGGCTGCCTCCAACGGCGCTGGCCAGAATACGGCTGAGACCGATAATCGTGTGGACAACAAGGATTACTTGGGCCGCGTGACTGCCAACTTTGCAGAAATGATGGGTAATCAGGATATGGTGCTGCATGCGGGGCTATCCTATTCCCGCGGGGATGTGGGTGAGTCGTCCGATTCCGTCAAGATCGGTACTGATGGTAGCACCGAGGCGCGTGGGGCAAAGTTCTTTACCGCCCCCTCAAAGAATCTGGTCGACAACAAGCTCGAGCGCCGCCGCACCGGCCTGGAAGGTGCAGTAGCTTACGGTCCATTCAAGCTGCAATCCGAATGGCTCAAGACGAATTATGACTTCACTACCACTGGTACCGGGGCGTCGGATGGCAACCTCGACATTAAGACCTGGTATGCCGAGGCTCTGTGGCTGGTAACCGGAGAGAGATATGCCGATTTCTACAAGAATGGCGCATGGGGCGGCATCAAGCCCAAGGCCGATTTCGACCCTTCTCTCAAGAACGGTTGGGGTGCGTGGGAGTTTGGCCTGCGCTACAGCAAGTTTGACGCAGATGACGGTTTCAAGCCTATGGGTAACGTGGGCTATCTGGAAGCCAGCTCATGGACTGGCGGCATCAAGTTCCTGCCAACGGCCAATACGCGCCTGATGCTGAACTACGTGCGTACCAACTTTGACAATCTGGATAGCGTAGTCACCGTTAACGGCAAGAGCGAAGACTCTGAACGTGCCTTGATCATGCGCGCTCAGTGGATGTTCTAAACAGATTGCGTTGTTTGTAGCGCACTTTCAAAAGGCCCGCCTCGTGCGGGCTTTTTTCTATGCAGTGCAATGGCAGGAGTCACATGATGATAAGAATACTTTTTTTCGGTTTAATCCTCGCAAATTCGAATGTACTCGCTGACGCGACGGATGCCTATGTGCACTCCGTCCACCCAGGCTGGGAAGTTAGGCCGCTTATCACCGTGGGCGAGGCTGCGGCCAATGGTTACCCTATGGTCGGGGTGCCCGATGGCTTGGGAGCGTTCGATAATGGTGATGGCACCTTCACCGTGTTGATGAACCATGAAATCCCCTCCGGGCAGGGGGCGGTGCGTGCACATGGCGCCAAGGGTGCGTTCGTCTCCCGCTGGACGGTGCGGCTGCAGAATCTTGCGGTGTTGCGCGGGGAGGATCTGATCCGGCAGGTGCAGCTCTGGAACGAGGTGAAGCAGGCATATCAACCCGCGTCTGCGGTCTCATTGGGCCGTTTCTGTTCGGCCGATCTGGCACCGGTCTCGGCGTTGATGGATAGCGCAGGGGCTGGTTTTGATGGCCGTCTGCTGCTGAATGGCGAAGAGGAAAAAGATGCCGGCGGTCGTGCGTTTGCG
Source organism: uncultured Methylobacillus sp. (assembly GCA_964445115.1). Lineage (GTDB taxonomy): Bacteria > Pseudomonadota > Gammaproteobacteria > Burkholderiales > Methylophilaceae > CAIJXJ01. The sequence continues at coordinate 5,206 of CAYUJU010000042.1, read as the reverse complement.
CACGTAGCGAGCGGGGAGCAGGCTGGCGTTAGCTATGAGTTGCCGCACATGGGGCGAGTGGCTTGGGAGAATCTGCTGGCGCTGCCCGATGCTGGCAAGCGCACGGTGGTGATCGGCATGGACGACTATCCCGGCGGGCACGTTTACGTCTATGTGGGTGAGAAGCGCCGTGTAGGCAATCCAGTGGAGAAAGCTGGGCTGGTGGGCGGCGCGCTCTATGCCGTGCGCTTCGATGGCCCGCGTTTCAGCTTGTTGCCGCTGGGCGATGTGGTGGGGCTGGACGGAAAGCACTTGCGCGAACGTGCCAAGCAGTTGGGGGCTACACCTTTGCTGCGTCCAGAGGACGGTGCTTGGGATAAACTGGATCGCAACCTGTTCTGGTTTGCGACGACGGACAAGATCGATGGTCAGAGCCAGTTGTTTCACATGGCCTTCGACGATGCCCGCGTGCCAGAGCAGGGCGGGCAGGTCTCGGTCGCCCTCACTGCACGGGACATCGGCGGCCAGATGTTCGATAACATTGCCGCGGATGGCGCGGGGCGCGTGCTGGTCGATGAGGACCCGGGTGGCAACCGCTTTGCCGCCGGTATCTGGCTGTACGATCCGCGCCAGTCAGGTCGTGCGATCCGGATCTTTGATGCAGACCCCGAGCGCTTCCTGCAGCACGACAGCCCGCGTTTCATGACGGAAGATGAGGAGCAGTCCGGGATCGTCGAAGTGACCGATGTGGTGAAATCGGCCCCCTGGTTCGATGCCGGTAAACGCTACTACCTGGGGGTGGCGCAGGCGCACAAGCCGCATCTGGACCCAGCGCTGCTAGAGTATGGCCAGTTGTACCTGATATCCGGCCCGGCCACCCCTTGATACCAAGCCCGCATCCGCGGGCTTTTTTGTTGTCTCGGAAGGTTCATCTTTGCTTCACCGATCTGTAACACGCTGCCGTTAAATTTGCCGCACTTAAATGGACAGAAGGAGAGCGGCAATGCTGCAGAAATCATTACAGACCGAATACCAGCGTGAACAACACAACCTGATTTACAGCCTGGCGCGTAGCCCGTCCGAGGTGGCCGAGGCGCAGCGCCTCCGCTACAAGGTGTTTGCCGAGGAGATGGGCGCACGCCTCAACGGTCACGATGGGCGCGATATCGACGGTTTTGATCCGCTTTGCGACCACTTGTTGGTGCGCGATCAGGACTCTGGCGAGGTTGTTGGTACCTACCGTATTCTGGACCCGCATATGGCGGATGAGGCGGGGGGCTACTATTCTGCGGGCGAGTTCGACCTGACCCGCTTGTTGCATCTGTCGCCGTCGATGGTGGAAGTGGGGCGCTCCTGCGTGCATCCGGATTATCGAAATGGCGCAACGATTTCGCTGCTGTGGGCGGGGCTGGCCAAGTACATGATGAGCCGTGGCTATGAGCACCTGATCGGATGTGCCAGCATCAGCATGGCCGATGGCGGGTATAACGCCGCGGCGGTGTATCAGCGACTCGCTGATAATTTCTATGCGCCGGCCGAATACCGGGTGTTTCCGCACACACCGCTGCCGCTCGAATCGTTGCGCAGCGATATTCAGGCAGTGACGCCGCCCCTGCTGAAGGGCTACATGCGCCTCGGTGCCTATGTGTGTGGCGAGCCGGCCTGGGATCCTGATTTCAATACCGCCGATCTGCTGGTGATGTTGCCGATTTCCCGACTATCCCGGCGCTATGCGGACCACTTCATGAAATAAGCCTGACTCATTATTCCCCTGATGCCCGCCTTGCGCGGGCTTTTTTATGCCCGCTGCCGGCAACGGTGTTATGCTCACGGACATTCATTTTCATGCTTGATTTGCTCCATGTTGGCTTCCTATCGCTGGCTTGATCTGGCCCGGATGCTCGGGCTCGCGCTGTTGTACTTCGTGGTGGCGCGCATCGGTTTGCACTTCTCCGGTGCAAACCCCATCACGCTGGTGTGGCCACCGACGGGGTTGTCGTTGGTGGCGTTGCTGGTCTACGGTCGTCATTACTGGCCCGGCGTGCTGGCGGGCGCGCTGGTCACGGAGTGGAGTACGGGCATTCCGCTCGTGTCGGTGATCGGCATGAGCGTGGGCAACACCCTGGAGGCGACGACGGGCGCCTGGCTGCTGGAGCGTGCTGGCTTCGACCGTGCGTTGAATCGCCCTCGCGACATCTGGCTGCTGATTCTGCTGGCAGCGGGCATTAGTACCGGTGTCAGCGCTTTGATCGGCGTGTCCAGTCTGATGTTCGGCGGCGTGCTTTCGCCACAGGATGCACCGGTGGCCGCAGTGCACTGGTGGATGGGCGATGCCCTGAGCAACCTGGTGTTTGCGCCGTTGCTGCTGTCGTTCCTGGTCCGGGAGGTGGGGCAGCACGCTCCCCGGGTTTATCGTCTGGGCGAGGCAGGCTTGCTGTTGCTGGTCGCTGAACTGGCTTGCCTGATGGTGTTTTTCGGCTGGATGCCGACACCCGCGGACTTGCACCAGAAAATCTTCATCCTGCTGCCGCTGGTGGTCTGGGCGGCAATCCGCTTTCAGCAGCGCGGCGCGACGCTGCTGACTATCGGCATTGCCGGCTTCTCGCTGTGGAGTCTGGCCAACGGAATCGGGTATTTTGAAAACCTGCATGTTGCGCTGGTGGATTACTGGTTGTACATCGCTATCCTGGCGGCGACAGGCCTGTTCATCGCGGCGGCCTACGGCGGCCGCCTGCGGGTCGAGGCGGTGATGGATGCCAAGCTCAATATGTACGACTCCCTGATCGGTGCGCATTCCCAGGTGGGCGAGGGGGTGTTCACCATCGAGTACGGGCGCGTGGTCTATGCCAACGAAGCGATGAGCAGGATTTTTGGGTACACGCTGGAGGAGATTTACGCCCTCCCGTCGTTTCTTGACCTGGTGCATCCCGAAGAGCGGGACAATATCCGCCAGCGGCATGTGGAGCGTCTCGCGGGCAAGCAGGTCGAAACGCGCTATGAAACCCGCGGGCTGCACAAGCAGGGGTATATCCTGCACATTGAACTGGCCGCCGTCGTGCAGCGTGCCGCTGGCCAGCCCCGCGTGACCGTGGTGCTGCTGGATATCACCGCACGCAAACAGTCCGAGGCGCAACTGGTGCACATGGCCAACCATGATGCGCTGACCAACCTGCCCAATCGAAGCCTGCTGCAGGAGCGTATCGAGCAGGCCCTGTTGCGTAGCCATCGTGGCATGGGGCGCGTCGCAGTGCTGTTCATCGATCTGGATCGCTTCAAGAATATCAACGACACCATGGGGCACCACGTCGGTGACCTGTTGTTGCGGCGGGTCGCCGTCCGTCTCAAGGACTCCCTGCGAGAGACCGATACTATCGCACGTCTCGGTGGCGACGAGTTCGTGGTGCTGCTCGAGCAATTTTCCGATGTGCAATATCTGACCAGTGTCTCGCGCAAACTGCTGCAGGTATTGCAGCAACCGTTCGAGTTGCAGGGTCAGGAAATCTACATCAGCGGGAGTATCGGCATCAGTGTGCATCCCGAAGATGGCCTCGACTTCAGCGCTTTGCTGAAAAATGCCGACGTCGCGATGTACCGCGCCAAGGAGGCCGGCAAGAATACGTTCCAGTTCTATGCGGCGGAAACCAATGTCCACAGTCTGGAACGTCTTGCACTGGAAAGCAGCCTGCGGCATGCGCTTGACCGCGACCAGTTCAAGCTGTTCTACCAGCCCAAAATCGATTTAAAACAGCAACGGATCGTGGGTGCCGAGGCGCTGATTCGCTGGGCGCACCCTGAATTCGGACTGATTTCGCCCGCCCAGTTCATCGGGTTGGCGGAAGAGACCGGCCTGATCATGCCGATTGGCGCGTGGGTGCTGGAAGAAGCCTGTCGACAGAACCGGACCTGGCAGATGGCCGGATTGCGGCCGATTCGTATCGCCGTCAACCTCTCGCCGCGTCAGTTCGCGGATGACACGCTGGGCCTCGCGATCGAACAGGCCTTGCAGATCAGCGGGTTGGCAGCCGAGTATCTGGAATTGGAAATCACCGAAAGCATGATCATGCAGCACGCCGAGCGTGCCAGCCTCCTGCTGCAGCATTTCCGCATGCTGGGGACGCATGTGTCGATCGATGATTTCGGTACGGGATATTCGTCGCTCAGTTACCTGAAACGCTTCCCGATCGATGCGCTGAAAATCGATCGCTCCTTCATTCGCGACGTGCCGCGCGACCCGGACGATGCCGCGATCACGCAGGCAATCATCGCCATGGCGCACAGCCTGAAGTTACAGGTGGTGGCGGAGGGGGTGGAAGACGAGGATCAACTGACATTCCTGCAGGCGCAGGGGTGTGACCAGGTGCAGGGATATATTTTCGGCAAGCCGTTGCCGGCGGACGACTTTTTCCTGTTGTTGAAGCGTGACAGCGTCTGACAGCGGTGTGTCAGCGATGGCCTTCCTTGGCCATGTTGATGCTGTATTTCGGAATCTCCACCACCAGGTCGGCATCACCTACGACGGCCTGGCAGGACAAGCGTGAAAACGGCTCCAATCCCCAAGCCTTGTCCAGCAGGTCTTCTTCTTGTTCTTCCGGCGCATTCAGCGTCTGGTAACCCTCGCGCACGATGACGTGACAGGTGGTGCAGGCGCACACCTTGTCGCAGGCATGGTCGATATCGATGTCGTTGTCCAGCAGCGTATCGCAGATCGACACACCTTTGCTGGCCTCGATCACAGCGCCTTCTGGGCAAAGTTCGACATGGGGCAGGACGATGATTTTGGGCATGTTCAGAGATCCAGTTCAGAGAGCGTGTGGCCGGTCAATGCCTTGCGCACTGTGGCATCCATGCGGCGCGCGGCGAAGGTTTCGGAAGCCTTGTTCAGGGTCTCGATCCCCAGATTGATCGCACGCGGGTCTTGCCCGGCTGCCAGTTCACGCAGGCGGGTCATTTCAGCGTGCAGCGCCTGACGTTCCTCGGCGTTCAACAGGGCCTCACCATCCTTGTCCAGCGCCACGTCGATGGCTTCCAGCAGCCGGTTGGCCTCAACGCGTGCCTCGGCTAGGGCGCGGGCCTGTTTGTCGTCCTGCGCATGCGAGAACCCGGCTTGCAGCATGGTGGCGATTTCGTCGTCGCTGAGTCCGTAGGAAGGCTTTACGACGACGCTGGCCTGGATGCCGCTGGTCTGCTCGCGTGCCGATACCGACAGCAACCCGTCCGCATCGACCTG
>CAYUJU010000041.1:0-24007 GCA_964445115.1 uncultured Methylobacillus sp. | reverse complement strand
GGATGCCAAACCGCTAACCTAAACCCCGTTTACACAAAATTCGGGACACGCTCGTCTTGGGGCAGCGGCCTATCTGGGAGAGGCCAGATAGGCCCCAGCCCATGCCGAGAATGCCGTTGCCACCGTTGCTGCTGTAGTTGAGACTGAGCTTGGGGGCCATGCCGGCGGTGCCGGGGGGGTCCACAATCGGAATGCTGTAGTTGGCGGAGCCGTCCTGGCCTACGCTGAATTGGCCGGGGGTGCTGAATACCGCTTGGGCAGACTGGCTGACCAAGAGCAGGGTGGCGAGCGACGCCCAGCGGGTAATGTCATGGAGGTTTGCGATAGCTTGGCTGACGCGGGCAATAGTATTGCTACCTGTCCGCAGGACGGAGTGGGTCTTATCCATGGCACGGTCGATCATTGTTATTCGTAGGTTGTTCTTGTTCTTCCTGCGTTTTATTCAACCACACGCATGCAACTATCTGTACGCACGGTTATCTAAATACTAACTGTATTTATATTTATTGCATAGATCCTAGCCGATTCCCTCTTATCAGAAAATGCGGCATATCGTCGCAGGGCAATCAACGCGTCATCGGCCGAAGCTCAATCTCGATACCCGTTAGAGCATTGCCGGGGATGTGCATCCCAACACCTCCTGACAATGCTGGGGAAATCCTTTCCGGCTGAGGTGTGCCAGTTTCAAACTATACGTGGGGCCAGGTATTTGCACATCGCCAATATCTGTTAGCAAATATCAGGGATGCTTACTTCCAGAACACATCCATCAGACCAGGCTACCCTTTCCACAACAATCTCAGCTCTTCAGGGAAAGCCGTCAAACTCGTATTGTCAAAGGGTAGATGCGAACAATCAGACAACCTAATGGGTCCGCAAAACGATAAAACTAGTCAATCAGATAAGTGTTTGGAAAGGGCTTAATTGGAGTGTTTGCGGACCGAGATTTCGAGTCCAAATGGCGAAATGTATGAGAAACGTAAGCTGATTTCGAGTCCGGCGCATTCGACCACTCTGCCACCTCTCCGCGGGGCCGCCATTCTAACACTAGAGACGCGCTCCTGCCGAGAGTGTTCTGGACAATCGCCACGGTCTTGGGGGAAACTGCGGCCATGCGACTGTTGACCATTCTGCTGATCGCCCTGCTGCTTGCCGGGTGCAAGAAGCCCGCCCCGCCGCTGCCGTCGGTGAGGGAAAGCCGCGAACTGGTCGTCGTGACGCACAACGGGCCTTCGACTTATTTCGTCAACGGGCAGAACGAGTTTTCGGGGCTGGAATACGATCTTGCCAAGCTGTTCGCGAAAGATCTGGGGGAGGATGTCAGGCTCAAGATCGTCGTGGTCGACAACATCACCCAGGTCATCCCCGCCCTGCTCAAGGGCAAGGCGCATCTTGCCGCGGCCAATCTGAGTATCACGCACCTACGGCAGCACCTGGTGCTGTTCGGGCCCAGCTATCAGAGCGTGCAGCAGCAGGTAATCTACAACAAGGAAGTGGCCAAGGCGCCCAAGACCACAACCGACCTGATCGGCTGGCGCATCGCAGTGCCCGCCGGGACGAGCTATGCCGAACGCCTCGCAGGCGTCGCCGAGGTCATCCCCAACCTGCACTGGGATGAGGTGCGTAACGCAGGCAGCGAAGAGCTGCTGGAAAGCGTGGCGGATGGCACGCTGGATGCGACCATCGCGGATTCGACCCTGGTGTCGGTGGTACAGAACTACTATCCCAATCTTGCGGTCGGGTTCAATTTCGGCATGCCGGACAAACTGGCCTGGGCTTTCCCCAAAAACGGTGATCCCTGGCTGTATGACCGCGCGGAAAAGTTTTTCGTCCGCATTCAAAAAGATGGCACGTTGCGCAACCTGATGGATCGCTACTATGGCCATTCCGAGCGGCTGGCTTCCGTCGACGTGACGGGTTTTCTGGGCAACATGCGCATCACCCTGCCCAAATACCAGCACCTGTTCCAACAGGCTGGGGACATCACCGGACTGGACTGGCAGTTGCTGGCTGCGATCAGCTATCAGGAATCGCACTGGGACCCTTACGCGACCTCTCCCACCAACGTGCGCGGCATTATGATGCTGACGGAGGACACGGCCGACCGGCTGGGCGTCACCGACCGGCTGGACCCGGCGCAGAGCATCCCGGCGGGGGCACGTTACATCGTGACGCTGAAGGAGTCCATTCCCGATCGGGTGCCGGAGCCAGACCGCACCTGGATGGCCCTGGCCGCCTACAACATCGGCTACGCGCATCTCGAAGACGCCCGCGTGCTGGCCCAGCGCATGAAGCTCAACCCGGACGCCTGGTCCGACCTCAAGAAAACCCTGCCGCTCCTCAACCAATACGAGTATTTTTCAACCGTAAAGTACGGCTTCGCCCGCGGGGGGGCGCCGGTAATTTTTGTCGAATCGGTGCGCACCTATTACGATATTCTGCGCAAGCACAGCGACCGCCATCAAACGGTGTTGTCGGACGCACGGACAACCCTCGCGAAACGGCGGGGAACACACGCCCATTAATGCCGGTGTGAAATTCACGCCGCATACTTCAATTTCCGGGAGCCATCGATTGCCACATGACATCAGCCTGATCACCACCATCGCAGCTGGCCTGAGCGCCGCACTGCTGTTCGGGTTTGTTGCCTCCAAACTGCGCATACCGCCCCTGGTCGGCTACCTGCTCGCAGGCATCGCTATCGGCCCCGCCACTCCGGGCCTCGTGGCCGACGTTGACCTCGCCGGCCAATTGGCCGAAATCGGCGTGATGCTGCTGATGTTCGGCGTGGGGCTGCATTTCTCGCTGGATGACCTGCTCTCGGTCCGCAGAATAGCCATCCCCGGCGCCGTCGTGCAAATGGGAGTCGCTACCGTGCTGGGAGCCAGTGTCGCGCTATGGTGGGGATGGCCCCCGGGAACCGCGTGGGTGTTCGGCTTTTCGCTTTCCTGTGCCAGCACCATTGTGCTGCTGAAGGCGCTGGAATCGCGCGGCGTGCTCGATTCGATGAACGGCCGCATCGCCGTAGGCTGGCTGGTGGTGGAAGACCTGGTCACCGTACTGGCCCTGGTGTTGCTCCCGGCGCTGGCAGAAATCCTTTCCACCGATGCCACCAGTTCGGCATCGCTCATGGACACGCATCTATGGGCGACCGTCGGCATCACCTTGGCCAAAGTCGCCTGCTTCATCGCGTTGATGCTGATCGTGGGCAAGCGCGTTTTTCCCGCCTTGCTATGGCATCTGGCCAAAACCGGCTCGCGCGAATTGTTCACCTTGTGCGTGATCGCTGTCGCCGTGGGCGTTGCTTTCGGGTCTGCCAAACTGTTCGGGGTGTCGTTCGCACTGGGCGCGTTCTTCGCCGGCATGATCATGCGCGAATCCGAATTCAGCCACCGCGCCGCCGATGAATTGCTGCCCCTGCGGGATGCCTTCTCGGTGCTGTTCTTCGTTTCCGTCGGCATGCTGTTCGACCCCGCTGTACTGATGCATTCCCCCATGCAGGTGCTGGCGGTCACGGCTATCATCATTTTCGGCAAGACCACGGCGGCAATCGCGCTGGTGCTGGCCTTACGCTACCCGCTCAGCACGGCGCTGACCGTAGGCGCCAGCCTGGCGCAAATTGGGGAGTTCTCCTTTATTCTTGCGGGCATGGGTGTCGCACTCGGCTTGCTGCCGATAGAGGGGCAGAGTTTGATTCTTGCGGGGGCGCTGCTGTCCATCGCCATCAACCCGCTGGCGTTCTCTGCCGTGGAGCCGTTACGGCAATGGATCCTGAGGAACTCGGCCACCGCCCGCCGGCTGGAGGTACGCGAGGACCCGCTGGCAGCGTTGCCGATGACGGTGGAAGAAAAATTCCTGCAAGGGCAAGTCGTGATCGTCGGCTATGGCTATGTAGGCAAGAAAATCGGCGCGCAACTCGCCGCGCACGGCATTCCGTTCGTCGTCGCGGAACAGAACCGGCAACTCGTAGAACAACTGCGCCGGGACAACATCCCCGCCGTTTCCGGCGATGCCGCCGACCCGGTGGTGATGGTGCAAGCGCACATCGCGCGCGCCGGGATGCTGGTGGTCACCACGCGTGACACCCTCGCCGCCCGCAAGATGATCGCCACCGCCACCACCTTGAACCCGGCAATCGAGGTCGTGCTGCGCAGTCACGACGAGGAAGAAACGCAGCGACTGGAGCAGGACAACGCAGGCAAGGTGTTTATGGCGGAGTCTGCGCTGGCGAGCAACATGTCTCAGCACGTGCTCAACCGCATGGGCGTACAACATGCCAATTGAGATCGTAATGATCCACACGTCGATTGGCAGAACTTTTCTCGTCTGGCTGCCATCTATCAAGTCAGTGTGATCATCCGTCACAACCAGCCAGGTCTTAATGCAGCGTGAAAAGCGTTTTGTTCGATCCTGCATAACAAGCTCAAGGAGAAGCTATGGCAAGTGCGAACAACGATGCCGATCAACCTAATGGCCAATGGCATGCCGTTGAGGGCGCCGCAGTCATCGCCAACCTGAATTCGGATATACGGACCGGGCTGACCAGTGCGGAAGCCGAAAGACGACTAAAACACTACGGCTTCAACCAGTTGCCGCCCCGCCCAAAAACGCCGGCCTGGCTGCGCTTTCTGCTGCAGTTTCATAACGTCCTGATCTACGTCATGCTTGGCGCCGCCGCAGCTACCGCCATGCTCAGCCACTGGATTGATACTGCCGTGTTGCTAGCTGCCGTGGTGGTGAACGCCCTGATCGGCTTCATCCAGGAAGGCAAGGCGGAACAGGCGCTCGATGCCATACGCCAAATGCTCTCGCTGTCTTGCGTGGTACTGCGGGATGGCGAACGCATCGAACTCGCAGCGAACCTGCTGGTGCCGGGCGACATCGTGGTGTTTGCCGCTGGTGACAAGGTACCGGCAGATCTGCGCGTGATTTCTGCAAGAAATCTGTACCTCAATGAATCGATCCTGACCGGTGAATCCGGCGTGATAGAAAAATCTCCTGTGCCGGTGGCCTCTGGGGCTCCGCTGGCAGAACGCAGCAGCATGCTCTACTCCGGCACCCTGGTTACCTCCGGGCAAGGGCTTGGCGTGGTCGTCGCCGGCGGTAGCGCCACCGAACTGGGACGCATCAGCGCCATGCTGGAAAACGTGCACCAGACCACTACCCCCCTGCTGAGGCAAATGGCAACGTTCAGCCGCTGGTTGACGGTTGCCATCCTGTTCCTGTCGGCCTGCACCTTCCTGCTCGGGGTCATGTGGCGTGGCCACGAGCCGGGGCAAATGCTGATGATGGTGGTCGCACTGGCGGCATCGGCCATTCCGGAGGGACTACCGGCCATCCTCACCATCACCCTGGCTATCGGGGTTCGCCGCATGGCACACAACAAGGCCATCATCCGCAAGCTGCCGGCAGTGGAAACGCTGGGTGCCGTCACGATCATCTGTTCCGACAAGACTGGCACCCTGACGCGCAACGAAATGACGGTACAACGGGTCGTGACAGCGCATGGCCGCTACGAGGTGCACGGCACCGGTTATGCCCCGGAAGGGAGCCTGCATCAGCGCGACGGCTCGGCCCTGCAGGAAAACGACATAGCCTCCATGGCAGACATTACCCGCGTCATCGTGCTGTGCAACGACGCAGATCTGCGCCGGGAGGGCGATAGCTGGCAATTGAACGGCGACCCCACCGAAGGCGCATTGCTTACCCTCGCCATGAAAGCCGGGCTCGACCCATCGGCCGAACGGGCTGCCTTGCCGCGCTCGGATACCATCCCCTTCGAATCCGAGCATCGCCTGATGGCGACTTTGCATCATGACCACGACGGGCATGTACTCATCTGCGTAAAAGGTGCGCCCGAGCGCATTCTTGCCATGTGCGGCCGGCAGGAGGACGGCGTCCTCGATGCGGATTACTGGCATAGCCAGGCGGAAGATGCCGCCAGCCAGGGACTGCGACTGCTGGCCATTGCCAGCAAAAAGGTCAAGGAGTCTCGACGCGAACTCCATTTCAGCGACCTGGAATCAGGTTTTACCCTGCTCGCGTTGCTCTGCATCATCGATCCGCCACGAGACGAAGTCGTCGAAGCCGTCGCCGAATGCCAGGCGGCCGGCATCAAGATAAAAATGATCACGGGCGACCATGTCTCCACGGCGCGCGCGGTCGGCGCAAGGCTCGGGATCGGCATCGATCGCCCACCACTGACCGGCAGCCAGATCGAAGTCATGGACGACGCAACGCTACGCAAGGCCGTCATGGAAGCGGACATTTTTGCCCGCGCCAGCCCGGCGCACAAATTGCGTCTGGTCGAGGCACTGCAGGAAACCGGGCAGATCGTTGCCATGACTGGAGATGGCGTCAACGACGCCCCTGCCCTGAAACGGGCCAACGTCGGGATCGCCATGGGGCGCAAAGGAACAGAAGCTGCCAAGGAGGCCGCTGACATGGTCCTAGCTGACGACAATTTTGCCACCATCAGCAATGCCGTGCGTGAAGGGCGCGGCATCTACGACAACATCCGCAAATTCGTGCTGTTCATGCTACCGACCAACGGAGGCGAGGGGCTCGTGGTGGTAGCGGCCATTCTCTTCGAGCTCGCATTGCCGCTCACACCCGCACAGGTTCTCTGGATCAACATGGCCACCTCGACTACGCTAGGTCTGGCATTGGCTTTCGAGCGCCCGGAGCGTGACGTCATGCACCGCCACCCGCGTGATCCGCAACAACCTCTGCTCACGGGCTTTTTCATCTGGCGCGTCCTGATGGTATCGGTATTGATGATGGCAGGCGCGCTGGGCCTGTTCCTGTGGGAATTGGAACGTGGATCCAGCCTGGAAACCGCACGCACCATGGCCGTCAGCGCCGTCGTTGTGTCGGAAATGTTCTATCTGCTCAACAGCCGCTACCTCTATCGCTCGATACTGTCGCGCGAGGGGCTACTGGGCAATCGCCACGTCCTGGCTGCGATTGCCGTATGCGGGTTGCTGCAACTTATCTATGTGCATACCGGCCCGCTCCAGCAAATCTTTGGTGCCACGCATCTTACAGTCGCCGAATGGCTGCGCGTGCTGGCGGCAGGTGGATTCGTCTTCATTGCGGCAGAATGCGAAAAAGCCATCATCCGCCTCCTGCGACGCAGAAAAGGCAACCGGCCCCGTGGCGGGCGCGGTATCGAGAACATCCGCAGGGAGGGCTTGCAAGCATGACCAATCTCAAGAACTTGTTGTCAGTGACGGATTTTTCCCGGCAGGCAGCCCATGCCGCCCATCGCGCCGCCCTGATCGCCGCCCAGCACCAGGCTCGACTGGAGTTACTGCACGTCATGAGCGGATCTGCCATGCGGGAGCTGCACAAGTTTTTCGGTATTAGCGCGAGCAGTGAAGCGCAACTCATCGAAGATGCCAGCCGCCAGTTGGCACAACTCAGGGACGAAATCTCAGGCATTGCAGGATCCACCCCCGAGACCCTGATCCGGGTTGGAAGTGTGACCGAAGAAATCATGAGTGCGATGGCACAAGCGGATCTGCTGGTATTGGGCGCGCATGGCATGAGTTCGTTGCGCGATCTCACCATAGGCACGCTGGCTGAAAGATTGCTGGGCAAGAGCACGCTGCCAACGCTGGTAGTGAACCAAGCCTCGGTGCATGCCTACAAAAAAGTCCTGGTGCCGGTCGATTTTTCAGCCCATTCCGCGGTGGCTCTGCAATGGGCGACACAGATTGCCCCCGAAGCGGAAATCACGCTCACCCATGCATTCGAGGTTCCCTTCGAAAGCAAGCTCGCCCTTGCGGGCGTTGGCCCGGGCGAGATCCAGCAATATCGCCTGGCTGCGCAGCAACAGGCCATCAGGAATATTCGGGAACTGGTCAGTAGCGTGGGGAAGGAAAATCGCCAATTTCCCAGTCTGGTGGAACATGGCGATGCATCCTACTTGATACAGGAACAGGCCGAGGATCTCGGCGTTGATTTGATCGTGATCGGCAAGCACGGCCAGTCAGTGATGGAAGAACTGCTTCTCGGCAGCGTGACCCGTCATGTCCTGGCAAAAGTGAAATGCGACGTGCTGGTCGTGCACGCCTGAAAACCGGGGTCACTCTCGTCCGGGACCGCGGGGCGGGGAGGCGTCACGCTCCCCTAGCCTGTCTTCCAGACGCTCGAGACGCACCAGAATCTCCCGCAGGAGCCTGTCGGATTCACGCTCTTCCTGCTCGACCTTTTCCACCTCGCTGCCGATCAGAAATGCCGCGAGATTGGCTGTCAGCAAGGAAATCAGGCCGACGCCGAACAGGATCAGCAGCCCCGCAAAGAGCCGCCCGGGCGGGCTATGCGGCGCAATGTCGCCATAACCGACGGTAAACACGGTCACCCAGGCCCACCAGATGCCGTCCCAGATCGAGCCCATGGCTGGCTCGATACGCGTAATGAGGATGCCGGACAGGATGACCACCACCAGCGCGATCCCCAGCGTAGTGCCCAGCCGGTTGCGCATCAGGAAACGCCGCAGGGTCTTGGAAAGCCCCATCACCAGCACGATCATCAGCAGCAGACGCAAGTTGCGCAGGGCGCCAATCAATGGGGTGTTGTTCCAGACGATCGGGAACCCGGCGAAGATAATCACCAGATTCATCCAGTTGGCGAGCAGGTAATTCAGCCGGTTGCGCACCAGCAGACACAGCAAAGCTGTTTCCCCAATGAAAAACAGCCAGACCATCCAGTCGAACCAATGGCTGACCCGTATCGAAATCAGACCGCTTTCGACCATATACCACTGGATGGGGATCCACATGGCCACCAGCAGCATCGGCCACTCCAGATGGCGCCCCCACTCCCGTGCCAGTGGCGTTTCGTGTGAGGAGACGCCTGCCAGGCCGATCAGATTGGTGAAGCTGAGGTCTGGCAGGCGCATGGTCTGATCAGGACAGCTTGTCCAGACCGCCCATGTAAGGGCGCAGCACCTCAGGGATGACCACGCTGCCGTCTTCCTGCTGATAGTTTTCCAGCACGGCCACCAGCGCCCGGCCCACTGCCAGGCCGGAGCCGTTCAGGGTGTGCAGCAGCTCCGGCTTGCCCTGGGCATTGCGGAAGCGCGCCTGCATGCGGCGTGCCTGGAAAGCCTCGCAGTTGGATATGGAAGAAATTTCGCGGTAGGTATTCTGCGCCGGCAACCAGACCTCCAGGTCGTAGGTCTTGGCCGCACCGAAACCCATATCGCCGGTGCACAGCGACATCACGCGATACGGCAGGCCCAGTTGCTGCAGGATGTGTTCAGCATGGCCGACCATTTCTTCCAACGCCTGATAGCTGGTCTCCGGATGCACGATCTGCACCATCTCGACCTTGTCGAACTGGTGCTGGCGGATCATACCGCGCGTATCGCGGCCGTAGGAGCCCGCCTCCGAACGGAAGCACGGCGTGTGGCCGGTGAGTTTGATCGGCAGGCTTTCCAGCGGCACGATCTCGTCGCGCACGGTGTTGGTCAGCGTGACTTCGGAGGTTGGGATCAGGTACAGCGCCTCGCCCTCCCCCTCCTGTCCGCCCTTCTTGGCGGCAAACAGATCCGCCTCGAACTTGGGCAACTGACCGGTGCCACGCAGGGTGTCTGCGTTGACGATGTAAGGCGTGTAACATTCGGTATAACCATGCGCGCCGGTCTGTGTATCCAGCATGAATTGCGCCAGCGCCCTGTGCAGGCGGGCAATGCCGCCCTTCATGAAGGTGAAACGCGCGCCGGACAGCTTGGCGCCGGTATCAAAATCCAGCCCCAGCGCCGCTCCGACGTCGACGTGATCCTTGACCTCGAAATCGAAACTGGGCGGCGTGCCCCAACGGCGCACCTCGACGTTATCCGCTTCCGACTTGCCCACCGGCACGCTCTCGTGCGGCAAATTGGGGATGGTCTGCAGCAACTCCTGCAATTGCGACTGGATCACCAACAGTTGCTCTTCTGCCGCCTTGAGTTCGTCGCCGAGCGTTGCCACTTCGGCCAGAATCGCAGAGGCATCTTCCCCCTTGGCCTTGGCCATACCGATCTGCTTGGAAGTCGCATTACGCTTGGCCTGCAAGTCCTGAGTGCGGGTCTGCACTTCCTTGCGCTGGGTTTCCAGCGCGGTGAAGGCTGCGGTATCAAGCGAGTAGCCACGTGCTGCCAAGCGCGCAGTTAAGCCTTCCAGGTCAGTTCTGAACAGTTGAATATCGAGCAATTGAAACTCCGTCTTTATTTTTTAGCCTTGCGATCGAGTTCGCGCAAATGCGCCAACTTTTCGCCTATTTTACCTTCCAGACCGCGCGGCGTGGGTTGGTAAACCTGCACCGGCTGCATGTCATCCGGGAAATACTGCTCGCCGGCCGCATAGGCTTCCGGCTCGTTGTGCGCGTAACGGTATTCCTTGCCGTAGTTGAGCTGCTTCATCAGCTTGGTCGGTGCGTTGCGCAGGTGTAACGGCACCGGCCGCGATTTATCGCTCGCCACCAGCGCTTTCATCTGATTGTAGGCCATGTAGGCCGCATTGCTCTTCGGCGCCACGGCAAGGTAAATCACCGCGTTGGACAAGGCCAGTTCCCCCTCGGGCGAGCCCAGCCGCTCATAGATGGCGCAAGCGCTTTCGGCCATTTCCTGCGCACGCGGGTCGGCGAGACCGATATCTTCAATCGCCATCCGCACGATACGGCGGCCGAGATAGAGCGGGTCGGCACCGCCGTCGATCATGCGCAGGAACCAGTACAGTGCCGCGTCCGGGTTGGAGCCGCGCACCGATTTGTGTAACGCCGAAATCTGGTCGTAGAAAGCCTCGCCGCCCTTGTCGAAACGGCGCAGTTTGGAACCCATGGTCGATTGCAGAAACGCCATGTCGATGGTGTTGATACCTGCGGCATGGGCCGCGTTGAACAGCCCTTCGAGGAAATTCAGCAGCCGACGGGCATCCCCATCGGCATAACCGAGAATCTGCTCGCGCGCCTCCTGTTCGACAACCAGGCCACCGGATTCCAGCTCCAGTGCGCGCTCCAGCAACACCGCCAGTTCTTTCTCGGCCAGCGCCTCCAGCACGAACACCTGCGCGCGGCTCAGTAAGGCGCTGTTCACCTCGAACGAGGGGTTTTCAGTCGTCGCACCAATAAAGGTAAATAAGCCGCTTTCGACAAAAGGCAGAAAGGCGTCCTGCTGGGACTTGTTAAAACGGTGCACTTCATCCACGAACAAAATGGTGCGACGCCCGGATTGCTGCAGGGTCAACTCGGCACGTTCGACGGCCTCGCGGATATCCTTCACCCCCGACAACACCGCGGACAAAGGAATGAATTCCGCATCGGCGGTATTCGCGATCAGGCGCGCCAGCGTGGTCTTGCCCACTCCGGGCGGCCCCCACAGGATCATCGACGGCAGTTTGCCCGAGCTGAACGCCAGACGCAGCGGCTTGCCGGCCCCGAGCAGATGCGATTGGCCGACCACGTCGTCCAGCGACTTGGGGCGCAGCCTTTCGGCCAAAGGGGCATGTGGCTCCGCGGAGCCAAACAAATCGGTCATTGCGGAATTAACAGTTATCTGAGAAAGGTAAAGATGATAGCAACCCTCGCGGCCACGCTGGCGTATTTTGGCATTTTTTGCCACCTGCCAAGCCATCTCCGTGAATCATAGCGCAAGAATAAATAAAAATTAATTTGTTAGATTTATTTATTAATAAACATTGACCTACAAATCAAGTTCATTCAGTATATTCACAGTTCAAATAAAGCATCCGTGGCCACCATGACTCCACTTCAAATGCGTACCAATCTAAAAATGCGTATCAATCTGGGCCTCCTGGCCTCAAGCGCCCTGCTGGCGCTCTCCCTCTCGGCACACGCCGATGACAGCCTTCTTCAGGCACAGCAGCTATTGAGAGCAGGCAACCCGCAGGCCGCCTATGCATTGCTTGAACCCCTTGAGTCGGAGCGTGCTGGCGATCCGGACTTCGATTACACCTTCGGTATCGCCGCGTTGGATAACGGCCAACCCGGACGCGCCTTCTTCGCGCTGGAACGCGTGCTCGCCATCAACCCCCAAAATGCAGAAGCCCGTGCCGAGATGGCGCGTGCCCATTATCTGCTGGGGGAACACGAGTCCGCGCGTATCGAATTCAAACACGTGCTGGACAGCAAGCCACCTGAAAGCGCGATTACCACCATCAACCGCTACATGTCGGCGATCGACCGCGCACTCGGTGAAACTACCCGGTTTGCCGCTTACCTCGACGCCACTTGGGGGCACGACAGCAACGTCAACAGCGCTCCCAGCCCTGGGCAAGTCATGGCGAATATTGGTGGGGTACCGCTGCCAGTCAACATTACTGGCGCAGCTGCCGAGCTTTCGAGCAACTTTCTGTCCTTTGGTGGCGGCATCAGCTTCCAGCACCCATTCAACAAACACCTGAGCGTCTTCGGCGGCGTCGCGGGAAACAAGCGTAACAACTTCGAGGATCAGGCAGAGGGCTTCGACTCCGGCTCGCTGGACTTCAACCTTGGCGCAAGCTACCGCAAAGACAACGACACCTTCACTGCCGCCTGGCAAGACAACAACTTCTACCTGAATAGCCAGCATTACCGCAAAGCTTACGGCCTCACTGGCCAATGGCAACATAATCTGGACGACAAGAATCAGGTCAGCCTCTTTGGCCAGTGGATGCGCCTCGAATATCCTCTCACCGAGATTCGTGACGCAGATCGCCGTGTGATCGGTGCCGGCTTCGGGCATGCCTTCTCAGGCGACCTGTCGCCCGTGGTGTTCGGCAGCATCTACATTGGTGAAGAAGAAGAACGTCATTCCAACGTCCCGCATCTTGGCCACGATCTCTGGGGCGCGCGCATTGGCGGACAAATCATGGCCAATCCCAAAACGGCTTTGTTCGCTGGTGCCAGCTACGAACACCGGGATTACGGCGGCATCATGCCATTTTTCACCGAGTCCCGAGAGGACAAGCAGGTCGAGTTAAGCTTGGGCGCACGGTACAGCCCGATCACGAGCTGGCAGATCAAGCCGCAGTTCAGCTACATCCACAACAATTCGAATATTGCGATTACCGACTACGACCGCTACGTGTTGTCAGTCAATTTCAGGCACGATTTTGAGTGGTAAGCGCGAGGGCATTCATATGAAACATGTTTCCACATTTCAACTTAACGCCCAGGCAGTATTGATTGCCGCCATCGCCAGCGCTTATCCTTTGCAGATCTGGGCTGCACCTGCCGCCAGAGTGGAATTCAGCACTGGGAATGCCGTTGCCACCAGCCCGGATGGAAGCAGTCGAAAACTCGCCAAAGGCACAGAGATCAGTGCCGGCGACACCATCACCACCGCCGATGGCCGTGCGCAGCTTCGCTTTACCGACGGTGGCCTGATGTCGCTTTCGCCTGACACTGAATTCAAGGTCGAAGAGTACAGCTTCGAAGGCAAACAGGACGGCAGCGAGAAAAGCTTCTTCAATCTGGTCAAAGGTGGCTTGCGTGCAATCACTGGCGCTATCGGCCATACGAACAAAAAGAATTACAGGCTAAATACCCCAGTAGCCACGATCGGCATCCGCGGGACAGAATTCCTCGCGACCATGCGTGGCAGGCTGCTGGTGCGCGTCGGTGATGGTGCGGTGTTCCTCCAGAATAGAAAAGGCGATCTGGTCCTGTACAAAGGCCAATCCGGGCAAGCGTCTGATAACGAGCCGCCCAAACGCAGTGATGAGCAGCCCGTAGTTACCGGGCCTTCCCCCGAAATCCCGTTTGACTTCATCGCGGGGAATGACACCAATTCCTCCGGGGAACCCTGCCTGATTGCCGGCGGGTGCGCGTTTACATCCGAAACCACGATTGAAGATGTGACAGTCTCACAGGCCTGGGTTGAAGACGACGATGGCGTTGACTACTATGCCTCCACATTCCCAGTAGATGGGTCATCTACCAACAGCATTACGATTGATGGACAAGGACTCAAAAAAGCGTCGAACATCAGAACGTATTCTACTGACACCTCCGTAAACACCATAGAAGCCAACGCAGATGTCTTGCGTGACAGTTTTGGCTCCAATGGCGGACTAAGCTGGAGTCGTTGGGTGGGCGGCACCTATCGGGAAACGGAAACCTACAACGGCGAAGTTACCTACGACGAAGCCCATCAGAACTATGCCTCGCATTACATCTGGGGCACCCCGACTTCCTCAAGTGATATGCAGGCGCTTAGCGACGGATATTTCACGGCTGAATATTCGGTTGTTGGTTACACCACGCCCACCTTGACCAACACTTCGACGGGCATCACAACGTCCGTATCTGGCGCTGTGACAGGCAACATGTCCGTCGATTTCGGTGCCGGCAACATCAGTTTGAACCTTAACGTCGGCTCTTTCGGTAATGTTTCGGCAAATGGCTACGGAGCCTTCTATGGCGGGTCGCACAATTTCTCATTCTCCGATTCGGATACTCAGGTCACAGGCTTCTTCTCCGGCGCTAAAGCAGCACAAGCCGGCGTAATGTATCAAAAGGATACAGGGTCCCAGATTCTCTCTGGTGCGGCAGCATTGAATCAAACCAGCCTGACTCTTAATCCCGATTAACCTTATCCCATTGAATTCCCAATTGATTAGAAATGAAAAAACCCGGTGTCCCGGGTTTTTTCTTTGTTGTCGTTAAATTAATAGCTGACCAGCATCATTCATCCCCTACCACATCAGCTCCCTTGGGCGGCATAAAGCGGAATGCTTGTGGATTCAGCTTGGGGTTGCGCTCCAGTTTGCTGAACTCGATGACCGTGGTTTGCCCAAAGTTGTCGTGCAATTCCATTTCCTGCAGTTGCTCACCGTTAAAACCCAGGAACATGTGCTCAAAACCGCTTTCCTGCTGGTCTTTAGGCGTCACTTCCACCCAATCCAGCTGATCCTGCCGCGCATCGGCCTTCAGGGTAAAGATTTTGTCGATATCCTTCTGCCCCGCCAGCAAGGCAGCCGGGCTGGATCCCAGCACCTTGTCCAGCGGACGGACGGTCACCTGGTTCAGCTCGGGATCGAACAGCCAGACTTTCTTGCCGTCACCCACCACGATCTGCACGTAGGGTTTGTTGTAATCCCAGCGGAACTTGCCCGGGCGCTGCAACTGCATCACGCCCGTGACTTCCTGGACCTTGCGGCTCTGATTGTCGAGCACGGTCTGCTTGAATTGCGCCCGCATGGAGGCTGTGCTTTGGAAAAAATTCTGGAGACGCTGCACAGGCTCAGCATGAACGAAGCCAGGCACCAGCAGGATCAACAACAGGAAACGCTTCACCACAGAAGATACTGAGAGCACGGAGAAAAACCTTTCAAGATTCAACATAAACCTAAGAGCACATTCGACGGGCACCGCATCCTATGCCTGCGACCGCTATGTGCTCATTGGTTCAGGATTTATTCATTCGAAGGCGCCAGCACTTCACGGTTACCGTTGGACTGCATGGGCGAGACCAGTCCGGCGCGTTCCATTTCCTCGATCAGCCGCGCGGCGCGGTTATAGCCGATCCGCAAATGGCGCTGGACCGAGGAGATCGAGGCACGGCGACTCTTGAGCACGATCGCCACGGCTTCGTCATAGAGTGGGTCGCTTTCGCCACCACCCTCTCCTGAAGCGCCTTCGCCCCCTCCTTCAGGCAGTTCCGCTTCCCCTGTCAGAATCCCTTCGATGTAATTTGGTTCCCCAAGTCCCTTGAGGTACTCCACCACGCGATGTACTTCCTGATCCGACACGAACGCGCCGTGAACGCGCTGAGGATACCCTGTACCGGGCGGCTGGTAGAGCATGTCCCCCTGGCCCAGCAGCGCCTCGGCGCCCATGTGGTCGAGGATGGTACGGGAGTCGATCTTGCTGGAGACCTGGAACGCCACGCGGGTCGGGATATTGGCCTTGATCAGGCCGGTGATCACGTCGACCGAAGGTCGTTGCGTCGCCAGCACCAGATGGATGCCGGAAGCCCGCGCCTTTTGCGCCAGACGGGCGATGAGTTCTTCGACCTTCTTGCCGACCACCATCATCATGTCCGCCAGTTCGTCGATCACGACCACGATCAGCGGCATTTCCTCCAGCGGCTCCGGATCATCCGGCGTCAGCGTGAAGGGATTAGTCAGCTTGGTGCCTTCCTTTTCCGCATCACGGATTTTCTGGTTATAGCCCGCAAGGTTACGCACGCCCAGCGAGGACATCAGGCGGTAGCGCTTTTCCATCTCGGCCACGCACCAGTTGAGTGCGCTGGCTGCCTGGCGCATGTCGGTCACCACCGGCGCCAGCAGGTGCGGAATGCCTTCATACACCGAGAGTTCCAGCATCTTGGGGTCGACCAGGATCAGACGCACCTTGCTGGCATCAGCCTTGTACACCAGCGACAGGATCATGGCGTTGATCGCCACCGACTTGCCGGACCCGGTAGTCCCCGCGACCAGCACGTGTGGCATCTTGGCAAGGTCGGCCACCACCGGGTTGCCGGAAATATCCTTGCCCATGGCAATGGCCAGCGACGAGCCCATGTCGGCGTACACCTGCGAACCGAGGATCTCGGAGAGATGCACCACTTGACGCTTGGGGTTGGGGATTTCCAGCCCCATGCAGCTCTTGCCGGGAATGGTCTCGACTACGCGCACGCTGACGACGGACAACGCGCGGGCAAGATCCTTGGCCAGGTTGGTGATCTGGCTGCCCTTGACCCCGGCCGCCGGCTCGAATTCGTAGCGGGTGATGACCGGCCCCGGCAACGCCGAGGTCACCTTGACCTCGATGTTGAAATCCATGAGCTTGCGTTCGATCAGGCGCGAGGTAAATTCCAGCGTTTCAGCGCTTTGCACCTCCACCTCGCCCTGAGGTTCGTCCAGCAGGTGCAGCGGCGGCAAGGGGGAGTCCGGCATGGTTTCGAACAACGGAACCTGGCGTTCCTTCTCGACACGGTCGCTTTTCGGCACTTCCAGCACCGGCGTTTCGATCACGACAGGCGCCCTGTCTTCAGTACGCTTGCGTTCGCTCTCGACATATTCCTCGCGCAATTGCTCGGCCACTGCACCGGCCTTGCGATCCTGATGATCACGCCAGCGGTCACGCAGGAAGAAATAAGCGACTTCCAGCCCATGGCCGAGTTTTTCCGTGATCGTCAGCCACGACCATCCGGTAAAAAGGCTGAAGCCCGTGGCAAATGCCAGCAGCAAGGCCATGCCGGAACCGGCGAAGCCCAGTACCTTGCGCAGGGCATCGCTGACCACGTCGCCCAGCATGCCACCCGGCGCCAGTGGAAGCGAGGCCGGAAGCGCCCGCAAATGGCCAGCTTCCAGCGCGCTGGAAGCGATCAGCATCAGGCCAAAGCCGAACAGGTTGAAGAACAGCACGGGACGATCACCCAGGCTGTTGCTGTCGAGCCGCTTGTACACCAGCCACATGGCATAAAATGCCAGCACGGCCCACCACCAGGCAGAAAAACCGAACAGATACAGCAGGATGTCCGACATCCATGCGCCGAGCGTGCCGCCGGCATTGTGGATCTCTGCAGTATCGCTGGCGCTATGGGACCAGCCCGGATCATCTCGATGGAACGTCAGCAGGATCGTGACCAGATAAGTCCCGACCACCACCAGCACCAGCCACCAGGCCTCGCGGATCAGCCCCGCCGTCTTTTCCGGTACGGGAGGGCGCGACGGCGTCGCGGAGGTCGGGGATTTGGAGAAAAACATGCTGTCGATGGTCGGCTATATGCGCGTAAAATTGGATTTTACCGGAGTTTTTCTTGGGAGCACCATCTGCATGACCCTGACTGAACTGCGTTACATCGTTGCCGTGGCACGCGAACGCCATTTCGGGCGCGCGGCGCAGGCCTGTTTCGTCAGCCAGCCCACGCTCAGCGTGGGGATCAAGAAGATCGAGGAAGAACTGGGTGTCTCGATTTTCGAGCGCGGCTCCAACGAGATCAGCCTCACGCCGGTAGGCGAACAGATCGTGGCGCAGGCCGCGCGCACCTTGGACGAGGCCGCCACCATCAAGACCATCGCCCAGCAAAGCGGCGACCCGCTGGGCTTTCCGCTGCGCATCGGGGCGATCTATACCATCGGCCCTTACCTGCTGCCTTCCATCCTGCCGGTGCTGCGCGAGGCGGCGCCCAAGATGCAGCTGCTGATCCAGGAAAGTTATACCGCCAGCCTGCGTGAACAACTCAAGCAAGGCAAGCTGGATGTGGCGATCCTGTCGCTGCCGTTCGAGGAGCCGGGCATGGTGATCCAGCCGCTGTACGACGAGCCGTTTCAGGTTGCGATGCCGGCCGGGCACGAATGGGAACACAAAACCGAGATCGACCCGGCAGCGTTAGTGCAGCAACCGGTGCTGCTGCTGGGGGCTGGCAACTGCTTCCGCGACCAGGTGCTGCAGGTCTGCCCGGCTCTGGCGCGAGGCGCCTCGGCCAACGGCATGCAGCAAACACTGGAAGGCAGTTCGCTGGAAACCATCCGCTACATGGTTGCCTCGGGCGTGGGCATGACCATCCTGCCCTGCACCGCCGCCAGCCCGACGCGTGAAGAAAACAGCATGCTGCGTTTCCGTCGGTTTACCTCGCCACAACCCAAGCGCCGCGTTGCCTTGGCGTACCGCAAGAGCTTCACCCGCCCAGAAGCGATAGAAGCCCTGGTGGCCGCGATCCGCAAGGCGCCGCTGCCGTGCATCGAATGGCTGGCCTGACGCCTCCCATACTCAAGCTGGTCAACCTGCTCAACCAGCAGGCACCGCTGCCTGGGGCCAATGCGTTATGCCGATTGAATGCGGGAACGCCCACCTCGTGGCTGGTGCGCGACGCTGCCCTCGGCCATGCCATCCTGAAATCACCGCACGTCAAACCCTACGACCTGTTGCGATATTTCAAGCAGGTGGCACGTATCGAAGATGGCGAACTCGGCGCGATCGAGGGGTACTTCAGCCATGGCCCGCTGCTACTGCACGGTGAAAAACATCGCGAGGTACGCAAGACCGTTGTTCAGCAATATCAGGCCATCGAGATTGATCTGCACGACTGGCTGGACGCCTATACCCGGGACTTTCTGCAATCGCACTGCGGGTCGCCGGTCACGACGACCCGACTCGCCCGCGGTTATGTCGACGGGCTGTATCGCACCCTGATCGCCAGACAACTGGGGAGCGAGCCGCAGGCCCTGCCCCCGCTCCCCAGGTTACTGTTCGACCTGCTGCCGCGAAAAGCCACGCTGCAACACGCGAATACCGAATTGCAGGCTTTGGCGGACGCTTGCCAGGTCAGGAGAAATCCATCGACCTTGGTAGAAAAGCAGGACCCATGGCCGCTGGTGACGCTGGTCGTCATGGGCAAAGATGCCCTGCAGACTGCCTTGCTGTTCGCACTCCACCGCCGCGACATCAAGGATGCGGAAACCCTGTTCCGCTTATCCACCCCGGTCAGCGTCATCGCGCGTGAGGTGACTCATACAACGACCTTCAGCGGCGAGAGTTTCTCGGCGGGCGACATCCTCTACCTCTGCCCCTCCCTGATGGAGGCGCATCCGACCTATGGCAAACTGGAATTCGGTGCAGGCCAGCACATCTGCGCCGGCAGGAAGATCGCGATGATCGTCGCCAGCGCGTTTCTGCAAGGCCTGCAGGCCACAGACGGGCTGATCATCCGCACCGACAACCTGCAATGGACACGCAGCCTACTACTCACACCCAAGGAGACCGAATGAACCCCGAGACACGCGACGCAGGGCTGCGGGCCATTGCCGAGTTTTGCGGCCTGGACGCCCCGATGGAAGAAATCGCCGCCCTGCCCATGTCGGCGCTGGGCATCGACTCCCTCGAACTGGTCAGCCTGGCGATCCATCTGGAAGAGCAATGCGGCCTGCGCATCGATCTCGACCAGGCGAGCGGCATCACCCCCCTCGCCGAACTGGTCCAGCGCGCCCACCCTGTCGGGACATGACGAAGCCCAAGGAAGACGTAGCCGGACACCACCTGTTCTGGGTGCAGGGCCCGCAAAACATTCGTCACTACGGCTACGGCGCCGACCGCGAAGCGATCCCCGCGGATGGTGGGCTGGACGTATTCCAGCTTCGCGCCAGATTCAAACCGCTTGTCACGGCACTGGACCTATGGGCGCGCGGCCGTCCCTTCGAGAGGCGCCTGGGTTGCCCGGAGGCCTCAAGACTGCGCCAGTTACTGGCAAAAGTACGTGACGGCGAGCCGTTCGATGTGCTCGAAGCCCGCAAGATGCTGCACCTGCTGTTTACGCAGGGCTCCGGGGAGTTCTTCCGTGCGACACAAGCGCTGGAACCCAGACTGGCACAGGCGCTGACCCCGGCTTATCGACAACTGATTCATACCATCGACCTCTCCCTGTCCAGGCAGGATGAACTCATGTTTCAATCGGCCGCCTCCGACATGTATCTCTGGCTGCCACCCTGCGCGACGCGACAGAAGATGCTGGTCTGTTGCACCACCCAGGCGTATACCCTGAACGTCACCCTGCCGCTCGTTCATTTCGAACTGGCCAGACTCAACCTGCCCTTGCTGTATCTCAAAACACCGCGCCAGCATCCGGAAAAGGGCTTCAGGGGGATCGGCCTGGACCATACCGCCAGCCTGATCCAATGGGTCATGCGGCGTTTCGGCATCGAACAGGCGAACGCCCTCGGCACGTCCGTGGGCGGTTACCTCGCCTGTCTCCTGGCGTCGCGGATGCGATTCGACCGCGTCCTGAATTTCTCTGGGACCACAGGTAAAAATACGCCTGGCCATGAACTCTGGTCCATCGATCCGACCTACGACCGCGCCCGCATCCTCACGGTGTTTTCCTCCACCGACCCGGTCGACCAGCGCCTGCAGGGGGAATACCTTGCCGCCGGTTTCGAGACACCGCTGGAACACGTCTCCTCCCCGATGCATGGCACCCTCACCGCCGCGCTGATCGAAGGAAAATTTCCCGCTCTGATGCGATGGGTTCAGTGAAGGTGAGATAGCGCGACCCTATTCATCAGATACAAACTATCAATTGGCACTATTGGTCATCCGACACTAGAATATTCCCACACTCAAACAACGTCATTCAGGAGGGCATCATGGACATCGATATCGGCATCTCATCCAAGGATCGCAAGAAAATCGCGGAAGGATTGTCCCGCCTGCTGGCCGACACTTTCTCGCTTTACCTCAAGACCCACCAGTTCCACTGGAACGTGACCGGGCCGATGTTCCAGACGCTGCACGTGATGTTCATGGACCAGTACAACGAACTGTGGCTGGCCACCGACCCGATCGCGGAACGCATCCGCGCGCTCGGCTTCCCGGCGCCCGGCAGCTACACCGAGTTCGCCAAGCTCACCAGCATCAAGGAAACCGTGGGCGTGCCCAAGGCGGAGGAGATGATCAAGCTGCTGATCGAAGGCAACGAGGCCGTATCTCGCACCGCACGCGAAGTGTTCCCGGTTGTCGACAAAGCCAACGACCAGCCCACGGCCGACCTGCTCACCCAACGCATGCAAATCCATGAAAAGTCAGCGTGGATGCTGCGGAGCCTGCTGGAGAAATAACCCTCAAAGTTGCCTGCGCCCTGCACTCAGTCGAATCGCAAGTCGTCTTTCGGTGCAGGCTAACTTCGCTTCGCGAAGTTAAGCCGCGAGGCGGCGGCCGGAACCAAAAGACCACCTGCAGGCTGCGCCGCCTCTTGGAAAAGTAAACTGGTAAAATAGACGTTTTATACAACCCGCCAGCCATTCGAAAAAATGGCTGGCGGCGTCTTTTTTGATTCAGGAGTTGCCATGTCTACCAAGCACGCCCGCCTGCTCATCCTCGGTTCCGGCCCGGCCGGTTATACCGCCGCCGTTTACGCCGCCCGCGCCAACCTGAAACCTGTGCTGATCACGGGGCTGGCCCAAGGCGGTCAACTCATGACCACCACCGAAGTGGACAACTGGCCTGCAGACGCCATGGGAGTGCAAGGCCCGGAACTGATGGCACGTTTCCAGCAGCACGCCGAGCGTTTCAACACGGAAATGATCTTCGATCACATCCATACCACCAAGCTGAACGAAAAGCCGATTCGCCTGATCGGCGATGCCGGTGAATACACCTGTGATGCGTTGATCATCGCTACAGGCGCGTCTGCCAAGTATCTCGGCCTGCCGTCCGAAGAAAAATTCGCCGGCAAGGGCGTTTCTGCCTGCGCCACCTGCGACGGTTTCTTCTATCGCAATCAGGAAGTTGCCGTGATTGGCGGTGGCAACACCGCGGTCGAAGAGGCTCTGTATCTGGCCAACATCGCCAGCAAGGTCACGCTGGTGCACCGTCGGGATAAATTCAAGGCAGAGGCGATCCTGGTCGACAAGCTGATGGAGCGCGTCAAGGAAGGCAAGATCGTGCTGGAAACCTTCCAGACGCTGGACGAGGTGCTGGGCGACAACACCGGCGTCACCGGCATGCGCCTGAAGGACGTCAACAGCGGCACCACCAAGGATATCGCGCTGCAAGGCGTGTTCATCGCCATCGGCCACAAGCCGAACACCGACATCTTCGAAGGTCAGCTGGAAATGGAAGGCGGCTACATCGTCACCCAGATGGGCCGAGGCGGCAACGCCACCGCCACCAGTGTTCCGGGCGTGTTCGCCGCGGGCGACGTGCAGGACCACATCTATCGCCAGGCCGTCACCAGCGCCGGCACCGGCTGCATGGCCGCACTGGACGCCGAGCGTTATCTGGACCAGTTGAAATAAAAGCAGCTTGCCACGGAGCGCACAGAGAATGTCCCATTTTTCTCCATGTGCTCCGAGGTGCAAGGTTTTGCATGAGTGACGACGAGAACGACCTGTCTCTGTTTCAGGAGGCCGCCAAGGGCGCACGCCCCCTGAAATCGGCGCCGCGTGTTCGGCATGTGGCACCAGCTCCCGCGCCGGTGCCCCTTGCCCCACGTCCCGAGATCGTCGGCCCGGAGCTCGAAGAACCCAAGCCCGAGCCCCCGCCGCTCTTCCCCTCGCTGGACAATCCCGACCGCGATCTGCCCTTGTCGCTCGACCAGCAGGCCAGCGACGACAGCCTGTTCCAGCTTGCCACCCAAGGCGTGCGGCCGCTGGATAATTCCGGCCGCATCATGCATCAGGCCAAGAAACCCAAACCTATACCCAAGCAGTTTCTGCAGGACGAAATGCAGGCCCTGGCGGATTCTCTGTCGGACCACTACATCCCGACCCATGAGCTCGAAAGCGGTGAAGAACTGCTCTATCTGCGGGAAGGACACGCGCCCGACATCCTGCGCAAACTACGACGCGGCCACTGGGTGATTCAGGAACAACTGGATCTGCATGGCCTGACAGCCGACGAAGCCCGCCTCACGGTGGTCGAATTCCTTGCCCACTGCCGCAAACGTAGCGCCCGCTGCGTACGCATCATCCACGGCAAAGGGCTGGGTTCCAAGAATCGTGAGCCAGTGCTGAAACGCAAACTGCAAAGCTGGCTGATGCAGCGGGACGAGGTGATCGCCTACGCACAGGCGCGCGAAGTGGACGGCGGCGCAGGGGCGCTGGTGGTGTTGCTCAAGGCGGGGTAGCAACGTTTGAGGAGTACTCCACGATGTTCCCCTTTCATCGTGCAGAGCCCCCACCCCATCGTTTTTCCATCCAGTTGTCAGGCGCGAGACACTGATCGCACCCTGACCTGAGGCAGGGACTTTCCCTCTCAGAAGTTCGCTAGGTCTGTTGTTCAAACACCCGCTGCCATAACGCCCGCACGGCCTGGGCATACTCGGCAATTTCCACGCGCTCCACACGAGCCTTGTCCGACCCTTGCAGGCGCAGGGCGTGCTGGCGTTGCCGATAATCGCGATAGGCATCGGCCACGTCGGAGGCCATCGTTTCCGGCATCAGGCCCAGACTTCCCATGCGTTTCAACAGGGCCAGATTGCCGATGTTATCCGTGAGTTGCGGATAGCGGGCGGCATACGCCAGCACCAGATACTGGACGATGAATTCCACGTCGACGATGCCGCCGCTGTCGTGCTTGA
>CAYUJU010000040.1:0-24529 GCA_964445115.1 uncultured Methylobacillus sp. | reverse complement strand
GTTCCCCCCGCTCATTGGCGCGGGCCTAGACGGGTTGCAGCCGCAACCCTGAAAAACCAAAGAAAGGAAAAAGCCCATGACCACGGAACGACACAACATCACATGGAACGGCATCCAGATCGAAATCCTCTACCGCCCGGACACTTCGCCCGCCTTCCGGCGCAGCTACGGACGACCGCTTGACCATCTTGAGGTTCGCAGCCTTGCGCCGGAGCGCGAACCGTTGCCGATCACGGAAACCGGGTATCTTTCCCAGTTTTATGCCCGGAACGTCATCGAGGAGGGCGGAGGCCCCGCCGCTTTGGTTCTGGCGTGGCTGGAGTATTTCGCGCAATCCCCCATCTGGAAAGCGAAGCAAATCAGCCGCCAGCAGCTTGACCTGTTTTCCTGAAACTTCTAAACCAAAGAGAAAGGACTCTAAAAATGAAACAGGACGTTTATACCCGTGTCACCGATACCCTTCTGGCCGCTCTTGAGGCCGGGACCCGCCCTTGGATGCAGCCGTGGCACGCCGCGCACGCCGCCGGACCGGTTTCCCGCCCCTTGCGCCACAACGGCACACCCTATCAGGGCGTCAACACCCTCATGCTCTGGGTTGCCGCCCTTGAAAAAGGCTATGTCTCCCCGCTTTGGATGACCTATAACCAGGCCAAGGAATTAGGCGCGCACGTCAAAAAAGACGAGCACGGCAGCCTGGTGGTTTACGCCAACGCCATCAAAAAGACCGAGACCAACGAGAAGACCGGGGAAGACGAGGAAATCGAAATCCCCTACATGAAGCCCTACACCGTTTTCAACGTCGAACAGATCGAAGGACTCCCGGCGCACTATTACGCCCAGGCCAGCCCGCCGACCCTTTCGGAGGCGCAGCGCCACGCCCGGCTTGACGCCTTCTTTGCCGCCACGAAAGCCGACATTCGCCACGGCGGCAACCGGGCTTTTTACGCCATCGACCCAGATTTCATTCAAATGCCGCCCTTTGAAGTCTTTCGCGACCGGGAAGGCTATTACGCCACCCTTGCGCACGAAGCCACCCACTGGACGCGCCACCCATCCCGGCTTGACCGCGACATGGGGCGCAAAAAATGGGGAGATGCTGGATATGCAATGGAAGAACTGGTAGCCGAGATCGGCAGCGCCTTTCTATGCGCCGAACTGGGTTTGACGCCCGAGGTTCGGGACGACCACGCCGCCTATATGGCCTCTTGGCTGACGGTTCTGAAAAACGACAAGAAGGCGATTTTCACCGCCGCCAGCCATGCCCAGAAGGCCGCTGATTTTCTATTGAGCCTGCAACCCCAACCGGACCCGGAACCCGACCCGGAGCCGCAGGATGAAGGCGACCCCCCGGCCCCCGCGCCGGAGCCGGAATCGGCGCGCGAGTCCGAATCCGGCCCCGCGCCCGCCGCCGTGGAGGAGTCCCCGGCGAGCGGCCCGCCCGTCCCGGACCGGCCGCGTTCCGGCAAACCGGCCCAGCTCTCTTTTTTCTAACCGCCACAGGGAAACCTTACGCATGAAAAAAACCGACTGGACGATTGAGGAAGGCGACGCCGGACGGGGCCGCGTGATCCACACCGCCGCGCCGCGCTTTACCGCACACTGGACGAGCGGCGGGGAAGACCTGGCCGCGATTGACGGCCCGTGCTGGACCAGCGAAGGGAGCGACGCCGAAGACTCCCTGCATATCTTCGGCTTCCAATGGACAGACCCGGCCCCGCCCCAGACGGACTTTGAACGCCTGATGAGCCGCGCCGCCACCGCCCTTGACGAATGGATTGCCGCGCGAATGTAACCGCGCCTTCTTTTCCTACCGTCCCGTTTACTCTTTAGCCGGAGGCGGTTTGATGATTTTCGGCGCTGTCCGGGGGAGGGGCGGCCCCGTCGAATTTTTACCGCTTTCTGGTTCCTGTGTTCCTCTTATCCGGTTTGCGTTCAGCGATTCCTGCCGGGAATTCATGCGGACGATGAGCCGGGACAACCGTTTTGACAAGGGGCGGCCCGCTCCATTCGCCCCGCTATCGCGGGGCTCCCGTGTAGCCCCTTGTCAAAACGGTTTAGGCCCCGGCTTTTTCATCGCCGCATTCCCGGCAGGGAATCGCTGAACCGCAACACGCAAAGGAGAAAACCCATGGGCCAGAAATTTGTCAATAATTTCGAGCGGATGACCGCCCCACCCCCGGACAGCGCCGAATACGAAGCGATGATGCAATCCATGCCGAGATGGACCGTCCTTTCGTCCGGGCCGGATTGCGGGACGATCACCCACCATTACTGCCCTCAATTCATGGCCTATTGGAGCGAAGAAAGCACGGTTTTGCAGGGCATCGACCTGCACGCGCTGACCTACCCGCTGCATGGCACCGACGTGGTGATACCGGGTTTCATTCCCGGTGTGAACGGCGCTAAGAGCGTCCATTTGTTCGCGCATTCCTGGAGAGATTTCCCCACCTTCACGCTGTTTGAACCCCGCTGTATGGATGGCCTGATGCAGCAGGCCGCCGACGCCGTGCGGGCCAGAACGCGCCCCCCGACCCCCCGGAAATTCTCGATTCTGGAACTGAAACTCTGGATGGGTCTGGTCCTTCATCATGAATTCCCGCGCGGGGCCATCTGGTGGCGCGTGGCCGACTTCGGCCATGAGATTCCTGCATCGCCGACCCCGCGTATGGCGGTCCTGGTCAAGGATTCGTTGAAATGCGAGATTGAACTGGCCGAAGGGTACTGGGAAGACCCGAAACCGGGCTTGACGGCGTTTTTCCGACTGGCGCAGCGGGCCGCCGTTCTCATCGATGCGTGGAAATAGCCCTCGCCCTTCTTTTCCTATTGCCCCGCCTTTCAATCCGGCGACCGCGCCGGATTGTTTTCGCCGTTTCGGTCCAGCGGGCGACCCCTTCCGAGGAGCTTTCCCGGTTTCATGGGCCGGTTTTATTCGCAGTTGATTTTTACGCGCGATTCCCTTCCCGGAAGTCATGCGGACGATGAGCCGGTACAACCCGTTTGACCAGGGGCGGCCCGCTCCATTCGCTTCGCTCCCGTGTGGCCCCTGGTCAAACGGATTTTTGCCCCGGCTTTTCTTCGCCGCATTCCCGGAAAGGGAATCGTTTAACGTAAAAACCAAAAGGAGAAAAAACTATGACCCAAGAAACCGGAAAACGCCCCGAGCTGGTGGCCTACACCGTCACCCAAAGCGGCGAAAACAACCATTACCATCGTATCGGAGCGGCGTGGCAAAACAGTAAAGGCGGCTATAAAATCAAGCTGCACGCCTTACCGACAAACGGCGAAATCCTCCTCTTACCGCCCAAAGACGCAGCCTGATTCATCCGCCGCTACCGGTGTCCTTCCGGTAGCGGCTTTTTTATCGTGATGGCTTTTGAAAGAGCGGCGCTGATTGGCTAGCAACGGATAATGTGAGCGGAATAACCGGCAGCGGGAACGGGGCGGCCACGGTCAACGGCGGGTTGTGGATAGCTTGGTACAGCGGGGCGGGCGGGTCTGTGCATCCGGTCAGGTTCAGGGTACAATGGCGGGCAGTGGAGGATAGCAAGATGTGTTTTCGTAAACGAAAACCATCTTCGCAAGGGGGGCTTCGCCCCCCGTTGCATCCCCCCAGCGGCAGGTTCCCTGCCGCTTGTTACCGGCTACTTTCGAGGGTCTGTCATGCCCCGTCCGAAAAAGCAGACCGAGCAAAAACGCTCTCATGTCGTTTCTTTTCGACTCAACGACACCGAATACGCACACCTTGCGCAGAATGCACAGCGGGCCGTGCTGGATATTAGCGATTATGCCCGTTTATCTGTGCTTAAAGCTAAAATTACTGCTCACCAAACCACGACCCCCGACATGGAAACCGTGGAACAATTGCGCCGGATTGGCGTGAACTTCAATCAAATTGCGCACGCGCTGAACAGCGCGGGCCAGACGCCCCCCGATTATTTTCAAGCCTTATGCCATGACGTTGAAACCGTTCTGGGCAAGGTCTTTTCCGAGTACCTCGAACGTGGTTCCACATATCGCTAAAGAAGGCCGCAGCTTCAAAGGCGCGGGTCTTTATTATCTGCATGACAAAGGCGCATTCACTGGCGAGCGCGTCGCGTTCACGCATGTTGAAAATCTACATACCCAGAATGCCGAGCAGGCTTTTAAGGAAATGGCCTGGATCGCCCTGCGGGCCGAGCAGATCAAAAAACAGGCCGGAGTTAAACCGGGCGGTAGGAAACAGGAAAATCCGGTTTTTCATTACTCCCTGGCCTGGCATCCCGAACAGGAATTAACCCGCGAGGCCATGATTAACGCCGGGCAGTCCAGTCTCAAAGCCTTGGGCTTGGAAGGCTATCAGGCGGTGATGGTGGCCCACAACGACGAACCCCACCCCCACCTGCATATCATCGTCAATCGGGTTCACCCGGACACCGGGAAAATGGCCAAGCTGGACTACAGCAAAATGCGCCTGTCCCGTTGGGCCGAGGAATACGAAAAAAACCACGGCAAAATCTATTGCCCGCAGCGGGTCGAAAATAACGAACAGCGCCGCCAGGGGCAGTACGTCAAATACCGCGACCCGGTCATCGCTACAGCCTGGCGGCACGCCGACAACGGGCGGGCGTTTGCCGCCGCGCTCCTCGAACAGGGCTATCTGCTGTGTCTGGGCGACCGGCGGGATTTCGTGGTGATGGACGCCCAGGGCAAGGTGCATAACCCGACCCGCCACATCGACGGCGTCAAGGTCAAGGACATCCGGGCGAAACTGGCGGATTTGCGCAAGGAGCAGTTGCCCGGCCTGGAGGAAGCGCGCGCCCGGCATGAGGCCATCCAGACCGCGCGGCAGGAACGGG
The DNA here is from genome assembly GCA_964445115.1 of uncultured Methylobacillus sp. GTDB lineage: Bacteria > Pseudomonadota > Gammaproteobacteria > Burkholderiales > Methylophilaceae > CAIJXJ01. The sequence continues at coordinate 19,694 of CAYUJU010000040.1, read as the reverse complement.
CGGCGGCGCGCGGCGAGAAGCCGCCCACCCGGACCGGCTGGATTCAGCGGCCCGAACCGGAGCGGCGGACCTTCCAGAACAAGCTGCAATGGCAGCACATCGAGGAACGGGCGGCGCTTGCGGGCGCGCATCAGGAGGCCCGCGCGGCCCAGGAACGCGAAATCATCCAGGCGCAGCGGATCGAGGCAAACCGCCGGGAACTGGCCGAGATCGAGGCCCGACGCAAGGCGCAGGGGTTCAAGGCCCTCTTGCGCCAGCTTAAAGGGGAAGAAGAGGCCGACCGCGACCGGGCCGAGGCGCTGCAACAGATGTTGGCGCGCAGTGAGGCGATTCTCCAAGGCGCGCTGAAAGGGGTCGATGAAGAATATGCCCGGAAGAAACGGGACCTGGAACGCCGCCACGAAGCCGAGAAACAGGGACGCTTTGAGTATGAGCGGGTCAAGGAGGATCGACAACGGCCCACCCGGCAGGGCCGGTCCCTGTTCACGCCCGCGCCCCAGGCGAATCTGCGGCCCCGCACGGCGCCCGGCTACGGACGCCCCACGGCGGGCGAGAAACAGGCCCGGATCATCACCGGTCTGACGGGCGAGCGCGCGAACCCGGACCCCGGAGCGCAGACCCCGCCCCGCACGGGGCTGCAAAATCGCGCCAGCGTGCGGGACAGTTTCCGGGACGCCAAGGCTCCCCTGGAGCGCCCGGCCATCCCTCCGGCCCGCTCGAAAGACCCACCGGAAGGACGGCAGGAAGCCGAAAGACCGCAGGAAAAAGCCACAATCGAACAGGCGTTCGGGGAGGCCCTGACCGCCAAAGCCCCCTTGGAACGCCCGGCAACGGGTTCTTCCCTTGCCGAAGGACGGCAGGAAGAGCGACCGGGAACGGCTGGACGTGCGTTCGGGGCGGCGCTTGCCGCTCAAGACCCGTTAGAGTGCCCGGCAGCCCTCCCGACCGGCGACGAACGGGAGGGAACCCTTGGGGCGGTCTTTGCCGCCCGGACGCTCAACCCGGAACTCGGTCGATGGATCGACTATCGCCGCCGGACTTTGGAACAGCGGCACGCCGCGCAGCGAGCCAGGCTCATGAAAGAGCTGGACAAGGACTTGTTCCCGGCGCGGCAGGCCATCGACAACGCCGCCAATCCGCACATCAGCGCGGCCTTGCGGGAACTCAAGGCGATTGAGGAGCGGCAGCAGGCCCCCGGCCTGGGCGGACGGTTCGCCCGGATGCAGCACCCGAACGACCGGGAACGGGCCGAGGCGCTACAACGCGAACTGGAGGAGGCCCGCGCCCGCCGGGACCGGGCGCTTCAGGATTTGGAACGGCAGAAAGAGCATCACGAACGAACCCGCACTTTGCGCGACCGGCAGGCGCAGGAAGGCGAGGTTTTGGACATCGAAATCGCCCGCGTGGTGGAGAGCGGGCGCGTGCCCGAAATCGCCCATGAGAACCGCCCGCCGACACAGGGGCACGCCGAAGACCCCGCGCGCACCGGGGAGGCGCGGGGCGAGGACGAGGATCAGGACTCGCTGGAACAGGGCCGGGGCGGGCGCAGCCGGGAGCGTTAGGCCGACGCCGGACCCGTTCTGCGTCGTTTTTGAAGAAAACGCCAGACCCCCCGCCCGATTCCGCCCAGGATCGACAGCAGAACCAGCCATGTTACCCACGGCTGGGCATAGAAGGGCCGCGAGGGCGGGTTGTCGCGTAAATCTTCAATCCTCTTGATAAGCGCGGCGCGTTGTTCCTGTTTCGCCTGTTTCTGGCGCTCAAGCGCGGCCTGTTTCTCCGCCTCCTCTTGCGCCCGGAATTCCGCCAGATACCCGTCGGCCACCGGGCAGGGCAGGATGAGGAAATTCTCCGGCAAACCGCCATAGGCTTGGGTGATGCGCTCCGTATACGCCGCCTGCACTTGGCGACAGTCTTTCATGCGGCGCATGTCCGACCCCGTGCCCAGACACTGGCGCAGATGCGCGGGCAGGTTCGCCGGATCGTAATTCAGGCAGCGCGCCCATTGCGGTTGCCCTTGCGGTGGTTTTCGGGGCGGTTTTTCCTCTTGGGCGGGCGCGGGTTGCGGGGCTTGCCCGGCCAGATAGTCCGCCACCAGGGCACAATCCGGGCGGGCGTACCCTTCAGGCAGGGCGAATTCTCCCGCCGCCGCCCGCAAGCCCTGTTCATACGCGCCCAGGATTTCGCCGCAGCCCTGAAGTTTACGAGCCGCCCGCCCGCCGCCGTCATGGCCGGGGACGAAGCGATCCAGACAGCGGGCCAGATGGTCTTTCAGCGGCAGGCTTCCGAACTCCAGACACCCGGACCAGGAGGCGTCTTTCCCGGTCATTTCCCTGGCGACGCGGGCGAACAGGGCGCAGGACGGCACGCGCTTTTTGGCGTCTTCCCGCGTCAGGCCGGAGGTGGTGAGGGCCACGAGGTAATTCATGCGAATCGACCGGCAATCCTGAACAGCGATATTGGCGAAGGCGTTGCGGGTCCCGCTGCCCCGCCGGAAGGACGACATGCAGGCGTAGACCTGTTCAAAGTTTTCCGGGTCCGTGGCGGCGCAATCGGCGCTCCCCACCGCCCCCACGGGCGGCGCGAAGCCCAGCAGGGCGAGGAGACCGAAGACGATGCGCCCGCCGGTCATCACGGCCCGCGCCGATAGAAATAGGCGCACGGGAAGGGATATTCCGGGCGCAGGGCGTAGGTTCCGGTCACCAGGCCGGAAAAGGTCAGATAGGTGCAGGTATAGACGAGGTGTTCGGCGCGCTCCGTCACGAACTCCTTGCCTTCCCAGCGGGCCGTATCAGCGACGAGGAGGTTTTTGACTTCCGTAGACTCCCAGAGCAGCGCCCCAACCGGCAGAGTGCGCGGCCAGAGGATGAGGGCGGCCAGCAGCACCGACCCACCGCCGAGCAGCGCCCGCTGCATCAGTAGGGGCGGCAGCGGCAGCGGGCGGCCCGTCGCCTGTTCCTGTCGCCGGGTTTGGGGGTTGAGGCGATGCAGGGCATAGCGCACCAGGGCGCTGACGCCCAGAAGGCCGCCCGCCGCCAGCAGCCACCACGGGGCGACGGCGGCGGCCAGCCACCACGCCAGCCCGCCGGACGGCGCGGGCCAGCCGATCAGCACCCACAGGCAGCCCAGGGCGGGCGGCAGGAGAAAGACCACGCTGTAGACAGACAGCTTGCCGGTTTGCCAGATCGAGAGCATGGCTTACCCCGTGCCGAACAGGCTCCAGCCCCGAGGTTTGGGGGGCGGGGGACGGTCGCGCAGTTCTTGCAGTGTGGGCGGCGCGGGACGCCCGAGCCGGTCGCTCCAATCACGCTTGCCGTGGAAAAACGGGTCTTCATAGCTCAAACGCCCGAGCGCCCAGGGCATCTGGCCGGGGATGAGCACGATCTGTTTTTGCCGGTCGCGCGCGAAAAAATACTCGACTTCATCCGGGTTGAGCAGCGGGGCGGTATCGGCCTTGACCGAAACGCCCTGTCCCCCTTGCCCGGCCCGTTCGTTCTCGCTTTCGGTGACGCTCAGGACGTGGGTTTTGCCCAAGCGCTTGGAGACGTGTTCCAGAGTGGTCAAATCGGTATTGCCGAAAAACTGATGCAGGCCCGCGTTGCCGAGGAAGGTTTCCCAGCTTTCCCGGTAATGGCGCTTGAGCTGGGTGAGGTCCTGCAAAATCGGCCAGAGCTTGACGCCGTAGCCCGCCATCAGGCCCGCCGCCGTTTCGATGACTTCCATCTTGCCCAGGGCGGCGAATTCATCCATGAGGAACAGCACCGGCAGCGCGGGCCGGGCCGGTTCGCGCTCCATCAGGGCCAGAGCCAGCCCGATCATCAGCCGCAGCCATCTTGCATGGGTATGCAGGCGCGAGGCGGGCAGGCACAGATACAGGGTCATGGGGCGGCGCTTCACGTCCCCCAGATCGAAATCGCTGTTTTCCAGCACCCGCTGCATGGCGGGACTTTCCAGAAATTTAGTATTGCGCCGTGCCGTGGACAGGATGCTGCCGCGCTCCTCCTTGCCCAGAGCCAGCAGCGCCGCAGCGGCCCCGGCGATCAAGCCATCGAAAGCGTCATTTTCCTGCATCCGGTCCAGAAAATCCCCGCTCATGAGGAGTTGCCGCACGCGGGGCAGCGTGCAGGATTCCGGCGGCTGAGTGGTCAGGACATGCAGGATGAGCATTTCCAGCACCGAGCGGGCCGATTCATCCCAGTGGGATTCCCGTTCACCGCCCGGCGTGACCAGGGCATCGGCGATCAGGGCGGCATCGTCAATCGCCAGTTCGCAGGTTTGTTCCGAGTACAGATTGAACACCGACAGCGGATTGAAGGAAGCCTTTGGATGATGGGGGGGCACCGTGCCGAAGGGATCGAGGATATACACCGCTTGCCCCAACCCTTCGCAGTAGGGCGAACCCGCGCCCCGGCGGGCGGCGGTCAAAAGGGCATTCTCGCCCTTGGGATCAATGACCAGGGCCGAGCCGGGATACAGGCACAGATTCGGCACGATGACCGAAACCCCCTTCCCCGCCCGGCTTCCGGCCACCGTCAGGCAATGGCGATTATCCTCCAGGCCGAGCAGAGTGCCATCCGCCGCCGCCCCCAGAAAAATCATGCCGTCCCGATAGGTAAAGGCGCTTTTGTCAATATCGGAGGCCCGCGCCCAGGCGCGCAGCGCCGGGATATCCCCGGCGAGGTGGCCTATCCCACGCGGGTAGTGATCGACATATTCAGGCATAAAAGCTAGGGGCGGCCTTCACGGGCGAATTTATTGCGGCAAAAGGCAATAAAAGCCGCATCCGGGTTTTGTGGGGGGTCCTTGTCCTCAATCCATTCCCGCCATTGCCTTTCCAGCTCGTAGACATCCCACCCCGGCGCGGCTTTCTTGGCCTTCTCATAGGTAGAGGTCTGCAAGAGAATCTTGCCGCCCATGGCCGGTAAAATGAGCGGTTGCGGCGCAGGATTATTTTTGAGATGAGGCAAGGCCGGAGGCGGCAATTGCGGGACATGCGGTTTGCTGGGCTTGAGCAATAAGCCCCGTTCCCCTTCCTCAACATTGGCTTCCGGGTAGATGACATTAACGGCCCGGAGATGCTTGAGGAAATTCTTTTTGAAGTCCCTTAAACCCTGTCCGGTAGTTGGATAATCTGCTCCGAATTGCAATTGCAAAGAGTGCCACGGGATTTCTGTGGGCTTGCGCAGATAAAACATGCGGTAGGTTAGCCAGCAATAGATATCCAGAGCCAGCGGGGAACGCTTGAGCGCCTTGAGTGCCCGCATATCAATCGGGACAGGTCTTTCTATAATCTCCCGGAAGAAATCTTCATAAAGCGTGACTGTAGATTTCCAGAGCGGGACTTGCGCAGGAGATTTTGGGTCCCACCAGAGCCGATATTGTTTTGCGATAAGGTATCTATCCGCGCCGTCTTTAGTGTCATCTGCATAGTCGCAAGATACCGTTGCGGAAAACAAACGCTTCATTTGATCCCGCAGACGGTGAATCGTCCCCCATCGTCCCCCTGTTGGGATAAGGCCCAGTTCCGCCATAAAAGCGGACAGGGACGGCCCAAGTTCAAGAATGGGGGATTTGGTGCGGACGGCTTCCGTTGTCAGCCACGACAGCAGGAGCCGAGGATAGCTACCGTAGGGAAGGCCAATATGGTTAGGGCACACCATGGAAAGGGTAAAATTCCCATTACGCCGCGTGAATTCGTTGCCCGGCGTTTCCTTATGCGGCATGGTGGCTTGCGTCAAGGCGCGAGCCATGAAGCCTACCGTCCCGGCCTGCTTCGCATCTTCCGCTTCAATCGCCATAGATTCGGCGAAAAGCTTGTCTACGTTTCTTTCGAGCATGTCCTGAACTCCTGCTAACCCTCAAGGAAATCATAGGCCGGATTTATCCACAGAGGCGAGGGGTTTTGGAAAGTTATCCACGCATAAACACTCCCGCCTAAGCGGCCATTCTACGCATAAACACTCCCGGACTTACGCATAAACACTCCCGCGAAATTGCCAGAAACATTTAATAATCAAAAAGTTACGCCTACCCCCTATATACCCCTGTACCTTTAAAAACACCTGTAGTTGGGAGGGGCCACTGGTGGAAAAGCAGCCAACTGCGAAAAACACAGGCGCACGGGCGATAGGAAAAAGAAAAAGGGGCTTTCCTTTTCCTATCGCCAGAGTATGTTCAAACCATGCCTCCGACCCGCACACAGGAGATGGACGACTTCAAACGGCGCATCAATCTGACCGAGTATGCCGCCGCTCAGGGGTATGCGCTTGACCGGAAGGAAAGCAGCCGGAACAGCGCCACCCTGCGCGGCCCCGGTGATGACAAGATCATCATTGGCAAGGACGCGGCCAGCGGGCACTGGATTTATTTTTCGGTTCGGGACGACGCCGACCACGGCACGATCATCGACTTCATTCAGAACCGGCAGCGCCTTGCCCTTGGCGAGGTCCGTAAGGCCCTCAGACCGTGGGTAGGAGAAAATCCCAACCCGCCCCGCAGACCCCCCCCGGCGAGCTACGTTGAGGACGTGGAACCTATCCCCCGTGACCTGGCTCATATCCGGGCGCAATTTGCCGCCATGCAGCCGGTTCAGGGCGCGCATCCCTACCTGGAGGCCGAGCGCAAAATTCCCGCCGCCGTACTGGCCGACCCGCGCTTTGTGGGCAAGATTTACACTGACCGGCACGGCAACGCTGTTTTTCCGCACTATGACTGGCAAGGACTGTGCGGTTTTGAACTGCGCAATACCCGCTTCAAGGGTTTTGCCAAGGGCGGACAAAAGGGGCTTTGGTATTCTACCCATCACCCCGACGACCATAGTTTGGTCATCACCGAGAGCGCCATTGAGGCCATCAGTTACCATGCCCTGCACCACCCCGAGGGAACCCGGTATTTCTCCATCGCGGGCGAGATGAATCCCATGCAGCGCCAGTTGCTGGCATCCGCTTTCCTGAAACTCTCTGCTGGCGCGTCGATCCTGATGGCTACCAACAACGATGCGGGCGGCAGGCACCTGGCCGAGCAGATCAAGGGGATTGTTCTGGCGACCGGACGGGAGGATTTAGCCCCGATGGACAGCCGCCCGGAGCGCGAGGGCGCGGATTGGAACGACACGCTCAGGGCGGACGGACTCAGACCCGCCGCCCCAGCGGCAGACCGGCCCCAGAAACTGGTTTTGCGGCGATAAAAGCTGAATCTTGTATAAATACGATTTTACGATTAATCGTAAATAAGTGTATCAGTTAAATCGTATTCCATTAATAAACTGCTTTTGAGAAACATTTTGAAATTTATAATAAAAATTATGTGCTGGGTCGAATAATAACGCTTGACGGAGTGGTGACAAATTTGTCATCATCATTTGATGAGCAGAGATACCCGTGAAATCTCATGGATCAAAGCGGCACGGAAAGACTTTGAGGACTTCCCGGAGGGCGCACAGGATGAAATTCTGGACGCTTTAACCGTTGCCGCTGAGGGGGGAAAAGCCGAGATTGCCAAGCCCATGAAAGGCATGGGTTCCGGTGTGTTTGAGGTTGCCTTGCGGTTCCGAGGCGATGCGTACCGGCTGGTCTATGACGTACAGATCGATACCGACATCTGGGTCATCCATGCCTTTCAGAAGAAATCCAAGACGGGCATAGCCACGCCACAACGGGAAATCGACTTAATCCGCGAACGCCTGAAGCGATTGAAGGAGGTGTTGTGATGACTGAAGAGATTGAACTCATAAGAGGTAGCGGCAACATCTATCGGGATTTGGAACGGCCAGACGCCGACGTTCGCCAGACGAAAGCCATTCTTGCCGCCAATATCATCAGCGTTCTGGACGAACGGGGCTGGTCCACACGCAAGGCTGAGGAGATGACCGGGATCGATCATTCTGAGTTCTCCCGCATTCGCCGACCCCGGCTCCAACGATTCACCATTGACCGGCTGATCACGGTTCTAAACCGGCTTAGCCAACGGGTTGATGTGGAAATCAGAGTCAGGCCCGCCGGAGAGCAGGCTCTGATTTTGGGAGCGGAATAACCGCCGGTCAGCGCGTCATGAAGAATCTGTGCAGCAGCTTGCTGCACAGATTTAGGCGTAAAGTATGAAATACGATTTTAATGAAAAGCGTATTGAAGGCGCGATACTGCCTTGACTTGTCTGGAATCCGCTTTTACGATTAATCGTAAATTTACAAAGCCAGAAATAAGGAAATTCTGATGATCTTTGCTTTTCTCAACCAGAAAGGCGGCGTAGGCAAGACCACCCTTGCCGTTCACATTGCAGCGGCACTTGCCCGGAGTGGCATGCGTGTTCTGTTGATCGATGCTGATCCACAGGGCAGCGCGCTCGATTGGGCGGCTTGCCGGACGGCGGACCCCCTGTTTCCGGTCATCGGATTTCCCAAGCCGAAACTTCATAAGGAAGTCCCGGCCCACACCCCACATTATGACCACATCATCATTGACGGCCCGCCGCGCGTGAACGAACTAGCCCGTTCGGCGATCATGTCCGCCGACTGCGTGGTTATTCCCGTTCAACCCTCACCTTACGATGTTTGGGCGGCCAAAGAGATTGTGGACTTAATTAGGGAGGCCGCTACCTATAATGAAAACATCAAAAGTGCATTTGTTATTAATCGTAAAATTGTAAATACGGCGATTGGGCGCGACGTGGCCGAGGCGCTTGCGGGCTATGATATTCCCGTTCTGGCGACGCATATCGGGCAGCGCGTTGCGTTCGCCGAGAGCGCGGGAAGCGGTAGCACGGTTCTCGAAGACGATCCGACAAGTCTTGCGAGCCGGGAGGTCATGGCTCTTGCCGAGGAATTATTGGGACAGGTGATCAAGACAGAGGCAGCGGCATGAACAAGAAAGTATCTTTTGGACCCAAGCCAAGCGTTGTACCGCCGGAAACCCCCAAGGCCGACGAATGGGTGAAAAATCGCGAGACAGAATCCATGAAGCGATTGACCATTGATGTTCCGGCCAGCCTGCACGCCCGGATCAAGAGCCAGTGCGCTATCCGGGGTGTGAAGATGGCGGATGAAGTGAGGGAGTTGCTGGAAAAGCATTTCCGGTTATCGTAAATACGATTTACATTAAAATCGTATTTTAACAAAACAAGAAAAACATAATTCATGTCGTTTTTTCTCAAAGCCTGATTTCCAAAGGGGAGCAGCATGGCGAAAGCCAAGACGGAACCGAAAAATAACCACAACGGCGCTAATCTCGGGTTTGAGGCCAAGCTGTTTCTGACCGCCGACAAGCTGCGCGGCAACATGGATGCTTCGGAATACAAGCATGTTGCCCTTGGCTTGATCTTCCTGAAATACATCTCCGATGCGTTCGAGGCCAAGCGTAGCGCGCTCTTGCAGGACAACCTTTCCGACGCGGAAGACCCGGAGGAATATCTGGCCGAAAACGTCTTCTGGGTTCCCAAAGAGGCCCGCTGGTCTCACCTTCAGGACAACGCCCGGCAAGCGACCATCGGCAAGATCATTGACGACGCCATGATCATCCTGGAGGCCAGCAACGCCTCGCTCAAGGGCGTTTTGCCCAAGGACTATGCCCGGCCCGCCATGAACAAGATCATGCTGGGCGAGTTGATCGACCTGATCAGCGGTATTGCGATGGGGCAGGATGCCGACCGTTCCAAGGACATTCTGGGCCGCGTCTATGAGTATTTTCTGGGCGGCTTTGCCGGGGCCGAAGGCAAACGCGGCGGGGAGTTCTACACGCCTCGTTCTGTGGTGGGGGTACTGGTGGAGATGCTGGAACCCTACAAGGGCCGGGTCTATGACCCGTGTTGCGGCTCCGGCGGCATGTTCGTGCAGTCTGAGAAATTCGTGCAGTCCCACGGCGGGCGGATTGGCGACATTGCCATCTATGGGCAGGAGAGCAACTACACGACCTGGCGGCTGTGCAAGATGAATCTGGCCGTGCGCGGCATTGACGCCGATGTCCGATGGAACAACGAAGGCAGTTTCCACAAGGACGAGCTGAAGGACCTCAAGGCCGATTACATTCTCGCTAATCCCCCCTTCAATATTTCCGATTGGGGCGGCGAGCGTTTGCGCGAGGATGCACGATGGAAATTTGGCATTCCGCCCGTGGGAAACGCCAACTACGGCTGGCTCCAGCATATCGTTCATCACCTGGCCCCCAATGGCACAGCGGGCGTGGTTTTAGCCAATGGCTCCATGTCATCCGCGCAAAGTGGGGAGGGGGAGATTCGCCGGGCGATGGTCGAGGCCGACATCGTGGACTGCATGATCGCCCTGCCGGGTCAGCTTTTCTATTCAACCCAGATTCCGGCCTGTCTGTGGTTTCTGGCGCGCAACAAGAATCCCGGCAAAGGCTGGCGCGACCGACGCGGTGAGGTGCTGTTTATTGACGCCCGCAAGCTGGGTGCTCTGGTGGATCGAACGCGCAAGGAGTTTGCCGAAGAGGATATTGCCCGGATTGCCAAAACCTATCACGCCTGGCGCGGCGAGCCGGGGGCCGGAGCCTATGAAGACGTACCGGGGTTCTGCAAGGCGGCCAAGCTGGAGGACATCCGCACCTATCAACACGTTTTGACGCCGGGCCGTTATGTCGGAGCGGCGTCCGCTGACGTGGACGACGTGCCGTTTGAGGAGCGGTTCGCCGCTCTTCAGGAAAAGCTGGAGGGGCAATTCGCGGAGGCCGATATATTGACGGCGACGATTCGGGAGAAGCTGGCGGGAGTGGGGTGCAATGGATAAGTGGCCGACAGTACGAATAGAAGACATAGCCGAGAAAATAGCTATGGGACCATTCGGTTCGTCTATAAAAGTAGAGACTTTTGTATCTGATGGAGTACCGATAATCAGTGGGGCGCACCTTCATGGCGTTCGTGTTGAGGATGGAGATTTCAATTTTATAACCGACGAACATGCAAAATGCTTAAAGAATGCAAATGTCTTTCGTGAAGATATTATTTTTACTCATGCGGGCAATATTGGGCAGGTTGCTTACATACCAAGAGAATCAAAATATGATCGCTATGTAATTTCACAACGCCAATTTTATATGAGATGTGACAAATCAAAAGCAGTTCCAGAATTCATCGCGAATTATTTTCACTCGCTAGAGGGACGCCATAAACTTCTTGCTAATGCATCTCAAGTTGGTGTTCCATCTATCGCGCGACCTTCAAGTTATTTGAAGACGATTAGCCTACAGTTACCTTCTATTGAAGAGCAACGCGCTATAGTCTCTGTCCTTGGCGCACTCGACGACAAAATCGACCTCAACTGCCAAATGAACGAAACGCTCGAAGCGATGGCGCGGGCGATTTTCAAGGACTGGTTTGTGGATTTCGGCCCCGTCCGGGCTAAAGCCGAAGGCCGCCCGCCCTATCTTGCCCCCGACCTCTGGGCGCTTTTCCCCGATGCGCTCGATGATGACGATAAGCCGGTGGGGTGGCATGTATCTGCAATTGGTGATGAAGTTAGGGCGTTAGGTGGAGGAACACCAAGCACAACAGAATCTGTTTACTGGGAAGATGGAAATCATCACTGGGTTACACCCAAAGACCTATCTAAGCTTAATTTTCCTGTATTGCTCAATACAGAGCGGAAAATTACCGATACTGGATTATCAAAAATAAGTTCAGGTCTTCTACCAGTTGGAACCGTCCTTTTATCTTCTCGCGCACCTATTGGTTATCTCGCTATTGCTGAAGTACCTACGGCTATAAATCAAGGTTTTATTGCTATGATATGCAATAAATCACTGCCAAATTTATATGTGTTATTTTGGTGCTATGAAAATCTTGATTATATAAAGGGAATTTCTGGAGGTTCAACCTTCGCTGAAATAAGCAAAAAGAACTTTCGACCTATTCCAGTGTTAATTCCAGATAAAAAAATTATTGTTGCCTTCGATAAGTTAGCGCGTCCACTATATCGAAGAATTGTTGCTAATATGCAGGAATCCGAGAGCCTTTCCCAACTTCGCGACATCCTCCTTCCCAAACTCATGTCTGGCGAAATCCGCCTTTGTGACGCCGAGAAAGTGGTGGAGGCTGTGGCATGAGCGCGAAATTCACCGAAAGCCACGTCGAAGACGCCGCCCTTCACTGGTTCAAAGGGCTGGGCTATGAAGTGCGCCACGGCCCCGACATTGCACCTGATGGCCCCCATCCCGAACGATCCCGTTATGGCGACGTAGTATTGCCGGGGCGGTTGCGGGCCGCTTTGCAACGGCTCAATCCGCACTTGCCCGCTGACACGCTCGAAGCGGTCTTCCGCAAGGTTCACCAGACCGAAACGCCGTCACTGATCGAAGAAAACCGCCGCCTGCACCGGATGATGGTCGAGGGCGTAGACATCGAGTTGCAGCGCGAGGACGGCAGCATCGGCGGCGACAAGGCCCGGCTGATCGACTTTGCCCACCCGGAGCGCAACAACTGGCTGGCCGTCAACCAGTTCACCGTGATCGAACACCAGAACAACCGCCGCCCGGATATCGTGATCTTCGTCAACGGCTTGCCCGTGGCCGTGCTGGAACTCAAGAACCCCGGCGATGAAAACGCCACGCTCGAAGGCGCGTTTAACCAGCTCCAGACCTACAAGCAGCAAATCCCCTCCCTGTTTCGCACCAATGCGGTTCTGGTCACGGCAGACGGCTTGCAAGCCCGCATTGGCTCCCTGACCGCCGATCTGGAGCGGTTCATGCCGTGGCGCACCGTGGACGGGGAGACCCTGGCACCCAAAGGCACCCCGCAAATGGGCACGCTGATCGAGGGCGTCTTCGGCAAGTCCCGCTTATTGCCGCTGATGCGGGATTTCACTGTTTTTGGCGATACGGGTTCCGGGCTGGTCAAGATCGTGGCCGGTTATCACCAGCTTCATGCCGTCGGCCATGCCGTCGAAAGCACCTTAGCCGCGACCCTCCCCGAGGGCGACCGGCGCATTGGCGTCATCTGGCACACCCAAGGGTCCGGCAAAAGCCTGCTCATGGCGTTTTATGCCGGTCAGATCATTGCCCATCCGGCCATGCAGAACCCAACACTGGTAGTCATTACCGACCGCAACGACCTGGACGACCAGCTTTTCGGCACTTTCAGCCAGTGCAAAGACCTGTTGCGGCAAACCCCGGTACAGGCCAATAGCCGGGAAGACTTGCAGGCCGTGTTGTCGCGCCCTTCCGGCGGCGTGATCTTCACCACCATTCAGAAATTCGCCCCCGCCCAAGGGCAAAAAGACCATCCCTTGCTCACCGACCGGCGCAACGTGGTGGTGATCGCCGACGAAGCACACCGCAGCCAGTACGGTTTCAAGGCCAAGGTGGAACGCAAGACCGGCGAAATCTCCTATGGCTTTGCCAAATATCTGCGGGATGCGTTGCCCAATGCCTCCTTCATCGGCTTTACCGGCACGCCGATTGAGAAGGACGACGTGAACACGCCCGCCGTGTTCGGCGAATACGTGGACGTATACGACATCAACCGCGCCGTCGAGGACGGGGCCACGGTTCCGATTTATTACGAAAGCCGTTTGGCTCGCATCGAACTGGACGAGGCGGAAAAGCCCAAAATCGACGCCGAAATCGCCGAACTGACCGAGGACGACGCCCAGGACGCGCAGGAAAAGCTCAAGCGCAAATGGGCCAGCGTGGAAGCGCTAGTCGGTTCTGAAAAACGCTTGCGACTGGTGGCTGAAGACCTGGTGCGGCACTACGAAGACCGCGTGCAGGCGATGGACGGCAAGGCGATGATCGTTTGTATGAGCCGCCGAATCTGTGTTGCGCTCTATGATGAAATCATCAAATTACGTCCCGAATGGCACAGCCCGGACGACGACAAGGGCGCGCTCAAGATCGTGATGACGGGTTCGGCTTCGGACCCGCAGGTCTGGCAGCCGCATATCGGCGGCAAGGCCCGGCGCGACCTGATCGCCAAGCGAGTCAAAGACCCCGCTGATTCCCTCAAACTGGTGATGGTCCGGGATATGTGGCTGACCGGCTTTGACGCGCCGTGTATGCACACCATGTATATCGACAAGCCCATGCGCGGCCACGGCCTGATGCAGGCCATTGCCCGCGTCAACCGGGTGTTCCGGGACAAGCCCGCCGGGTTGATCGTGGACTACATCGGCATTGCTCAGAACCTGAAAAACGCCTTGGGCCAATATTCCCAGCAGGACCAGAAACACGCCGGGATCGATGAGGCGCAGGCCGTCGCGGTGTTGCTGGAAAAATACGAGATCGTCCGCGACATGTTCCACGGTTTCGACTATTTGCAGGGTCTTACCGGCACCCCGCAAGAACGCCTGGCCGTCATGGCGGGAGCCATCGAATGGGTTCTCGACATGCAGCAGCAGGCCGCAGCCAGGGAAACCAGCAAAGACGGCAAGAAACGGGCGCACCGGCGGTTTAGCGACGCCGTGTTGGCTTTGTCCAAAGCCTTTGCTTTGACCGGAGCCAGTGACGAGGCGCGAGTCATTCGCGACGAGGTGGGTTTCTTTCAGACCCTCCGCGCCGCTCTGGTCAAAAGCGTTCCCGGCACTGGCAAGACGGCGGCGGAAAAAGACTTTGCCATCCAGCAGATCGTCAGCCGCGCCGTGGTTTCAACGGAGATCGTGGATATTTTGGCCGCCGCCGGAATCACCACGCCCGATATTTCCGTTCTGTCCGATGAGTTTCTGGCGGAAATGCAGGGGATGGAAAAGAAGAATCTGGCGATGGAGGCGCTCCGCAAGCTCCTCAATGGACAAATCCGCTCCCACAGCCGCGCCAATGTGGTTCAGACCCGGACCTTTTCCGAGCGCCTAGAAGCAGCGGTAGCCCGCTATCACAGCAACGCCATCACGACCGCCCAAGTCATTCAGGAGCTGATCGACTTAGCCAAGGACATCCGCGCCGCCCGGCAACGGGGCGAGGAGGAGGGCTTATCCGAGGAGGAAATCGCCTTCTATGACGCCCTGGCCGAAAACCAAAGCGCCCTTGAGGTCATGGGCGATCAACAGTTGCGCGTGATTGCCCATGAACTGCTTTCTCAGTTAAAGAAGAGTGTGACCGTGGATTGGGCGCAGCGCGAAGCGGCCCGCGCCCGAATGCGGGTTCTGGTGAAACGCATCCTTCGGAAATATGGCTATCCGCCCGACCTGCAAGACGCCGCCGTGCAGACGGTGCTACAGCAGGCCGAGGTTCTCTCTGAACGATGGGCCGCGTGAAACGTCCATATTAACAGGACTTTCGCTTACACCCTACGCATAGTGGTAGGGTTGCCAAGTTAGCTACTGCATATGGTAGTTAAGACCCTTCCGAGCGAAAG
This sequence comes from uncultured Methylobacillus sp., assembly GCA_964445115.1. Lineage (GTDB taxonomy): Bacteria > Pseudomonadota > Gammaproteobacteria > Burkholderiales > Methylophilaceae > CAIJXJ01. The sequence continues at coordinate 4,403 of CAYUJU010000040.1, read as the reverse complement.
TCCTGATTAAAACCGAATAGTCGTAAAATCGTAAATACTCTTTTAATGAAAAGCACAATTCATTAATTAATGAGGCCGCAGACCGATCCTTTTCCTACCGCCACAACTTTTCAAACCGGGCGGGATTGGTGGCCGTATAGCGGACGGTGTGCTGAATGTTGCGATGGCCGAGGTAATCCTGAATGAGCCTTGTATCCGCGCCCTGATCGGCCAGGGCGAAGCCGCAGGCATGGCGGAGCATATGGGGGTGAGCGGTCAGGGGCAGCCCGGCGAGTTCCCCATAGCGGCGGATCGCCGCCCAGACGGTTTTGCGGTTGAGCGGCCCCCGGCGTTCACTGATGAAGAAGAATTCCCCCGGCGGGTTCATGGCCGCCCGCTCTTTGAGCCACGCCTTGATGAGCCGCAGTTCATCGGCCCGCAGCGGGTGGGTGGTGGACAAGCCCTGTTTGAGCCGGGCGACATGGAGAACCCGGCTTTCGCTATCCACTTGCGAAAGCTTCATTCCGCAGGCTTCCGACACCCGCAGGCCGTGGCGGAACAGCAGCAGCACCAGGCAGCGGTCGCGGGCTTCATGCCGTGCCCCTTTGACGGCGGCGAGGAGCTTGTCCACTTCCAGGCCGGTGAGGTGTTTGCGTTCATCCATCGTTTTGTCTCATGTGGAGGGTTTCGGGGCCTTGTCGGATCAACGGCTTGCGGGCGGTGTGGCCTTCAACATAGGACAAAATGAAGCATTTTGTCCATTGAGCTTAAGAGAGAAAAGCAGGAACAACGACGAACAAAGGATTTATGATAACAAAATGTGGATCGTTCAGCTTTCAGGATAGAGTTTTATAGGCTATATAAGTATAGTACATAGAACTCAAGCTCTTTAAAGAGAGGGTTGAGTTTGCTGAATTGGAGCGCAAAATGACCATTGCATTAGAGCGGTTTCAGATAGTTAAGCTACACGGCTATAAGAATGTAGATGTATTAATTAATAACAATACTTTGATTTTGGTTGGTGAGAATGGGTCTGGAAAAACAACATTTCTTCGGATTATTTTTTATTTTCTGTCTGGAAGGTGGATTTCACTAGTTCAGTATAAATTTGAGTCTATTATTGCAATAATAGGAGGTAAAAAATACCAAATTTCACATGAGGAATTAACTAGGTCTTTTAAGGGAATTGACCGTCGTATTTTGCAGGATATTCCATTGCAATTGAGAGAAAAGGTTTTAGAGTGTATTAGTAGAGGAGAGATAGAGAAAATTGTTGAACTGTTGGAATTTAGTAATCGTCATTCATTTAGGCCGTTGGAAGTTGGAATTATTATGCGGAGACTAGAGCTCTTGGAAGAAAAACCAGATGGAATAAAAAAAGAATTTCGTGAGAGTATTAAAAATATTCATGATGCTATCCAAGCCCAAATTCTTTATCTTCCTACTTATCGGAGAATTGAGCGTGAGCTGAGCAGTATATACGAAGGTGTCGATTCAGATGATTTACGCCGACATAAAGGAAGATTTCGCCAAACGGAGTTGAATGATACTTATATAGAACTAGTCGAGTTTGGTATGAAAGATGTTAAGAGTGCAATTGATAATACGCTTGGCCAATTGAAAGAATTTGCAAGAGAAAACCTAAATAATTTGACGCTTAGATATCTTGGAGACGTTGTTGATAGGGAGTATCAAAATGTTAGCATGAGAGAGATCGCAGATGTATCAGAAGATACGGTTCGATCTGTGCTTGATCGAATTCATGAGAGCATTCTTAATAAGAGCCATAAAGAGCATCTATTTAGCATCATCAATGCGACTCGCTCCGCTGATGTGCCAACTGAGCACGGAAAAATTATATACCATTATTTTCTTAAACTTCTTGGTTTTCAAGAGTCCCTTCAAGAAAAAGAAAAGCAAATTTCTATGTTCTGTGAACTTTGTTCGGAATATATAGTTGATAAGAAGTTTGTTTATGATAGCTCAACATTTACTTTTTCAATTGTTCCGAAGAATAATTCAGAGTATCAACGAGAGATTGATCTCAGTGATTTATCTTCTGGGGAAAAGCAAATTGTTTCCTTATTCAATCACCTATATCTCTCCGGAAGGAAGAGCTTTTTTGTATTAATTGATGAGCCAGAATTATCACTTTCTGTTCCTTGGCAACGGCGATTCTTGATGGATATCCGTGTCGGAAGCTTTTGTGCTGGTTTGATTGCTGTGACTCACTCGCCATTCATTTACGATAATGATCTTCATCCCTATGCACATTCATTGGGCGAATTTGTAGGGTCCTAATTAATGACAATGTTACAAATTCATAATGAAGCTATTGATAGCCATAATGTTCCGTACCATGAATTTCTTCTTGTCTATAAATCTAATGCGCGAGTTGTTTATGGGTTTGTCGAAGGTAAAGAAGATCCTATATTTTACAGAGGTTTAATTGAGAATATTATTCAAGATAATTGGAGTATTGAATTTATAAAATCAGGAAATAAGGATAAAGTTATTAAGGCAATGAATGTTTTCGACTGGGGGAGGTTCTCACCTAAAAGAATTTGTTTTTTTATTGATAGAGACCTTTCTGATTTTATTAAAGATGCGCGACCTGAATCTGAAAATCTTTATGTTACTGATGGATATTCAATTGAGAATTACGCCGTAAATTTTGGAACCATGAGGCGAATACTTGAAGAGGTGTTGAATATTAGCGGGCTAAAAAACGAAGAAATTGAAGTGTTAGATAGTATGTTCGAAAGCAATCTTTGTCTATTCGTAGATTCTATATTACCGATAATGGCTCAAATTATTCTGTGGCGTAGAAATGGAGAGAAGCCGTGTCTTGATAATATTAATATTAAGGAGTTTTATTTTTTTTCTGATGGAAAGTTGCGTATAAAAGATGAATATCTATCTTCAGAATCCCGTGTTAGATATGCAGCATCATGCGTTAATATTAACCTATATGATACTGATAGTCTGATAGAAGCTGAGACTGAGGTTCGTCAACATAATGATCTTTATAAGTTTGTGCGTGGAAAATATTTATTATGGTTTTTTGTCAAGTGTGCCTTGGAATTTCATCAATCTATTTCAAAACTTTGTATTAAATATAAGTCTAATAAACCTAGAGCAAAGATTTCACTGGGATATGAAAATTCAATTGTCACGATTGCTCCAAGAGTTAGATGTCCTGTATCTCTTCAAGCTTTTATTAGACGAAATTATTGTGAGTATATTTGTCATGTCTGATAATCGGCAGTATGGAAACCTTTTTCTCATAGAAGGCGGTAATTTCGTCCACCCCTTTTGCCGCCTTCCAGCCATAAATAGATCAATAGCTTAAAGCCCCGACGCCGACCGCGCAAAAGGGAACCTTTTCGCGCGGTTACATGGGACAGACCGTAGCGAAAGGTCTAATGTTTTACAGGCACCGAGAGCCTAACGCTCCCATAGTGGCTTTAGCTCCCGGTCAGTAACGAGAGTATGAAGTGCGCACATCGCTTCGTGGATTTTCGCCGTTGCCTCTTTGATGTCCGCAAGCATCACGGGCTCAGTTGTTGTTTTTAATGTTCCTCGTGCTGTTGCGTAGGACACAGATACCTTTCCCGTGTCCTCATGGGCTATCACTGCGTTATGAGCATACTTGTTTCGGGCCTTTTGTGCTATCCGTATCTTCTCTATGACAGCCTTGTAATCCTTCAGCCGAGGGTGCTCCGGCAATAGCTGCTCACAGAGAGTGCTGATGATGTCCACGCGCTGCTGAAAGTTTGAATGCGCCACCATGATTAGCGCACGAAAATCTAATGCCGATTCGTAACCCGCGAATTTGCTTATCGCAATATTCACGGCTGATTCCAACGTACCCCAGATCGTCGTCATGCGCCCTAACTCCAATAGATACTCGTTTGGAGCTGGCCAGTGATCTTTGAAGTCGTGGCGCTTCATGTGTCTTTAGGCATAACGCCAGCCGTAACCGGCGTATTTGTAGTGAGCGTAGCGAACGAAAAACGCACCCGAGTTTACGCTTGCACCCCACCCGCTTCAAGGCGGCAAGCGGCAAGTCGGGGTTTTGATCGTCGGTTGAGGCCCGCGCATAGCCTATTTTCATGACCCTCTTTTGTCCCTGATTTCTGGCACCGCCAAGCCGTTGATTCATCAGGGGCGGGAAGTTGTGTCAAAAATCTTATGTTTTGGCAAACCTTCGTAAAAATTGACCAAATTCCAAGAGACCCGGAAACCTGACCCGACATAGAGATCGAGCACACACATTCTGGAAACCTTCTTTTCCTGTTGCCCCTCTTCCTGCCTACCGCGCCTTTCCCGAGAGCGTTTGTTCCTTGGGTGTGGGGTTCTCTTGCCCTTCTTATGACTTCCCACGGGCGGGGCTACGGGTGACGTTTGGCCGCAAGCCGTCG
>CAYUJU010000039.1:0-25308 GCA_964445115.1 uncultured Methylobacillus sp. | reverse complement strand
AGCTGCAGCCGCTGCTGCAGCTCCTGCTGCATGAAGCAGACGGTCATGCGCACGTAGGTGCTGTCCAGGGCCTTGCGCACCGCCGCCATCTGCGACGCGATGTCGAGGCAGGGCTGGCCTTCCTCGATCATGCGCTGGATACCCCGCAACTGGCCTTCGGCCCGCTTCAGGCGGTTGAGCAGGTCGGTGCGGGTGGCGGTGTCGGCAAGCATGGACATGGTGCAGCTCTCGGCAGCGGGTACGGCGGAAGCAGCCATTGTGTCCAACTTGGCGAACGTGTGTTCAGCGCGTGCTGCAGCTGGCGCCACCTTCGGGCACGCCCAGCTTCTTCAGCAGGAAGCTCGGCGGGCAGAAATTGGTGATGCCCGACTGGAACAGGTTCAGGCCCACGAAGGCCGTGAGGGCCAGGAACCAGCGGCTGACGAAGAGGGGGCTGCCCTCGACGCCGAGTGCCAGCGAGAGCATCACAAAGAAGCCGGCCATCAGGCGGATGTAGCGTTCGACGGTCATGGTGTCACTCCTTCAGGGTTGGGTGGGGACGGGGGTTTCGAGGCGCTTGCGGTACAGCGCGTAGTACAGGACCGGGATGACGACCAGCGTCAGCAGCGTGGACACGAAGATGCCAAAGATGAGCGAGATCGCCAGCCCGTTGAAAATCGGGTCATCCAGGATGAAGAACGCGCCGATCATCGCGGCAAGGCCAGTCAGGATGATGGGTTTCGCCCGCACGGCGCCGGCCTGGATCACGGCCTGCTGGAAGTCTATGCCCGCCTTGACCTGCTGGTTGATGAAATCCACCAGCAGGATGGAATTGCGCACGATGATGCCGGCCAGCGCAATCATGCCGATCATGGAGGTCGCGGTGAACTGCGACCCGAGCAGGGCGTGGCCAGGCATGACGCCAATGATGGTCAAGGGAATCGGCGCCATGATAACCAGCGGCGTCACGTAAGATTTGAACTCTGCCACGACCAGCAAATAGATCAGCACCAGCCCCACGGCATAGGCCAGCCCCATGTCGCGGAAGGTTTCGTAGGTGATCTGCCACTCGCCGTCCCACTTCAGGCTGTAGCCGGCGTAGGGATCTTCCGGCTGCGTGATGAAGTGTTCGCCCAGTGTGCCGCCTTCGTTGAGCGCCATACCGTTAATGCCGGAACGGATGCCAAACATGCCGTACAGGGGGCTATCCAGTTTGCCGGCCATGTCGCCCATGACATAGACCACCGGCAGCAGGTCCTTGTGGTAAATGGTTTTTTCGCGCGTCGTCGGGCTGGACTCGACGACCTCGGACAAGGGCACCAGCGCGCCGTCGCGGGCGCGCACCCGCAACTTCAACAGTTCATCCAGATTATTGAGGCGAGACGGCGGCAGAGAAATACGCACCGGTACCTCATACTTGGCACCCGGGCTGTGGGTCGGGGTCACGTATTCGCCCCCCAGCGCCATGGTCATGGTCTCGACAATATCCTTCTGCGATACGCCCATCAGCGCCGCCTTGTTCTGCAGCACGCGCAACACCAGCTTTTCGGCCTGGTCTTCCACGCTGTCGTCGATGAACACGATGTCCGGCGTCTGCTCAAAGCCCTTGCGCACCTGCTTCGCCACTGACATCTGTCCTTCGTAATCCGGGCCGTAGACTTCGGCGACGATAGGTGACATCACCGGCGGGCCGGGCGGCACTTCGACCACCTTGAGGTCCGCACCGTGGCGGTCAGCGATCATTTGCAGGGCAGGACGCACCTTGGCCGCGATTTCGTGGCTTTTTAGGTCGCGGTGGTGCTTGTCCACCAGATTGACCTGAATGTCACCCAGCTCGGGCGCGCTGCGCAGGAAGTACTGCCGCACCAGGCCGTTGAAATTGATGGGGGCTGCTGTCCCCACATAGGCCTCGTAATCCGTGACTTCCGGCACAGTGGCGAGATAGCCGCCCATCTCGCGCAGTACGGCGGCCGTTTTCTCCAGCGGTGTGCCCACCGGCATGTCCACCACCACCTGGAACTCGGACTTGTTGTCGAAGGGCAGCATCTTCAGCACCACCAGCTTGAACACGCCCAGCGACACCGACAGCAGGATCATGACGCCGACGGCCAAGCCCAGCAGGCGACGCTTGCGCGCGCCTTGTTCACGCTGCAAGAACGGCGTCATGACCCGCTGAAACAGTGCGTCTACACGCGTAGATGACTGATCATTGTGACCATGTGCCCCTGCACCTTGCTTGCTCAGCAGCTTGTAACTCAGCCATGGCGTGACGATAAACGCGATCGCCAGCGAAATCACCATGCCGAAGCTGGAGTTGATCGGGATGGGGCTCATGTACGGCCCCATCAGTCCCGTCACGAAAGCCATGGGCAGCAAGGCAGCAATCACGGTGAACGTCGCCAGGATGGTAGGGCCGCCCACCTCGTCCACGGCCTCGGGGATAATCTCGGCGAACGGACGATGCGGTTCCAGTTGCCGCCGCCGGTGGATGTTCTCCACCACCACGATGGCGTCATCAACCAGAATCCCGATGGAGAAAATCAGCGCAAACAGGGACACGCGATTAAGCGTGAAGCCGTAGGCCCACGAGGCGAACAGCGTGGCCGCCAGCGTCAGCATCACTGCCGTACCGACCACCACCGCTTCACGACGCCCCAACGCAAACAACACCAGCAACACCACCGAGCCCGTTGCGAACGCCAGCTTGCCGATCAGCTTTTGCGCTTTCTCATTCGCCGTCTTGCCGTAGTTGCGGGTCTCGGTCACCTCCACGCCTTCGGGGATCAACGTGCCGCGTAGCTGCTCCACCCGGCGCGTCACCGCATTGGCAATGTCGACGGCATTCTCGCCAGGCTTCTTGGAAACTGTAACGGTCACGGCCGGATACTCGCCCTGCGCACCACCGCCGACGCCCTTGCCCAGCCAGACGTAGCGATTTGGCTGATCGGCGCCCTCGATGACTTCCGCTACATCGGTCATGAATACCGGTTTTCCGTGATGCACGCCGATCATCAGGCGCTTCACGTCCTCGCTGCTAGCGAGAAAGGTCCCGGTCTGCACCAGCACTTCACGATTGCCGCTCACCAGCTTGCCAGCCGGCTGCGACGCGTTGGCGACCTGCAAAGCGTCGCGCACATCCTGCGCGGACATGCCGAAGGCCGAGAGCCGGTCTGCGTCCAGCAGCACGCGCACCATGTTGTCCGGCCCGCCCAGCGTCGTGACTTCGCGTGCGCCGGGAATACGCTTCAATTCGATTTCCAATGCGTGCGCCACCCGCTCCATCTCGAAGGCGCCGCGCTGCTCATCTGGCGTCCATAACGTCAGCGCCACGATAGGCACGTCGTCGATACCGATGGGTTTGATGATGGCCTCACCCGCCCCGAGATTGGGCGACAGCCAGTCACGCTTGGAATGGACGGTGTCGTACAGGTTGATCAGCGCCTTGGTCTGATCCTCTCCGACTTCGTATTGCACCGTGATGATGGCAAGCCCGGGGCGGGAGACGGAATACACGTGCTCGACCCCCGCAATACGCGACAGCACCTGCTCGCCGGGGATGCTGATCAGGCTTTCGACCTCCTTGGCCGAGGCACCCGGAAACGGCACGAACACATTGGCCATGGTGACATTGATCTGCGGCTCTTCCTCGCGCGGCGTCACCATCACGGCGAACAGTCCGAACAAGACGGCGAGTATCGCCAACAGCGGGGTCAGCTGGGATTGCAGGAAAAAGTGGGCAATACGGCCGGAGATACCCATGTCCTGGCCAGAGGGGATGGAATCGCTCATCGGCGAGCCGCGCCCCGCGACTTGAGGTACATACCAGCCTTCACCGGCTCCAACGCAATGCGTTCACCGCTTTCGATCCCGGCCAACACTTCGATCAGGCCGCCCTGCGCGGGCTCGCCCAACCGCACTTGGCGGAACTGCACCTGATCACCTTTGACTGCGTAAATGCCAGTCACTTCGCTACGCCGCACCACGGCATTCGCAGGCACCAGCAACTTCTTCGCCTGGCCAACAGCAAAGTGAGCACGTGCATACATGCCAGGATAGACGCCATCCACGCCTTTGGGGAATTCAATGCGCACCTGTGAAATGTGGGTCCGGCTATCCGCGGACGGCAGCACCGTGACGGAAGCCGCCTCGATCCATTTGCCTTGCGCCGGAAGCTCGATGCTGGCCCGGCCGGCTTTGCGCACCTCGACCAATTTCTCCTGCGGCACGTTGGCGACTACACGCAACGTCGCCGGATCGAACATGGTCAGCAAGGGGCGCCCGAGGCTGGCCATTTCACCCACCTGCGCCAGCCGCGCCGACACCAGCCCGTCAAACGGTGCTGCAATGCTGGAAAACCCGCGCGTGGTCGACGACTGCGCCACGCCGGCCTTGGCTGCTGCGAGCTGCGCCTGAGCGGCTTGGTAATCAGCCTGCGCCTTATCGAGGGAAGAGGCGCTGACGAACTTGCGCGCGACCAGTTGTTTCGCACGGTCGTACTGGGCCTGGGCATTGACCAGATTGGCTTGCGCCTGCGCGACCTGCGCCTGGGTTCCGGCCATGCTGTTGCGTGCCTCGCTGTCGTCGATGCGGGCCAGCAACTGACCGCGCCTGACGCTGTCGCCAGCATCCACGTTCAGCGCCAGCACACGACCTGCCACCTGGGCCGCCAATGTCGACTCGCGCCCCGCCTCGACCACCGCTTCCGCGGCATAGCCCGCGTCCACCGGACGATAGACCACCTCCGCCGTGGTGAACGGCAGCGCCGCTATCGCCAGCCCCGGGGCCAGTCCGACCAGGATCAGGAAACGCTTCATCAGCACACTCCAGGAATAAGTGTGTATTAGTATATTCTAATATATTGGGCAGCTCAACCCGCTGCGCCGTGCGCCAACCGCCAGCTATTCAGTGTAGGCGCAGAACACGTCGCGCATCAGCGCGATCAGCTTGAGCGTGCGCGGGTCGCTCACCCGGTAATAGACGCGGTTGGCGTCCTTGCGGGTGCGCAATACGTCCTTGTCGCGCAGGATGGCCAGATGCTGGGAAATATTGCTCTGCGATGTACCGACCCGATCCACGATGTCCTGCACACTCACTTCCTGATCCCCCAGCACACACAGGATCTTGAGGCGTAACGGATGCGACATCGCCTTGAGCGCGCGTGCCGCCTGCTCGACATGCTCGTCCTGATCGATCAGCTTGGTCGTTTCGTTGCCTGTGTGCGGTTTCTGCATAGCGGTGTACTCATATGCTCGACGGCGCAATCTCCATGGAAAGCCCTGTCGCGAAAGGGTTATCAGCCTGTGAGTATAATGCAAAACCCCCTGAAATCCACTAGAATGAATCGCTCTACATCCCGTCACGCGAGAAGCTTTTTCCCGATGAAAGTCACCCCCGCCCTGCTGCTGATTCTGGACGGCTTCGGCCACAGCACCGAGATCGCCGACAATGCCATCGCATTGGCCAACAAACCCAACTGGGACAAGCTCTGGGACCAGCATCCGCACACATTGATCAACGCCTCCGAGCATTACGTCGGCCTGCCGGACGGGCAAATGGGCAACTCTGAAGTCGGCCACCTGAACATCGGTGCGGGGCGCGTGGTCTACCAGGAATTCGAACGCATCAACCGCGCCATCGGCGACGGCGAATTCTTCAGCAACCCGGCCCTGACGGAAGCCGTAGACAACGCCAAGACCAACGATCGCGCTCTGCACATTTTCGGCCTGCTTTCCAACGGCGGCGTGCACAGCCACGAGCACCACATCCACGCCATGGTCGAGATGGCGGCGCGTGCAGGCCTGGAAAAGGTATACGTCCACGCTTTTCTGGATGGTCGCGACACCCCGCCCAAGAGCGCGGAAGCTTCGTTACAACGCATGGAAGACACCTTCGCCTATCACGGCGTCGGCCGCATCGTCAGCGTCGTCGGGCGCTTCTACGCCATGGACCGCGACAATCGCTGGGCGCGCGTGGAGTCCGCGTACAACCTGATCGCCAGCGCCGACGGCGAATTCCGCGCGGCCACCGCCGTGCAGGCCCTGCATGCCGCCTACGAGCGCGGTGAAACCGACGAATTCGTCAAGGCTACCGTTGTTGGCTGGCCCACCCCCATCGTCGACGGCGATGTGGTCGTATTCATGAACTTCCGCTCCGACCGGGCGCGCGAACTGACGCGCACCTTTCTTGACGAGAACTTCACGGAATTCCCGCGCAAGCACTTGCCCAAGCTGGGTGGTTTCTACACCCTGACGATGTACAACAAGAACGACCTGGCAGCCCAGGTTGCCTTCCCGCCGGAACCCGTGCGCAACGGCCTGGGCGAATACGTTGCCAGCCTGGGCCTGAAGCAGTTGCGGATCGCGGAAACCGAAAAATACCCCCACGTGACGTTCTTCTTCAACGGCGGGGAAGAGCAGGTGTTTCCTGGCGAAGACCGCATTCTGGTGCCCTCCCCGCAGGTCGCCACCTACGACCTGCAGCCGGAGATGAGCGCCCCGGAAGTGACAGATAAGCTCTTGGGCGCCATTTACAGCCGACAATACGACCTCATCGTCTGCAACTTCGCCAACCCGGACATGGTCGGCCATACCGGCAACCTGCCGGCCGCGATCGAGGCCATCGAAACCGTCGATATCTGCCTCGGCCGCATCGTGCAGGCAATGCAGTCCATCGGCGGCGAGGTCGTCGTCACCGCCGACCACGGCAATGCCGAGTGCATGGAAGATCACATCAACCACCAGCCGCACACCCAGCACACCACCAACCCGGTACCGCTACTGTATATCGGCCGCCCCGCGCGGCTGGCCAACACGGGCGCCCTGTGCGACCTCGCGCCGACCCTGCTGGCCATGATGGGGCTGCCACAGCCGGCGGAAATGAGCGGGCACTCACTACTCGAATTCGCCCCCGCATCCCAACCGCACTGACCATGGCCCGTTCATCTTTCCTGCTGCGGGCGTTGACGCTCCTGACCTGTTTTGCCCTCGCGGGACCGGCATGGGCAGGCAAGGCCGAGTCGTCCAAGGAGGCGTTGAGCGACCTCAAGGAAAAGATCGAGTCCCTGAAAAAGGAACTCGACAGCAAGCAGCAAGCGCACACCGAGGCGGCAGACTCGCTGAAACAGAGCGAGCAATCGATCAGCGAGGCCAATCGCAAGCTGCATGAACTCAGCCAACAGCAGAAATCCAACCGCGCCACCCTGCAAAACCTGCAGCAGGAAAAATCGACCCTGGACCAGACCATCCAGCAGCAGCAGCGCCAGTTGAGCCAGCAGCTGTACCAGCAATACCTGAACGGGCAGCAGAGCTATCTGCAGGTGCTGCTGACCCAGCGCGACCCCGGCGCCATCTCGCGCGAACTGCATTACTACGGCTACGTAGCCCGCGCCCGTGCCGGGCTGATCCGCGACCTCAAGCAGAACCTGCGGCAAGTCACCACCCTGAATCAGCAGACCACGACCGCACTGAAGCAGATCAGCGACCTGAAGGCCGAACAGGAGGCGCAACGCAAGGCGCTGGAAACGGAAAAGGCGGAGCGTCGCAAAGTCCTGAGCAAACTGGCAACCCAGATCAAGTTGCAACGCGGCGAGATATCCAAACTGCGGCGCGACGAAAAGCGATTGTCCGACCTGGTCACCCGACTGGCACGTATCGTCCCCCCCACACCCAAACCGCAGAAAAGCCCCAAAAACCGCCCAGAGGAAACCCGCAATAACGACAGCGTGCCCACCCAGGCTTTCTCGGGCGGGAATTTCATCGCACTGAAGGGCAAGCTGCACCTGCCCGTCCGCGGCAAGCTCGCCAACCGCTTCGGCACTGCCCGAGAGGATGGCGGCATCTCCTGGAAGGGCCTGTTCATCCAGGCGGGTGAAGGAGAAGAAGTCCGCGCCATCGCCGATGGCCGCGTTGTATTCGCCGACTGGCTGCGCGGTTTCGGCAACCTCTTGATCGTGGATCACGGCGACGGCTACATGAGCCTGTATGGCAACAACCAGGCCGTGCTGAAGCGCGTGGGCGATGCGGTCAGCGCCGGCGACGCCGTCGCCTCGGTCGGCAACAGTGGCGGGAACGAGGCATCCGGGCTGTATTTCGAAATGCGCCACCAGAGCCGCCCGTTCGACCCGTTGAGCTGGTGCGTGGTGAAATAGGGCGCGCGCTCCCTTATACTGTCGACTTTGCACCGTCGACTTTCACTGAGCACCGAACGGCAATGAGCCAATCCGACATCATCCACAGCGCCCTGATCGCCCACCAGACCCTGATCGCCCAGCTTGACCCGCTGGTTCCGGCGATCCAGATGATCGGCGAACGCCTCCGCACCTGCCTGCAAAACGGCGGCAAGATCCTGCTGATGGGCAACGGCGGCAGCGCGGCAGATTGCCAGCACATTGCTGCGGAAATCGTCGGGCGCTACAAACGCGAACGCAAGGGCCTGCCGGCCATCGCCCTGACCACCGACAGTTCCATCCTGACCTCGGTCGGCAATGACTACGGTTTCAACCATATTTTCTCGCGCCAGGTCGAAGCGCTGTGCAACCAGGGCGATATCGTCATCGGCATTTCCACTTCCGGCAACAGCGCCAACGTGGTGGCAGGCATCGAAACAGCAAAGGTTGCAGGCGCCTGGACCATAGGCCTCACCGGAACAGGCGGCGGCCGGCTCGCCGAGTTGTGTGACGTGACACTCGCCATGCCTTCTGGCGACACGCCACGCGTGCAGGAAGCCCACATCCTGATCGGCCACATTCTGTGCGACCTGATCGAATCCTGACATGCAGCCGCACCTGATCGACGCACTCAAGCACGGCTTCGCCCAGCACTGGGCCCTGGTCATCGGCGACCTGATGCTGGACCGCTATCTGTGGGGCAAGGTGGAGCGCATCTCCCCCGAGGCCCCGGTTCCCGTCGTGCTGCTGGATCGCGAATCCGAAGCGGCAGGCGGTGCCGCCAATGTCGCGGCCAACCTGGTCGGCCTGGGCCTGCGCACCCGATTGGTCGGCTGCATTGGTGCCGATGACAACGGCGTACGCCTGAAGCGGGCCGTGCATGATCTCGGCATCGACACCAGCGGGCTTCTGCATGCGGAACACCACCCCACCATCGCCAAGACGCGGGTGCTGGGTGGGCACCAGCAAATGCTGCGACTGGACCGCGAGAACCGCGCGCCCTACACCGACAAAGACATGCACGCACTGACCCGGCTCGTCCATCAGATGCTGGCCGAGCGGCCGGCTGTGGTCCTGCTGTCCGACTACGCCAAGGGCGTCCTGACGCCGGCCCTGTGCCAAACCGTCATCACCGAGGCGAAGCGGCTAGGCATCCCGGTGCTGGTCGATCCCAAGGGGCGCGATTACCGCAAATACGAGGGCGCCACGGCACTGACACCGAACAAACGCGAAACGGCAGAGGCTTGTCACTCGGATGTGCACGACAACACCGCCCTGCTCGACGCGGCGACACACCTGCGCCGCAACCTCGCGCTGGAGTTTCTGGCAGTCACGCGTGGCGAAGAAGGAATCTCGCTCATCGAAGAGAGCCATTCCCTGCACATTCCGGCCACGGCGAAACAAGTGTTCGATGTCTCGGGCGCTGGCGACACCGTCATCGCGACGCTGGCCGCCGGGTTGGTGGCCGGGCTGGACCGGCGTGATGCGCTGCATCTCGCCAATCTGGCAGCTGGCGTAGTGGTCGGCAAGGTCGGCACGGTGCCGATCACGCGTGCCGAATTACTGCATGAACTCCTGCGTGAAGACTCCGCGGAACAGGCAGACAAAATTTGCGAGCGCGACGCCCTGCTGACGCGCGTCGTGGGCTGGCGCGCCGCTGGGCAACGCATCGTGTTCACCAACGGTTGCTTCGACCTGCTGCACGCCGGGCATGTCACCTATCTGGAGGCCGCGCGCAAACTCGGCGACAAGCTGGTACTCGGCCTCAATACCGACCGCTCGGTGTCCGCCCTGAAGGGACCGACACGCCCTGTCATCCACGAACAGGACCGCGCGCGCGTGTTGGCCGCGCTGGAATCGGTCGATGCCGTCATCCTGTTCGACGAAGACACCCCCCTGTCACTGATCGAGACAATCCGCCCGGATGTACTGGTCAAGGGCAGCGATTACACCGAAGATCAGGTGGTCGGTGGGCGCGAGGTTAAAAGCTGGGGGGGCAAGGTGGCGTTAGTTGACATCGTGCCCGGCCGCAGCACTTCCAGCATCATCGACAAGCTGGGGAGCTAAGCGCCTTGCGGTTGACCCAGGTCATGCTCAGCAAGGGCTTCGGCGGCGCAGAGCGCTACTTCGTCGACCTGTCACTCGCCCTGGCGGCACGCGGCCACCAGGTACAGGCGATCTGCCACCGTAAATTCATGGGGCTGCCCTTGCTGGAACACCCGAACATCACGGTCCGCCCCATCCCCTTGTTCGCCAGCTGGGATCCGTTTGGCGCCCGCAAGCTGGAACAGGCCCTCCGCGACTTTACGCCCGCAGTGATCCACACCCATCTGGCCCGCGCCGCGCATGTGGCAGGCCGTGCCGCCCACCGCCTGCACACCCCACTGGTGGTCAAAACCCATAACTACGTCGACCTGAAGTATTACCGTCACGTCGACCACTTCATCACCACGACTGAAGATCAGAAACGCTACCTGCTGGAGCACACGATCGGCGCGGATCGCATTTCCGTCATCCCCAACTTCTCGTCGATGACGCCAGCAGCATCGACCAAGACACCCGACACAGCGCACCCGCTGCTGGTCGCCTATGGGCGCATGGTGCACAAGAAAGGCTTCGACGTGCTGCTGCAAGCCCTGCAGCAATTACGCGCCGATGGACTGGACGCCCGCCTCGGGCTGGGAGGCGATGGCCCCGAACTGTCCGCGCTACGCCAGCTGGCCGAAACGCTGGGGATCGCGTCAGCCGTCGACTTCATCGGCTGGGTGAAAACGCCGGCCGACCTGCTGGATCAGGCCGACCTGTTCGTCCTGCCCTCGCGCGACGAGCCATTCGGGATCGTCGTGCTGGAAGCAATGGCCCGCGGCAAGATGATCGTCACCACGCGCACCGCCGGGCCGCTGGAAATCCTGGACGAACAAACCGCCTGGTTCGCGGAGATCGGCGATGCTACCAGTCTGTGCGCGGCGATCCGCAGTGCCTGTACGTCACCGGAAGCCCGTGCGCAAGCCGCCCTTGCACGCTTCAACACCCACTACAGCGAGACAGCCGTCGTCCCGCGCATCGAACAACTCTACCAGCAACTGGCGCATGTCTGATTTGGTTCCCATCCACCTGTTCCGAGATCGCCCCATGGTACCGGTGACGCCGGTAATCGACCTGCCCGCGCAGGCAGATATCCGGCGCATCCTGATTATCAAGTGGAGCGCAATGGGCGATGTCGTGATGAGCACCGCCGTGATGGAGGACATCCGTCGCGCGTTCCCGCAGGCCGAGATTCATCTCAATGCCATGCCGCCATGGGACATGCTGTTCCGCGAGGACCCGCGTTTTGCCAAGGTGTTCGCGCCGGATCTGCGCAAGCAGGAGCGAGGCCTGAAGGGCATGCTGCGCTGGGCCCGCACCGTCGCGGCGGAACACTACGATCTGGTAGTGGATCTGCAAACGACCGACCGCTCGCGCCTGTTGCTCAGCCTGCTGACCCTGTTCGGCCAGGCGCCGCGCTACCGCATCGGCAATTTGCCGGTTTTCCCGTACAACGTGCGTCCGCCCGTGCTTGCGCGCCCGGTTCACGCCGCCACCCTGATGCGCAGTGCGATCCGGGCAGGCGGCATTCCTGCCCGGCAATCACGTCCAACCTTGCACGTCCCGCAACGGCACCGCGACCAGGCCAGCGCCCTCGCTGCGCAACATGGGTTACTCAAGGGACGCTATGCCGTATTGCTCCCCGGCTGCCAGGCAGCCGGCTACCTCAAGCGTTGGGGTACCGAGCGTTATGCCGCGCTTGCCATCGCCCTGAAGCAACGCGGACTGATCAACCACGCGGTGATTGTGGGTGCCAAGGACGAAATGGAAGAATGCACCGCCATCGCTGCAATCTGTGGTGACTGGGCCATCAACCTGTGCGGCCAGACCCACCTACTGGACCTGATTCCGCTGTGCGAAGACGCACGCCTGATCGTGGCCAACGACACCGGCACGGCCCACATGGCCTCCAGCACGGAAACGCCCATGCTGGTGCTGTGCGGACCGACCGACCCCAACCGTATCAAACCCTTGGGCAGTAATGTGCTAGCGCTGCAGGCCGAATTGCCTTGCATGAACTGCTACTGCAAGCACGCCTGCGACCATCACACCTGCATGAAAGTGCTGACGCCCGAGATCGCCCTGCAGCATCTGCTGCCAATGCTGGCAGATCAGACCGGCGGCTGATTACGCTCTTTGTCCAGCATCGGCGGCGTCGGTGCCCCCGGTGGTAACAGGCTGACCCCGTATCGCTCGAACTGCCGATGTTCATATAGCTTGGCGTACTTCAGGAACACGTAGAACGCCCCGCTGACCGAGGTGATAAACCCAGCCCAGCCGTTCAAACAGTTACGCTTGAGAATGAAGCTGCGGAAGAAGAAAAACGGTGGGTACAGCACCATGCGCCAGCGTTCTCCCCCCTGCTTTTTACCCAACTTATCCTGCACCAACCCGCTCGAATAGCTGTTGACCCGCGCCACCTTGAGATGGATATCAGTATCCCCGAAGTGGTAGAACACCGACTGCAACTTGCCGATCTTGCCTTGTACCTGCGGTGCCGCATGCACCGGCATCTCGCTGAAATGCGTTTTCTCGCGCTGGAATAAGCGCAGAAAACGATTGATGCGTACCTTGGGGTGGCACATGCGCCAGAACTGTTGTTCCAGCCGCGGGATGGTATAGCCATCACACGCCGGCACACCTTCCAGCAGAGCACGGATTTCCTGCTGCGCCTCGGGGGAAAGTGCCTCGTCCGCATCCAGCAGCAACACCCATGGGTGCGTGGCATGGTTCAGGGCCAGTTGCTTTTGGCGACCATATCCCAGGAAGGTGTGCTGCATCGTCACGCAGCCGTATTGCGCCGCAATGCTCATTGTATCGTCGGTGCTAAAGGAATCCAGCAGGACGATTTCATCGGCCCATTTCACGCTTTCCAGACAGTAGGCCAAGGTGCGGGCGTTATTGAAGGTGGTAATGATGACGGAAAGCGTCATGATTTGACCTCTTTGGGCTGGGACAGGAACACGGCAGCCAGCGCCGTCAGCCACCACACGATGCAGCCCCACTTGCCGCCATAGAACGCATGGCCGGCATTGAGCGGGAAGAAGGAAATGAAGGCCGCCGCCGCCCACGGCCAGGCCTCTCGCAGGCGGTCCTTGCCAGCGCGCCAGACCGCTCGCAAAAACACGATCAGGAAGGCGAAATACCCCGCCAAGCCAATCACACCAGTTTCAACTGCGACCTCGACCATCAACTGGTGCGGGTGGGTGATGCCCAAGCCAGTTTTAGGATTAACGAAAGAATCCCCTGGCTCGGCGTATTGTGCATAGATATATCGGAAACCTCTTGGACCGATGCCGTTGATCGGATGATCCGAGAACACCCGCCCAGCCACCTTCCAGATATCCCAACGCAAGCTGGTGGCTTGGCTGATTTTCTCCTCATCACCGCTCACCAAACCCGCCGCCAAATTCACGCGAAGCAAGAAACTGGGTTGCGTGGCAAGGAAGCCTCCTGCCATCACCAAGGCCACCAATACGATCGGTACCATCCTGCGCCATGCGGCACGCCCTGCGATCCAGAACCAGTAACCAGCCATCAACAGCAAGGAAATCGCCAACATGCCCCACGCCACGCGACTGCCGCTCATGAACACCGTCACGGCCAGTGGCACCGTCAGCAACATCCACCAGACACCGCGCGTCATCGACATGCGCCCCAGCCAGAACAGCAATATCGGCGACATGGTGGCGATGGCATGCCCCAAGGTAATGCGCGGGAAATACACACCGGTCACGCGTCCTACCGTCATCGGATTGCCCAAGAAGTTTTTGCCGACCAGCACTTGTATCGTCGCATCGACCGCCCAGAACGCCAGAATCGCACCGGCGGCCATCAGTAAACGGCCGCGCACCTGCGCTTCGGACATTGCCACCGCAATGAACACTCCAGCAAACAGATATCGCAAAAACGTCAGTGTCGTACTAATCGCGCGGCCCTGCTCCACCGCATCCGGCAAAGACAACGCCATGGGCACCCAGATCAGCAAGCCCAAGCCCAGCAACAAGCGCACACCGGGCACCCCGAGCATGGCCCTGGGCTGCGTCAAGATCAGCAGCAGCCCACCGATCGCCATGAACGCCATCGGCGCTTCATACAGTGTCTTGAACGGGGCCAGCACCAGATACAGCACCACCAGCCACCAACCGTACTTGATCACCAACGCTTGCAGACGCCCTGCCATTCGATCCATCGTCATTGTGATTCCTTCTCCAAATCCTTCACCACAGTGCCCACCCGCTGCACGTAAGTATGTTCCGCCATCACCCGCCGGTACCCGGCCTCCCCGATCGCTGCCGCAAAATCAGGATCACCGGCCAGCCGATCGTACAGCGCATTCAATTCATCCGCATCGCGGTATACCAGGATCTCCTTTCCCGGCTCGAAGCAGCGCGCGACGTCCGCCATGTCGTCGTTCAGTACCGGTGTACCACACAGATAAGGCTCGAAACTGCGCTGGTTCAGACCGTGCAACACGTTGATCTCGTTGCGGATATTCAATACGGCACGATGCGATGCATACAGCCCGGCCAATGCGCGCGAAGGAATACGCTCGGCGTGGATTTCATGCGGCGTGCCAGTCATCGGCTTCCAGCTTTTTCCATATAGGGCAACCGGGCGCCGGATGGCGCGCACGCTGGCCTCGCGGTGACGGGTACGGTTGGCAACGAACACCATCCGGTCAGACCGGGAGACATCCTGTCGAGGGAACAGACGTGGATTGACCGCCAGTGGCAGGTAGCCCGTTGGCGCGGTAAATCCCAACTCACGCGCCAGGTCGAGAAACGCGGTATCGGTGTGATATACCTTGTCATACAGGGCATCGACGGCCTGATGTTTGGCCTCGAAACGATCCCCCACCCAGCCGATCATCACCGGTCGCTCCGGCAAGTCCCGCACTGCCGCCAGCATCTCAGGCTCCAGCCAATACCCGCCGACGCAGAACATCACGTTCGGCCTGAACTGACGAACCACCTTGACCAATTTACCCGCCAATACCGCGCCAATGGCTCGACGATTTAATGTGCGGTACAACTTGAGGTGCAGATAATCAGACAGAGACTGCCCAATAACAGAAAACACTCGAGTTTCATTTCCTGCATCGGCAAAACCATCCGCCATGTCTTCGAGCCAGTGCACGATGCTACCGTGCTTGCCAACGAGCAATACCCGCATATCTAAGACTGTCCTATGCGCTTTAAAATGTAGACCACCTGGTCGCCCCGCATGTCCTGGTTCTCTTTCACGCACCGGCGCTCGAATTCGGCTTGTTCTGCCGGCGTCACATCAACCCGCCCTTCCTTGCCGCGCAACCTGGAAATATTACTCCTGCGGTGCAACTCGCTCCACAACAGGGTGCTGGGGGTTGCATCACAATATTGATGTACGACATGCAGGCCCACCTGCCCGGCCAACGTGCACATACTCTCATGCGTATGCAGATAAAGATGCCGAGGAGGATCCAACGATACCCAATGCTCACGATAATGTTCCCAGGCATAGGAACTCGCTACCGGCACCCGGATCAGCACCGCGCCCTGCTCGGCGAGCAGTTCTACAACCCCCTGCATCGCTTGCTGCTGGTCCGGCATATGCTCCAGAGAATGATGTAGCATAATGAAATCGAAGCGTTCCCCACGCTTTTTCAGGTCATCCAGCGATGCTTTATGCACCACCACACCGTTCCGGTAGCGCAACGTCTCGGGAATGAACGGATCGACACCCTGGCAGAACTCGAAGCCCCCTAATCTCATACGGAGCAGTATCCTCCCCCCGCCACAGCCCACATCCAGCACGCGTGATTGGGTCGTCATGCCGGCGAGACGCGCCCATTCCACATAATCGAGCGGTTTGGCAAACACTTGGGAGATCGCACCCAACAAATTTTTCTGCCCAAGCGCGTGGCGAACGCGCGCACGATCAAATATCCCACGCAAGCTCGGGCGGGCAAGCTTGTCATATCGCTTGAAGGCGAAATATTTCTGCGGATAGTAATCGGCCAAAGACGCTGGAACTGTCTTGATCTGCAGGCACCCGCAGACGGAACATTGAAAATAGTCGAACGACTCCCCTGTCTGAAATAGCAGCTCGGTCAAGCGCCACGGAGTGTTGTGATCCTGATTCCTGCATATTTGACAGGTCATTCCTTCGCTCATGCGCGCTCCTGTGTCATGACTTCCATATACACCCCTAAAGTATTCTCGAGCATTTTCTGCATGGTGAAACTATCTACCGACATCGGGCTCTGCGTTGATTCCAGCAACTGTTCCACCACGCCCAGCAAGTTCACAGCGTTACCAGGAGACACACGTCCTGGCAAATACATTTTCGCGAGGATCTCTCCCACTCCTCCGTGATCATAGCCCACCAGAGGCAACCCAAGGCTCAAGGCTTCAAGCGTAGTTCTGCCAAATGCCTCAGGTTCCCGCGACAGCGAAAACACAATG
The DNA here is from genome assembly GCA_964445115.1 of uncultured Methylobacillus sp. Taxonomy (GTDB): domain Bacteria; phylum Pseudomonadota; class Gammaproteobacteria; order Burkholderiales; family Methylophilaceae; genus CAIJXJ01. The sequence continues at coordinate 8,634 of CAYUJU010000039.1, read as the reverse complement.
TCCGATACCGCCATGATTTCCTTCAGGTCGGTACGATGTCCGGTAAACGTGATATCCCTCTGCAATCCCAAGTCTGCTACTTTTGCCTGCAGTTCCTCATAAAACGCTCGCTTGCGAGGATGTGGTTCGCCAACGATCAGACCATGCACCGGCAAGGCTTTTCGCTTGAGTTCCGCAATCAGATCGACGAAGTCCTCCTGCCCTTTCCAGCGCGTAATGCGCGCCGGCAATGTAAGCACACGCTTCCCTTCGAGTTGTGGATATAGCTGGCGCCACTTTTCCAACCATTCGGCATCAGGTTGGTAGCCATAAGGGAATTGTGCGGGGTCCACCCCGCGGTAGATCAGGCGAATCTTGTCCGGGGAAACCTCCGGATAATTCTTCTGGATATAGTCGCGGATGAACTCGGAAATCGCGATCACGCGCTCGCCCTTGGTCATCACGGCGCTGTAGGCGTTGACCGTGTAGGGGCCGTGCACGGTCGTCACGAGGTGCGGACGCGTGGCAGGGTCCATGCCCTTCCAGGCCAGATAGGCAACCCAGCCGGGCATGCGAGAGCGCACGTGCAGGATGTCGACTTTTTGTTCGACGAGGAAACGGCGCAGTTTCCAGATGAGGCGCAAGGTCCACAACGATTTCTTGCCGACAGGCCAGGTGAAATGTTCCGAGCCTTCCCGCTCCAGTTGCGCCACCATGCGTCCGCCAGCCGACATGACCAGCGAACGATGGCCGTGCTCGACCAGATACTTGCCCACCTCAAGGGTGCCACGCTCGACTCCCCCCCCTTCCAGGGCAGGAAGCATCTGCAATACGGTCAGCGATCTGGAAACCATGTGTCCTTGATCCAGCGCGCACAACGCGCTGCCTCGTTAAAAGTTGTTTGTGGCGGGGTCAGCGCACGCCCTGCCTGCCATTCGGCGTACCCCAGCACCAGCCCTTCCTCCTGCAACTGGCGCGCCCCACGGACAACCCGGCTCGCACGCGTTGCCTCGAGGTCGAACAGACCGACCGCCGCACCGGATGTCAGGGCTTCGTACATCATGGACACACTGTCAGGCGTCACCCAGACCGTGCCTGCCTGCGCCAGCCTGTCAGGCAGCCATGCGGCGTCCACGCGATCAAAAGGCACGATTTCCAAAGCCTCGTGCGCCATCGCCTGCAGGCCGGCCAGCATCGAGACCGGGGTGCGGGGCGACGTCGTCAGACACCAGCGCACCCCAGGCGTCCGCTCGACCACCTCGCGAATCTGGCGAATCACACGATCTGGGGACCAATCGTAATGCGGCGAGGGGCCGCCCACCAGCATCAGTCCCACATCCTTGCGTTTGTCCCCAGGCTGCACCGCATTCAGCGCACCTCGCGTGTTGAGTACGCAGTCGGAAGTCGGCACACCATCATGCATAGGGATGATGCAGAGATCAAAACAACGCGCAGGAAGAGTGGGCTTCATCAACACCACGGCGCGTCCACCGCATGCACGACGTGCCGTCAGCAAGGTTAGATGCGTACCGTGGCCGGCGCCCAGAATCAAATCCGGCCGCGCTGCCGCATGCTGTATCGAAAAACGGGCAAGACTCCAGCACACCAAAGCCCGCAGCATCGGCAGCCGCGGAATATCCTGCACGGTAATGGGCATCACCGCCGCCAACGCCTGTACCAGTCCTTCGGTCTGGCGCTCGTGCCCCCGCTTGCCATCGGTCACCCGCCAGACCACACAGGGCTCAGCCATCCGGGTGCTCATTCAGGAAAAATCATGTCGCATGGTGCGAATGTGAGGCATAAAAAAACCGGCGCACGTCCACGGGCACCGGTTTCCTTCGCCTCGCCCGGTGATCAGGCAGACTTCAGCATCGTGTACAGCTGATCCTTGAGCGACAGACGCTGCTTCTTCAGGGCTTCGAAGGCCTCATCGGTCACCGGCACGTTTTCACCTTCCAGGCGAATCACTTCACGATTGATGTTGTGATACTCGTCGAACAGCTTAGCAAAGTGCGCGTTGCTGGTCTTAAGGGCGTGAATCTGCTCCTTGTATTCCGGCAGTTCGGTCACGAGGTCATGATGTACAGCAGCCATGTTTTTCTCCAGTTAAATAATCAAGTTCAAAATCAAATCTTCGGGGTCGGGCAATCCACATCGCCACATTGTGCGCGATGCCGCAACGCGTGGTCCATCAATACCAGCGCCAGCATGGCCTCGCAGATCGGCGTAGCGCGCACACCGACACAGGGGTCGTGGCGGCCCGTGGTCTTCATCTTGACGGGCTCGCCCGCCTTGTTGATCGAGTTACGCTCCTGCGGGATGCTGGAGGTTGGCTTGAAGGCCGTATGCACGACAATATCCTGGCCACTCGAAATCCCGCCCAGAATCCCGCCGGCATGGTTGCTGGCGAAACCCTGCGGGGTAAGTTCGTCGCAATGCTCGCTGCCACGCTGACGGATACTGTCGAACCCCGCCCCAATTTCCACGCCCTTGGCAGCGTTGATGCCCATCATCGCATAGGCGATCTCGGCATCCAGGCGATCGAACACCGGCTCGCCCCAGCCCACCGGGACATGTTCGGCCACCACGGTAATCCGCGCGCCCACTGAATCACGTTCCCCATGGATCTTGTCCAGGTACTCAGCGAGCTGCGGCTCCATCGAGGCATCTGCAGCAAAAAAGGGATTCTTGCGGACATCGTCCCAACTGACGAACGGCACGTCGATCTCACCCATCTGGCTCATGTAGCCGCGGATCACCACGCCAAATCTGTCGTTCAACCATTTGCGCGCGATCGCCCCTGCGGCAACGCGCGCGGCCGTTTCACGGGCGCTGGAACGACCACCACCACGGTAGTCGCGGATGCCGTATTTCTGCCAGTAGGTATAGTCGGCATGCCCAGGGCGGAAAGTCTCGGCGATGGTGCCATAGTCCTGGCTGCGTTGATCCTGATTGCGGATCAGCAACGCAATCGGCGTACCCGTGGTCTTGCCCTCGAACACGCCAGAGAGGATCTCGACTTCATCCGGCTCCTTGCGCTGGGTCACGTGGCGGGAGGTACCGGGTTTGCGGCGATCAAGGTCCGCCTGAATGTCGGCGGCGGAAAGGGCCAGCCCGGGCGGGCAGCCGTCGACGATACAACCGATACCGGCGCCATGCGATTCGCCGAAAGTCGTCACTGTAAACAGGGTACCGAAAGTATTGCCGGACATTCTTGAAACTCGTCAGTTGATCGTAGCAAGTTTAACATATTCCCCATCCAGCCCCTTAGGCGAACGTCCATGAAGATCCATCAACTGTCGATCGAACAGGCGCTGGCAAGCCTGGATAGCCAAGACGCCGGGCTCGCCAGGCACGAGGCAGAAAAACGCCTGGCAGAATTCGGCCCCAACCGGATCGAGGCGTTGCCACGTGAGCCGTTGGCATTGACGTTCATCCGGGAGTTTTCCCATTTCTTCGCCCTCATTCTCTGGCTCGCAGCAGGACTGGCATTTTTTGCCGACCATCGCCAACCGGAGCAGGGAATGGCCATGCTCGGCTGGGCCATTCTCGGCGTCATACTGGTCAACGGCCTGTTCTCCTTCTGGCAGCAATATCGCGCCGAGCGAGCCATCGCCGCGCTTCAGCAACTGCTACCTGCCAGCATCCAGGTCCGGCGCGAAGGCGTCGTCCAGTCGCTGCCGGTAGACCACCTCGTCCCCGGAGACATTATCCTGCTGCAAGAGGGCGACAACGTGCCGGCAGACTGCAGGCTCCTTGAAGCGTATGGCTTACGCACGAACAACGCGACCGTCACCGGAGAGTCTCTGCCCCAAGGTCGGGATGCCCACTCCTCGCAGGCCGAAGACCTGCTCAACAGCCACAACATCCTGCTCGCCGGCACCTCGATCGTCTCTGGTGAAGGGCGTGCCATGGTCTTTGCGACTGGCATGCGGACGGAATTCGGCAAAATCGCCCATCTCACCCAGACCGAGGGGGACACGATGTCCCCGCTGCAACGCGAGATTATCAGGCTGAGCCGGCTGGTCGCCCTCCTCGCCACCTTGCTGGGCGTCGTGTTTTTCTGCATCGGCCTGTGGATGGGGATGCCGTTCTGGGTCAACATGATGTTCGCCATCGGCATCATCGTGGTCAACGTGCCGGAAGGGCTGCTGCCGACCGTCACATTGGCCTTGGCCATGGCCACCAAGCGCATGGCCAGGCGCAACGCCCTGATCCGTCATCTGCCTTCGGTTGAAACCCTGGGCGCCACCACCGTAATCTGCACCGACAAGACCGGCACGCTGACCCAGAACCGCATGCAGGCCCACTCTCTCTGGCTAGATGATGCATTCGTCGCCCCTCAGTCCACGGCGCCCGCACACCGCACGGCCTTTCGCCCCTTCTTCGAGACCGCAGCGCTCTGCCATAACCTGAAGCAGGGAGAACATCAGACGTGGCTCGGAGACCCCATGGAAATTGCGTTAGTCCAACTGGCACAAACGCAGCTTGGCGCCCTGCCGGACGCGCCCAGGCTGAACGAAATCCCGTTCGACAGCGATCGCAAGCGCATGTCCACCCTCCACGATACGGGCCATGGGCAGATGCTTTACTGCAAAGGCGCCCCGGAGATGGTCACCCCCTGCTGCACCCACTTCCTGACGGCAGAGGGTGTCGTCGCGATGACCTCCCGCCTGCAGGACCGCATTCACGCGGCCCAGGCCGACATGGCCACGCAAGGCTTGCGGGTGCTCGCGCTCGCCTATCGTCCTTTACGCTATGGCGAACATGGCGACAATCTGGAACAGGACCTGATCTTCACCGGGCTGGTGGGGCTTGAAGATCCGCCACGTCCGGAGGTGGCCGGGGCCATCGCCCAATGCCACCTTGCCGGCATCCGCGTCATCATGGTGACGGGCGACCATCCCCAAACCGCCCTGACGATTGCCCGGGAAATCGGCCTCGTAAGCGGGGAACATCCCACCATCGTCACAGGCGACGAGATGAAGCGCCTGTCCACGTCGCAGCTACAGATCGCGCTTAACGCCCACGAAATCCTGTTCGCCCGGGTCGGGGCCGACCAGAAAATGCGGATTGTCCAGGCCTTGAAGCACAAGCGGCACATCGTCGCCGTGACGGGCGACGGGGTCAATGATGCCCCCGCCCTCAAGGCGGCAGACATCGGCATTGCCATGGGTCTTTCCGGCACGGACGTGGCGCGCGGCGCCGCCGACATGATCTTGCTGGACGACAATTTCGCCAGCATCGTCGCCGCGATTGAAGAAGGCCGTGCGGTGTTCGACAACATCCGCAAATTCCTCGCCTACATCCTGACGTCCAACATTCCGGAATTGGTTCCCTATCTGGCCTATGCCCTGTTCCGTATCCCCCTGCCGCTCACGGTCATCCAGATTCTTGCCGTCGACCTGGGCACCGATATGCTCCCGGCACTGGGGCTCGGCGCCGAGCGCCCGGACGCCAGCATCATGCAGCGACCACCCCGCCCCCGTCATGAACGGCTGCTGACCTGGCCGATTGTGGCCCGCGCCTACCTTTTCCTGGGGATCATGGAGGCCATCGCGGCGATGACCGCGTTTTTCTACGTACTCCACCTCGGCGGCTGGCGTCCGGGCACGCCCCTGGCATCGAACGCCCCTCTTTATCTGCAGGCCACGACAGCGACCCTGACCGCCATCATCGTGATGCAGGTCGTTAACGTATGGCTGTGCAAACACCCGGATCGGGCTCTGTGGCAAGGCCGGTTATTCGACAATCCGCTGATACTCGCGGGCATCTCACTGGAACTGCTGATGATCGTACTGATCGACTACACCCCTTGGGGACAAGCGATTTTCGGCACGGCAGCCTTGCCTGCAGAGGTGTGGCTCCTGATCCTGCCCTTTGCCGGTGGAATGCTGTTGCTGGAGGAGGCACGCAAGCTTCTGGCACGCCAGCACCGCGCATCAAAAAGCAAGAATCACTAAATCATGTAAATATGATTTGCAAAATCATTCTGTTAGGCGCATAGTGCGCGAAGCGATCTCAAGTCGTGTTGTTGCTGTCTGGTTTTGTACCCTCGCTTTACCCGGGTTTTTTCCATCATCACCCCGCCGTCTTGAATTTCGCCCTCAGGGGCATATCCCCTATTTAAATTTTTTGATAAGGATATCAAGACATGGCAACAGGTTCTGTTAAGTGGTTCAACGACGCTAAGGGTTTCGGCTTCATTACTCCGGATGACGGCGGCGCCGATCTTTTCGCTCACTTCTCTGCAATTCAAGGCAACGGCTTCAAGAGCCTGCAGGAAAACCAGCGCGTGACCTTCGACGTCACGACCGGCCCGAAGGGTCAGCAAGCTTCCAACATTCGCCCTGAGTAATCAGGTTGTCGCGGCTTGATCCGCGACTTCAGCGATCCGGGGAGGTGGCACAAGCCGTTTCCCCTCCGGAAAAGCCCGGCATCGTCCGGGCTTTTTCTTTTGCACTTTTCAGGAGAAGCCCCATGGCCAAAGAAGAACTGATTGAAATGAATGGCGTGGTCAACGAAGTGCTGCCGGACTCACGTTTTCGCGTGACGTTGGAAAACGGCCACCAGATGGTCGCCTATACCGCCGGCAAGATGCGCAAGCACCACATCCGCATCCTCGCAGGGGACAAGATCACCTTGGAGATGTCACCCTACGATATCAGCAAGGGCCGCATCACGTTCCGCCATATCGAAGGCCGTGGCCCTGCCGCCCCTCGCCGCCGCTTCTAATCAGCCCCGGCTAACGGGTATACCACTCGATACTGACGATGTGGTTGACGTTGACGAGTTTCCGTCCTTTTTTATCAGGATTGTTCGAGAGAGAAACACTGATAAAAATTTCGGAAACCGATTCAACATCACCCCGGATCCGGAAAGACTCTCCATTACTCAGAGCGATGGTTGCCTCATCACCCGCGATTTGCTGATTCAAAGCCTGGGATAACGCGAGCATGCTGGATCCTTTGTGCTGGCCTGTCGGGAAGGGCGACAATGTGTCCCAGCATACACCGATGCATCTAGAACACCAGACCTTTCACCCATGAGGCATAAACGCGCTCGGCAACCTGATTGAGATCCCCCACCTTTGCGGGAAGATCCCGCTCGATATCCTCAACCATCTGCACACCCGGACTGTTCTGCGACGCGATCAACTCATCCGCACCAAAATGACACCATGTGCGCACCATCTCGGACGTCATTTCGATATGACACTGAAACCCGAGGTGCTTGCCTATCGCAAAGGCTTGGTGCGCGCAATAGTCGCTGGATAGCAGATTGACCGCCCCGGGTGGGATCGAAAACGTCTCACCATGCCAGTGGAAGCCCAGGAAGCCGCGTGTCTCGCCGAACCAGGACTTCGCCTCCGGGACCTGAAGCACCTCCATCTTTCCCCAGCCGATTTCCTTGACCGGATTACACGTCACCTCACCCCCAAGCGCCTTGGACATCAACTGCCCCCCCAGGCAGTGGCCCAGCACCGGAATATCGGCGGCGACCGCCTGCCGGATCAATGCCAGCACCTGAGGAATCCAGGGCAGGTCATCGTTGACGCTCATCGGGCCACCCATGAACACCAGCCCACTGAATGCCTCAAGATGGGTAGGAATCGGATCATCGGCATCGATGCGAATCAACTGTTTGGGAATGCCATGGCAATCGAGAAACTCGGCGAGATAGCCAGGGCCCTCGGTTTTGGCGTGACGAAAAATGGCGACAGGTTTCATGGTTTTCTGACTCGTGAACGGTAATTGGATCGATCTGGCACTGCTTTTGATTTTGACGTTGGTTTACCTCTAGCATCAGACGTGCCAACGGCAACGGGCATGCCAATTTGCCGCCATGTCCCCGGGGAAACTCCGTCCAAGGTGTAATCGCCGACGGCCCAGCGAATCAGGCGCAAGGTCGGAAAGCCGACTTTCGCTGTCATGCGCCGCACCTGCCGATTCTTGCCCTCACGGATGATGATTTCGAGCCAAGTCGTGGGGATGGCCTTGCGCTCGCGGATCGGTGGGGTTCTTGGCCACAGCCCCGGCGGTTCGTCGATGACGCGCACCTGCCCCGGCTGCGTCACGAAATCGCCCAGATCGACGCCCTGCCGCAAAGGCTCCAGGTCGGCGTCGGTCGGAGCGCCTTCGACCTGCACCCAGTAGGTCTTGGGCTGCTTGTGTTTCGGGTCGGACAAACGATGTTGCAGCTGCCCGTCATCGGTTAAAATGAGCAGTCCCTCGCTGTCGGTATCCAGCCGCCCCGCTGCATAGACTCCCGGTATCGGGATGTAGTCTTTCAGCGTCGGGTGCGTTTCGTGCTTGCTGAACTGGCAAACCACGTTGAACGGTTTATTGAACAGGATAATCAATTTTTCTCAGGAGCCCAGATGTCTAAAATCAGCGTGCCCGCCAACGGGCAGAAAATCACGGTCAATGCCGACAACACGTTGAACGTTCCCGACCATCCGATTATCCCATTTATCGAAGGTGACGGCATTGGCGTCGATATCACCCCCCCGATGCAGCGCGTCGTGGATGCCGCGGTGAATAAAGCCTATGGTGGCAAGCGCGCCATTGCCTGGATGGAAGTCTACGCTGGCGAAAAATCCACCCAGGTCTACGGCGACAACACTTGGCTGCCGGAAGAAACCATGCAGGCGGT
>CAYUJU010000038.1:16255-25373 GCA_964445115.1 uncultured Methylobacillus sp. | reverse complement strand
ATTTCCGCCATCGACGCGGATTCCATTTACAAGATCCCCGGCATGCTGCACGACCAGATGCTCGACGAGATCGTGTGCCACAAGCTGGGTATCCTGGCCAAGGCCGCGGACCTGTCCGTCTGGAAGAAACTGACGGACGCCTGGGCGCATCCCAAGCATCACGTCGACATCGCCTTCGTCGGCAAGTACGTCGACCTGACCGAATCCTACAAGTCGCTGACCGAGGCCCTGATCCACGCCGGCATGCATACCCAGTCCAAGGTCAAGATCCACTACATGGATTCCGAGGATATCGAGAAGAACGGCGTCGACGCGCTGAAGGCCATGGATGCCATTCTGGTGCCCGGCGGCTTCGGCAAGCGCGGCACCGAGGGCAAGATCGCGGCGATCCGCTACGCCCGCGAGAACAAGGTGCCTTACCTGGGCATCTGCCTCGGCATGCAGTTGGCGGTGATCGAATTCGCTCGCGACGTGGCCAAGCTGGAAGGTGCCAACTCCACCGAGTTCGACCCCAACGGCCCGCACCCCATCGTCGGCCTGATCACCGAATGGAAGGATGCTTCCGGCAAGGTGGAAACTCGTGACGAGAATTCCGACCTGGGCGGCACCATGCGCCTCGGGGCGCAGAAGTGCCCAATCGAGCCGGGCACGCTGGCGGAGAAGATCTATGGCAAGGAAGTCAACGAGCGTCACCGTCACCGGTATGAAGTGAACAACCATTACGTCGACCAGTTGAAGGCTGCCGGTTTGGTGATTTCTGCCCGCACCCCGACGGAACAGTTGTGCGAAATGGTCGAACTGCCACAGGACGTGCACCCGTGGTTCGTGGCTTGCCAGTTCCACCCGGAATTCACATCCAACCCGCGTGCCGGCCATCCACTGTTCAAGGCCTACGTGGAAGCGGCGATCAAGAATAAAGAGGGCAAGTAAATGAAACTGTGTGGATTTGACGTCGGCCTGGACCAGCCGCTGTTCCTGATTGCCGGTCCCTGTGTGATCGAGTCTGAACAGATGGCGCTGGATACTGCCGGCCAGTTGAAAGAAATCTGTGCCGAACTGGGCGTGAATTTCATCTACAAGTCGTCCTACGACAAGGCCAATCGCAGTTCCAACAAGACCTTCCGTGGCCTCGGCATGCAGGAAGGCCTGCGCATCCTGTCCGAGGTGCGCCGCCAGATCGGCGTGCCTATCCTGACCGACGTGCACAACGAAATGGAAGTGCCGGAAGTGGCTGCCGTGGTCGACGTGCTGCAGACCCCTGCATTCCTGTGCCGCCAGACCGATTTCATCCAGGCCTGCGCGGCGACTGGCAAGCCGGTCAACATCAAGAAGGGCCAGTTCATGGCGCCGTGGGACATGAAGAACGTGGTGGACAAGGCCAAGGCCGTCAACGGTGGTGCTGACAACATCATGGTATGCGAGCGCGGGGCCTCGTTTGGCTACAACACGCTGGTCTCCGACATGCGCGGCCTTGCCGTGATGCGCAATACCGATTGCCCGGTGGTGTTTGACGCTACCCACTCCGTGCAGCAGCCCGGTGGGCAAGGTGACAAGAGCGGTGGCCAGCGCGAACATGTGCCGGTGTTGGCGCGTGCCGCCGTGGCTTCCGGCATCGCCGGCCTGTTCATGGAAACGCACCCGAACCCGGAAGTGGCGCTGTCCGATGGCCCGAATGCCTGGCCGTTACCAAAAATGAAGGCCTTGCTTTCCACGCTGGTCGAGATTGATCGCCTGGTGAAGCAGCATGGATTTATTGAGCAAACACTCTAAAGCCGCGGCTTGCACGGACAGGAATGTTGAGTTCTGTGCCTGATGTGGTCAGTCTGGTTTTGAAAAGGAATAAGTCATGAGTGCTATCGTTGAAGTCGTCGCCCGCGAAATTCTGGATTCCCGCGGTAACCCTACCGTGGAAGCTGACGTGCTGCTGGAAAGCGGCATCATCGGTCGTGCCGCAGTGCCGTCCGGCGCTTCCACAGGCAGCAAGGAGGCCGTGGAACTGCGTGACGGTGATGCCGATCGTTATCTGGGCAAGGGCGTGCAACGCGCGGTTGAGAACATCAATACCGAAATTACCGAAGCCATCATCGGCCTGGATGCCGAGGAGCAGAGCTTTATCGACCATACCCTGATCGACCTTGACGGGACCGAGAACAAGAGCCGTCTGGGCGCCAACGCGATCCTTGCGGTGTCCATGGCGTGTGCCCGCGCGGCAGCGGAAGAATCCGGCTTGCCCTTGTATCGCTATCTCGGTGGTGCAGGACGCATGCAACTGCCGGTACCGTTCATGAACATCATCAACGGTGGTGCGCATGCCGAGAACAGCATCGACATGCAGGAATTCATGATTATTCCAGCAGGTCGCCCCAGCTTCCGCGAAGCGATCCGCTGCGGTGCCGAAGTGTTCCACACGTTGAAGAAAATCCTTCACAAGAAGGGTCTGGCGACAACCGTGGGCGACGAAGGTGGCTTTGCCCCAGACCTGCCCAACAACGAGGCGGCACTTCAGTACATCATGGAAGCGATTTCTGCTGCTGGTTACGAGCCGGGCAGCGACGTACTGATTGGTTTGGACTGTGCCAGTTCGGAGTTTTACAAGGACGGTCTGTACCATATCGACGGTGACGGCCTCAAACTGACCACCGGTCAGTTCGCCGATTACCTCGCGACCTGGTGCGACAAGTATCCCATCATCAGCATCGAGGATGGCATGAGCGAGTTTGACTGGGATGGCTGGAGCCTGCTCACGCAACGCTTGGGGGATTCCGTGCAGCTGGTCGGTGACGACCTGTTCGTGACCAACGCGAAAATCCTGAAGGAAGGGATCCAGCGCGGTGTGGCCAACTCCATCCTGATCAAGGTCAACCAGATCGGCACCCTGACGGAAACCTTCGAGGCGATCGAAACCGCCAAGCGCGCCGGTTATACCTCCATCATTTCGCATCGCTCCGGCGAAACCGAGGACACCACCATCGCCGACATCGCGGTGGCGACCAATGCGCTGCAGATCAAGACTGGTTCGCTGTCGCGGTCCGAGCGTATCGCCAAGTACAACCAGTTGCTGCGTATCGAGGAAGAGTTGGGCGATCGTAGCTATCCGGGCCGTGATGCCTTCTACCAACTGATCGGTTAAGCGGAGACCTGCGACCATGAGGATGCTGACACTGATTCTGGTCGCACTCATCGTGTTGCTGCAGGTGCCGCTCTGGTTCGGTAAAGGTGGTTGGCTGCGAGTCTGGGATATCAGTCGTCAGATCGACCAGCAGAAAGAGACCAACCAAAGTCTGAAGATGCGCAACGACACTCTCGATGCCGAAGTGCGCGACCTGAAGACCGGGTACGCCGCGATCGAGGAGCGTGCACGTAGCGAGTTGGGCATGGTCAAGCAGGACGAGGTGTTTTACCAGGTAATGGAAAATTCACCGGCACCTAAGCCTGCGATGCCCAAGCCTGTGGCACCTAAACCTGCAGTGCCGAAGCCTGAACCCTCCGCTAAACCCTGACCGCCGGTTTGCCTGCCTCACCGTTCGGCTTGCCGGATCGACAAATACACCGGGTCGTACCACTGTAACTACTGGGTGATGCTGGTCGGCTGATCGTCGATCAACATCCTGAATTTTCCTACGTAGATCGATTTGTCCGGGCCGTTGGGAATGTGCAGAATCTCGCGTGCAATTCCCACCAGTTCATCCAGCTTGGGCTGCATTTCCGGACGGAGATAGGAAATTGGGATGCGCTCTTCTACCAGATATGCTTCGCCCTCCTGGAGCATACGTACCGGCAGGATGCCTGTCGTTTCCCGCGGCGGTTGATGACGAGCAGCAGGGGCATCCATGGGGAAACTAAGCTGCGGCTCTTGCGCGCCGTGACCATTCCATAACGTATTGCACGCCGGAAGAGACGGTAGTGGCGAATGTCAGCCAGATCAGCGGCTGCAGGGCTACGCTGAATCGGGTGTGGCCATCCGCGTCAGCAAGAATGGCCAGTACCAGCGTGAACTGGACTGCGGTGTTGATCTTGCTCAGGTACAAAGGCTGCATCTCCAGGCGTCCGGTGGCACGCCGGTAGGCATAGGCCCCGCCGACGATGATCACATCTCGCAGGACGATGAAGCAGGCCAGCCAGAGGGGAAAGTGCCCCTGCCACAGCAGGGTCAGCATGCCGCAAGCGACCAGTAGTTTGTCTGCCAGCGGGTCGAGCAGTGCGCCAAGCGGTGTGCACTGGTTGAAGCGGCGTGCGATAAATCCATCCAGCGCGTCACTGAGGCTGCCGATCAGGAAAATGCCGAGGGCCACGGTGTGGTTTTCCTGCGTCAGTTCCCATACCAGCCAGGGGGCTAGGAGGAAGCGCAGCAGGGTGATGGTGAGCGCGAGATTCACTACGACTCGATGGCGTAGGGCATGGGCAGCAATTGCAGCGGAGTGGAATCTCCCCAGCGGAGCGGATCGGCGGCGAGGTTTTCGCCACGCACCTCGATCAGGGCATCGAAGCCGGAGTTAGGCGCGGGGGCCGCGCGCACGATCTCGCCGACCGGGTCCGGGCCATCGGCGGCATAGATGGGCTCGCCTGGCAGGGGGCGCGCATCGCCAGGGATGTGCGCGAGCACGGTGCGGCGCTTGACCTTGCCGAGATAGTGCGTGCGGGCGACGATTTCCTGCCCGGTGTAACAACCCTTCTTGAAATTGATGCCGCCCAGCAGGTCGAGGTTGAGCATCTGCGGGACAAAGGCCTCCACCGTGGCGGGCGTCACATCCGGGGTGCCTGCCTGGATTTCCAGCCATTCCCACGCGTCAGCCCCCGCAGGAGTGGCGGCGGTCTTGAGTTGATCCCAGAGGGCGGGTGCCTGTTCCGGTGCGCAGAAGATTTCGTAGCGAGGGACCGGGCCAGGCAGGCGCAGCAGGTTGGCTTCCGGCAGGGTGAGCACGGCATGAGGTGTCTGCGGCGCCTTGCCGAAGATGCTTTCCAGCAGGGCGGTGGCCTCCGAGCCGGCGAGCCCGAGGCGAATGACCGTGTCGCTCACGTCGGTGAGCACGACCTTGGAACGCAGCACGTACATCCTGAGACGTTTGAGCACCGTTTCCTTCAGCGCGCCGTGGAGTTGCAGGTGGAGGTGATCATGGTGGGCAAAGGCGAGAAACATCGCCAGCATGCGGCCCTTGGGGTTACAGTAGCCAGCGTAGTGGCTGTTGCTGCCATCCAGTAGACGCACGTCGTTGGTCAGTTGCCCCTGCAGGAAGGTGACAGCATCAGCGCCTTCTGCCTGCAGCAGGCCGAGATGCGAGAGATCGGCCATAATGGTGCCTTGGCTGGCCGTGAGCAGCGCCTGCTGTGGCTGGCCGAAATGCACGAGGCGATCCTGCTCGAAGACGGCACCTTGCGCCGCCAGAAAATCATGCCATTGAGGGTTCATGGAAGCGACCATCGGAAACAATCGTGATGCACCATTATAGCGTGAAGTCGCTGGCGGTGACCTTGCGTCCCTCCCGTCAACTGGCCGCGTTGCTGGGCCTGGCAGGCGTGGCCTGCTCCGCCTTGTCCGCGGTACTCCCCGTGCCGGTCGGCATTCGCGTGCTCCTCGTGCTCGCTGTCCTGTTGTCCATGGGGTATGCGATCGCGCATCAGGCATTGCGGCGCATGCCCTGGTCGATCGATGCGCTGGAGGTGGGCGCAGACAATGTATTACGCGTGCATCTGCGTCGGGATGGCTGGCGTGAGGCGCAAGTGCTGGATTCGAGCTACGTGACGCCTTGGCTGGTCGTGGTACACCTGCGCCTCGAAGGGGCGCGGCTGATGCAGCCGGTGACAATCATCGGCGACATGGCGGACCGCGATGCTCTGCGGCGTTTGCGGGTGTGGATGAAGTGGGGGCGAGCGCATGCCGATGCCAGCACCTGACTGCGTATAATTCATACCTTATGTCCACTTCCCCCCAGGAACTCGCGCTGGAAGACGCGCGCAATCGTGAACGCGCGCTGGCGCTGGAGTCTTTCATCGTCGAGGCGCCCGCGGGTGCCGGCAAGACCGAACTGCTGACCCAGCGCTATCTGCGCCTGCTGGAGACCGTGCGTGAGCCGGAAGAGATCGTCGCGATCACCTTCACCAACAAAGCCGCCGCGGAAATGCGCCTGCGTATTCTGGAAAGTCTGCGCATAGGGGCGGAGGGCAAGCAGCCACCCGAACCGCACAAGCAGGTGACCTTTGCGTTGGCGACCAAAGCGCTGGCCGTTTCTGCCGAGTTGGGCTGGCATCTGCTTGAACAGCCGGGGCGCCTGCGGATCAATACCATCGATTCCCTGTGTAGCCATCTCGCCCGCCAGATGCCACTGATGTCGCGCTTTGGCGCGCAGCCGGCAATGTCGCAGGATGCCAGCCTGCACTACGAGGAGGCGGTGCGGCGCACGCTGGCGCTGCTGGAGGAGGACGACGCGGCTGCCACCATCGTGGCGGCTGCCTTGCGCTATCTGGACAACGACCATGGCCGCCTGTCGCGCCTGTTGGTCAGCATGCTGGCCAAGCGTGACCAGTGGCTGGAGCATACCCATCGCCATCGCCTGCAGGACGAGGCAGAACAGGCCTTGCGCAAACTGGTGGCGGACGAGATGGCGCAGGTCGCCAGTGTGCTCAATGGCCGGCTGCAGGCCCAACTCATGCCGGTGGCCCGCTACGCTGCTTCGAACCTGCCGTGCGACCATGCGATTGCACTGCTCCTGGATTGGGAACAGCCGTTGACGGTGCAGCCGGAATCCCTGCCAGTGTGGCGCGGCGTGTGCGACCTGTTGCTGACCGGCAGCGGCACCCTGCGTAGCCGTTTCGACAAGACCATGGGTCTGCCGGCCGTGGACGAAGCTAAACCCTACAAGGAAAGCCTGGCGGAGATCATCGAAACGCTGCGCCAAACCACCGGGGCAGAGGCGGCTATCGCCCGCATCCGCAAGTTGCCCCTGCCGCGACACGGCGATGCCGAGTGGGAAATCATCGGTGTGTTCGCGCAACTGCTCAACCTGGCGGCAGCCCAGTTGTGGATGGTGTTCCAGGAAGCGGGGGAGGTCGATTTCGTCGAGGTGGCGACACGCGCACTGGCCGCGCTCAAGGATCCCTCCGGGTCGCCGACCGATCTGGCGCTGAAACTGGACTACCGTATCCAGCACCTGCTGGTGGATGAGTTTCAGGACACCAGCCCGTCGCAGGTCGAATTGCTGCGGCAACTCACGCAGGGCTGGACGCCGGAAGACGGGCGCACGCTGTTTTGCGTGGGCGATCCGATGCAATCTATTTATCGTTTCCGCAAGGCGGATGTCGGCTTGTTTCTTAAGGTGGCCGAGCAGGGTATCGATCACCTGCCGCTCACCCGCTTGCGCCTGAGCCTGAACAACCGCTCCTGCCCCGAGGTGGTGGCGTGGGTCAACCAGGCTTTCGAAGGCGTGTTTCCGGTCGAAGACAATGGTACGCAAGGGGCGATTCGCTACCGGCCTTTCGTGGCGCGCCGCGCCTCTTTGCCAGAAGCTGGGGTCGAAGTGCATCCCCTGCTGGCGGGGGAAGAAGCTGCTGCAGAGACTCACGTGCGGGAAGCACAGGCCATCGTGGCGTTGATTCTGCGTGAGCAGCAGGCCGATCCCGCGCGCAAGATCGCTGTGCTGGTGCGGGCACGTTCCCATCTGGAGGCGCTGGTGGCCGAGATCCGGCGTCATCATCCGGGCCTGTTTTTCCAGGCGGTGGAGATCGAAGGGTTGGCTGGTCGCCAGACCATTCAGGACCTGCTGTCGCTGACGCATGCCTTGTACCACCTGGCTGACCGGGTGCACTGGCTGGCGATCCTGCGTGCCCCGTGGTGTGGCTTGCGCCTGGCTGACCTGCACGTACTGGCGGCGGACAACCATCACGCGACGATCTGGTCACTGATGCAGGATGACGCCCGTCTGCAACGCATGAGCGAGGATGGGCAACGACGTCTGCGCCATGTCCGTGATGTGCTGGCGCAAGCCTTGGCGCATCGCGGCCGGCAGCCAGCCAGGCGGTGGATCGAATCGGTCTGGTTGCAACTGGGCGGTGCCGTCTGCCTGCCCGACCCTGGTGACGTGCGCGACGTGCAGGCGTTCCTCGATCTGGTCGAACGGCTGGAGCAGCACGGGCAGTTTGAGTTGGAGGCCTTGTCTGGCGAAGCGGAAAAACTGTTTGCTGCGCCGGATGTGCGGGCGACCGATGCATTGCAGTTCATGACTATCCATAAATCCAAGGGGCTGGAGTTCGATACGGTCATTCTGCCCGGCCTGCATCGCGCCGGTGGCGCTGATGACAAGGCGCTGTTGCTCTGGGAGGAGGTCCAGCTCGACGGGGTAGAAAGCCAGTTTGTCGCGGCTCCGCTGATGCCTCGGACAGACGGCTTGCCGACCGCTTACGACTACCTGCGGTTGCTCGAACAGACACGGGCCGACCACGAGGGCGCCCGGGTGCTGTACGTGGGCGCCACGCGGGCGATCCGCAAGCTGCATCTGGTGGGAGTGGCGCGATTGGACGCCAAGACAGGGCAGCCCAAGCCCCCGGCCAATACGCCGCTGGCGCAATTGTGGAATGCCGTCGGGCCGGCCTTTATCGCGGTGGGTCAGGCGTCAGTAGACCAGTCCATCGAGGTGCCGGTGGAAGAAGTCTTCATCCCTCCACTCGTGCGTCTGGTGCAGCCTGCCGTGCCGCTAGCCCTGCAACGTCAGGGTGATGTTCCCGTCTTTCCGTTTGAATCGCCGGCCGAGGTGTCGCCTGCTGGTACCACGCTGGAGGCTGACGTTGGCACGCTGGCGCATCGCTACGTCGAACTCATTGCACACGACAGCGTGGAAGCTTGGTCAGTCGACCGGGTCCATGCACTCTCGGGGGCGATGGCACGCTGGCTGATGCAGCAAGGGCATGGCGAGGAACAGGCCAATCAAGGCGCAGGCCGTGTTGTAGCGGCGCTGGCGGCAACCCTCGCCAGCGAGGAAGGATGTTGGGTGCTGCAGGCGCGTGAAGGTGCCGCATCCGAGTGGGCCGTGGCAACGGTCGAGGGCAGCGGCCTGGCCACGTACGTGGTGGACCGCACCTTTGTCGAGGAAGGCGTACGTTGGGTGATCGACTACAAGTCGGCTCGCCT
>CAYUJU010000038.1:0-16155 GCA_964445115.1 uncultured Methylobacillus sp. | reverse complement strand
GAGCGTTACCGTCCGCAACTGGAGCGTTATGCCAGGTTGTTCCGCGCAGAAGGACACCCCGTGCGCAAGGCGGTGTTCTTCCTGGCGCACGGGCGATTGGTGGTGCTGGACGCCTGACGGCGGTTACCTAGTTCGAAAACCTGCCGACAGTGGTTTGCAGGTTTGCGGCAAGTTGCTGCAGACGGGCTGCGGCATCGGAGACGCGAACAATGTTGCTGTTGTTCTCCTCGGCCATGTTGGCGATATGCTCGACGTTACGCGCGATATCGTTGGAGGCGCTGGTCTGCTCTCGCACAGAATCGGTAATCGCATCCACGCCCTGGCTCGACCTTTCCATGGCGGAATAGGTTGCCGCCATGGCGGATGAAGCGGTATCCATGGAGTCCTGGCTGGCCTGTAGGAACTTCTGGCCGCGGTCCAGCGCATTGTTGAGTTGTTGAGACTGATGCTCCAGCACTTTGGTCACGCTATCGATCTCGTTGGCAGATTGCGCCGATTTCTCGGCGAGTTTGCGAACTTCGTCCGCGACGACAGCAAAGCCTCGTCCCTGCTCTCCAGCTCGTGCGGCCTCGATCGATGCATTGAGTGCCAGCAGGTTGGTCTGGTCCGCAATGTCCTTGACCTGTTGGGTCATGCTGGTGATCGTCGCGGTGCTCGCGATGAATTGCTCGACGGAATGCGCAACTTCTTCCATGGCGCGGACGGTTTCTGCGATATCGCGGGAAAGATCCTCCAGGCGCTTCTTTCCTTCAATCGTGTTTTCCAGACTATGGCGTGACAGGTTGCGCACCTCCTCCGCGTTGTCTGCCACCGACTGTATGCTGACCGTCATCTCTTCCACGGCGGCAGCTGTGGCCGAGGCTGCCTCGCTCTGGGTGGAAGAGCCACCCAATACCTGATGGGCATTTCCAGCGAGATCTTCCGCGGATGTGGACACTGTTGAAGAGGCAGATTTTACGCTGGCGATGACGGCGCCGAGATCCAGTCTGATCTTTTCAGCACTGGCAGCAACCTGGCCAATTTCGTCATTGGTGGTTTTGGAGACTGGGGAGGAAAAATCGCCGCTCGCCAGGCGATTCAGGTCCCTTACCATCTGGCGTGCCGGCTGAATGATGCCTTTTTGCAGTGAGCCGAGGAACACCAGGAAGGCGATGACAATGGCGCCACCCATCATGCCCAGCGTGATCTGGATGGAACGCAATGCCGCCTGGGCATTTTGCTGGTTGGCCGATTTGGCGAGTTCGGCGATGGTCGTTGCCAGCTCGTCGAGAATGGCGAGGGGCTGATCATCTGCATTGGCTGACATCTGGTCAGCCACCGTCCCGTTGGCTCCGTTCTCGACAAAAGCCTGGTGAGCCTGACGGTATTTGTCGATCATCTGGGTGTGGGCCTGGGTCAGTGCGTCGGTCAGTGTCAGGACCTTCTCGTTCTTGGCCATGCCTCGGAGCGATTGCAGCTGCTCCTTGACCAGTTGCTCGTGCTTGAGCACGTTACCCCAGTGCTTGTCGACGGCAGCCGGGTCGTGACCCCCGCGCAGCAGCAGGTTTTTCATCTCCTTGACCTCTTTGTCGAGGTTCTTTTCGATCTGGATGATCAGGTGCTCTTCTTCGATGCGCAGCAGGGCATCCTCCTGCGAATGGTTGATGCCGTTCCAGCTCATCCACAGCCCGAGCAGGGCGCTGAACAGCAGCAGGGTTGTGCCGCTGCCGGTAATCATCAACATCTTGTTACGGATGCTGCCCGTAATCCATTGCAAAAGTTTCATACCATCCCCCGTAAACACAACTGCCCTATTCTATCGGAGTGAACGGGCTCTGTTGCACAAATGTGATGGCAAGGCTTTGAATAGCATGAGCAGACCACCATTCCTGCCTTTAGACCAGGTCTCGTATCAGGCCGCGAATGTAGTCAGCACGCTGACTGATGTCTTCCCTCTCCACCATGACGCGCAGCTTGTCTGGCCCGTTCATGCGGGCGTGGCGGTTGGTCTGCAACAGCTTGACCAGTTTCATCGGGTCAAGGTCGGCATTGAGGTCGAACTGCAGCTGGATCGCGGCGTCGGAGGCATCGATCTTGACGATGCCCATGGCCTTGGCGGCAAGGCGCAGCTTGTGGCATTCGAGTAGCGCTTCGGTCTGCGGCGGCGGCATGCCGAAGCGGTCGATCAGTTCTTCCTGCATCGCGCTCAGTTGATCCACGGTGGTGCAGTTGGCGAGGCGTTTGTAGATCACCAGGCGCTCGTGCACGTCCGGGCAATAGGCATCGGGCAGCAAGGCCGGGGTGTGCAAGTTGATCTCGGTGGTCACGCCCAGTGGCGCGTCGAGATTGGGCTCCTTGCCAGCCTGCAGTTGCTTGACGGCACGGGCCAGCATGTCGGAATACAGGCTGAAGCCAATTTCCTGCATCTCGCCGGACTGTGAATCGCCTAGCAGTTCGCCCGCGCCGCGGATCTCGAGGTCGTGCATGGCGAGGTGGAAACCGGCGCCCAGATCTTCCATCAACTGAATCGCGTCGAGGCGCTTCTGAGCCTGCGGCGTGATCTTGAGGTCCGGGTCGGTCAGGAGATACGCATAGGCCTGGTGGTGTGAACGACCGACGCGACCACGCAGCTGGTGCAGCTGTGCCAATCCAAACCGATCCGCCTTGTTCATGATGATGGTGTTGGCGCTGGGCACGTCGATACCGGTCTCGATGATGGTGGTGCACAGCAGCATGTTGAAGCGTTGATGGTAGAAGTCGCGCATCACGTGTTCCAGCTCGCGCTCGCGCAACTGGCCGTGGGCGATGCCGATGCGGGCTTCGGGCAGCATCTTTTCCAGCTTGTCGCGCATGGCATAGATGGTGTCGACCTCGTTGTGCAGGAAATACACCTGCCCGCCGCGCTTCAGTTCGCGCATCACCGCCTCGCGAATCACACCTTCGGAATAATTGGCGACGAATGTCTTGATCGACAGGCGCTTTTGCGGCGGCGTGGCGATCACGGAGAACTCGCGCAGGCCTTCCATGGCCATGGACAGGGTACGCGGGATCGGCGTGGCGGTGAGCGTCAGCACGTCCACCTCGGCGCGTAGCGCCTTGAGCTGCTCCTTCTGGCGCACGCCGAAGCGATGTTCCTCGTCCAGGATCACCAGGCCCAGGTTCTTGAACTGTACGTCTTTCTGGATCAGGCGGTGGGTGCCGATGATGATGTCGATATGGCCTTCGCGCAGGCCATTCAGCGCTTCCTTCTGCTCCTTGGCAGTGCGGAAACGCGAAATCTCGGCGATCTTCACCGGCCAGTCGGCAAAGCGGTCGCAGAAATTGTTGTAATGCTGCTCTGCCAGCAGGGTGGTTGGCACCAGCACGGCCACCTGGCGCCCGCCCATCACCGCGACGAAGGCGGCGCGCAGGGCGACTTCGGTCTTGCCGAAGCCCACGTCCCCACACACCAGCCGGTCCATCGGCCGGCCCGACTGCATGTCGCTGATGACCGCTTCGATGGCCGCCAGTTGATCGGGTGTCTCCTCGAACGGAAAGCCTTCGGCAAACGCCTCGTAATCGTGAAGGCCAAGCTTGAAGGCGTGGCCCTTGCGCGCGGCCCGCATGGCGTAGAGGTTGAGCAACTCGGCCGCAGTGTCGCGGATCTGCTTGAGCGCTTTCTTGCGCGCCTTGTCCCACTGGCCGCTGCCGAGTTGGTGCCAGGGGGCGGATTCCGGTGGTCCGCCAGAGTAGCGTGAAATCAGGTGCAGGCTGGAGACCGGTACGTACAGACGGTCCGGTTCCGGCGCCTTGCCCGGCGCGGCGCGCTTGGTCGAAGGCGCGTATTCCAGCAGCAGGAACTCGGTTTCGCCTTCGCCAAAGTCCAGATTGACCAGGCCGCGGTAGCGGCCCACGCCGTGCTGCTCGTGGACTACCGGGTCGTCCTCGCGCAGTTCCGACAGGTCCTTGAGCATACCCTCGGTGTTGCGGGCCTTCTCGCGTTCGCGACGGCGTTCCTGACGCACTTGCGCGGCATAAAGCTCGGTCTCGGTGATGACGGCAAAACCATCTGTTACGAAGCCGGCATGCAGGGGCGATACGCCCAGCAGGCAACGCTGATCCGTGCCCAGAAATCCCGCCCAGTCCTCGCAGGTTTTCATGCGCAGGCCGTGCTCGACCAGTAGTTGCGCCATGGTCTCGCGCCGACCCAGGCTTTCCGCGGCGATCAGCACGCGCCCCTTGAAGTTGCCCAGCCAGTCATTCAGCTTGTGCAGGGGATTCTCAGCCCGGCGTTCGATATTGAGGTCGGGTAGTTCGGCATTGCCCGAGAGCGTGAGGTGCAGACGGCCGAAAGCATGCGAGGCGCTAAAAAACTCCTCCGCGGCCAGCAGTAGCCGGTTGGGTGGCAGGATGGGGCGCTCGCGGTCGTGGTCCAGCAGGCGGTGGCGCTGCTGCGTCTCTTGCCAGAAGGTCTGGGCGGCGCCGTCGAGGTCGCCGTGCAGGCACAGCACCGCGTCCTTGGGCAGGTAGTCGAACAGCGTCGCGGTGTCTTCAAAAAACAGCGGCAGATACCACTCGATACCACCCGAAGCGATGCCGTTGCTTACATCCTTGTAGATACGGCATTTAGACGGGTCGCCTTCGAAAATCTCGCGGAAATTCTGGCGGAAGCGCGTGATGCCTTGCGTGTCGAGCGGAAACTCGCGTGCCGGCAGCAGGCGGATTTCCGGCACTGGATACAGGCTGCGCTGGCTGTCCACGTCAAAGGTGCGGATGGTCTCGATCTCGTCATCGAACAGGTCGATACGGTAGGGCAACGCGCTGCCCATGGGGAACAGGTCGATCAGGCCGCCGCGGATACTGAACTCCCCTGGCGACATCACCTGGCTAACGTGGTGATAGCCTGCCTCCGCACATTGCAGGCGCAGCGCCTCGATGTCCAGGCGCTGACCTTTGGTAAGCATGAAGGTGTGTGCAGCCAGGAAGGCTTGCGGCGGCAGGCGCACTAGTGCGGTGCCGGCGGGAATGATCACCACGTCGCAGGCGTTTTGTGTGATCTGGTACAGCGTGGCCAGGCGCTCGGAGACCAGGTCCGGGTGTGGCGAGAAATGATCGTACGGCAGCGTTTCCCAGTCCGGCAGCAGATGCACGGCGAGGCCCGGCTCAAACCAGTGGATTTCTTCCAGCAGGCGCTGGGCGTCGAAGGCGTTGGCACACACAATGACCAGCGGCTGCTTCAGCGAGCGCGCCAGTTGCGACAACGCCAGGCTGTCGGCCCCAGCGTGCAAGCTGCTGATGCGCTCTGTCTTGCCGGGGGAAGGGATCGGTAACGTGGAGGACATAGGGGGTGAATTATAGCGTTCACGCCCCCTATTAAATAGGTGTTGAGGGCCAAAACAAAACCCCGCTGGCCAAAGGCGGAGCGGGGTTGGTCGTGCCGAAGGAAATTACTTTTTCGGCAGCATGCCGGAAATCTGGATTTCCGCCGCAGCCCAGTATTCGATCGGGCTGCCGGCAAAGCTGTCGCGTTCGGCCAGATAGTAAGCAGCCACCTGAATCATGTTGTAGCGCTCTTCGTTGCCCGGATTCCAACCGGCAGAAGCCTTTTTCGCCGCAGGCGACTTTTTGGCAGCAGCCGGCTTCTTCGCGGCAGCAGGCTTGGCAGCGGCCTTCGGCTTGGTGGTGGTCGTGGACGCGGTGCTCTTTTTGGTAGCAGCGGGCTTGGCAGCAGTGGCGGCCTTTTGGGTCGCCGGCTTGGTCTTGGCTTCAGCCATGGTCATTCCTTTCAGTCGAAGTAGCTGGGGAAAACGACAGGTTAACCCCTTACAACGACAAGTATATTAAAAACCGATGATATATCAAGCGGTTCCGCCAACGGTGAGGCTGTCGATGCGCAGCGTCGGTTGGCCGACACCGACCGGCACGCTCTGGCCTTCCTTGCCGCAGGTGCCAACCCCGCTGTCGAGCTGCATGTCGTTGCCGATCATGCTGACGTGCTTGAGCACTTCCGGGCCGTTGCCGATGAGGGTGGCGCCTTTGACTGGGTAGGTGAGCTTGCCGTCTTCGATCATCCAGGCTTCGGCGGCAGAGAACACGAACTTGCCGCTGGTGATATCGACCTGCCCTCCGCCGAAATTGACGGCGTAGAGGCCCTTTTTCACCGAGCGGATGATTTCTTCCGGGTCGCGATCGCCATTCAGCATGGCGGTGTTGGTCATGCGCGGCATGGGGATGTGGGCGTAGGACTCGCGCCGGGCGTTGCCGGTGAGGGCGGTGCCCATCAGGCTGGCGTTGAGGGAATCCTGCAGATAGCCTTTCAGGATGCCGTTTTCGATCAGCACCGTGCGTTGGGTGGGGTTGCCTTCGTCGTCGATGTTGAGCGAGCCGCGACGGTTCGCGATCGTGCCGTCATCCACGACGGTGACACCCTTGGCCGCGACCTGCTGGCCGATGCGGTCGGAGAAGGCCGAACTGCCCTTGCGGTTGAAGTCGCCTTCCAGCCCGTGACCGATGGCTTCGTGCAACAGGATGCCGGGCCAGCCGGAGCCCAGTACCACCATCATCTGGCCGGCCGGGGCAGGGCGCGCATCCAGGTTGGTCAGCGCCTGGTGCACGGCCTTGCGGGCGTAGTCGTGCAGCACCTCGTCGGTGAAATAACCGTAGTCGAAGCGGCCACCGCCACCGGCGGAGCCTTGTTCGCGCTTGCCGTCCTGCTCGGCGATGACCTGCAGCGAGAGCCGCACCAGTGGACGCACGTCGGCGGCCATCATGCCATCGTGGCGGGCGATCATGATGACTTCATATTCCCCGGCGATGGAGGCCATCACCTGCGTGATGCGCGGATCGAGCGAGCGGGCGAATTTTTCCAGCTTTTCCAGCAACTGCACCTTCTGGCTGTCGCTGAGCGAGGCGATCGGGTCGTTGGGCAGGTAGAGGCGAGGCGTGTCGCTGCGCCGCATGGCCTGCGCCGAGTGTTCGTTGCCTTGCGCCGCGATGGCGCGCGTGGCTTCGGCCGCCTGGCGCAATGCCGGCAGGCTGATGTCGTCGGAATAGGCGAAAGCGGTTTTCTCGCCGCTGACCGCGCGCACGCCGACGCCCTGGTCGATGCTGAAGCTGCCGGACTTGACCTGGCCTTCTTCCAGCCCCCAGCTTTCCGCACGGCTGTACTGGAAGTAGAGGTCGGCGTAATCCACCTTGTGGGTCATGATGCTGCCCAATACCTCTTGCAGCGCCTGTGCCTCAAGCTGGTAAGGCTTGAGCAGGGTGTCGTTTGCCGTGGCGAACAGGGTGCCGGGTTCGGGGCTGGAGGCAGTGGGGAAGTGTTCGGTTTTCATAAGATTGCTATTTGACGGATTCCTGAGGTTGTCATGATACCAGCCCAAGGCGGGCGGCCTGGTCATGAATTTCCGCAATCCTTGCTACGTCTGATCGCCCGGTGTCGTCAGCGGAAGACGGTTTTGGGTGGCTTGCACGGAATCAAACGGGCTAGATGAAGTCAAGTTTATGTAAATAAAGGGATTGTTTTGGCTGGCACGGCATTTGCAAAATAGCTTCATGACTGCCCGTGGAAGGCAGGAATCAATCGACAAGGAGTCACAGATGAAACAATGGATGCGTTATGGAGTCGCAGTGTTGCTGGTGCTTGGCCTGACGGGCTGCGCGAGCATGTCCAACCGCCAGAAGAACGCGGCAGCAGGGGCGGCGATCGGCGGGGTGGCGGGCGCCGTGCTGACAGGCGGCAGTTCGTTCGGAACGGTCGGTGGTGCGGCCGTGGGCGGCATCATCGGTCACGGCATCGATGATTTCACCAAATAGGCGTGTCGTGACACCGCGACAACCCGGAAACTCCTGAGCTCCGGGCGATCGCCCAAAACAGCACGGCCCCTGTCGCTTGATGGCGACAGGGGCCGTGGTTTTTCTACGGGGGTATTTATTCCTTGACGGCTTCTACCGGGATAGTGATGGTCACGTCATCGCCGACATTGGGTGCGTACTTGCCCATGTTGAACTCGCTACGCTTGACCACGGCCACCGCGTTGGCGCCGCAGGCGTCCTTCTTGCGCATCGGGTGCGGCATGCAGTGCATGGAGTTGACCGTCAGCGTCACTGGCTTGCTGACACCCTTGAGGGTCAGGGTGCCGTCGATGCTGGCCACCTTGTCACCGTTGAAATTGACCTTGCTGGAAGTGAACGTCGCGGTCGGGTACTTGGCGGTGTCCAGGAAATCTTCGCCCTGAATGTGCTCGTTGAACAGTGCGTAACCGGTATTCACCGAGGTCGTGTCGATCTTCACGTCCACTGCGCCGGTCTTGGCCGCGCGGTCGATCGTGACAGTACCGGTGGTCTTGTCGAAGCGGCTGGTCTGGGTGGAATAGCCGAAGTGGCTGTACGAGAAGGTCGGCATGGTATGCGTGCCTTCGATGACGTAGGTTTCCGGGGCGGCCAGCGCAGCGGTGGAAAAAGCGGCAGCAGCGGCCAGCAGGGCAAAACGGTTCATAACAGTCTCCTGAGTAATAGATTTTTAGCGGTGTTGACGGATAAAACTACTTCCCGGCGTTGGCCAGGAAATGGAACTTGATCTGGATTTCGTTGGCGACCACGCTGACATCGGACCAACTACCTTCGCCGATGCCGTAATCGTTGCGCTTCAGCACGAAGGCGCCGTCCACCACTGCCACGTTGCCTTGGGGCATCAGCGTGAACGCAGCGGTCGCAGGCTGCGTCTTGCCTTTGATGGTCATCTTGCCGCTGACTTCATAACGGTTGCTGCCCAGCGACTTGAAGCCAGTGGATTCGAATTTGGCGCGGGGAAAGGCTTTGGTGTTGAACCAGGCCTTGCCACCCACTTCGTCGTTGGCTTCTTCCGAACCGGCGTCGATGCTGGCGAGGTCGAGGTCAAACGTGGCCTTGGCCGCGGCCAACTTGGCCGGGTCGAAGTTCAACTGCGCGTTGAAGCGCTTGAAACTGCCGTCCACCGGTACGCCCATCTGCTTGTAGACGAAGGTCAGGGTGCTCTTGTCGGCTTGCAGGGTCGTGTATTCGGCCGCCTGCAGCGAGGGGGCAACCAGCACGAGGGCGAGCAGGGTCAATAACGATTTCATGGATGTTCCTTATGCTTGGACGGGCAACGGCAGGGCAGCATGCTGCGCAGGACGTCGTCACGATCGATCAAATGATGCTTGAGTGCGGCGGCCGCATGACCAATGACCAGCACTACCAGCGTGAAGTTCAGCATTTCATGCACTTTCAGCAGCAGATCCCCCAGCGCCTTGTCCTTGGCCAGCAGGTCCGGGATGGGCAGCACGCCGAAATACACGGTCTGGAACCCCTTGGCCGAACTCATCAGCCAGCCGCTGAGCGGGATCGCGACCATCAGTGCGTACAGCGCGACATGCCCGGCGTGCGCAGCCAGTTGGGCATGGCGAGGCATGGTGTCGGGCAGCGGCGGCGCCGGATGTGTGACCCGCCAGAGTAGGCGCAGCAGCACCAGCAGAAAAGCCGTAACGCCTGCCCACTTGTGCCAGGAATAGACTTGCAGCTTCCACGGCGACAGCGGCAACTCGTGCATGTATACGCCAACCGCCACCAACCCGATCAGCAACAGCCCCATGAGCCAGTGCAGGGCGATGGCGGTGTTGGTGTAACGACGAGAAGAGGAGGGTTGGGCAGATGCTTGCAAGGATTGGGCCTCATGCGGCGTTTGGATTGCGCTTATTAAACCACCGTTATTTTAGATATAAAAGTACAATAATTTGCCTTTAATTATCTAAAAATCAGATATAACGATGTCGCACCCTCAGATTTCTCTGGAGCAATGGCGGGTACTGATCGCCGTGATTGAAGCAGGCGGCTACGCGCAAGCCGCCAGCCGTTTGTACAAAAGCCAGTCTGCCGTGACGTACGCCGTGCAGAAAATCGAGACGATGCTGCAGGTGCGGGTGTTCGAGTTGCAGGGGCGGCGCGCGGTGCTGACCCCCACAGGGCAGATGCTCTACCGTCGCGCCTTGATGCTGGTGGATGAGGCGAACGACCTTGAGCTTGCCGCGCGGATGCTATCCGCCGGGTGGGAACCGGTCATCGGAATCGCCGCGGAAATCCTGTATCCGACGGCGACCCTGCTCGCCAGCCTGGACCGTTTCAGTCGTGAAAGCCCGGGGACCAGGGTGGAACTGGTCGAATCGGTGATGGGCGGGACACCGGAAGCGTTGCTGAACGGGGACGTGGAACTGGCGATTACGCCGCAACCCCCTACCGGGATGCTGGGGGAGCTGCTGATGCGCGTCAGGGTACTGGCCGTGGCACATGAAGATCATCCCTTGCACCGTTTGGGTCGGGAACTGAGCAACCGTGACCTGCGCGCGTATCGCCATATCGTGGTGCGGGATTCCGGTGCCAAGCGCGACCAGAAAGCTGTGACCGTCGAGGTCGAGCAGCGCTGGACCGTGGGGCATATTGCGACCTCCATCCGCGCCGTGCGGATGGGCTACGGATTCGCCTGGTTGCCGGAATCGCAGATTCAGGAAGATCTGGCGACGGGGACGCTCAAGGCGTTGCCGCTGCGCGAGGGCGGGGTGCGCGAAATTCCGCTGTATCTGGTGTTGGCCAACCCGGAGTTGGCTGGCCCTGGGGTCAAACGTCTGGCCGCCATCCTGCGCGAGGCATCGGCCGGCATCTAGGGGGAGCACGCCCTGATGCCAGGCTGGGCGCGCGACAGCGCGGCCAGCCTGTTCAGCACTTGTGCAGCGTACGGTGCTTGAGCGCCGGCAGGCTCTTGCGCAGGCTGGCCTGGTAGGTCGGGTTGATGCCCGCCACGACTACCCCAGAACCGCGCGGCAGCCGATCCAGCACCACGCCCCAGGGGTCGACGATCATGCTGTTGCCGTGCGTCTCGCGGCCGGACAGGTGATAGCCGCCTTGTGCCGGGGCCAGCACGTAGCAGAGGTTTTCGATGGCGCGAGCGCGCACCAGCGTCTCCCAATGCGCCTTGCCGGTGGTGTCGGTAAAAGCAGAGGGCACGACGATCAGATCGACCTCACCCATGGCGCGGTAGAGTTCGGGGAAACGCAGGTCGTAACAGATCGAGAGGCCGATCCGGCCCAGGGGCGTGTTGTCGAGGACGACCACCTGGTCGCCGGGCTCGATGGTGTCATCCTCGTGGTAATGCTCGTTGCCGAGGTCGAGGTTGAACAGGTGGATCTTGTCGTAACGAGCGACCTGCTTGCCAGTGTCGTCGTACACCAGGCAGGTGTTGCGCACTTTGTTGGGTGATTCGCATTCCAGCGGCACGGAACCACCGATGATCCAGATTTGGTGGGTCTTGGCCATCTTGGACAGAAAACGCTGAATCTGCCCGCTGCCTTCCTTCTCGCGCACCTTCACCTTGTCGGTGTCCTTGGTGCCCATGATGGCGAAATACTCCGGTAGCGCGACCAGTTTGGCGCCCTGACTCACGGCGATTTCGATCAGGCGCTCTGCTTCACTCAGGTTGGCGGAGACCGATGGCCCGGACGCCATCTGAATGCCGGCGACCTTGACGATGCCGGGGGCCACGGCGGCCTTGTTCACCTTTTTGGCGGGCTTGGCGGTTTTTGCTCTTGATTTGATGGCCATGATGCGGATTCCAGAAATACGATTGCGATAGATAAAAGCCTGGTTAGATCATACCCTAATTGCCCGGCACGAGTGGGACCGGTGCGAGCGCAGGCGAGCTGTTTTTCGATTTGGCTTCCTGCGGGTTTTCCCAGGTGCCGATGATGTCGTATTCGTAAGCGGCAATCTTGTTGAGCGGGTCGCGCAGCAGTTTTTGCGCGACCCAGGCTGCCGCGCCCACCGCCGGCCCGCCGGCAAACGCCGCAAGCGACACGCTGTCGCTGATGGAAGGCGTCACCTTGATGTGCAGGTTTTGCGTCTCGCGGTTGAGGTCGGTTTCGCCACTGATGGCGACCTTGGCCGCCGGCCCCTCCATCTTGAAGTCGTCGCTGCGCATGATGCCGCGGTCGATGCGGACGTTGCCGCCGATGTTGTCGAAGGTGAAGCCAGCGCTGAACACATCGCGGAAGTCGAAGCTCAGGCGGCGCGGTAGGTTTTGCAGGCTGAGCACGCTGAACAGGCGTCCGACGCCCGGCTGGATTTTCAGGAACTGCCCCTGGCGCGCGTCCAGTTGCAGGGTGCCACCCAGTTCTGCCACGTTGAACTCGTGCGGGCTGCCTGGCCACTTCAATTGCGCGGTCATGTCCGCGTTGCCGCCTTTGATCGTGTCGGGGTAACCGAAACGCTGCAGCGTATTGCCGATGTCGCTGATGTCCCAGCTGAGGTTGAGCTTGGTCACCGGGCGGTATTTCCAGTTGTTCCATTCGCCGGTGCCGCTCAGCGTGCTATCCGGATTGCTGATGCGCAGTCGCTCGATGATCCAGTCGTCACCCTGCTGGCTGGCCAGCAGTTCCAGTCGCCCCAGTTTCTTTTGCTTGACCTCGAACTCCTCGGCCGTGATGTCCAGTGCGGGGTATTCGGTGTCCTGTTTTTCCGCTGACTCCGGTGCGCTCAGTTTGGCGGGGGCCGCGGCAGGCGCGACCAGCGATTTCAGGCGCGCGACCACCTTGCCGTGCCCACTGCGCAGCCACAGCGCATCCCCCGTGATTTCGCGGCTTTGCAGCGAGGTCTGCCAGCCATCGGTAATCGCCTTGGCCGTCAGGTTGAGGTTGTTGATCCTCCGCCCGAATACATCCAGCGTGCCGAATGCCAGCTGGGCATTGGTGATGGAGGGCCCCGAGCTGGCACCGTTGTCCTTGCTCGCCAGCAGCGCCGTCCACTGGTCCACATCGATATGCTCCATCCGGCCGCGCAGTGTCAGGCCGGGCTTGGCGGGGAGTTCTGCTGTGGCGGGGTTGCTGTTAAAAACAATTTCCCCGCGATCGACGACCATGCCACCGCGTTTTTCCTGACGGAGCAGCTTGGCGTTGACGATAGATCCCAGGCTGAGCGTCAGCAGGTCCTGCTGATCACCCTGCTTCTTTTTTTCGATAAGCAGCGGCAAGGTGGCCGAAGCGCTCTTGTCGAACGGCGGCGGCAGGCTGGACGAGAGGCCGATCAGGGAGGAGCGAATCAGCAGATCTGCCTGATGTTTGCGGATATTGATCTCGCCGGTCCAGTCGGCATTGCCACTCAGCTTGTCGGCTAATGGCAGGTCAATAGCCTGCCGAATACCGGTGTCGCTGATGCGCCCCTGCGCCATGACGCGCAGCTGACCATCCTTGCCGTTTTCCAGGCTGAACTGGGCAGGGCCACCAAAGATCTGGGTACTGACGTTCTGGGCGCGCAGCGTGGATTCGGTGAATTCCAGCCGGCCGTTCAGGTTTTCCAGCGGAGGAAAATCGTCGCCGCTGGCCAGCCGGCCATTGCTGATCAGGTAGCTGCCCTTGATGCGGGTGCCGACACCTTCCGTGTCCAGCGGAATGCGCAGCCCCAGGCTTAGCTTGCCGCTACCGCCGGCCTGCATGCCTTCGGTGAAGTGGTCGATGGCGGCCAGCACCGGGCTGTTGTTGACGAAACGGATCGCCTCGGACGCCGGGCCCTGCAGTTCGCCGGTGATTTCCAGCACTGGATGTTCGGCATCCAGATCGGGGATGACGGCCTTGGTCTTGATGATCTGGTTGCCCAGCAGCCTGCCCTGAGTGGCGTTGAGTTCCATGCGGTTGCCGCGGAACAGCATGTCGAGCTTGAGGCCTTCGATTTTGGGCCAGCCGGTGCCGTAGTCGAGCAGGCCCTCGCTGATGTTGCCGCGGATTTCAAACAGGCCGGTCTTGCTGTTGTTCCACGGGAACTCATCGAGCTTGCCGCGCAGGATCACGCTGACGTTGTCCCCGCGTGCCGCCAGAATCGAGGTGTCCAGCCAGTGCAGCGTGTCCTTGCTCAGCACGGTCGGATAGTAGAAGGTTGCGAATTTGCCGTCGGCCTTGCCGAACTTGCCGGTGAGGTCGATTTCGCCGCTGCCGGTGCCGGCGTAACGGTATTCGGCATTGATGGTGCCGGCCAGATGGGGGCTGGCAATCGCCAGATTGCTGACCTTGACCGCCAGCTTGCCTTTCTGACGCGTCCATTTGACTTGCCCGGACAGATCGTCGGCCGGGATGGGGGCACGCAGGATGTCCTTCAGGTCCAGCATGGCGCGTTGCGCGTCCAGCGTCACGGTGCCGCCGGATTGATCGGCATCGACGGAACCCGCGACGTTGCTGAATCCGGGAATGCCTCGCCACGGCTGGAGGCCCAGGCCGGCAAAATTGCCGCGCAAGGCATATTGTTCGGGGGCGGCGGCATCGCCCTTCCACTGCATGGTCAGGTTGGTCAGCCGGCCCTGGGGAGCGATGTCGATGAGCGCCTGCCGCACCTCCTGGCTGACCGGCAGATACCCAGAGAAGTTGGCCAGGTGTTCAAGATTGACTTCGTCCAGCCGGATGTCGCCTTCCATGCGGGGCGAGCCGTTGACGGTCTCGGTGCGGAAGTCCACCTGGCCGTTGCGCATGTCGAGGCCATCCGGCGTCGAGAGGCGCAGGCGCTCGGCCTTCAACGCCTGTCCTTGTGCCAGGCGCTCCCAGCGCAGACGGCCGGACAGGGTCTGCAGATCGGCTTCCGGCGCGTCATGGCCGAAACGGGTCTTGACGTTGGCGAGCAGCACGTCGGCCGTGACCTTATCCAGCCGTGCCTCCGAGAACTCCAGCCAGAACTGGGTGGCGCCAAAGCCCTGACGCAAGTCGAACGGATAATCCAGCCAGGTGCGCCAGGCCGCGATGTCGGTGCCTTCCAGCTTGGCATAGACCGTACCCTCCCAGCTCTCGGGTTTGCTGACATCCTTGCCGAGCAGGCTGCCGCGAATGTCGATGGCTTGCGAAGCGCCGACGGAAGGGGTCGCACGCAAGCCGAAACGGTGGCGGCCCAGGAAGCTTTCCCATGCCGGGCTGGAAAGCTTGAGCGATAGTTTTTCCAGCGTGAGCGGCGGCGCACGGCGCAGGTCGTCCTGCCAAACCACGTTGGCATCCAGCACTTCCACGTTCGACTGACGCAGCAGCCAGTTGGGGAACTCCGGCTTGGACGGGCCGCTCATCGAAATGCCGGCCACGTAGAGCGTACCGTCCGTTTCCCGCCGGATAGTGAGCGTGGGCTGGTGCACGATGATGCTGGACAGTCGGGCCTCGCCCAGCACCAGGCTCAGCCACGAGAGGCTGGTTTCGATGTGGTTCAGCTGTAGCGCAGGGCGGTTCTGCAGGTCGTAGAGATCAACCTGATACAGGTCGAGGTGGGGGTGCAGGCCTTCCCATCCGGCCTTGATGCCACCGATGGTGACGCGCTGTCCGGCGGCCTTGGTAGCCTCCGCAGCGATGGTGTTCTTGTACTGCTCGATGTTCGGCAGCACCAGATAACGTAAACCGAGCACCACCGCCGCAACGACGATGATGACGGTCCAGAGCAGATAAGTCGTGGCACTGTAGAGCCAAACGAGGGATTTTTTGATCACTGCAAGATTCTACCTGCTCCCGGCGGTGCGCGCACGCATCACCGCCGGGAGTGTGGGTGGAATCAGGAAACCGACTGTTTCAATTGGTCGAGAATGGCCGGGTTGTCCAGCGTCGAGGTGTCGGAAGTGATTTCCTCGCCCTTGGCCAGCGAGCGCAGCAAACGACGCATGATCTTGCCGGAACGGGTCTTGGGCAGATTGTCGCCGAAGCGGATTTCGTCGGGTTTGGCGATGGGGCCGATTTCCTTCCCGACCCAGTCGCGCAGTTCGGCGACGATCTTCTTGGCCTCGTCCCCTTGTGGGCGGACGCCCTTCAGGACGACGTAGGCGACGACCGATTCCCCCTTGATGTCGTGGGGCTTGCCCACTACCGCGGCTTCCGCCACCAGCGGGTTGGCGACCAGCGCCGACTCGATTTCCATGGTGCCGAGGCGGTGGCCGGAGACGTTCAGCACGTCGTCGATGCGGCCCATGATGGTGAAGTAGCCGGTCTTGGCGTCGCGCACGGCGCCGTCGCCGGCGAGGTAGAGCTTGCCGCCGAGGTCGACCGGATAGTAGCTCTTCTTGAAGCGTTCCGGGTCGCCCCAGATGGTGCGGATCATGGAAGGCCAGGGGCGCTTGATGACCAGCAGCCCGCCGGTTCCCCATGGTACGTCCTGGCCGGTTTCGTCCACCACGGCAGCCTGGAT
>CAYUJU010000037.1:0-25993 GCA_964445115.1 uncultured Methylobacillus sp. | reverse complement strand
ACCATGACCATGATCGGCGCGTCCCTGCTGTGGGTGGGCTGGTTCGGCTTCAACGCCGGTTCCGCGCTCGAGGCAGGCGGTACGGCAACCCTGGCGTTCGCCAACACCCTGATCGCGACGGCAGCAGCAACGCTGACTTGGCTGGCGGCTGAATGGCTGCTCAAGGGCAAACCCTCCATGCTGGGCGCAGCGTCCGGCGCGGTGGCAGGACTGGTCGCGATTACCCCGGCTTGCGGCTGGGTGGGCATCGGCGGCGGTCTGGTGATCGGTGCGCTGGCTGGCGTAGTCTGCTTCTGGGGCGTCACCGGCCTGAAGAAGATGCTGGGCATGGACGACGCGCTGGACGTGTTCGGCGTGCACGGTTTGGGCGGTATCCTGGGTGCGCTGCTCACCGGCGTGTTCAACACCTGGAGCCTGGGCGGTACGGGTATCGTCGACTACGTGAACAACAAGGTGGTCGATACCGAAATCGGTGCCCAGCTCTGGATCCAGGCACAAGCGGTGCTGACCTCCGTGATCTGGTCTGCCGTCGCAGCGTTCATCTGCTACAAGATCGTGGACTGGACCATCGGCCTGCGCGTGAGCGAAGAGTCCGAGCGTGAAGGTCTGGATACCACGGAGCATGGCGAACGCGCTTACAACCTGTAACTCGTTCTCCACAATGAAAAAGCGGGCTTCGGCCCGCTTTTTTTTGCCTGTCGTCTGCATGATAGAATGCCGTCATGGTTCCTCATCTCACGACTGCACTCACTGGTCCCTTGCTGGATCTCGAACAACGCATTCTCGACGCCATGCCGCGCATCGAGCACTGGCTGCGCAGCCAGTGGATGGCGCATCAGACGCCGTTCTACGCTTCGGTCGATCTGCGCAACGCGGGGTTTAAACTCGCGCCCGTCGATACCAATCTGTTCCCCGGGGGCTTCAACAATCTGAATCCCGATTTCCTGCCGCTAGGCGTGCAGGCGGCGATGGCGGCAGTGGAGAAGATTTGTCCCGAGGCGCAGCGCATTCTGCTGATCCCTGAAAACCACACCCGCAATACCTTCTACCTGCAGAACGTGGTCGCGCTGACCAACATCCTGCGCCAAGCCGGGCTGGATGTGCACGTCGGCAGCATTTCGCCCGAGATCACCGAGCCCACCCGGCTGGAACTGCCCAACGGCAGCGAACTGCTGCTGGAACCGGTGCAGCGCAAGGGCAGCCGCCTTGGGGTCGAGGGCTTCGAGCCCTGTTCCATCCTGCTCAACAACGACCTGTCCGGTGGCATCCCCGAGGTGCTCAAGGGGTTGGAGCAAAACGTCATTCCCCCTTTGCACGCCGGCTGGGCAGTACGCCGCAAGTCGAAGCACTTTGCCGCCTACACGCGGGTGGCCCGCGAGTTTGCCGAGTTGATCGGCATCGATCCCTGGCTGGTCGACCCGATGTACGCGACCTGCGGCCAGATCAATTTCCAGGAACGTGTGGGTGAGGATTGCCTGGCAGCCCAGGTCTCCGACATGCTGTCGCGCATCGGTGCCAAATACCGTGAATACGGCGTGCAGCAGGAGCCGTTCGTGATCGTCAAAGCCGATGCCGGGACCTATGGCATGGGCATCATGACGGTCAAGAGCCCCGACGACGTGCGTGGCCTTAACCGCAAGCAGCGCAACAAGATGTCGGTGGTCAAGGAAGGCCTGCAGGTCGAAGAAGTGATCGTGCAGGAAGGCGTGTATACCTTCGAGAGCATGAACGAAGCCGTGGCCGAACCCGTGATCTACATGATGGATCACTACGTCATTGGCGGCTTCTATCGCGTGCATACCGGCCGTGGCGTGGATGAAAACCTCAACGCACCGGGCATGCACTTCGTGCCGTTGGCCTTCGAGACTTCCTGCTCCCTGCCGGATTGCGCCGGCAAGCCGGACGCTGCGCCCAACCGTTTCTATGCCTACGGCGTGATCGCCCGCCTGGCGCTGCTCGCCGCCAGCATCGAACTGGAAGAAACCGCGCCCGACGCACCATGAAGCTCGCCTTCATCCTCGATCCGCTCGACAGCCTCAAGATCGCCAAGGACACCAGCGTCGCCATCATGCGCGAAGCAGCACGGCGCGGGCACCAGTTGTTCGTCGCCGAGCAGGGAGATTTGTTGTTGCGTGATGGCCGGGCGCGACTCCAAGCCGCGCCCATCACCCTGCAGACAGGCCCCGACTGGGACGCCCTCGGCGACAAAGCCGAACACGCACCGGAAGACTTCGATGCCGTCCTGATGCGCAAAGACCCGCCCTTCGACAGCGAGTACGTCTACAGCACCTACCTGCTCGAACTGGCCGAACGCCAGGGCGCCCGCGTCCTCAATCGCCCCCAGTCCATCCGGGACTGGAACGAAAAACTCTCCGTCGCCCGCTTCCCGCAATTTGCCCCGGCATTTCTGGTGACCCGCGACGAAACCGAGATCCGCGCCTTCCTTGCCGAGCATGGCGACATCGTGGTCAAGCCGTTGGATGGCATGGGCGGCAGCGGCGTGTTCCGCCTGCACGCCACGGACCACAACATCGGCGTGATTCTCGAAACCATCACCCACTTCGGCCGCCGCACCGTCATGGCACAACGTTACCTGCCGGAGATCAAGGCCGGCGACAAACGCATTCTGGTCATCGACGGAAAGCCGTTGCCGTACACGCTGGCACGTATCCCCAAGGCGGGCGAAACCCGCGGCAATCTGGCGGCAGGCGGCACCGGCGTGGCGCAATCCCTTTCCGCGCGCGACCTTGAGATCGCCGAAACCCTCGGCCCGGTGCTGAAGCAGGCGGGGCTGTTTCTCGTGGGGCTTGACGTCATCGGCGATCACCTCACCGAAATCAACGTCACCAGCCCGACCTGTATGGTGGAAATTGCCGCGCAGACAGATTGCGATCCGGCGAGATTGTTTGTCGACGCGCTAGAGCGCACATGCGCCGCTGGCTGATTCTGTTGTGTGCCCTGTGGCTAAGTGGCTGCGGGCGCGAACCCATCTACCAATCCCAGACCTATGTGTTCGGTACGCTGGTCGATATCACGATTTACGGCGAAACCGAGGACCGTGCACGTGCGCTGGCCGGGCATGTCGAGCAGGATTTTCAGCGCTTGCACCAGCAGTTGCATGCCTGGAAGCCGGGCGGTGAGCTGACGGCGCTCAATGCAGCGTTGTCGAGAGGAGAATCGCTGCCGGTATCGTCCGAACTGGCAGATCTACTGGCCGAAGCGACGAAATTGTCGGCGCAGTCGGGCGGGCTGTTCAACCCGGCCATCGGCGGGCTGATTCAACTCTGGGGCTTCCAGCGCGACGAATTCACGCCTGTCGACCCCAAGCCAGAAGACATCGCCACCCTGGTGGCGGCGAAGCCGCGCATGACGGACCTGAGGTTTGCAGACGGGCGTATGGCCAGCCGTAATCGGGCGGTCAAACTGGATCTTGGTGGCATCGCCAAAGGCTACGCGCTGGACCGTGCAGCCGCCTATCTGCGACAGGAAAAGGTGCGGGGGGCACTGATCAACATCGGCGGCAACATTCTTGCCATCGGCTCGCATGGCGAAAAGCCGTGGCGTGTCGGCATCCAGCACCCGCGCAGGCCGGGTGCGCTGGCAGTGCTGGCATTGCCGGATGGCTGGGCGATCGGCACTTCCGGCGATTATCAGCGGTTTTTCGAACGGGGCGGCAAGCGCTATTGCCACCTGATTGACCCGCGCACCGGCGCGCCGGTACAGGGCATGCAGGCGGTCACCGTGCTTGTCCCGCCCAGTGCACACGGCGGGTTGTTGTCGGATGTGGCGTCCAAGCCGATTTTTATTGCCGGTAAAGAGGGATGGCGTGAAGCGGCCAGGGCGATGGGGGTGGACCATGTACTGCTGGTCGATGGCGAAGGCAAACTGCACCTGACCCGTGCCATGCGGCAGCGGATC
Organism: uncultured Methylobacillus sp.; assembly: GCA_964445115.1. GTDB lineage: Bacteria > Pseudomonadota > Gammaproteobacteria > Burkholderiales > Methylophilaceae > CAIJXJ01. The sequence goes on along the minus strand of CAYUJU010000037.1, from coordinate 22,075 downwards.
AAACTGGACGAAGCCCATGCGTCGCTTGAAATCATTCCCTAGGTTGCTGCCCGGCGACTGGCTGGTGCTGCTGGTGGGCATGGTCGCGGTGATCGCCCTGTTCGCCACCCTGTGGCGCCCGGATCATGCGGCGCGTCTGCAAGTGCGCGACGAACACGGGGTGCTGGGGACCTACAGCCTGGCGCAGGACCGCACCCTCGACATTCCGGGGCCGCAGGGCGTGAGCCGGGTAGTGATCGCGCAGGGCCGAGTGCGCTTCACCCAGTCTCCTTGCCGCAACCAGTATTGCGTGCATCAGGGCTGGCTGCACCACGCGGGCGAGGTGGCCGTTTGCCTGCCCAACCGTGTCAGCGTGGAATTGCTGGGGGCGGAAAAGCCGTATGACTCGCTCAATTATTGAAATCGTCACCACGCCGGACGATCACCGGGTGGCCAGGCTGGCGGCGCTTGCCATTGGTCTGCATCTGGCCGAGGCGGTGTTTCCTTCGCCACTCCCCGGGGTCAAGCCCGGGATCGCCAACATCGTGACACTCTACGTGCTATACCGGTATGACCTGGCCACGGCGGCCTGGGTGACGATCCTGCGAGTATTCGCCAGCAGCTTGCTGCTGGGCAATTTCCTGTCGCCGACGTTCGTCCTTAGCCTGACCGGCGCTGTCACGAGCTTGATGATCCTGTCGTTCGCCATGCGCTTGCCGCGGCGATGGTTCGGCCCCGTGACACTCAGCGCGCTGGCGGCGTTTGCGCACATTGCCGGGCAGTTGCTGGTGGTGCGGGGATGGTTGATTCCGCATGCCGGCGTGGCTTACCTGATCCCGGTGTTTGCGGCCGCGGCACTCTTTTTTGGCGCGATCAATGGCATGATAACGGCCAAGTTGCTTGAATCTTCCAGAGGGAATTCGGAATGAAAGTAATCGCTAACTTTACGCTCCTGGCCTGTATCGGCTGGGTTGGCACTGTCGAAGCTGCCGAGTGGGTGGCCTTGCCGGCGGCTGGTGCTGCAGACCAGTATTTCTACGATCGCAGCAAACTCACCTTCAAGGATGAGGAAGTGACCTACTGGAAAAAGGTGGTCTTCAAGGAGCCGCAGCCCGTCCAGTCCAAGGTCGCGACCTCCGGTTTACTGCGTGAGCGCATTCACTGCGGCGAGCACACCGCTAAGCTGATGAGCTATCTGTATTACTCCGCCAGTGGTGAAACCATCGATTACGTCGCGCAGGACGATAGTGAACCCGCGCCCATCGTGCCCGATACCGTTGGCGATGCGTTCGAGCGGGTGCTGTGCCCCATGGCCTGGCACCGTCAGGAAGAGGCCCGCTTGAAGGCCGAGCAGAAGGCGGCTGCGGCTGAACTGGCCGCCGGTAAGAAGGAAGACGCCAAGGCGGATGCCAAGCCAGCCAAAGCTGCAACGGTTGAAATCGCCCAACCTGTGCCGCCCAAGGCACCGGTGGCCCCTACTGCGCCGACGGTCACGATACAGCGCAAGCTGGCACCGAACGAGCTGGCACCGAATACGACACCCGTGATGCCTTTGCCGCTCCCCCAGATCATGGAACAGCTTTACTGATGAAATTGGGGCCTAGCCCTGTGATAACATGCGTTTTTTTGGAAAGACACCCATGCGCCTGATCCTCCTCAGCCTTGTCCTGTGCTTCACGGTGACCGCTTGTGGCGCCAAAGGCGCCCTCTACCTGCCTGAAAAAGAATACCCGCAAGGCCAAAAATGAACGCTTTTGAACTGAAGAACGGCGAACTGCACGCCGAAGATGTCCCTTTGTCCCGTATCGCCAAGGAATACGGCACGCCGACCTATGTTTACTCGAAGGCTGCGCTGACCGATGCCTTCCGGCGCCTTGACGCCGGGTTCGCCGGTCATGACCATCTGGTCTGCTACGCCGTCAAGGCCAATCCCAACCTGGCGATCCTCAACCTGTTCGCCAAACTGGGTGCGGGGTTCGATATCGTCTCCGGCGGTGAGCTGGCGCGCGTGCTGGCGGCAGGGGGCGACCCCGGTAAGGTGGTGTTTTCCGGTGTCGGCAAGACAGCTGCTGAAATGCGCGCGGCCCTGGAGGCCGGGATTTTCTGTTTCAACGTCGAATCCGACGCGGAGCTGGATCGCCTCAACGCCGTGGCTGGGGAGATGGGCAAGCGTGCGCCGGTGTCGCTGCGCGTCAACCCGAACGTCGACGCCAAGACCCATCCCTACATTTCTACCGGTCTCAAGAACAACAAGTTCGGCGTGGCCTACGAGCAGGCCGTGGCGCTGTATCAACGTGCGGCGGCACTGCCGCATCTGGACGTTCACGGCATCGATTGTCACATCGGTTCGCAGCTCACCGAGCTGTCGCCATTCCTCGATGCGCTGGACCGTGTGCTGGCGCTGGTGGATCAACTGGAATCTGCCGGCATCGTGATGCGTCATCTGGACATCGGTGGTGGCATCGGCATCCGCTACACCGATGAAACCCCACCGGATTTCGGCGTATACGCAACCGCGATCTTGCAGAAGCTGACGGGGCGCAAGTTCAAGCTGGTGATGGAGCCAGGTCGCGCACTGGTAGGCAATGCCGGCGCCTTGCTGACCAAGGTGGAGTATCTCAAGCATGGCGAAACCAAGAACTTCGCCATCGTCGATGCCGCCATGAACGACCTGATGCGCCCGGCATTGTATGACGCCTACCATGACATCCAGGCAGTGCAGCCGCGTGCGGGCGACGGTCAGGTCTATGAGATCGTTGGTCCGGTGTGCGAAAGCGGCGATTTCCTCGGCCACGACCGGTCACTCGCGCTGGAACAGGGCGACACTCTGGCGATTCTCTCCGCCGGTGCCTATGGCATGAGCATGAGCTCCAACTACAACACGCGCCCCCGCGCCGCCGAGGTCATGGTGGAGGGTGCGACCGCGCATCAAGTGCGCCAGCGCGAGCGGCTGGAACAGTTGTTTGAACTGGAAAAAGTCCTGCCATAACCGACTGTTATTATTGTAAAAACAGGTCATTTAGGCGTTTGTTGCAGAACTTTCCCGATCAGCGTAGATTAGCGATTCGCGACCGCAAGGTCGCGGTGCCAATTCAACAAGATTGATTCAGATTCGGGAGAGAGTGAAATGAGAAAAGTACTGCTTGCTTGGCTTGCGCTGTTCACACTGACTGCTACACCGATGGTTTACGCTGATGACTTGCCTGAAATCCAGGGGGATGAAAGTACCGAAACCCTGCCACCGTTGACGGATGCCGGCAACGCCAGCTAATCGTTCAGGTTGAATGAAAAAAGGCAGATGCGTTGCATCTGCCTTTTTTGTTGCCCGGTTTCCGGGTCAGTCGAAAATCACCGTTTTGTTCGCGTAAAGCAAAATGCGGTTCTCGATGTGCCAGCGCACCGCACGTGACAGTACGACTTTCTCCAGATCACGCCCTTTCTGGATCAGATCCTCGATCTGGTCGCGGTGGGAAACGCGCATGAGGTCCTGCTCGATGATTGGGCCTTCGTCCAGCACTTCAGTGACGTAATGGCTGGTGGCGCCAATCAGTTTCACACCACGCTCGAAGGCGCGATGGTAGGGGCGTGCCCCGATAAAGGCCGGCAGGAAGGAGTGGTGGATGTTGATGATGCGTTGCGGGTAGCGCTTGACGAAATCCGGTGACAGGATCTGCATGTAGCGAGCCAGCACGATCAGGTCGATCTTGTGCTCGTCGAACAGGGAAAACTGGCGGGCTTCCGCTTCGGCCTTGTTGTCCTTGGTCACTTCAATGTGGTGGAACGGAATGCCGTAAAAATCGGCAAGACGCTGCGTATCCTTGTGGTTGCTGATGATCAGCGGGATGTCGCAGGCCAGTTCGCCACTCTGGTGGCGGTACAAAAGGTCGACCAGGCAGTGGTCGTAGTGCGACACCATGATGGCGATGCGCGGACGCTGTTGTGAAAGTTTGAGTTTCCATTCCATCTGAAAGCGTTCGGCAATCGGTGCAAACGCCTGTTCGAATGTTTCCGGCGTCAGGCCAAAACCGTTCAGATCCCATTCCACGCGCATCAGAAACAGGTTGTTCTCAGCGTCCTGGTGCTGGTCTGCATGCACGATGTTGGCATCGTGGCGATAAAGAAAATCGGCAATCGCTGCGACCAAGCCCTTTTGGTCAGGGCAGTTGATCAGCAGGGTGGCAGTGTTTTTCATGATTTGTCTTGCACGGCAATACGTTAGAAACGCGGCATTATACCGGTTTTCGGTGCTCTCCCGATTGTGGTATCTTTTGTCGATATTCCTCTGAAAGATGCTGCGCGTGAAAAAACAACACTTCTATTTCCTGCTGGCCTTCCTGCTGCCGACCATTATCGTGCTGTGGTGGTGGGGCCTGTTCCGCTCGGCCACGGTCGATATGGTCGAGAGCGGGCCATACCGCTACGTCTATCTCGAAGCCAAGGGCCCCTATTCCAAGCTGGGCGCAAAGCAGGGCGAAGTGTCGGCTGAACTGCGCAAGCAGGGCATCAAACCCGGGGCATCGATTTCGGTGATCTATGATGATCCGCGCAATACCAAAGCGGGTGAACGCCATGCCCGCACCGGTTACCTGATCGACGCGGCAACGATGCCCAAGGCACCTCTTCTGGTGGATACCTTGCCTGTGCGTCGTGTCGTGGTTGCCCAGGTCAAGGCCCACCCCTTGCTGGCCTATGGCAAGGTGTACGGCAAGCTGATCGATTTTAGCAAGCGTCAAGGCGGCAACCTGGTCCTGCCGACGGTGGAAATCTACAAGGACAGCGTGCTGTCCGTGGAGATGTTGATGGAGGGCGGCCGTTGAGCCTGCTTGCCCTGTTGGCCGCGCTGGCGCTGGCCTACTACCGTCCGCTGCCACGACTGGACTGGCTGAACCGGTTGTTCGCGCCCTATGCCGGGTGGCTGGAACGCAATTTCAACGATGGCCAGGTACGTCACGGCATGATCGCCGCTCTGCTCGGGGTGCTGCTGCCGGTGCTCGTGGTGGGGGCGCTCTATCTCTTCCTGAGCCATCTCAACGTTGTGTTCGGCGTGCTGTTCTCAGCCATCGTGCTGTATATCGCCTTGCGCTTCGGCCGTTTCGGTGAGCCCTCGGAGCGCATTGCCAACGCACTCAAAGAAGGTAATCTGGACGGCGCTCGTGCTGAGCTGGCGCTTTGGCAAGGCTGCCAGACCGATACCTTCACCGATCGGGATGTCGCCCGTATCGGCATCGAGGCGACCCTGCGCCACGCGCATCATGATCTGTTCGCACCTTTGTTCTGGTTCGTTCTACTCGGCCCGGCGGGGGCGGTCTTGTACCGGTTGTCCCACTTGCTGTATCAGGCTTGGCGTGATCAGGATCACGCTTTCCGCGAGTTCTCACAGCGCTGGTTCGACTGGATCGACTGGCTGCCGGCACGGTTTAGCGCGGCGAGTTTTGCCGTGGTGGGCGATTTCGAAGATGCGGTCTACTGCTGGCGCACCCAGGCCTCGCTCTGGTCAGACCGTGCCATCGGCATCCTACTGGCAAGCGGTGCTGGAGCGCTTGGTGTCAAGCTGGGTGATCCCATCAATTGCAACGGGGTGGTGCAGTACCGCCCCGAACTGGGCTTGGGTGACGCGCCGGATGCCGACTACCTGATGAGTGCGGTCGGGCTGGTGTGGCGCGTCCTCGTGCTCATGGGGGGGCTGTTGTTGCTGCTCACCTTCGCTCACTGGTTAGGAAATTAAATGCAGATCGTATTAGCCAACCCGCGCGGTTTCTGCGCCGGTGTGGATCGTGCCATCATCATCGTGGAGCAGGCGCTGGAGAAGTTCGGCGCGCCCATCTATGTGCGTCACGAAGTGGTGCATAACAAGTTCGTGGTCGATGAACTGAAGCGCAAGGGCGCCGTGTTCATCGAAGAACTGGACGAAGTACCGGCCGGCAGCACGGTGATCTTCAGTGCGCACGGGGTATCGAAGGAAGTCCGTGGCGAGGCGGAAGCACGAGGCCTGCGTGTGTTTGACGCGACCTGCCCGCTGGTGACCAAGGTGCACATCGAAGTCGCCAAGCTGCGCGGCAAGGGCTGCGAGATCATCATGATCGGGCATCGTGGCCATCCCGAGGTCGAAGGGACCATGGGACAGTCCGATACCGGCATGTACCTGGTGGAAACCCCGGAAGATGTGGACAAGCTGGTGGTGCAGGATGAAAGCAATCTGGCGTACGTGACCCAGACTACCTTGTCGCTGGACGACGCGGCGCGCGTTATCTCCGCGCTGAAGCATCGTTTTCCGGAGATCGCGGCGCCCAAGAGCGACGATATCTGTTACGCCACGCAAAACCGCCAGGATGCCGTGAAATCGCTATCGAGCCAGTGTGATCTGGTGGTCGTGGTCGGCTCGCCCAACAGTTCCAATTCCAACCGCCTGCGTGAAGTGGCGCGCAACCAGGGCGTTGAGGCCTACATGGTCGACAACGCGACCGAGTTGAAGCCGGAATGGCTGGTCGGTAAGCAGCGTGTGGGTGTCACGGCTGGCGCCTCGGCGCCGGAAGTGCTGGTGCAGGAAGTGATCGCCAAGCTCAACGCGCTGGGGGCTGCGGAGGTGCGCGAACTGGAAGGTATCGTCGAAAATGTCGTGTTCCCGCTCCCGAAGAACCTGACCGCAGCATGAGCACAATTACCCTGGCGCTGACGGGTGCTTCCGGCATGCCCTACAGCATGCGGTTGCTGGAACAGTTGCTGGCAGGCGGCCACACGGTGTATCTGGTGTATTCACAGGCGGCGCAGTTCGTCGCCGCGCAGGAAATGTCCTGGACGCTGCCCGCCAAGCCTGCCGAAGCCAAACGTCAGTTGGTAGAGCGCTTCGGTTGCCGAGAGGAGCAACTGCGTGTCTATGCCCGTGAGGACTGGATGGCGCCGATTGCCTCCGGCAGCGGTGCGGTGGATGCCATGGTGGTCTGCCCCTGCACCATGGGGGCGCTGGCAGCGATCGCCAACGGGCTTTCCGACAACCTGATCGAACGTGCGGCGGATGTGATGATCAAGGAGCGCCGCCAATTGATCCTGGTGCCCCGCGAGGCGCCTTTCTCGGCCATTCATCTCGAGAACATGCTCAAGCTGGCGCGTATGGGGGTGGTGATCCTGCCGCCCAATCCGGGCTTCTACCACTTGCCGCAGCGCGTGGAAGATCTGGTGGATTTCGTGGTGGCGAAGATTCTCGACCAGTTGGGTATTGAGCACCAACTGGTTGCAAAGTGGGGAAGCGAGTCGCTGCCTGAGGCCTAGAGCTTACTTCTTCTTCAAGTTGTCCAGACTGCAGGCAGTCGGGCCATAGGCTGCCAACGCCAGCATGCCGCCGGAAATCGCCAGGTACTGCATGAAAATGACAGGTTCGCCCAGCTTCATGAAGAATGCGACGAACAGGGCGTAGATGGAGAGCGCATAGGCAGCAGCGCGCGTCTTGAAACCAACCAGCAGCAGCGTGCCGGCGACCAGTTGCACCAGCAGCGTCAGTGGCGCGAAAATGCCTGGCAGCTCATATTGACCGAGCATCATCTGATAGGCGGTATAACCATCCGGATGGCTGGTGATCGCCATGACCTGAAATACCGTGGCCAGCAGGAACAGTTGTGCCAGCAGCATGCGAGCAATAACCGGGATGAACTTTTGCATGTCGAAATTCCTGAACGTACTTGAAAGCGCCACATGATGCACGCAACCGGCGGGGCTGACAATATGTTGCCCTATACGCTCATCATCACGGACTGGCGTACGCACCAAGCGGCGCTGTCCGAGGTGCGGCGCAAGGTGTTCATCGAAGAACAGCAAGTGCCCGAAGCGCTGGAGTGGGATCACGAGGACGAGGATGCGATGCATCTGCTGGCGATCGACCTCGGCGGTGCGCGACTCCTGTATGACGGCCGCCTGGGACGTATGGCGGTGCGCAAGGATTGCAGGGGGAATGGTGTGGGGGAGGCGTTGCTGGCCATGGCGCTCGACCTCTTCCGCGAGCAATGCTTCGAGCAGGTGAAGCTCTCTGCGCAGGTGCATGCGATCGGTTTTTACGAGCGTGCCGGGTTCAAGGTGTGTAGCGAAGTTTATGATGATGCCGGCATTCCCCACCGCGATATGGTGCTAACCCTCTGATTTGCCGGCACTCCCCCCTTTCTATAGAATACGCGCTTTTCCGCAACTCCTCGAGGAACACACCATGTCCAACAAGATCATCATGAAGGCTGGCGAAGCCACTATTTTCTCCGAAGGCAAGGACGTCACCGCCGCCATGCCGGAAATCGTCATCGGCGCTGTGGACGGCCCGGTCGGCCAGGCATTCGCCAACCTGATGGCACAGAACAAGGGTCACAGCGCCATGTTCGCCGTGCGTGACATCAATCAGTTGGTGCGCCCGGCTTGCATGATGGTGCCGAAAGTCACCCTGAAGGATTCCATCAACATCGAACTGTTCGGTGGCGTGGTGCAGGCTGCAACGGCCGACGCGATTCTGGACTGCGTGATCGAAGGCATCATCCCGCGTGACCAGGTCAACGATCTGTGCATCATCAGCCTGGTGTGGATCGATCCGGGTTGCGGCCCGTTGGCCAAGGAAGGCAAGCTGGACAAGGCCGACATGTACAAGAACAACTACGATGCGACCAAGCTGGCGATCAAGCGCGCGCTGAACGACGAGCCGTCCATCGAAGAGCTGATCAAGAACCGTCACACCATCAAGCACTGCATGTGGGAAGATAGCTGGGACCAGAAATAAACCAGCTGGGACCAGAAGTAATCCCGGACGGATCAGCAGCATGACAAAAGGCGACTTCGGTCGCCTTTTTTGTTGTCTGAGATGGACGGGTGTGATGCCGAGCGTTTTTGTGTAAAAATGAACCATCATTCATCTGCATGGGTGGCTCGGCATGAAGCGCATCGTGATCTGCTGTGACGGGACCTGGAATTCTCCCGACGAAACCGAGGAGGGCATCCCGGTCCAGACCAACGTGGTCAAGGTGGCACGTGCGGTTAAACCCGCAGACGTCCACGGGGTCGAGCAGCGCATGTATTACGATGCCGGGGTAGGCACGCAGGGGGCGTGGGCCAGGCGCGCTTTCGATGGTGCGACCGGCAGCGGGCTTTCTGAAAATGTGCACCAAGCTTATCGCTACCTGATCTCGACCTGGGAGCCGGGGGACCAGCTCTATTTCTTCGGTTTCAGCCGCGGCGCCTTCACCGTGCGCAGTCTGGCCGGATTCATCCGCAATTGCGGCATTCTGCGCCGCGAGCATGCCGGCATGCTGGAACAGGGCTATGCCCTTTATCGATCACGCGGGCCGGCTGCCCATCCCAAGGCGCAGGCCTCCGAACTGTTTCGCCGTAGCTACGCTGTGACCGACGAAGTGCCCATCCATTTCATCGGCGTCTGGGACACCGTGGGTGCGCTGGGGAACCCGCTGATGCTCAACGGCTACCTCACGCGGCGACAGGCCTTTCACGATACCAAACTCAGTTCCAAGGTCGTCCATGCGTTTCAAGCACTGGCGATCGACGAAAAACGCCGGCATTTTCAGGCGACGCTATGGAATCAGCAGGCGCACGCGGTGGGGCAGGTGCTGGAGCAGAGCTGGTTTGTCGGGGTGCATTCCAACGTCGGCGGCGGGTATGCCTCGACGGGTTTATCCGACATTGCCCTGCAATGGATGGTTGATCGCGCCAACGCCTGCGATCTGGAACTCCAAGACATTCCGGCACGCCCTGACGAAATGCGTGATCCGGAAGAATCGCGTACCGCGCTTTACAAGCTGGTGCCGCCCTTTTACCGGCCGATCGATGTGCATCAGGCGGATGGACCCACCTGCGAAAGCCTGCATCCGACGGTGCTGGAGCGCTATCGGGCGGATCCGCGTTATCGTCCACCCAATCTGGAAGACTACTTCACTCGCCACCCGCTGCAGCGGCCGGTTTGAGGGCTAGCCATCGGGACAATAGCGTGCGTACCGGCGTCGGCAGGGCCGCACCGAGCGCATCTTCGATATCCAGCCAGACCGTACCGGGCAATTCGGGACGTTGCCCGCGTTGCAGCAACGCGACCGGTTGTGGGGTGATATGCAGCTTGAAATGCGTGAACGTGTGGGTCAGGAGGGGAAGAGTCGGCATGGGGCGCACCCGGATGCCGTATCGTTGTTCTGCGAACGTGACGTTGTCTTCTCCTGCGGGCACCTCAGGCAAGCTCCACAATCCACCCCAGATGCCTTGGGCGGGGCGTTTTTCCAGCAGGACATCATGGCCATCCAGCATCAGCAGCATGGTCGTGGTGCGTTCGGGCAGGGTTTTCTTCGGCTTGGACGAGGGCAGGCGAGCGGTCAGGTTGTCGCGATGCGCGATGCAGGTGTCGCTTAGCGGGCAGCGATCGCAAGCTGGTTTTCCGCGCGTGCACAACGTGGCGCCGAGGTCCATCAGGCCCTGGGTGTACGGCTCGATATCCTGTGAGGGCAGCAATTCCAAAGCCAGCGCCCATAGTCTGCGCTCGATCGCGGGTTGGCCGGGCCAGCCTTCGATCCCGTAATGGCGGGTGAGCACCCGCTTGACGTTGCCATCCAGAATGGCGGCGCGGTGGCCGAAGGCGAACGCCGCAATGGCGGCAGCAGTGGACCGGCCGATCCCGGGTAGCGTGGCCAGCGACTCGGGGGTGTCGGGAAAGTGGCCGCCGTGCTCGGTCAGAATCGCTTGTGCTGCCGCATGCAGGTTGCGTGCACGCGAGTAATAGCCCAGTCCGCTCCAGTGTTGCAGCACGTCGTCTTCGTCGGCGCGCGCCAGCGTGGCAACATCGGGGAACCGCGCCATGAAGCGCAGGTAGTAAGGAATCACGGCCGTCACTTGGGTTTGCTGCAGCATGATCTCGGACACCCAGATGGCGTAGGGGTCGCGGGTGTTCTGCCAGGGCAGCGTGTGGCGGCCATGCTGGCGTTGCCAGGCGATGATGCGGTCGGAAAAATCGGACATCAGCGACGCGAGATGACGATCAGCCCGGCGGTGATCAGGGCGGCGCCGATCACGATGCGCAAGGTCAGCACCTCTTTCAGGAAGAGTGTTGCCAGCACGATGGCGACCACCACGCTCCCCTTGTCGATCAGGGCGACGGTTGCTACATCCCCTGCCTTGAGAGCCTTGTAGAAATAGATCCACGATACGGCGGTGGTGAAGGCGGAGATCGCGAGCCAGACCAGACTGGGTTGCTGGATGGCCTTGATCTCGGCCATGGGCACGGCAAACGCCACGAACGCCATGACGAAGATGAACACGAACACCGTGCGCACGGCGATGCCAAGTTCGGCAGAGACGCCGGCCAGGCCCTGCTTGGCGATCACAGTGGTGATGCCGGCGAAGATCATGGCCGTGAAGGCATGCAGCAACCAGGGCTTCATGAATGCGATACCTCCAACGGCAGCATGCCGTACAGTCTGCTTGCCTTACCCTGACCGGCGGCCGTATGTGACATCACATCAAAGCCCCAGCAGTTTGTTGAGTTTCTTCTTGGCTTTTTCTTCCGGTGTCTGGGGTTTCGGTGGCTCCGCCGGAGCAGGGGCGGCCTGTGTCGTGCTGGCCGCATCCGCGGGCGCTGGTGCGGTGGCTGGCTCAGCGGCCTTTTTCTTGCCGCCCAGCAAGCCTTCCAGCCCACCTGCCGTGTCACCGCCGATTAACTTCTGGACGGCATCGCCCTTTGCGCCGCCGACCTTTTCCAGCACGCCTTTCTTGGCGATTTCGGTACCGATGGCGCTGAAATCCAGGCCGTATTTCGGGTCGGAGAACGTACCGGTGACCTTGACCGGGAAGGTCAGGCCGTTGAGCGAACCCAGATCGGAGCCGCCCTGCCCCTTGAGCGAGGCGACCACCGTCGGCTTGGCGATGTAGTTGAGTTTCTCGTTGCCGATGTCGATGTCGCCGCTGCCGGTCACGCGCAGCAGGGGGGACTTCATGCTCAGGTCGTCATTATGAGCCACGCCGTTGGCGATCTTGAAACTGGCGGTCATCTCGCTGAAGTCGGTGCGCTTCTTCTGGTCGGCGCCCAGCGAGTTGCCCTTGAAGTTGAACTTGCCCTTGATGTCGCGGATCGTCCCGGCGATGTCGATGCCTTTTACCGCACCATCAGCCAGCGCGACGTTGGCCGTACCGCCCAGTGCCTTCTTCAGCGCGCCGACCGTGGCGCCGGTGGTCTTGACGTCCACGTTCAGCGTGCCCTTGCCTTCCAGCATGTCGTTGTTGATGGCATCGACCAGCAGTGGGCCGATCTGGATGCCCTTCATTTCCTGCTTCACCGTGATGGCGGGCGTACTGCGCGCATCCACGCTCAGGCTGCCGGCCATGCTGCCTTCATACAGGTTGGCGGAAAACGGGGCGACGTTCACCAGCCCGCCGTCCGCCTTCAGGCCGACCTTGACATTGCTGGTCTTGACGTTGGCCACCTTCAGCCAGCCGAGGCGCGCTTCGCCACTGGCGTTGAGTGTTTTCAGCGCCGACAGGTCCAGCGGGGCGTCGCCCGTGGATTTGGCAGCCGGTTCGGACTTGGTCACGTAGCGGTCTGCATCCAGGCGGTCGATATCCACGTCGAAGGTGAATTGCGGGTTCTGAAATCGGGTGATCCCCAGGACCGCCTTGACCTGGCTGTCGTCGATTTTGGCTGCGAACGGGTCCAGCTTGAGCTTTTCGCCATCGGCCTTGAGGTCGATGCGGATGTTGCTGCCCTGCACCTTGCCGTATTTCAGGCTGCCGATGCGCAGGCTGCCTGCGGCATTCAACGCCTTGAGTGCGGACAGGTCCAGCGGCTTGCTTGGTCCGGCCGCAGCCTTGGGGTCGGCGGGAGGCGCGTAGCGGTCGGCATCGAGGCGGTCGATGTCGAGGTCGAAGGTGATCAGCGCGCGGGAGAAATTGGTGACCCCTACGCTGCCCTTGATCTGGCTATCGTCCAGTTTCAGTGACAACGGGCTGACGTTGAGCGCCTGGCCATCGGCCTTGACCGTGGCCGCCAGGTTGGCAACGCGATACTTGTCGTAGGCGATGCTGCCGATATTCAGCGTGCCCTGCGCCAGCACATCCTTGAGTGCGGACAGATCAGCCGGTTTGTCTGCGGCGGCGGATGCGGGCTTATTGTCTTTCTTGTTGCCCAGCAGTTTGTTCAGGTCCAGTTGGTCTGCGTTCAGGTGGAAGGTGACGTTCGGTTTGCCGAAGCCAGCCACCGCCACATCCCCTTTCAGCTTGCTGCCGTCGATCTCCGCGTTGAGGTCGACCTTGGCCTGCTCCTGCTTCACGTCTGCGTGGGCGTTGACGTTGAACGCCGCCTTGGCGGCGCCGTTGGGCAGGGCGGGGTCCTTGATGTCCACGTTGCCGGCCAGCTTGGGCAGGTCGAACACCAGGGTTTCGAGGTTGCCGGAGAACGGCGAGCTGAATTTACCGTTGAGGCTGCGCGCGCCCTGCTTGCCGGAAATTTCGCCGCTGATGCCGGAGCTTTGGAACGCCTTGGGCGACCCCTTCAGGTCGGCGATGACCAGCTTGGCATCGAAAGTGTCGTCGCCCTTGCGCTGGCTCAGGTTGAGGCGCGCTTCCTTGCCGCTGACCTCGTTCTTGCGGGCGACCAGGCTGGGGGCATCCAGTTCCACCGTGGTGGCTTGCCCGCTCAGGTCGGCCTTAAGTACAAGTTTGAGACCGTCCACCGTGAACTCCATCAGTTCCGGCTTGGCGTCGAGGTCGCCGGAGAGCTTGAGGTCGATGCCCTTATTGGTCGCTACGTCGCCTTGCAGGCCGAAGTCCAGCCCCTTGGCACCATATTGCTTGGTCTCGGTGTTGGCCAGCAGCGTGCCCTTGAGCTGCATGTTGGCGTTGATGGCCGGGTTGTCGCCCTTGAGCGTGAAGCGGGTCTTGAGGGCGATCGGCTCGTTCTTGGCAACATGGCCGGTTTCCAGTTGCAGGTCGCTGAGGGCGATATTGCGGTTGCCCATCTCGTCCTTGACGGTCAGGCCCGCATTGGTGACCTGGATGCCGTCGATGTCGAACTTGATCTCTTCGGACTCTTCTTCCTTGCTCATCAGGTCGTCGATGTTGGTGGTGCCATCCTTGAATCGCACCAGGTTGGCGTGCACGCCGTCGATTTTGATCGTGTCGATCACCAGCTCTTTTTTCAGCAATGGCAGCACGGCGACAAATACTTTGGCGCTCTGCATGCCGGCGAATTCCCGGTCGCCGTTATGCTCGGACAGGCTGACCTTGCCCAGGTCTGCGCCCAGCTTGGGCCAGAAGGCCAGCTTGATATCGCCCTCGATGTTGAGCGTGCGCTGCTTCTTTTCCTTCACCAGTTTGACGATCAGTGGCTTGTAATCGTTGGGGTTGAAGGTTGCGGCGATTATCCCGATGGCGATCAGCACCAGCCCTGTCAAGCCGCCGATACCGATCAGGGAATATTTGAGAATTTTGTTCATGCGTGTGGCTCCAGGGTTGTCGTGCCGGTCGTGCGAGCACGCGGCCGGCGCGACGGGGTTGTTGCAAGTTCTGATGAGTTGAAGTTTACCAGTGGAAGTGCTTCATTGCCTCATTGCCGAAATACCAGAGAGCAACGAAAAAGGCGGCGAAATAGATGACAGTGAAGATCAGCCAGAACCATGCGACGAAGATCATCAGCCCGTCGTCTTCCAGTTCGGCGATCCCATAGAACAGGATCGCCAGCCCCGGCAACATGTTGTTGAACGGCAGGATGCCGAAGGGGATCGCCATCAGCAGGCCGGCGGCCAACAGGATGAACCCCGCGACTTTTTGCCCTTTGCGTCCGGAAATCAGGCCTTGGTAGCGGGGCTTGGTGAATTTGCGGCAAAAGCCGATCAGGCGGAGGCAAGCCTTGATGATCAACCCCCACGTCGCGGTGCTCAGGGTGATCTCTCGGAGCTTGGCCGGCAGTACCGGGGATTCGTGGCCGCGCAGGACCTGCCAGCCGAGCGTGACGAAAACCAGTCCGCCCAGCACGGTGAAGGGGCCGAGCGGCACGGGCTGCAGAAAGGGTAGGACCAGGATGATGGCAATCAGGGCATAGGCGGCCTCATCCAGGCTGTCCAGGGCTTCTCCCAGCGTCAGCGGGCGTCGCCGCGATTCCTCAGCAAAACGGTGCAGGGTAGCGACCAGGCTGTGGTAATCGCACATGGCTCAGGAATTCCAGTAAAACCCCAGGACAATCAGACCGAACACGATGCGATACCAGGCGAACGCGCGGAAATCATGGCGTGCCACGTAGTGCAGCAGGCCTCGCACCACGAACAGGGCGCTGAAGAATGCCGTCACGAAGCCGACCGCGAAGAGGGCGAAATCCTCTGCATGCAGGTTGCTCCAGCTGTCGAAGAGATCGTAGCCGGTCGCAGCAAACATGATGGGAATGGCCAGAAAGAAGGAGAACTCGGTCGCCGCACGCCGCGACAACCCGAACACCACACCGCCCAGAATGGTGGCGCCAGCCCGCGAAACGCCCGGAATCAGTGCGACGGATTGGGCCATGCCCACCTTGAGCGCATGTTTCCAGTCCATGTCGTCTACCGTCTCGGTATCGGGTTTCGGGGCAAATTTTTCGATGACCAGAATCGCGAAGCCGCCCACGATTAGCGCGATGGCGACGGTCACTGGCGAGAACAGGTAGGTTTTGATCTGGTCGTGAAACGTCAGCCCAAGCAGGGCTGCCGGCAGGAAGGACAGCGCCAGGTTGCCGAGCAGCTTTTGCGAGGCGGGCTCGCTCAGGTTGCCAGAGACGTGGGTGATGCGTGCATGGTATTCCCAGCACACCGCCAGGATGGCCCCCAACTGGATCACGATCTCGAACACCTTGCCGCGGCCGTCGTTGAAGTGCAGCAAATCGCCCACGATGATCAGGTGGCCGGTGCTGGAGACCGGCAGGAACTCGGTGGCGCCTTCGACGAGGCCGAGCAGCAGGGCTTTGAAAAGAAGAATGAAATCCATGGCTAACAGAAGTGGCTGCGAAAGCCACATTATGGCACGGCTTGGTGTGGCCAGCAGGCAACTTCGGCCTCCCCTGGAGACATGAAATGCAATATAAGCAGGGTCTTATGCACCTTTTCAAACAACTAATTATGTGCGAGACTTTGTGAGATTTATCAAAATTGTAGGTATCGTGATGAGTGCATTGTCTTTGTTTTGCCGCCTGACGGTTCCCGGGGCGTTCATGCTGGTGTCCTCGGCGGGCATGGCTGCGCCCAATCAAACCCTGATGGAAATCTACCAGCAGGCACAGGCGAGCGACCCGACTTGGGCCGCGTCGCAAAGCGCCCGATTGGCCGCGCAGGAGAAACTGGCGCAGGGCAAGGCATTGCTGTTGCCGACCGCCAAGCTCAGTGCCAGCGCGAACCATAACCAGACCGATATCACCAGCGAGCCTGGGAGGCTTTCGGCGTTTTCCTACAACGGTTTCGACCGCTATCAGACCTATGGCTACCGCGTCGATGTGAGCCAGCCGCTGTTCCGCAAGCAGAACAGCGTGGCGCTCGAGCAGTCCATAACGCAGGTGGCCCAAGCGGATGAGCAGTTGAACAGCGCGCGCCAGAGCCTGATGCTGCGCGTTTCGCAATCGTATTTCGACGTGTTGCTGGCGCAGGACAAGATTGACCTGATCGTGGCGCAGAAGGCGGCCATCACCAAGCAACTCGAACAAGCCAAGGCCAATTTCGAGGTTGGCACTGCCACCATTACTGACGTGCATGAAGCGCAGGCGCGTTTTGACCTGACCTCAGCGCAGGAAATCGCGGCAGTGAACGATCTGGAAGTAAAAAAACGCGCCATCCAGGCGATCACGACGCAATTGCCGGGCCGTCTTGCAGCCGCCAAGGCGGATCTGAAAGCCGAAATCCCCCAGCCTGGCGACATGGATAGCTGGGTGGCGCTGGCCGAGCAAAACAACCTGGCGTTGAAGATCCAGCAGCAGAACCTGAGGCTGGCCTCGCAAGAAGTCGAACGCGCCCACGCCGGGCACCTGCCGACGTTGGACGTCGTTGGCAGTTACGCTGACCAGCGCGCCGATGGCGGCGTGGCGGCCGATATGCGCGGTTACAACCGCATCACCAACAGCGGCGTGATCGGGTTGCAACTGGAAATCCCGCTTTACCAGGGCGGTGCGATTACCTCTCGCGGGCGTGAGGCTGCGGCCAACAAGCAAAAGGCGCAGGACGAAGTCGAAGCCGCGCGTCGCCAGGCAGAACTGCAGGCACGCCAGGCGTTCCTGAACGTGACCAGCACGGTGGCGCAGGTCAAGGCGCTGGAGCAGGCGCTTGCCTCTACGCAAAGCCAGCTGGACTCGACCAACCTGGGTTACGAGGTCGGTGTGCGCACCAGCGTGGATGTACTGAATGCACAGCAGCAACTCTACAGCGCCAAGCGCGATCTGCTGCAGGCCCGTTACACCTACCTGTTGAGCATTCTCCAGCTCAAGGCTGCCGCTGGCGTGCTGCAGGACAGCGATCTGGACGAGATCAACAAGACGCTGGAAGGCGTATGAAGCGCTCTCTGCTGGCCGATCGTTTCGATAGCCAGTTCGTCCTGATCGACGTTCAGGAAAAGCTGTGTTCCGTAATGCCGGAAGCGGCGCTGCAGGCCATGTTGCGCAACTGCAGTGTCCTGCTGCAGGCCGCGCAGTTGCTCGACGTGCCGGCGATCCATACCGAGCAGTATCCCAAGGGTCTGGGCCCGACCCTGCCCCATTTGCAGACCTGGCTCGATGCGCAGTCGCGTGTCGAGAAAACTGCTTTCTCGTGCTGTGAAGAGAGCGCGTTTTGCGACCGCATGGACGATACGCGCCAGCAGTTGATTCTGGCCGGCATGGAGGCGCATATCTGCATCCTGCAGACGGCGATCCAATTGCAGGAAATGGGGCGTCAGGTGTTCGTGGTCGAGGATGCCGTGCTTTCCCGCAACCCGGCCCATCATGCCAATGCGATGGCGCGCCTGCGCGAGGCCGGCGTGATCGTCACCAACACCGAGTCGGTGTTGTTCGAGTGGCTGAAAGTCGCCGAAGGCGACGTCTTCAAGCAGGTTTCCCGTCTGATCCGTTAACCGGGTGGTCGCATGCGGCTGTGCTGGCTGCGCACCGTGCTGGTCCAGCGGCGCGCGCAGCCTATTCGACGTTCAGCTGGTGCTGCACCAGCGCCATCACCCGCTCCGTGGCCCCGCGCTGTGCCTGGCTGAAGTCGAAGGCCAGTTCTCCCATTTTCTGCCTCAGCACTACATCCCGCAGCAGGGTCTCCGCGGCTTGCGCCAAACCCGTGGCGTCGTCGACCTGCAGGGCGGCATTGGCATCCACGGCCATGCGTGTGGCCGCTTCAAAGTTGAACGTATGCGGGCCGATGATCACCGGCTTGCCCATGGCACACGCCTCGATCAGGTTCTGGCCGCCGAACGGCAACAGGCTGCCGCCGATGAAGGCGATGTCGCAGGCGGCATAATAAGTGTGCATTTCCCCCATACTGTCACCCAGCACGACGCGGCAATCGGCCGGCACATCGACATGCGCGGAGCGGCGCACGTAGGGGATGCCCCTTTGCGTGAGCAGGTCGGCGACCGCGTCGAAGCGTTGTGGGTGGCGCGGGACGATCACGGTCAGCAGCGCAGGCGATGGAAGCTGTTCGATCGCATCCAGCACCAGCGCCTCTTCGCCTTCCCGGGTGCTGGCGGCGAGCAGCACCTGGCGCTGCGTACCCAGCGCGGCTCTCAACGCTTGCCCCTGGACTGCGGCATCCGCTGGGGGGGTCACGTCGAACTTCAGGTTGCCCGTGATGGTGACCTCCGGGGCGCCCAAGGCACGTAACCGGGCGGCATCTGCCTCGGTTTGTGCGGCGATCCCCTTCAACTGGCCCAGCGCCTGTGCCGTCAGTTTGCCGAGGCGGGTGTAGCCACGAGCCGATTTCTCCGACAGGCGCGCGTTGACCAGCAGCAAGGGGATGCGCTTGCGGTCGCACGCGGCGATCAGGTTGAACCAGAGTTCGGTCTCGAGCAGCAGCCCGAGGCGCGGGCGGTAATGGTTGAGGAACAGGTCCACCGCCTCCGGCAAGTCATAAGGCAGGTAGGTGCGCAGTACCCGGTCGCCGAACAGTTGTTCGCCGGTGGCGCGCCCGGTCGGCGTGGCATGGGTGAGCAGGATAGTGTGGTCGGGGTACTGCTGCAGCAGACGCTCCACCAGTGGCGCCGCCGCGCGGGTTTCGCCCACCGAGACCGCGTGCAGCCAGATTACCGGGGCTTCAGGCGCGGGGGTGCGGTACAGGCCGAAGCGCTCGGGGATATTGCGGCGGTAGTCCGGCTGCTTGCGTCCGCGCCACCATAGCTTGAGCAGGGCGAACGGAATCAGCAGGTTCAGCAGGAGGGTATATAACCATTTGGGCATGGCGTGATTTTCGCACAGATTGGTCCGGAATCCTCGTGAGCGAGGACTCACGCTCACGTGTCGCTTACTTGCTCTTGAGGTGGGCGAAGTCAACCGGAAATCATAAAAAAATTTCTGGTTGATTTGCTTGACGGGCCCAATGGGTGGGTCTAAAGTTTCGACCAATCGCAAGATATTGTGGTTTGTATGAATCTCCGTGGAGGAAATAATAAGATGCTAAAAGCAGTCAAGGTCGCGCAGGAAGCGGCGCGTGAAGTCCCGATGCAGCCCGTCTCGGTCGATATCTGGGATAAGAAGTACCGCCTCAAGTCCAAGCAGGGCGAGATCATCGACAACGACATCGATGACACCTATCAGCGCGTAGCGCGTGCCCTGTCCGATGCCGAATCCACCGAAGAAAAGCGTGCCTACTGGTACGAAAAGTTCGTGTGGGCACTGCGTCGCGGCGCGATCCCGGCTGGCCGCATCACCTCCAACGCTGGTGCGCTGGAGCACAAGCCGGCTACCTCCACCATCAACTGCACCGTGTCCGGCACCGTGGAAGACTCCATGGACGGCATTCTGGAAAAAGTGCACGAAGCTGGCCTGACGCTCAAGGCCGGTTGCGGCATCGGCTACGAGTTCTCCACGCTGCGTCCCAAGGGTGCCTTCGTGGCCGGCGCAGGTGCCTACACCTCCGGCCCGCTGTCCTTCATGGATATCTACGACAAGATGTGCTTCACCGTGTCCTCCGCCGGTGGCCGTCGTGGCGCGCAGATGGCCACCTTCGACATCTCCCATCCGGACGTGGCCGACTTCATTAAGGCCAAGCGTGAAGCCGGTCGTCTGCGCCAGTTCAACCTGTCCACCCTGATCACCGCCGAATTCATGGAAGCCGTGAAGGCCGATGCCGAGTGGAAGCTGGCCTTCCCCGTCACCGCCAAGGAAGCCGAAGCCGACAAGCTGGACCTCACCGACAACAATCAGGTCGTGTGGCGCGAGTGGCCGGTCAAGGGCAAGTACCTGACCCGCGAATCCGACGGCAAGACCGCCTGCCGCGTGTACAAGATCATCAAGGCGCGCCGCCTGTGGGACGTGATCATGTCCTCCACCTACGACTTCGCCGAGCCGGGTTTCATCCTGATCGACAAGGTCAACGAGATGAACAACAACTGGTTCTGCGAAAACATCCGCGCGACCAACCCCTGCGGTGAGCAGCCGCTGCCGCCGTATGGTGCCTGCCTGCTGGGCTCCGTCAACCTGACCAGCTTCGTCAAGCAGCCGTTCACCGACCAGGCGCACTTCGACTGGGAAGAATACCGTGAAGTGGTGGCTACCTTTACCCGCATGCTGGACAACGTGGTCGAAGTGAACGGCCTGCCGCTGCCGCAGCAACAGGCCGAGATCATGCGCAAGCGCCGTCACGGCATGGGCTACCTGGGCCTGGGTTCTACCCTCACCATGCTGAAGATGCCGTACGGCTCTGCCGAGTCCGTCAAGTTCACCGAAGAAGTCACCCGCGTCATGGCCGAAACTGGCTGGGAAATCGGGCTGGAACTGGCCGAGGAAAAGGGCCCGGCACCGATCATGAACGAAGAGTTCGAGATCACCGCCGACCTGCTGGCCAAGCGTCCGGAAATGGCACGCGACGGCATCAAGCTGGGCGACAAGGTCAAGGGCAAGGTGCTGCTGGGTCTTTATAGTAAGTACATGCAGCAGTTCCCGGAAAGCCTGCGCAAGCAGATCGCCGAAAAGGGCGTGCGTTTCACCCACCACAGCTCCATCGCGCCGACCGGCACGATCTCCCTGTCCCTGGGTAACAACGCTTCCAACGGCATCGAGCCCTCGTTCGCGCACCACTACAGCCGCAACGTGATCCGCGAAGGCAAGAAGTCCAAGGAAAAGGTCGACGTCTGGTCTTACGAGCTGCTGGCCTACCGCGAGCTGGTTAACCCCAACGCCATGCCGTTCTCCGACAAGCCGGAAGAGCAGCTGCCGGAGTATTTCGTGGATTCCTCCACCATCCCGGCCAAGGCGCACGTGGATATCCAGGCCGCCGCACAGAAGTGGATTGACAGCTCCATCTCCAAGACCATCAACGTACCGACCGACTACCCGTACGAAGATTTCAAGGACATCTACTTCTACGCCTACGAAAAGGGCCTGAAGGGCTGCACCACCTTCCGCTTCAACCCGGAAGCCTTCCAGGGCGTGCTGGTGACCGAGAAGGATCTCGAGAACACCACCTACAAGTTCACTCTGGATGACGGCACCGTGGTCGAGTGCAAGGGCAACGAAGAAATCGAGTACGACGGCGAAATCCACACCGCCGCCAACCTGTACGACGCCCTGAAAGAAGGCTACTACGGCAAGTTCTAAAGGCTAAAGACCAGGGGATCGGGACAAGCTTCCGATCCGCGAATCCCCTCTCCCCTGGTGGGAGAGGGCTAGGGTGAGGGGGACCCCCCCAAGGAGAAAAACATGGCAATCAAAATCGAAAAGAAAATCACCGGCTACAACGTCGTGACCGAAGAAGACAAGGCCAAGGCCGAGCAAGCCGCGGCTGAAGCCGCCAAGCAGGCTGCGCAACCGCAAAAGGCCGAGGTCTACCAGATGGGCGAGCCGCTCAGCCGTCCGGAAAAGCTGGTGGGCAACACTTATAAAGTGAAAACCCCGGTCACCGAGCACGCGCTCTACATCACCATCAACGACGTGGTCGTGGGCGAAGGC
>CAYUJU010000036.1:0-27528 GCA_964445115.1 uncultured Methylobacillus sp. | reverse complement strand
GATCCACGACAGCCCCAGCGTCAGCGGCACGAACAGGAAGTGGTACATTGCCGTAGCGGCAAATTGGAGGCGGGAAAGTTCGACAACTTCAGTGGAGGGCAGCATTCTGAGAATCCTTATCGGTTAAGAATGATGCGTGCCGTGTTGGCCGCACGGTCGCTTTTAGGCATGGGCGAGTCAAACCATAATTCCCATATCGCATACAGCAGGATCACTTTCAGCACCAGAAGCACGGCAATTTCTCGCCTGAGGCTCCAGGGGCGTGTTTGACGCAGTGCTGCGGCTTTTTTCATCATGTCATTCGCTCGTCGAGTCACTGAGGCCGTATCCGTGATTTCAGCTAGCGCCCATATTGCATCCGGCGCGCTTGCACTGCAACCCGGAACCTGCTGCCGAGGATGGTTTCAGGGCTTTGACGTTACTTGCCAACGCATCTGGCATGCCGGGATGACAGATGTGATAAGAATATCACTAATTACTAATATACATAATGCCTTTCATGAAACAACAACGGGGACCTCAGTCCCCGTTGTCTGACGTGCTGGAATCGCGGAGATTAGCGATTGCAGACGTACATGGTGACTTCAAAACCAAAACGCATTTCGGTTGCTTCAGGCTTGGTCCACATGATGATCTCCTTTACTCGTTGGGTTGGTTTTTTGACGAGCCGGAATACCTGGCCCGTGAGAAGCACTATACCCAAGTGATTTTTTCGGGTACTCGGTGGGTTCATGAACCCAACATGAGGATTTTCTTGAGTTGTGCCTCGTGGTCATCATGGCCAGCTGCCGGACAGTGTTGAAATTGTCATCCGATGGCTGACGTTGATTGATACACTATTTGAATCGCATGGCCGGCCTGCGGCAAAGGAGCACATCATGAAGGGCGACAAGAAAATCATCGAAATTCTCAACGACTTGCTGGCGGGAGAGCTGGCCGCGGTCGATCAATACCTGATCCACGGCGAAATGTATGCCGACTTCGGCTTGCCGGAACTGGCCGAGAAATCCCTGCACGAATCTGACCACGAGCGCCAGCATGCGCGTGCCATGATCCAGCGCATCCTGTTCCTGCAGGGTAAGCCCAATATGGTGAAGCGTGAGGCGCTGAACATCGGTAGTACCGTGCCGGAGATGCTCAAGTCCGACCTCGCGGTGGAATACCATGTGGTGGGGGAACTCAAGAAAGCCATCGCGGCCTGTGAGAAGGCCCAGGACTACGTCACGCGCGACATGCTGCTGGTGCAACTGGAAGACACGGAAATGGACCACGCCTATTGGCTGGAGCAACAACTGCGTCTGATCGAACTGGTGGGTCTGGCCAATTACCAGCAAAGCCAGATGAAGCCGCAGGCAGCGTGAGGAGAGGGCAATGAAGGGCGACAAAAAAGTCATCGACATCCTGAACAAGGTGCTCAAGAACGAACTGACGGCGATCAACCAGTATTTCCTGCACGCGCGCATGTTCCGCAGTTGGGGGCTGGAAAAGCTCAACGACTACCATTACAAGCAATCGATCCGAGTGATGAAGGAGGCCGATGAAATTATCGAGCGCATCCTGTTCCTGGAAGGGCTGCCCAACCTGCAGAACCTTGGCAAGCTGCTGATTGGCGAGCACGTCGCTGAGTGCCTCTCCGGCGATCTTAAGTATGAAACCGAAAGCCAGCGCCCCTTGCTGGTCGAGGCGATTGCCCTGTGCGAGACGCAACAGGATTACGTCAGTCGCGATTTGCTGCAGGAGTTGCTGGAAGCCTGCGAGGACGCCATTGACTGGCTGGAGACGCAGCAGTCGCTGATTCAGGAGGTGACGCTGCCGAACTACCTGCAAAGCCATATGGGCACCTCCGGAGATTAACGGAGAGGATATGGCTGCATGATGCCGACCTGCATTGGGCCGGCCTGAAAAACCGCGACTTCGTTCGCGGTTTTTTGTTTTCGAACGGGCGCATTGTGTTTTATTGAGAATGAATCGCATTAGTGTTGACAGTCGATCAAATATAAATGAGAATGATTCCTATGTTGTTTTGATAGTGTTTAGGCAACGAGGAAACAGGCAATGTACGTGTGTGTATGCAAGGCAGTGACCGAGCGGCAGATTCACCAGGCCGCACGCGATGGCGCGGAGACGCTGAAAGACCTGCGTCGCGACCTGGGCGTAACGACTGAGTGCGGGCGGTGCGCTTCCTGCGCCAAGCAATGTCTGCGCGAGGCACGTGCAGCGGATACCGCCGGCATGGCGTTTGCCGTCGCTTGAATATGGGAATCCGCATGTCGAAACCCCAACCGCCGGCCATGTCTGGCGAACCGATTGAAAACACGCCGGCACGGAATCCGAAAGCCCGTGCCCGGCTCACCAGCGCGGAACTGCTCGGGCAGTCGCGCGAAGTCATCATCGAGCACGGTGGTGACGAGTATCGTTTGCGCCTGACCAGTCAGGGCAAGCTGATTCTCACCAAATAATTCATCCAGCCAGCCACCGGCACCAAGCCGGAAGCCAGCCAGTAACACATTCCCGTTCGTCATGTGGCGTCGTCCCATGCACGCGGGCAACAGGAAGGCTGGTTGTACGTGTATTGGCAACATTCCATCGCAGGAGTTGAGCAACCCTCGCTGTCATGGTCCACCATGGCGTGGGTGGCGTTGCTGCACGGGTTGGTGATGCTGTGGCTGCTGGCACGCCAGGAGGTGCTCGCGCCGGTGGAGACGCCCCCGCTGGTCGTGCGCCTGATCGCGCCTGAGCCTGCCGTTCAGCCCGACACGCGGCCGGAGCCTATGCCGGTCCGTCCGGTGCCGCCCAAGCCGGTGGTCAAGCAACCCAGCCCTTTGCCGCGGCCTGTGCAACTGCATCAGCCTGTCGTGGCTCCGCCTGTGGTTGCGTCGCAGGCGCCATCGCCGGTGGCAACCGCGGCACCTGTTGCTCCGCCGCCTGAGGAGTCGAGCGTCGCCAAGGCGGATCCACAACCCGCAGTGGCGCCCGCAGAACCCCAGCCGGCCACGAGGGACGAGCCTGTGGAGCAACCGCGTTTCGATGCCGACTATCTCGACAATCCTGCGCCGGGTTATCCGCCCCTCTCCAGAAAGCTACGTGAGGAAGGCCAGGTGCTGCTCCGGGTCCGCGTGACCGCGGAGGGGCGCGCCGAGCAGGTCAATCTGCATCGCTCCAGCGGTTACGAGCGCCTGGACGAACGCGCGCTCCAAACGGTGCGGCAGTGGAAATTCATGCCGGCACGACAGGGCGGCAAGCCGGTCGATGCCTGGGTCATCGTCCCCATTCAATTCAGTCTGAAAGGTTAACTATGCAATCGAGTCTGGGCTTTGCCAATTTTTTGAAGGAAATCGACGGAGTAGGCGGGTTCCTGCTGGTCGTGCTGTTGTTGATGTCGATCACGACCTGGTACCTGATCGTGGCCAAGGCGCTGGCGAACTGGCGCATGCGGCGCCACGCGGCTAGCTTCCTGGCGGCATTCTGGGAGGCCCCTGATCTGGACGTGGTGGCGAAACGCCTGAGCGATGGTCAGCCGCGCGATCCGTTCTCGCATCTTGCGCATCACGGCTTCCGCGCGATCAGTCAGTATGGGGCCAAGACGACCACCCGGTTGATCGAGGCCGGGTCGCAGGAAGAGTTCCTGACCCGTTCCCTGCGCCGCGCTATCGACCAGGATACGGCACGCCTCGAATCCGGTCTGACGTTGCTGGCTTCCGTGGGGTCAAGTGCGCCGTTTGTCGGCCTGTTCGGCACGGTATGGGGTGTCTATCACGCCCTGATCAGCATCGGCGCCAGCGGCCAGAGCACGCTGGACAAGGTGGCGGGGCCAGTCGGCGAGGCGTTGATCATGACGGCACTGGGGCTGGCGGTCGCGATCCCGGCGGTGCTGGCCTACAACTTCTTTGCCCGGACCAACCGCGTCGTGCTGGCGGAACTGGACAGCTTTGCCCATGACCTGTTCGCCTTCATGTCCACCGGCAGTCGTGCGACTGAGCCGACGGCTGCCAACGTCATGCCGCTGGCGAGAAAGGGTGCGTAATGGCCTTCGGCGGATTTTCAAAGAACAGCACCAGCCAGCCCATGGCCGAGATCAACATGGTGCCGCTGATCGACGTGATGCTGGTGCTGCTGGTGATCTTCATCATCGCCGCGCCGCTGATGACGCACGCAGTCAAGGTGGACCTGCCCAAGGCCAGTTCTGCGCCTGAGGACAGCAAGCCGGAAATCGTTAGCTTGGCTGTGGACGCCGCCGGGCAGGTGTACTGGAACGACCGGGCCGTCGATCAGGCCGCTTGGCGTGCCGACATGCAGTTGGCCGCCCAGTCGGGCAAGCAGCCCGAATTGCGCATCCGTGCCGATAGCCAGGTTGCCTACGGCAAGGTTGCGGAACTGATGTCGGACGCGGCAACGGCCGGACTGACCCGGATCGGGTTCGTCACTGAACCTCGATAGTGCCGCTAAACCACTTCAACCATTTTCATAACAGCCAGCCGCAAGCCAGCCACGTTTTTTTAGGAGTCATAATGCAGGAATCGAAAAACAAGGCGATGCCGTTGCTGCCGCTGGGTGCGGCGCTGATGGCGGGTGGGTTGTCCCTCAGCGCATTCGCGGCGGAGGGGTCAGAAGGTCAGGAAGACAAGGTGCTTTCCACCGTGAAGGTGCAGGCAGATGCCGAGATCGAGCAGGATGGCTATCGCGCCACCACGACACGCGTCGGCAAGATATTGCAGGATCCGCACGATGTGCCGCAGGCGGTGACGACGGTAACCAATCAGTTGATGGAAGAACAGCAGGTCGGTTCCTTGAAAGAGGCGCTACGTAACGTGTCCGGCCTGACTTTCAATGCGGCGGAAGGCGGCCGAGCTGGCGACAACATGATGTTGCGCGGCTTCTATACCTTCGGCGACATGTATCTGGACGGCATTCGCGACACCGCGCAATACAACCGCGAAACCTTCAACCTGGAGCAGGTTGACGTGCTGCGCGGCGCCGGGGCCATGCTGTTCGGCCGTGGTCAGGCAGGGGGCGTGATCAACCAGGTCAGCAAGGTGCCGCAGCTCACGGACAAAAACAAAGTCACGGCGAGTATCGGGACCGATGGGTATCGTGAAGCGACGGGCGATTTCAACAAGCGCGTGGGCGAGCATGCTGCCATTCGCCTCAACCTGATGCAGCGTGACGACGGCAGTTGGCGTTCCAACCCGGTGACTGGCGATGAGCCTGACCTGAAGCGCAAAGGCATCGCGGGGAGCATTGGTTTCGGACTTGAGACGGATAATGAATTCATTCTCAGTCATCTGCATACCACCACCGACGATACGCCGGATTACGGGGTGAGTTTCAACAGCACCACGCATAAGCCGCAAACGGCATTTCCGGTAAAAACCTTCTGGGGTACGGATCTCAATTTCGACAAGAGCGAAACCAAGATCACGACGGCGACGTTTACCCACCGTTTCTCGCCCCAGAGCGAGTGGCGTACGCAATTGCGCTTTGCCGATTACGAGCGCAGCTATTGGGCACGTACACCCAGTGCGACGATTGCTCCCAATGCGCTGAGCGCGCTGTGTACGACGCCGACCAACTGTAACGGCGGTCCTAACCGTGTGATGGATTATGAGACGGTGACGTTGCAGAGTGACTACAGCAACAAGTTCGACCTGTTGGGCATGAAACACGAGTTTCTGGTGGGGGGCGAGTTCTTCAAGGAAAACAGCTACCGTCATAGCCTGCAGAACATCGGTGGGACCACGGCGGCCAATCCGCCCAGATATCAGCCCTATTTCGCCAGCGTGACCGGCAGCCCGGTGGAGTTCGATTCGATCTCGTATGCCGCCTACGTGCAGGATACGATCGAGTTCATTCCCAAGTGGAAAGCCACGCT
Organism: uncultured Methylobacillus sp.; assembly: GCA_964445115.1. Lineage (GTDB taxonomy): Bacteria > Pseudomonadota > Gammaproteobacteria > Burkholderiales > Methylophilaceae > CAIJXJ01. The sequence continues at coordinate 21,659 of CAYUJU010000036.1, read as the reverse complement.
GGGCGTGCGCCGTGACGAGCTGGATGCCAAGTATTCCAGCACCACTTCGCCGCAACTGCGTTACGGAGAGTGGAGTACGCGCGGGGCGGTGTCGTACCACCCTGGCGCAGACACGCATTACTACCTTTCGTTCAGCGACTCCTTCAGCCCGACGGCCGACCTGTACCAGCTCTCCGGCAGCGAATTGCCAGCTGAACGCAGCCTGGTCAAGGAGCTTGGCGCCAAATGGATGCTGTTCGACGGCGATCTGGCGTTGCGCGCAGCAGTCTATCGCGCCGAGAAGGAATGGGAGCGCAATACGGACCTCGAATCTACCGCCGCCCTGTTGTCGAAGAAGCGCACTACGGATGGGCTGGAACTGGAAGTGGCAGGTCGGATCACCCAAAAGTGGGAAATCTTCGGCGGCATCGCGCTGATGGACGCCAAGGTGGACGAGCAGTACGACGGCACCGCGCTGGGTACTTTCGCCAGCATCACCAACAGCGGCTTGGCGACCGGCCCCACGGGTCTGGCCGGCACCGGCTTTGCGACCGGCGAGGCCGCTGATGCGGGACAAACGGTTTACCAGTCTCGTTCGCAGCAGACCTCGGAAGGCGAGCGTCCCCGCAACACGCCGCGTTACACCGCCAACCTGTGGACGACCTACAAGTTCGCGCCGGGTTGGAAGGCCGGGCTGGGCATGGAGGCCAAGGGTGACCGCTACGGCTATGGCATCGGGACTTGCGGCACCGCCACGCAGATTACCACCGGCGCCCAGGCGGGCAAGTGGCAGTACAACAACTGTTCCACGGCGGCGTTCGCGCCCAACGTGCTGCCGTCCTACGTGCGCTGGGACGCCATGGTGGCCTACGAGCAACCGCGCTACACCCTGCGCCTGAACATCCAGAACCTGTTCGACAAGGTGTACTACGACGCCTTGTACGACAACGGCAGTTTCAGCGTGCCGGGGACCGGACGCAAGGCCATGTTCACCACGGAGTTCAAGTTCTAGCATGCTGATCACGATTGAAGAGGTGTTGACCGAGCCGGAGCTTGCCGAGGTGCGTCGCCTGCTGCAGGCGTCCTCCTGGGCGAGCGGGCGTATCACCGCGGGAACGCAGGCGGCACTGGTGAAAAACAACCAGCAGTTGCCGGAAGACTCGCCGTACTTGCCGGAGTTGCGCCGCATCGTGCTGGCGGCACTGCACCGCAATGCGCTGTTCTTCACGGCGGCGTTGCCGGCCAGGATCCTGCCACCGTTCTTCAATCGTTATGGCGGGGAGGCCAATCATTACGGCGCTCATGTCGACAATGCCATGCGGCTCGCGCCGGAGGGCGGCTATCTGCGTGCGGATGTTTCGGCCACGCTGTTTCTTTCGGATCCGGAGACATACGACGGCGGCGAACTGGAGATCCAGGATACCTTCGGCCGCCATCAAGTGAAATTGCAGGCAGGCAGCCTGGTGGTGTACCCGTCGTCTTCCGTGCATCAGGTCACGCCGGTGACGCGTGGGGAGCGCATCGCCTGTTTCATGTTCCTGCAGAGCATGGTGCGCGACCCGGCACAGCGTCGCCTGCTGTACGAAATGGACATGGCGCTGCTGCAACTACGCCAGACCGTGGGCGAAACAGAACCCGTCGTCCGGTTGACCGGCACCTATCACAACCTGCTGCGCAGCTGGGCGGAATCCTGATGCAGCCCAAGATGACGACACGCCCCGAGGATGTGGGCACGGCGAAGGACTATGCCGCGCATGCCGAAGCCCGCCTGTCGAACGAGGCCTGGCAGTACCTGCAGTCCGGCGCAGGGGACGATCTCACCTTGCAGCGCAACACCAAGGCCTTTGCTGAGGTTGGCCTGATGCCACAATCCCTCGCGGACGTGCGCGGCGGTCATACCCGTCTGACGCTGTTCGGCCAGACGTTCGAACATCCGATCCTGCTGGCGCCCGTTGCCTATCAGTCGCTGTTTCATCCGGATGGCGAGTGTGCCAGCGCGGTGGCTGCCAATGCGCAAGGCGGGCAGATGGTGGTCAGCAGTCTGGCCAGCCAGCCGCTGGAAGACATTCTGCGGGCTGCCGAACAGCCGCTCTGGTTTCAGCTTTACTGGCAGGGTGACCGCACCCGCACGCTGGCGCTGGCGCAGCGCGCCATCACGGCGGGATATGGCTTGGTGATGCTGACCGTGGATGCACCGGTCAAGCAGGCTACCCTGCAGCTGCCGCAAGGGGTCGAAGCCGTTAATCTGGCGCCGGCGCTGCCGTTGCCCACGCTATCTCCCGCACAAAGCGCGGTGTTTGACGGCTGGATGACCCAGGCCCCGAGCTGGGAAGACGTGGCATGGTTGCGCGACCAGATTCGGGTGCCGCTACTGCTCAAGGGCATCCTGTCGGCGGACGATGCCGGACGCGCGATGGCGCTGGGCTGCGATGGGCTGGTCGTGTCCAGTCATGGCGGCCGAGTGCTGGACGGCGTACCCGCCAGTCTCGATGCCTTGCCGGCGATTGTCGAGGCTGCGTCCGGACGGGTGCCGCTGTTGCTGGACAGTGGCATCCGCAACGGTCGCGATGTGTTCAAGGCGATGGCGCTGGGCGCCGCCGCCGTCATGGTCGGCCGGCCTTACGTCTGGGGGCTTTCCGCCGCAGGGGCGATGGGTGTCGCGCACGTGCTGCGGCTGATGCGTGACGAACTGGAAATGACCATGGCGTTGACGGGTTGCCGCACGCTGGCCGATCTCGACGTCCGCAAGGTGTCTCGCCCGGACTGAGTGGCATCAGGGCGATTGTTGAAGCCTGATGCACCTTGTTGGTGAAGGCTTTGCGCCGGTGCTGGGACTGGTTCAGGCGCCTCCCGCAAGAAAATCCTGATGGATCAATCGCCTGCAATGGGCGGAATTCGCGTAAAATGCGGTACATAACTTGCTAATAAATTAATTGTTCCCCTTTTCGAGAATTTTTACATGACTGCCCGCAAATCCCCGCGCCAGCACCATCTGCGCAGCGACGAGCACTCCATCGAGTGCTCCCTGAAAAATCACCTGACCTATACCGGCGGCAAGACTCCCAGTTCCGCCACCGGACGCGACTGGTTCGATACCACCGCCCATACCGTGCGTGACCACCTGATCGAGCGCTGGGTCGAAACCGTCGAAACCTACAACCAGAAAGATCCGAAGCGCCTGTATTACCTCTCTCTCGAGTTCCTGATCGGGCGTACGTTGTCCAACGCCGCGCTCAACCTCGACATCGAGCCGCAGGTGCGCGATGGACTGAAGGCGCTGGGCCAGCAGATGGAAGGTGTCGAAGAACTGGAAACGGATGCGGCGCTGGGTAATGGCGGCCTGGGGCGGCTCGCAGCCTGTTTCCTCGACTCGCTCGCCTCGCTGGATTTGCCGGGCATGGGCTACGGTATCCGTTACGAATACGGCATGTTCAACCAGCGCATCGAAGGCGGATGCCAGGTCGAACACCCGGATAACTGGCTGCGCTACGGTAACCCGTGGGAGTTCCAGCGTCCTGAACGCCTGTATCCGGTGAAGTTCGGTGGCCACGTGGTGCAGTTCATTGCGGCGGATGGCACGCTGGAGCATCACTGGGTGGATCGCGAGACCGTGATGGCCATGGCCTATGACATGCCGATCCCAGGCTACAAGACCGAGACGGTCAACAACCTGCGCCTGTGGTCCGCCAAGGCGACGCGTGAATTCAACTTGGATTCGTTCAATGCCGGCGACTATGTCGGCGCGGTGGAAGAAAAGAACACCACCGAGAACCTGTCCAAGGTGCTGTATCCGAACGACAGTTCGGTCAATGGCCGTGAGTTGCGCCTGCGCCAGCAGTATTTCTTCGTGTCGGCGTCGATCCAGGACATCCTGCATCGCTTCCTCGCCGACCATCAGGACTGGAATCTGCTGCCGGAGAAGGTGGGGATTCAGTTGAATGACACCCACCCGGCCGTGGCCGTGGCGGAAATGATGCACCAGCTGGTCGACGTGCAGCACCTCAAGTGGGACTACGCTTGGGATCTGACTACCCGCATCTTCGCCTACACCAACCATACCCTGATGCCGGAAGCGCTGGAAACCTGGCCGGTCGACATGTTTGGCCGCGTGTTGCCGCGCCACTTGGACATCATTTATGAGATCAACCACCGCTTCCTGCAGATGGTGAACCACCAGTTCCCGGGCGAAACCGAGCTGCTGGCGCGCGTGTCCATCATCGACGAAACCCATGGCCGCCGCGTGCGCATGGCGCACCTGGCCGTGGTGGGCAGCCACACCGTGAATGGTGTGGCGGCGATCCACAGTGAATTGTTGAAAACCACGCTGTTTGCGGATTTCCACCGCATTTTCCCGAACAAGCTGATCAACGTGACCAACGGCATCACGCCGCGTCGCTGGCTGAACCAGTGTAACCCGGGGCTGACCGAGCTGATCAAGGCCAGCATCGGCGATGGCTTCGTGCGCGAGCTGGACCAGTTGAAGAACCTGGTGCCGTTTGCAGAGGATCCCGCGTTCCGCCTGAAGTTCATGGCCGTCAAGCGTGCCAACAAGCTGCGTCTGGCGGAGCGCATCGAGCGCCAGACCGGGGTGAAGGTCAACCCGGATTCGCTGTTCGACGTGCAGGTGAAGCGCATTCATGAATACAAGCGCCAGTTGCTGAATGTGCTGCATGTGATCACGTTGTACAACCGCATCCGCGCTGGCCAGACCCAGGGCATGGTGCCGCGCACCGTGATTTTTGCGGGCAAGGCGGCGCCGGGCTACTGGATGGCCAAGCTGATCATCCGTCTGATCAACGACGTGGCCAGCATCGTCAACCATGACCCGGCCGTGCACGACCTGCTCAAGGTGGTGTTCCTGCCCAACTATGACGTCTCCTCCGCCGAGAAGATCTTCCCGGCCGCCGAGCTGTCCGAGCAGATTTCGACCGCGGGCACCGAGGCTTCCGGCACCGGCAACATGAAGATGGCGCTCAACGGCGCGCTGACCATCGGCACGCTGGACGGCGCCAACATCGAAATCGGCGAGGAAGTCGGTGACGAGAACATCTTCATCTTCGGCCTCACCACGCCGGAAGTCGCCGAGTTGCGCGCCCGCGGCTACAACCCGTGGGAGTATTACAACGGCAACCCGGAACTGAAACAGGTGCTGGACATGATCGGCAACGGCTATTTCTCCGTTGAAGAGCCTGACCGCTACCGTGCCATCTACGAAAACCTGACCTGGAACGGCGACCACTATCTGCTGCTGGCCGATTACGCCAGCTATATCGCCTGTCAGGAGCGCGTCAGCGCCCTGTATCAGGACCAGGACGAGTGGGCCCGCCGTGCCATCCTGAACGTGGCCAACATGGGCAAGTTCTCTAGCGATCGCACCATTCAGGAGTACGCCGACAAGGTTTGGAACGTGAAGCGTACCAAGCGTTAGACGTTTTTCCTTGCCCGAAAGGCCCGGCCCCGCGATGCGGTAGCCGGGTTTTTCTTTTTTCAGAAGTAAACCGGTGGTAGATTAGTCGCGTTGAACCCTGAACCTACATCTGGAGACTGATCCATGCGCCGTTTCGCCGTTGCACTTTCCTTTGCCTTTTTCGCCACCGAAGCTATGGCACTAGGGCTCGCCGACCTGAGCAACCAGGATGCCACGGGCGGTTTGAAGGACGCACTGATCCAGGCTTCTGGTGCAGCTGTTGGCAAGCTCGGCGTGACGGATGGGTTTTTCAAGAATCCCAAGGTCAAGATTCCGCTGCCCGACTCCCTGAAGAAGGTCGAGAAGGGCATGCGCATGTTCGGCATGGGCAAGCAGGCCGATGAGCTCACCCTGCGCATGAATCGCGCCGCCGAAGCTGCGGTGCCTGAAGCCAAGGCCTTGTTGATTGATTCGGTCAAGAAGATGAGCGTGCAGGATGCCAAGAATATCCTGACCGGCGGCGATGACGCCGCGACGCAGTATTTTAAGAAAACCACTTCAGGTCCCATGGCCGAGAAGTTTCTGCCCATCGTCAAGAAGGCCACCGAGGACGTCCAACTGGCGCAGCAGTACAACAAATTCGCCGAGACGGGTGCCAAATACGGGCTAGTGAAGAAGGAGCAGGCGAATCTGGAGCAGTACGTCACGCAGAAAGCGCTGGATGGTCTTTACCTGATGATGGCGGAAGAGGAAAAAGCGATCCGCAAGGACCCGTTGGGCGCCTCGACCAGCCTGATCAAGAAGGTGTTCGGCGCACTCGGTAACTAACAGCCACTTCCCGCGGTTTTACAAGCAGCGCGGAGTGCCCGCGCGGCGCTCATGCCGGTATGGGCGTGCCCGTCAGCGTGCCCAGGACTTCACCGGGCACTTCTTTCGTTCCGGCCATGATGCGTACCTCTTCGCGGATATGCAGCCACTGGCCGGTTCGCGTTGCGAAGCGATAGTTTAATTGTCCGGCCGCCCCCAGAGAGAGGTCTCGCACTTTTTGCATGACCGGGTCCCGGTCTTCCGGATGGATCCGGTCCAGCCAGAACGTGTTGGAACCAAGAAAGTAATCCCGCTCAAATCCTGTGACTTTTTCGATGTTGGTGCTGAAAAAGGTGGGGCGGTATTCTGGCATCAGCGATCTGGTGAAGAAGACGACCGGGAGTGTCTCGATGATTTGATCGATCCGCAGGTGGTCTTGCCGGTAGGCCATGTCTTCCAGGTTGCGCTGGTCAATCTGCAGGTCGGGGTCGCCAGGATACTGTTGGTTAGCCCGCATGAATTCCTGCTCGAACAGGTGCAGCAATTCGTGCGTTCGCAATCCGAATGCCTGCGACAGGTTGCAGATGGATTCCAGGCTGGGTTGTTTGACCCCACGCTCCAGCATGGAAATGAAGGTGCGCTCCATGTGGGAAAGCGATGCCAGGTTCTCCTGCGTCAGCCCCCGCTGCAGGCGAAGCTTGCGAAGTACGGCACCAAAATGGGATTTGAACATGGCAGTCAGTCGTCGTAGGTTTGGCATGTATTCTTGCCTGCGTTCTTTGCATTGTACAGGGCCTGATCTGCCCGGCTCATGACGATTTCAGGGCTTCGGGTCCCGGGCTCAGAGAAGGCGATCCCCACGCTGGCTGTCAGCGAGAGTTCCACCCCATCCAGTTGGATCGGCTGCGAGACGATGTTGATCAGCTTGTCCCCAACCTGCTCGGCAAGCTGGAGATCGTCCAGGTCTTCCAGCAGGATCACGAACTCGTCGCCTCCCAGCCGGGCAACGGTATCTTCTTCCCGCGTGCTGGCCTTGAGGCGCGTCGCGACCACTTCGAGTACCTGGTCGCCTACCTGGTGACCATAGCAATCATTGATCTGCTTGAATCCGTCCAAATCAATCATCAGGACCGCGACGGGAAGGCCGTTACGGGCCGCTCTGGAAACGGAGTGGGTCAGGCGTGCCTTGAACAGCAGCCGGTTAGCCAGCCCGGTGAGCGGGTCGTGGTGGGCGAGATACTCGAATTCATCGTGTACCCGTTTGGCAGACGTAATGTCCGCGAAGACGGCAATAAAGTTGTTGGGTTTTCCGTTGGCGCCTGGCATGGCGTTGATGGTGAGCCATTCCGCATAGGTCTCGCCGTTCTTTCGACGGTTCCAGATTTCGCCTTGCCAGTAGCCTTCCTGCAACAGCGAACCCCACATCGTTTCGTAAAAACTGCGCGGTTGTCTGCCTGAACTCAGGACTCTCGGGTTTTTGCCCCTGACCTCATCCTCGGCGTACCCTGTAATGCGCGTGAACGCCGGATTGACCGAGAGGATGTTGGCGTGCGCGTCAGCGATGATCACGCCTTCAATGGTGTTCTCGAAAATCGAGGCGGCCTGTTTCAGTTTGCGTTCGGATTGGCGTTTTTCCGAGACATCCTCGATCGACAGCACCAGCCCCAGGAAGTTGCCGCCCGCATCACGAATGGGGGCGAAGCGCAGATGCAGTTCCACGTGATGATCCAACCCATCGCGCGTCAGTTCGTATTCGTAGTCCGTCCCGTGTTGCAGGCAGTGTTCAGCGGTCAGCAGTACGGTATCCGGCATCCCGGTCTGTCCAAGCAGTTGGTGCAGCGAACTGCCCGTCATTTCCTCTGCGCACACACCAAAGATTTCGGCTGCTCTGGGGTTGAGGTATCGGATGTCGGCATGGGTGTCGGCGACGATCAGGCCGACAGCCAGCGACTGATGGAGTACGGCCGAGAGGACATGGGTTTCGTCCAGTTCATGCTGGATACGCAGGATGTCGTCTGCCTGGCGCTTGATGACGCTGGTCAGCAGCCCGATGTATTTTTGCTCGATCTGGCCGACGATGTGCTGTTGGTGCAGTAAGCCCAGGTATCTTCCTGCTTGATCCACCACGACCAGGCTCCTGATTTGCTGCATACGCATGATCTCGATCGCGGAATAGATCGAGCGATCGGCGGTGGTGGTATACACCGGTGAGGACATGATCAGTTCTACGGCGACTGTCGTGTCCATGCCGGCTCTGCAGTGATGCACCAGATCTCGCTCGGTCAGGATGCCGATGGGAATGTCCTGCGCCGCAATGACGATCGCGTGGGATTGCATCCGCATCATGATCTCGACTGCGTCCTTGACCGTGGTGCTGGAAGGAATGGCCGGCATTTCTGCGGACATCAGGTGCTGGACCGTTTCCTGTCCCGAGAGTACGTCCATGCCAAGCGCCCGCATGAAATCGGTACTGCTCGCGACACCGAACATCCGGGATTGGTCGTCCAGTACAAGCAGGTGACGCACCCCCTTTTCGGCGCACAGGTGATATGCCTCGAAGAAATCGAGATGCCAGGGAGCGCTGATGAGCGGCTGGCCCATGACATCGCCCACCCGTGCCGTATCGGGTGTGTTGCCCAGCAACAGGATTTTGACGACATCGCGTTCCGTGAACAGGCCGACCGGATTCGCCCCATCCAGCACAATCACTGCGCTGATGTGACGCTGTTCCATGAGCCTCAAGGCACTGGCGACGGAATCCTGGAAACTGATGCAAACGGGGTTGGGGGAACAGATTTCCTTGAGGGTCAGTGAAGCAAACATTCCAATGACGATTTCTGAGAGAAATTGAGGGGGGGTATTATTTGTAGTTATGGGCCTAATGCTAAGGACACTCACTCTGCTTTTCTATAGACCATGGTCTACATGGCGTAAGATCACCTGGCGCAGGGGGTGGCGGGTGGTTCAAACGGCAGGGCAACGGTCTCCGGCTATGGTGTTCCGGCGCAGGAGTTTTCTTGTGGTGGGTATGAGGCAGTCTGCCGGCTATACAGTCAATGCGGATGCCTGCCCCCGTCAGGTGCTGGAGTGGTAGGAACAGATTGCCCTAGCCTCGGTTAACGGTTGTATTCGCTTCGTTCTTTCTCTGGGCTGGTGAATTCCGGCGAATTTCCCCGAAGTTCTGACAGTTTTCCATCGAGAATCGTCAGGTTGGTGTTGAAGACCACCATGTTCAGTATGGATTGGTCACGCTGATTCAATACCCCATCCTTCGTAAGGTTGGTGCGGACGAATTCGTACCCCGCAAAAGCCTCGTACAACTCGGGGTGCTGCTTGAGCGCGATGCCGTAAAGCGCTTGCCGATTCTCTGCACTTTGATTCTCCACTAGTTGCATGGTGGCTTTGTAGGCAACGGAGAGTTCGACGTTGTGCGGGCGGTCGCCGTGGCTTATGTGCTGGTGCGCTTCGTACCCAGCGTAGCCAAGCCCCGCAACACCAGTGACGATGCCGACGTTGGTGAGCACGCCGTTGCCTGTCGACGCCGGCATCTCCGCGGCCCGCGGTTTGGGCCTGGGCGCAAGCGCGTCATGGTCTATCGGGACGAGTTCTGCATCGTGCAATGGGGCACGGACCGTAATATGCTCCACGTTGTCCTCGTGGGTGAAGGTGCGGTTGCCGATCTGGACCGTTTCGCCCTGCGACAGGGTGAAGCCCTGGCTGGAGTCGGTGGTGTGGCGTGGGGGATGACGGTTTTCCCATTCGATGGGCTCTCCGTGGTGGTGAGCCCCTGTTCTATGCCGGTCCGTCATGCCCGCGATGGCGATGCCTGTCAGTTGGGCGGCAGTTTCAAAATCCTCCCGCGCATACGCCTGTCGGATGGCGTGGATGTCCTGTAGTTTTTCCTCGGCGAGTTGTTGCCATGCTTTCGGTTGGGTAAAGTCCTGCAGGGTTTGACTGGTTGTTTTGACGTAGTCGGCCAGCATGCCACTCAAAACCTGCTGTGCGGACCGGTCACCTTCCAGCGCCCTGGTCGCGGTTTCCACGAGAAGCCGCCGGTCGTTCCAGGGTTGTTCGAGTTGACTCAGAAAACCCTTGGTCATGGCGTTTTCCATGCCCCTGACTTTTTCGTACAAGGATGGGGGGGTGCCGGTGCCAGGTGATGCCGTGCCGGTGACCTGCGTATCCGGGATGTCAGAGGGTGTGGTGGCTGTGCTCATCCTGATTCTCCTGCGCTCTTGTCGCGATGCGTTTACCGTTTTGAACGGTGGCGAGAGTGAAACTGGGATAAAGCAACCCGAATTTTTGCGCCAGAAACGGGGGTAGGGTGGCGCATCAAGTCGGGACCCTGGCAAGGCTTTCTGTTAAAATTCAGGTTTTTGACTAGTCGCGAAATTCCCATGCTTAGCCTCCGTGGCAGTGCCGCCCTTTCCCCTTTCCGTCTCGACAAGATTCAGTCCGCGCTCAAGACTGCAGCGCCCCGCATCACCCACCTGTATGCAGAGTTCTGGCACTTCGCCTGGAGCGAAGGGGAGCTGAATGCCGCGCAGCAGGACACGCTGGCGAAAATCCTGACTTACGGCCCGAAGATGGCGGAGGAAACGCCGCGTGGCGAACTGTTCCTGGTGATCCCGCGTCCGGGCACGATTTCCCCGTGGTCTTCGCGCGCCACCGACATTGCGCGGCACTGCGGGCTGGAGAACATGCTGCGTCTGGAGCGCGGCGTGGCGTACTACGCGACCACTTCAGACGGTACTGTACTGACCGAAGACGAGCGTCGCGCGCTCAAGAGCCTGATCCATGACCGTATGACTGAGGCTGTATTCGGTAGCCTCGATGATGCCGAGCGCCTCTATCACAAGGACGCACCGGCGCCGCTGGCGACCGTCGATATTCTTGGCGGCGGCAAGGCCGCGTTGCAGGCGGCCAACAACGACATGGGCCTGGCGCTGTCGCCGGACGAGGTGGATTATCTGGTCGACAATTTCACTCGCATCGGCCGTAACCCGACGGATGTCGAGCTGATGATGTTTGCGCAGGCTAATTCTGAACATTGCCGCCACAAGATTTTCAATGCCGACTGGATCATCGACGGCGAAGAACAGGCCAAGTCCCTGTTCGGCATGATCCGCAACACGCACCAGCTCAATCCGGGCAAGACCGTCGTCGCATATTCCGACAACGCGTCTATCGTGCAGGGCGAGAAGACCAAGCGCTTCTACCCGCAGGCGGACGGCAAGTACGGTTACGTCGAAGACGACATGCATTTCCTGATGAAGGTGGAAACGCACAATCACCCGACCGCGATTTCGCCATTTGCCGGTGCGGCAACGGGGGCAGGTGGTGAGATTCGCGATGAAGGTGCGACCGGCTCGGGCTCCAAGCCCAAGGCTGGCCTGACCGGGTTCTCCGTGTCCAACCTGAATATCCCCGGCTTCGAGCAGCCCTGGGAAGGAAGTTACGGCAAGCCTGGCCGCATTGCTTCAGCGCTGCAGATCATGATCGATGGTCCGCTGGGTGGCGCGGCCTACAACAACGAATTCGGCCGTCCCAACATCACCGGGTATTTCCGTACGCTGGAGCTCGAAGCAGCCGGTGAAGTACGCGGCTATCACAAGCCCATCATGCTCGCGGGTGGCGTAGGCAATATCTCGGCCAAGCATTCCAGGAAGCATCCGATCCCTGCCGGCGCGGCGTTGATCCAACTCGGCGGTCCAGCTATGCTGATCGGCCTTGGCGGAGGTGCGGCATCCAGCATGGATACCGGTTCCAATATCGAAAACCTCGATTTCGACTCAGTACAACGTGGTAACCCAGAGCTGGAACGACGCGCACAGGAAGTGATCGACCGCTGCTGGCAATTGGGCGATGCCAACCCGATTCTGGCCATTCACGATGTGGGTGCCGGTGGCTTGTCTAATGCTTTCCCTGAGCTGGTGAACGATGCCGAGCGCGGCGCGATTTTCAAACTGCGCGACGTGCATAACGAAGAGCCGGGCATGAGCCCGCGTGCCCTCTGGTGTAACGAAGCGCAGGAGCGTTACGTGCTGGCAGTTGCCAAGAAGGACTTGCCGCGCTTTACCGAGATTTGCGAACGTGAGCGCTGCCCGTTTGCCGTGGTCGGCGAAGCGACCGAAGAACGTCATCTGACCGTGGAAGACAGCCACTTCGGCAACAAACCGGTGGACATGGATCTCTCCGTGTTGCTGGGCAAGCCGCCCAAAATGACGCGCGACGTGAAGCATCTGGCACGTGAACTGCCAACGTTCGATGCAAAGAATATCGATTTGACCGAAGCGGTCGACCGCGTGTTGCACCTGCCGGGCGTGGCTGACAAGACCTTCCTCATCACCATTGGCGACCGTAGCGTGACCGGTCTGATTGCCAGGGATCAAATGGTAGGCCCGTGGCAGGTGCCGGTGGCCGACGTGGCCGTGACCATGGCGGGGTATGAGACCTATCGCGGCGAAGCGTTTGCCATCGGCGAGAAAGCCCCGCTGGCGCTGATCGACGCCCCGGCCTCCGGCCGCATGGCCATCGGCGAATCCATTACCAACATCGCGGCTGCGGCGATCGACGACCTGTCCGAACTCAAGCTCTCCGCCAACTGGATGGCCCCAGCCGGCCACCCGGGAGAGGATGCCGCGCTGTACGACACCGTGAAGACGGTGGGCATGGAACTGTGCCCGCAACTGGGCATCAGCATCCCGGTAGGCAAGGACTCCATGTCCATGAAGACTGTGTGGGACGAAAACGGCGAGAAAAAGGCCGTCACCGCGCCGATTTCGCTGGTCATCACCGCATTTGCGCCGACCCCGGACGCTCGCAAGACCCTGACGCCACAACTGCGCACCGACAAGGGCCCCACACAGCTGATCCTGATCGACCTCGGCGCCGGCAAGAACCGCATGGGCGGCTCGGCGCTGGCGCAGGTTTACGGCGCTGTCGGCAACGCATCGCCTGACGTGGACGATGCTGCGCGCCTGAAGGCGTTCTTCGCTGTAGTGCAGGAATTGAATGGCGACGATACGCTGCTGGCTTATCACGACCGTTCCGACGGCGGCCTGTTCGTGACCTTGGCCGAAATGGCTTTCGCCGGTAACGCCGGTGTCGACATCGACCTGGCCGGTTTGCCGGGCAACGATGCCGAGATCCTGTTCAACGAAGAACTAGGTGCTGTGTTGCAAGTGCCCGCCGCCGATGCCGCTGCCGTGGTCGCTGCTGCGCGTGATGCCGGCCTGGAGGACTGCGTACATATCATCGGCCAGGTGGCTGCACACCACGATTTGCGCATCGTCCAGGGCAGCCGTGCGGTGTTCAGCGAGTCCCTGGTCAATCTGCATCGTGCCTGGTCGGCCACGACTTACCAGATGCAAAGCCTGCGCGATAACCCTGCCTGTGCACAGCAGGAATATGACCGCCTCCTGGACGCGACGGATCCAGGCATGCACGCACACCTGACCTACGACCTGAACGACAACATCGCGGCGCCTTACATCAACATGGGCAAGCGCCCCAACATGGCGATCCTGCGCGAGCAGGGCGTCAACGGACAGGTGGAAATGGCAGCGGCGTTCGACCGCGCTGGGTTCCAGGCGGTCGACGTACACATGAGTGATGTGATCTCGGGGCGCGTGAGCCTCAAGGATTTCCACGGTCTGGTCGCTTGCGGCGGTTTCTCCTACGGCGACGTGCTGGGTGCGGGTGAGGGCTGGGCCAAGTCCATTCTGTTCAACAGTCGTGCTCGTGACGAGTTCAGTGCCTTCTTCCAGCGCAGTGATTCATTCTCGCTGGGGGTGTGTAACGGCTGCCAGATGATGAGCAACCTGCATTCCATCATCCCCGGTGCCGAGCACTGGCCGCACTTTGTCAGAAATAAATCCGAGCAGTTCGAGGCGCGCTTCGCCATGGTCGAGGTGCTGGAATCGCCTTCGCTGTTCTTCCAAGGTATGGCCGGTAGCCGCATGCCGATTGCCGTTGCACACGGTGAAGGATTTGCGGAATTTTCTTCGACAAGCGCTGTCGAAAAGGCGCTGGCGGAAAAACTCGTCAGCATGCGCTTCGTGGATCACCGCGGCAACGCGACCGAAACCTACCCGTTCAACCCGAACGGATCGCCGCAAGGCATTACGGGTTTGACGACACGAGACGGTCGTTTCAGTATCATGATGCCGCACCCGGAGCGGGTTTTCCGCGCCGTGCAGCATTCGTGGCATCCGGATGGCTGGGCTGAAGATGGACCATGGATGCGCATGTTCCGCAACGCACGCAAGTTTGTAGGTTAACAACAATTATTTGAATTATTTGGAGAAACCACTGTGAAACTGATCAAGGCACTTCTGCTGGCTGCAACCCTGGCGGCATCGACTTCTGCTTTCGCTTTCGATTCCAGCGAATCGATCGCCTATACCGACGCTCTGCAACAGGGTGATCTGGCTCTCGTGAAAAAAGTGCTCGATAGCGGCGTGATCGGTGTAGATGAGAAACGTGAATTCTTTGGATGGACTTCGTTGCAGATTGCTGCCAACAAAGGCCAACTGGCGGTGGTTAAGGAACTCATCGCCCGTAAGGCCAACCTGAACTACCAGCATGAAATGACCAAGAATACGGCCTTCCACCTGGCGGCGATGAGTGGTCACAAGGAGGTCGTCAAGGCGCTGGCTGAAGCCGGTGCAGACATCAACCTGAAGCTGCGTGCGGGCGTGGGTATCATCCGTGTGGTGCGTGACATGGGCAATACCGAAATGGTTGATCTGCTGTTGTCTCTTGGCGTCCGTGACGAAGGTTGCGAAGGCGAGTGCTTCTAAGGGTAAACACTGATGTCCAAGTGGCTGGCATGTGTGTTGATGTGGGTTCCGGTGATCGCCGGGGCGGATACTCATACACGTGTGCTGGCCGCCTCCTGCGCTGCCTGCCACGGTACCAATGGCAACAGCGTTGGCGGCACCCCGGTGCTGGCTGGCCTGGCACCGGAAAAGTTCAAGCAGCAGATGCTGGCGTTTCGTTCCGGGGAGAAAGCCTCAACGGTCATGTTTCGGCATGCCAAAGGCCTGACCGAGACGGAAATCGACCAGCTCGCGCAGCATTTCTCCCAGCAGCCGCGGGTTCCGGTAGCGTCTCCCATGCCATTGAAGGCGTTCTACTGATGCAGCGTCGCGATTTCATCAAGTGGTTGGGGGCGGGAGCCGCTGTCGGCGGCTTGCCGCGCCTGGCGCGGGCGGATGGCGGCGCAACTGGCATCAAGGCGCGCGTCCTGATTATCGGCGGGGGCTACGCGGGGGCCACGGCCGCCAAGTACTTGCGCCTGTGGGGCGGTGACCAGCTTGAGATCATCCTGATCGAACGCAGCACCGTGTTTGTCTCGTGCCCGCTCTCCAATCTGGTGTTGGGAGGCAGCAAGACGATCGGGGATCTGACGTTCAACTATGCCGGGCTGGATAATCACCAGATCAAGCGGCTGCACGCCGAAGTGACGGGCGTCGACCCAGCGCAACGCAAGGTGTATGTCGAGGACGGCGATTTTCTCGAATACGACCGCCTGATCATCGCGCCGGGCATCGACTTCATGTACGACAGCCTGCCGATGCTGGAAAGCACTGCCGCGCAGGAAAAAATCCCCCATGCCTGGAAAGCCGGTCCCCAGACCGTCAACCTGCGCAAACAGCTGGAATCCATGCCAGACGGCGGCGTGTTTGTCGTGAGTATCTCCAAAGCGCCGTACCGCTGCCCGCCCGGGCCTTATGAGCGGATCAGCCAAGCGGCGTTCTATCTCAAGCAGGCCAAGCCCAAGTCGAAGATCATCGTGCTGGATGCCAACCCCGAGATCATTTCCAAGAAGGGCCTGTTCACCAAGGCCTGGGCCGAGCTTTACCCGGGCATGATCGATTATCGGCCCAACAATGCGTTGGTCGAGGTGGACGTGGCCAGCCTTACGGTGAAAACTGAGTTCGAAACCGTTAAGGCTGACGTGCTGAACGTCATTCCGCCACAACGCGCGGGCAAGCCGGCACAACTGGCCGGGGCGAATAACGTCGACAAACGTTGGTGCGAGGTCGACTTCCTGACCTATGAATCCAGGGTTGCGCCCGGCATCCATATCATCGGCGACGCTGTCGCTTCGGCCTTGCCGAAATCGGCGCACATGGCGACGTCGCAGGCCAAAGTGTGCGCCTCGGCGATTGTGTCCCTGCTGGCAGGCGAAGCACCGGATCCGCGACCCGTGTTCGCCAATACCTGCTACAGCTTCGTGTCCGACAAACTGGCGATGCATGTGGCGAACGTGTATCGCTATGACCCGGCCAAAAAGGTCATGCTGCCCGCCGACGGCGGTGGCGTGTCGGAGAAGCCCAGTACGCAGGAAGGCGACTTTGCCCAGGCCTGGGCAAAAAATATCTGGAGTGACGTGCTCAGCTGACCGATCCCTGTCAGCCCCACGAGGCTTCGTGTTCTACAGGAGTGACCATGAAAAGCTGGATGTTGTCCCTTGTCTTGACCATGGCAAGTCTTTCCGCCGCAGCGGATGACAAGCCTTCATTACTGATCTATCAAAGCCCGCAGGAATACACCCACGAAGTGCGCATGGGCATGATGCCGTATTTCAGCCGTTGGGTGTTGAAAGGCCCGGCTGCCGATGCGGCGGCGCTTGCGGCGCTGGCCCCGCACTTTTCGGAAATCGGTCGCTGCGATGGCGGCAGCGGTGCAGACGTGCTGATGTGGCTGAGACCCCGCATCAGCTACAACCCTGTCTCGGCGACGTATTACGCACAGGTGTCGGCACAGGTGCATCTCGGTAGCGGTCAGTACCTGAAGACCCTGAAAGCCAACGCGGAGCAGCCGGGCCCGATCCAGTCGGTTTATGCCGATGCGCTGGTCCGCAAGGCGTTCGACGGCGCGATGCAGCAGATTGCCAGCCAGTTCGCGGCGGATGCCGCGCTGCAGGCGGACATCGCTCAGGCCCGTGCCAAGGACATGACCAAGGCGCCATGCGCCATTATCGGTGTGGTTCCCAATCCCTGAGGTTTCCAGGTATGCGTCTCTTTAACCTTCTCGTGTTACTGCTGTCGACGCTTTCGTTGTCGTCGCAGGCGGTCGAGTCTCGCGTGCTCGCCGGGCTGCAGAGCCCCGAATCTGTCCTGATTGGGCCGGATGGGCGGGTGTATGTCTCCGAAATTGGTGAATTTGGACGTGACGGGGATGGCCGTATCCGGGTGCTGAGTGCCGATGGCCAGTGGAAAGTGTTCGCCGAAGGGCTGGATGACCCCAAGGGATTAGCAGTATTCGGCAACAATCTCTACGTTGCTGATAAAACCCGGGTGCTGCGTATCGGCATGGACGGTCGCTGGACGGTGTTCGCCGCCGCCACCGCGTTTCCGACCCCGCCCCAGTTCCTGAATGATCTGGAGGCGGATGCCCAGGGCAATCTCTACGTGTCCGACAGCGGAGACCTAAACGGTCATGGTGGGGCCATCTACCGCATCGCCAAAAGCGGCAGGGTGGCGCAGATCGTCAGCGGCGCGGCCGATGCACGATGTCTGGCCCCAAACGGGCTGCTAATGGCGGGGACCTCCCATCTGCTGACTGTCGATTTTGTGTCGGGGGTGCTGTATCGCGTCAAACTCAGGACCGGCGAGATGGAACCCGTTGCTTCGGGGTTCGGCGGTGGCGACGGCATCGTGCGTGGCTCGGGTGGCACGCTCTACGTCAGCGACTGGAAGAACGGTAAGGTGTTTTCCGTGAGCCCCTCGGGAGAGGTGCGAGTGACGGCCTCCGGCTATCAGGCTGCGGCGGACCTCGGAGTGACGCGTGATGGGGCCTTTTTGCTAGTGCCCGACATGAAGGCCGGCAGCCTGCACTGGCTCCCGGTGCATTCACGAAGCAGCGAATCTCAGAAGTAGACTTCCACCACGCCTTCGCTTTTGGCGACGCCTTTGATGACCTGCCCGGAGCGGGTTTTGACGCCGACGACCTGTCCCGCCGAGGCATTGCTCATGGCGATGCCCTCGGACGAAACCCGGAATCCGGCCCCCTGGGCGATCAGTTTGACCTGCTGACCCTGACGGACGATCTGGCCGGCGCGCAGCATCTCCGTGCGCAGCACGCTTCCTTCCGCCACCGGTGCCGTGACGATTCTGCCCTCGATCTGATCCATCCCAGTGATCGCGCTGCCGGCATAGGCAGTGATATCGCGACTCTGCACGCGCACGTCCTCGGCGGTAAGCGTTTGTCCGCTGGCGAGCGGGCGCGTGGTGACCAGCACCTCTCGCGTGACCTTGATGTGAACCGGCACGTAGATCGACCAGGGTTTGGGGGTGTTGCAGCGCACGCCGATGCTGGTGTTGCCCCACAGTCGGTTGCCGGTGGTGCGGAACGGGGTGAGCTGGTCGCACTTACTGAGCCTGAGGCGGGGGTCGAGTCGGCTGACAGTGGCTTTGTAATCGCCGGGCTGCGTCGATACCTGTTCTTTCACGAAGGCCTCGACGGTCGCTTGAATGGCGTCCAGCGACTGCCATGCTTCGGCGGCCTGCAAGGCTGGGGAAAGCAGCAGGAGGGTCAGGGATGTGCAGGCACGGTAAATCATCCGCAGGTTAGCTGTTTCGCCTTAAAGTGGTTAGAATCGCTCGGTTATCGATTCTAATTGAATTGCCTATCACTGCGTATGGAAAATCCCAGCTCCCCTATTGATATTGCCCGTCAGGCCCTGAAACAGCTGGCGCTGCGCAAGGTGCCCCCGACGCCGGACCATTTTCGCGAGGTGTATAACGAAATAGCGGGGGTAAAGGCGGAGGCTGCTCACGATGGCTTGGCGCAGGCGCTGAAGCATGTGTTGCAGGACGCCGGCAAGCAGCGGCCGAAATTTGCCGCAGCGGCAAAACAGGTGGACGGTCTGGCAGCAAAGGGCGACTGGGCCGCCATCGAACAGCAGCTGCGGGGTCTGATGCCTTCCGGGCAGGAGGCGCACTGGCCGGACGTGGTGCGTAACCTCGTGCGTCAATTGGAGGCCAGCCACAAGGGGCTCACGCCGAGCAAGAAGAAAGAAGGGCTGGAGCGCGTGCTGGCCAACTTTGGCAGCGACCCCGACCAGTTGGCGCAGAAGATCCAGGCGCTGGTGGCTTCGTGGGGTAGTGGCGGGCAGGTGCCTGGGCTGGAAGTGGCAGATGCCGAAAACGACGTGGCTAGCCCAGCCCCAATCTCAACCTCGATCGTGGCGGATAAGCTCGCTGCGGAGGCGGGGCCGCTGGCGCAACTGTGGCGGGACATGCTGGTCAAGGCGCTGGAACTCGGCTTGTTGTCACTGCTGAAATACCAGCCCGAAGTTGCGCGGCAGGCGCAGGAGTTGCTGGAGCGGGCCAAGGTCGCAAAAAGCAATCAGGAAATTGCCAAGCTGGCCGAATCCCTGAAGTCGTTCTGGTTCACCGTGGAAATGTGCACGGACGCGCAGTTCCGCATGCATGAGGAATTGATGTATCTGCTGCGCTTGCTGGTCGACAACATGAGCGAGCTGGTAGTGGACGACAAGTGGCTGTCCGGGCAGACGGCCATGATCCGCGACATCATCGCCAAACCCTTGAGCATCGAGGTGCTGTACGACGCGGAAAGCAGCCTGAAAGAGCTGATCTTCAAGCAGGGCAAGCTCAAGCACGGCTTGTCGGAGGCCAAGGATACCCTGAAGCAGATGGCGGCCAAATTCGTCAGCCGCCTGGCGGAAATCACCGAAACGACCGGCGACTTTCACCAGAAAATCGAGGGCTATCAGCAGCAGATCGGATCCACCGAGGATATTGGCGAACTCAACGTCATTCTCGATAACCTGATGACGGATACGCGCGCCATGCAACTCGATGCCTTGCGGTCGCACGAAGAACTCAAGGAGACCCAGCAGAAGGTGGCCGTGGCCGAAGAGCGCATTCAGCAGCTCACGGCCGAACTCGATCACATCAGCGAAATGGCGCACGAGGATTACCTGACCGGCGCGCTCAATCGTCGTGGCATGGATGAGGCGCTGGAGCGTGAATTCAGCCGATCCGATCGGCTGAACACCGCGCTCAGCATTGCCATGATGGACATTGACCATTTCAAGAAACTCAACGACACCCTCGGGCACGACACCGGCGATACTGCGCTGGCGCATCTGGCCAAGGTCACGAAATCGGCATTGCGCCCCACCGACGTGCTGGCGCGATTTGGTGGGGAGGAGTTCGTGATCATTCTCCCCGAAACCTCGGGCGAGGAAGCGGTGCAGGTCATGACACGGGTGCAGCGCGAGCTGACCCGACAGTTCTTCCTGCACAACAACGAAAAGGTGCTCATCACCTTCAGCGCCGGTGTGGCCCAGCGTGAGGGGGGCGAATCATCCGACCTGGTGATGAAGCGTGCCGATAACGCGCTATACCAGGCCAAGCATTCTGGCCGTAACCGGGTGATTGGCGCGGAGTAACGTGCTCTTGTTTGGATTGAATTGATCGAATCGAACGATTCGATTAATATGATCGATGTTAGCGGCAACCGGGACCCGACATGCAAACATTCACTGCCAACCAGGCCAAGACCAATTTTGGCGAGTTTATCGACATCGTTCAGCGTGAACCTGTCCGGGTCACGCGTCGTGACCGTGTGGTGGGGGTGATGGTGAGCTCCCAGGATTACGAGGCCATGCGGATTTTTTACGCCGATCGCTTGCGCCACACGCTGCAAGCCAGTGCCACGGAAGCCGCAGCAGCGGGAATGACCGAAGACAAACTGGCCGAACTGCTTGCAGATGAAAGCTGAGCAGGCGTTGCACCCTGCTTACCGGCGCGTCGTTATCGACACCAATGTCTTGTTGAGCGCGGCCCTACTGCCGAATAGTGTCCCGGCGCGATTGCTCGATCATATCCTGTCGCAAGGCGCCTTGGTCTTTTCAGAAGAGACCTTTGCGGAGCTGGAAACCCGTATCTGGAAACCGAAATTCGATCGATACCTGTTCATTGAGCGTCGGCAACAATTGTTGCATGACTTCAACGCCTCGGCGCTGTGGGTGGACGTGCCTATGGGAATTCGTCAACGCCATTCCAGAGATGCTGATGATGATAAACTGATTCATACTGCCCGGGCCGCAGGAGTGATGCGTCTGATCAGCGGAGATGATGATTTGTTATGCCTGCATCCGCTTCATGGAATTGACATCATTACCCCGCGCATGGCCTGCGACGAAATAGGCTTGCCCTGATGGCCTCGCGAAGCGAGAACGGGGGAGGGGGGCGGCTCCAGGGGGGGGGGGGCGCTACCACCCAGTTGTAGCTCCCTCTCTCACCCCGGATGAGCTACCATCCGGCCGCCGAGCAATCCATCCAGGTGAAGGTTGTAGCTCCCTCTCTCACCCCGGATGAGCTACCATGCCATGACCGAGGCCCACACCATGCACGAGGTTGTAGCTCCTGAGCTGCTGCCGGTTTAGTGGACACCATCCTAAGCTAACCCCGCCTGTTTTTCA
>CAYUJU010000035.1:0-27727 GCA_964445115.1 uncultured Methylobacillus sp. | reverse complement strand
CTGTTTCGCCCAAATATCATCAATGTATCTTCAACCTCCTGTGCTAAAGAAAAGGAAAATGAAGAAGTAATAATTAAAAAATAGAATAAAATTTTTTTCATATTAAAATCCTGAATACTGTTTTCTAAAATTAAAGAGATTTATCAAATCTTATGCTGAATCTAAGATACTTAAAAAATAAAAAAACCCTCATTCACGAGGGTAATTAAGTAAAATTTTATTGTAACTTTTTCAATTTTTGTGCACCCTGCGGGATTCGAACCCGCGACCTGCTGATTAAAAGGAAGTATTAATGAGCATCAATATATTTTATCTGGTTTAACATTTTATAAAATTATTAGGTGAAAACTTCTGTTTTTGAAAACACTTCTTATAATTTTGAGTGGATTTGAATCAAGATACAAATTGATTTCTTATCTTTAAATTTTTATGGCTTCATAGTTTTAATTGTTGGCATATAGAAGAAACCAAAAAAATAATCCTTCTTGTTGATTATAAAAATTCTATCATTATTTTAAAAATCGTTTTGCCTTTATTCTGTTTCTAATTTATCAATCCGTATTTACTAATCAGTTTTGATGTCTAAAACAATTAGCCAATAATTAATTTAAACATAAGCAGTTGGATTCAAATGCTCGACTTCAAACAAATCTTTAACAGCTAGCATAGCTACACCAATTGCACCAGCTTTAAATCCCAATGAAGAAATCTCAAATTGGACATTTTTATTTATATGTGTTAATGATTGTTTCATCGCTGTGCTAATTATCGAGTCCATTAAATATGGATTAGCAACGGTAATACCGCCACCTAAAATAATTTTTTCAGGGTTAAATATATTTATCAAGTATCCTATCCCTTGACCTAGATACTTACCTGTTCTCTCTAAAAGTTCAATAGAAAACTGATCCCCTCTATTCGCTGCTTCAAGAACAGCTCTTGCATCTAAATTATTGACATCAAATTTTTCTTCATCCAATAAAATGGTTTTATCACCTTTTAGTATTTTTTCTTTTGCAATTCTAATCAGGGCTTTACCCGAAGCAACCGTTTCTAAACAACCAAGCTTACCACAATAACATAATTCCCCATTTGGTACTACTTGTAAATGCCCAAACTCACCTGCGAATCCATCATTGCCATAGTAAATTTTCCCGTCTATAATTATTCCGAGACCAACTCCCCAGCCTAAATTCAAACAAAGGGCATTTTGACAACCTTTTGCTTTTCCCATCCATAGTTCACCAATCGCCATTGCCTTTGCATCATGCTCAAGATGAATAGGTTTGTTAAACTTCTTACTAAATACATCACTGGCAGACTGATTACCAAAGTTCAAATAGGTTAGACTGAAACCATCTCTTCCGCGAACAATACCGGGGATTGCTACTCCTATACCTAACAAACGAGACCATGGAACTTTGGCTGACCTTACCATCGATTTAACTTCTAAATATAAATTATTTAAATGTTCCAGGGGGTCTTCAAATGAAAAAGTCGGCTGTCTTTTTTCACTGATAATATTCTGTTCTAAATCCAGAAGAATAAAATTTGTAAACAATCGTCCTATATCAATCCCAACAATAAAACCCGCATCCTTGTTTAATGTATAAAACTGCGGTGGTCTACCTGCCCGAATGATTTCTCTTTCTTTTAATTGAACTACAAGCTTCTCCTTTTTTAATTGATTAACCATTTTTGTCAAAACGGGCAGGGTTATACCAGTGCACTTTTTCAATTCTGCAAAAGAAAGTGATTTATTATCAAGCAATGCTTTTAAAATCAGGTTTTTTCTAATTTGATTTTTTCTTCGAACTTTTCCCATAAATTAAAAATTTAAATTATAATAATATTTTTCTAAATAATTTTTTACTTGTTCAATATCATCTTTACTGGTCAGATCCGGCACGTGTTCGGCTAACGGATAAACATAAACAGAATCCTGTATTTTGTTAGCAAGAATTTTTACTGCTTCCGGAAGTTCTTTTTCATTTCTTATCAAGTGAGGTTTTAATTTTTCTAATATCGGAAAAATCAAATCATATTCTAGCGAAAAGATATTCATGCTTACACCAACATAACCATCTTTAGTTTGAATTTGTCGTATAAGTTCGGATGAAGGTTTTTCTATAATATCTATTAAAAAACCTTTTTCATTTTTTACTGTAACAGCAAACTTTTCAATTCTGGATGGTTCAAACTCCAAAGCGGCTCTATCGTAATCTATCAGTGCCCCTTTGTACTTTGAATCCAGCATTAACCTTAAAGCTTTTTGAGAATAAAGATTATCACTATTGCAGACTGTAAATCTTTGTGCTTTCCATTCATTTTTAGCTTTCAATCCCCAAAGAAGAGCATCTCCTGTTCCGTAAGGTTTACTTCTACCTTTTGGTATTGGTTGGATTGCATAGGATATTCTCAAACCATTGAATTCATTATTACTATCCTTTAAGCCATAGTAATCTCTTATAGAACTATCTTTTTCTCCAACAACGATAACAACATCAGAATATCCAGATTCTCTTGCATTGTATAATAAATAATCTAAGAACGGTCTATAATCCTTTCCGACGCCAATCATAGATTTTGATTTGGTGTCAGCATCTTCAATCAGATGCGAATCGACATTAATTTTCTTTTCTAAGGGCTTTTTCATCCTTGAAGAAATACCGCCGGCAAGAATAACTAATTTTCCGCTGTTCATTTTACAAGTTCCTCAACTTCCTCTCGTGAACCTGTATCAGGAACAATAATAAATGCTTCCCCGCCCGCTTCTTCAATTGCTTGTCGAACATTATCAGCATTCTCGGGAGCATATGCAAACATACAGCCACCGCCTCCTGAACCATTAATCTTAGCTCCGTAGGCACCTGCGGCTAAAGCCGCCTCAATCATTCCATCAATTTTAGGAGTTGAAATTTTTAGAATATCCCTTAATACAGAATGATGTTCTGTTAATAACATTCCAATTACTTTATGATCAGGATTTCTTTTGGACAATTCATTTCTGGCTATGACTGTGATATCTCTATTTTTAATAGTACCTTCTAAAATTTTAAATTGAACTTCATTTAATAGTTTACTGTATTTCTTCAACTCACCAATTTTTATTGTTTGTAATGAAAAATCTGAGTTATAGCTTTTCAAAATTTTATCAACATCTAAAATCTGATCTTTTACATGGCTTAGAATATATTTAGTGTCTTTAGGTTGATGCGAATTTCCTAATACAAAAGTCTTCAAACTATTATTCATCCTGGTTACTTTTATAGAGGGATAGAAATCAAGCGCTATAATACCTCCAATGGAAGTAGAATATTGATCCATCATTCCGCCGGGTTCGGAGAATTCCAGAACTTCGGCTTCGTAAGCATATTTTGCTAATTCATCAGCAGGTAGTTGCAATGCTTGATCACTCATCCTGGTAAGAAAATTTATCCAGGTAACAATCAACGCTGAAGAACTTGATGTTCCTGCATTAATTGGAATCTTACCATCAACAATGCAGTCAAATCCGCTTGAAAAAGTAAATCCATATTTTAAGACAACTTTTACTGAGCTTTTAAAATAATCTCTTTCTTTTGAATAAATTATTGGATCTTTTAGAGAAAAAGTTTCTTCTTCATTGATATTTGGTAATTGAATATTTATCAAATCATCTTTTCTTCGAGAGCCCTCAATAGAAATGCGTAATGAAATAGCACAAGCTACTATTGGAAGTTGTAAATAGTCCTGATGTTCCCCGAACAAGCAAACTCTGCCCGGTGTAGATATTTTTATTTCGTTTAAATGTTTTCCCATAATTATTCCATATAAATTAATTTGTATATGCTCTTAGTAAACCACCAATAAAATAGATTAACATACCGGTTACTGCAATAACTGAAGCGGCACTTGATCCGGTGCTACCCATAAATACTCCGATAAGGAATAATATTAACCCTAAAAAGAAAACCGAAAGACTTAGTTTTCCATTCAATGTTTTTGGGATAATATTAAAAACATCTTTGTTCTGTATTTCCTCATCACTTATTGTTCTTGCTCTCCATATTGCTTCTATCTTTTCATTTGATTCTTCTTTGGTCATAAGACTTACGATAGGAGTAATGATTAAAGTTGTACCGGCGGTAATAAATGTTGTCACATTAAAATCCAGCTTAAAGAAAAATTGACCAATCACACCAGAAATAGCACCAAGTATATAACCAGTTACTGCACCCTGCCAATTAACTCTTTTCCAGAGGAGCCCATACACAACTGCTATTACAAACAATGGCATATCCATAATAGCAATTATTGTAAGATAAGCATTAACAGCGCCGCCTAATATTGGTACTAAGTAAGCAAACAATACCATTCCAATACCGGTAATTAAAGTTATTATTCTTGCGATACGAAGTACATCACCATCCGTGGCTTTTCTGTTGATAACATTCTCGTAAACATCACTAGCAAAAATTGTTGCCACACCATTAAGGTTACCAGAGATAGTTGACAATTGTGATGATAATAAACCAACTACAACCAATCCCAGAACAATATTAGGGATAAGATTAGCAATTAAAAGCGGAACAGCAGAATCTGCATTAGTTAAACCGGGATATAAAATTCTTGCAGCTAATCCTGGCAAATTCCATAGAAGTGCAAAAGGAGTTGTAATTATTCCAGCTAAGACTAACCCTTTTGCAACGCTGCGAGTACTTTCTGCGCCAAAAGCTCTTTGTAACAATCCCTGATCGACACAAGCCCATTCTATACCTAATAGAAAAATTGCCAGAATAAATTTCCAATTATATGTTCCTGTACTTCTTACAAGCGTCAATGCCCCTTCTGGTAACTTTGCAGATAAGCCCGGAAACCAACCTACAGCGCTCATTACTAACGGAAGCAATATAAGAGCCCCACCTAACATTAAAATAAATTGAATTACATCAGTGAATGCAACGGACCACATTCCTCCAAGAATTGTATAGATAATAACAACCACTGAGAAAATGAGAACCCATGCAGTAAAAGACGTTAAACCCGAAATAGTTTGAGCAGCTATAACTGCAGTATAAAGAACTACGCCTAACCAAAAAGTCAATCGTAAAATCCAAAGGAATGCAACAAATGTCCTAACACCTTTACTATATCTTTTTTCCAGAAATTCAGGAATTGTCCGAATTCTCAATCTTCTAAATATCGGTATAACAAATAATCCAGAAATAACCATAGCCATATTTCCCGTCCAGGTTTGCCATATAATAGGGATACCCTCCTTGTATGCTATTCCGGCTTGTCCAACAAAACTATATAGATTGACATTAGTCGCCGCAAGCACAGCCGCTAGGATAAATGGAGTGAGTTGTCTGCCTGCAAGATAAAAATCATCTGAGCTGCCTACCCATTTGTAAAAGATTGAACCTACATAGAACATAGCAGCCAGAAATACAAAAATTATTACATAATCAATTGTTATCATTTTTTTATCCAATAATATTTAAGAAGGTTAATGATTATTTAATTTATGCTCTGCTCTTCTTTTCTGAACAAGTTTTTTAAATTCTCTTGCCGGAACAAGAATCCAGATAATCAGGATTATGAACCCTACTAGCCAGATGCTCCACGTAATCCAATCAAAATTCATTTTATTTTCTCCTATTGAATAGTATAGCTGTTAATTTTCAATTCAACTTTTTTAATTTCTGATGAATATGGTTTTGGAGGTAATAGTTCTGTATCATTATTTAATTTTTCATCTAGTAATACTGCTTCAAGAATCTGATCTGCCATTAACCATAAACTAATTTTACTTGCACTTTTTTCTTTGAATATAAGTTCAAATTGTATTTCATTTTCACCACCTTGAAGGGGAGCAGTTAGCCAAAACCATTTGCCATTTTCTTGCTCAATTGTTGTTTCAACAGGCAATCCATTTACAGATATTTTTATTGATGGCATATTTTCTTTTAACAATCTTCCTTCTGGTTCAATAAGAAAAGCCAGTTTAGCATTAAGATAATTGTATGGTACTTCAGCAAAGAAATTTCCGTTCAGATTATTTCCATCAACAATTATATTTTCAGTATTTTTAAATGTAATGTTTACTGGTTCTCCATCAAGCTTAAAAGATTTTTTTTCTGCTTGAGGGTAGAGGGAGTAATTTATTTGAGCCCCAAACTCATCGTATAAAATAATATTGCCCTTTTCATTTATATCATATCGAACTCCTAAAGGTGTATTAGGTTCAATTTTATTTGTTGGAATAAGTTCAAGAAGAACAATTTCATATCCATTTAATTTGAAGGATAAGTTGCCAGGGAATCTGAATTTTTCCGGTAAAACTTTATTATAAGGATAAACTATTTTTACAAAATAATCTTCATTAGAAGACATTTCACCGATAGATGAATCCAGCTTAATTGTAACTTCTTTTGAATCCAGATAAGGATTTCTTAATAATACAATTCCCTTATCACTTGTTAGGTGAACATAACCATAAGGTTCCCGCTTTAATGGATTACCTAAAATCATTTTAGTTTTGCTTAAAACATCCTTATTAGATTTTGCCCATTTTAATGATTTAGCAATTGCGTCCCACTCAGCATCTGAGAGTAAATCCGGAGATACATATAGTTCCCACATCATCACTCCTCGGCCAAAATACATCATCACTTCATTTGTAAAAGAATCAAGAGCTTCATCTTTACCACCAAGAAAATTTAATCTGCCTTTAATAATACCATGTGTCATCAAACTGGAGATAGGAAACAGAAGTTTTTGATTTTGAAAATTATCCCACAAAACCGCATCTCGATAAGTAATAGCTTTATCTCTTGGATTCATCGAAGGAACATCTTCAGCATAAGCGTAATCTTCACCTTGCATCCATATACAATCAGCATATTGCAACCACCAGGGTGAAAGCCAGCTTCCAACGGTTATGTTGATAAAAATATCAGGATTAATTTTTCTTACAGCTTGCATCATATGAATATAGGTTGAAATTAATTCTTCGCGCGAATACACTCCAGGTAAATGCCCATGATCGGGTTCATTGCAAGCAAGTAAAAAACCATCCCACTTAAAGTAACCCATATTAAATTCTTTGGTGTACTCGACCATTTTTCTTTCAAACTGTGCTTTATAATTTTTTCCGGCAAAACATAAAAAGTCACCTGTTTTTTCATAACCATGTTCGCTGCCCCACTTTACTCTTTTATCTCGATTTGAGTATCCACAGAATGGTGATGCCCAAATTCCTAAAGTTGTATGCATCTCACTAAGCGGTGATAAAAATGGAGTAAACTTGTTTGGAAGATGTCTTGTATCAATTTCCCAAATACTATTGTAATTATCCCATCCATCGTCGAGGACAAAAGCATCAAGAGTGATATTATGTTTTTCCACCATATATTTTTTGAATGAATCAATTCTTTCCAGAACATTTTTTTCGTTCATTATACTTTCAGGACCTTCAGCAATTGCTGGATTACGCAGATCGTACCAGGAATTATAGAGTAAAAATGGTCTAGTACCTTTCACTTTAATTGAATCAATATAACTCATAAAGGATTGTTCGAGTTTTATATCTGAAGTTGAAACGCCTATTATTGAAGGATAAGAGATGATTTTATCCTTCGTAATTTTTTTACCAATTACATATCCAATTTTGATTTGATTTTCATTAATTAAATTTTGGACAGCCGGATATTCAACAGCAAGAAAAATATCTTTGTTAAAAACAGGTTGACCAAATTCACCATGCGAAAATTTTGGATTAGAAAAATTAAGATCTTCAACATTCATCTTATCCAGGAAGTGAATTCCTTCAGATGAATCACTAATTTCAATCCACTTTCGTATGTATGGTTCATTATCAACAACCTTATAGTAAAGATCGAGGTAAAAAGAATATAGATAATCCTTTAAAGAATACTTTAGAACCAAGGTTTTAGAATTATCATCATTAAGGATATTATAGCCATCGTATTGAAAATTTTTAGAAGTAATTGCGGATGGATTTTCTCCATTTTGATTTTTACTGAGTGCAGGACCAAATCCGGCAAACACTATATCAAGCGAAAACTCATTTGAAATTACTGAATAGTGTTGCCCTGATAATTTATTAATTATCTCGGATGTACCTGGTTTATTATCCAGTATTGTAATTGTTCTCTCTATAAACCGATTACCGATTTTAAAAGCCGATTCATCTTCTTTTATATAAGAAGTATTTTGTCCAAAAACACTGGTAACAAAAGAAATTAGCAGAAGTAAAAAAATTATTTTCATGTTTCCCTTTATTAATATTTTTATACTTTTTTAGAAAAAATCACTAAGCCAATAATTTATGTTATTATATTTAGTTAATTCCCTTTTCTGTAATTCAGTTAATCTATTTCCAAAAAACAGTATCATCAAATCGCTATCAACCTTACTTATATAATTTTTTAATTGAAGTTTTTGTTTCTCGGATTCTGAAAGAAACAATTCGAAATCGTTTATACCTGTTCGATAACAAATTGACTCTAGCAAAGATTTAAATATTCGCAAGTAGTCATTAACAGCTGCAAATTCCAATATTTTAATTTTATCATTTTCGCGAACAGCCCGAATATAACCCTCTACTGAATTTGTGTTTTCAAAAACCAGAAATAGATTTTCATCCTCACCACAAAAATTAAATTGAGCCTCCCAATATTTAATGTCCCTGAATAAAGGGCCAATCCCGTCACGGTTATAATATTCATAAATATTTTTCACTATCCCAAAATCATTTGCCCGATTAAATTTTCTTATACTTTTATGGAAATTGGGAAAGACTTTATTTATTTCGATCATTTCACGATTCAAAGTTTCAAAACCAAACTTTTCATAATACTTGTTTATAGTTGTTGTAAGAAGTGAAAATTTAAATTCTCGTTCTTTCATGTAATTGATAGCATCATTCATTACCAATTCAGCATAACCTAATTTTCTTTTTGCAGGATAGGTTGCAACATTTCCTATTCCTCCAAAATCAATTTTCCCTCCATTTAAATACATCGTTCTTGGGAATACCTGAACTGAGCTTACAATTTCATTATCAACTATTAATATTCTTGTATCTTCTGGTAAAAGTGTTGCATCTTTAAGTATATGTCTCTCAAAGTATTCATAAGGTGTCTTTTCAAAAGCAGCATCGCAAAGACGAACCACTTTCAATAGTTCATCATCATTTCTGCATCCTCTTATTTCAATTCTATCCTTCATTTTATTTTTCAAATTTATATTTCTTTAACAATCTGATATGGCCATTCATTATTTTGTTTTGCCCAATAAAGAAAAAATATTACACCAACAGCAAGCCAAACCAATCCTAATGAAATGGCTTTTATTCCAGAGCTTATAAAAATAAATGCGAATCCAATAAATGCTATAACTGAGGGAATTGGATATAGCCACATCTTAAATGGGCGCTTGAGATCAGGATAATCTTTTCTTAATAAAGTAAGACCTATTATTTGTCCGAGAAACTGAATAAGAATTCTGCTTGACAATGTTGCTGCGATAATAAAGCCAAGATCAAAAAGACTTGCTATACAGGTAATGCTTCCAACTAATAGCAAAGAGTAATGTGGAAAATGTTTTTTAGGATGTATTGCTTTTAACCAATCAAAAAAGAAACCATCCCGCGCTGCAGCAAAAGGTAAGCGGGAATAACTCATCATCAAAGAATAGATTGAACCATAGGCAGTAACTGCAACTAGAATTGTAATGATAATCGCAATTGTATTTCCATAAAACTTGTTGAAAATATCGGAAACAATGTGAGTTGATTTAGCTACATCCTGCCACGGAAGAACTCCTAAAACTAAAAAGTTCATGACGGCATAAAGAAAAGTAACACCAATAACAGACCAGATTATTGCTCGCGGAAAAACATAACCGGGATTTTTTACTTCTTCTTCAACATAGCAAATGTTATAATATCCGAGAAGATCATACATTGCAATTAATGTTGAACCTCCGAGCCCCATTAGAAATCCCCATGAAAAGTTAAACCATCTGTCTGGAAAAGCAAAAGCATTTGCGGCATTAAAATGCAAAAATCCAACAATGATAGTTAACGCTACAGTAATTAGCATTACTATCCAAAGAATTACCGTTAATGTTCCAACAAACTTTATTTTATTATAATGTAAAATTATAGTGAATATCCCAGTTGTAAAGGCAAGCAATCTGATATGAGTTTCAGTTAATGAAGGCCATATAAATGAAACATAGTGCATCATTCCGATGTATCCAGAAGCAATTTCGAATGGTCCACTTAATAAAAATGACCAGATAAATAAAAATGCAATCAGTTTACCAAAATATTTTTTATAAGCTTCCCGCAGATAGACATAAGAACCACCCTCACCAGGTAATGAAGTGCTCAGTTCCGCCCAAACCTGTCCATCAGAAATCGCAATTATAGCACCTGCAACCCAACCAAGCATTGCTTGCGGACCACCCATCGCAGAAACAATTAATGGGAATGTGATAAATGGTCCAATGCCAACCATTGTAGCCATATTGGATGCAGTTGCATGCATTAAACCAAGACTTCTATCCAGATGACTTTTATCGTTACTCATCTGCTTATTTCAAGACAATTATTTTTGTGGTTGTTAAAGAGGACTCATTAGATAACACGCAATAATAAACTCCACTTGAAAGTTTCTCAGCATTATAAATGACTTCATAGTTACCTTTTAGTCTATAATCATTTATAAGCGTATCTATTTGCTCACCAAGTAAATTATAAAGCTTTAATGAAACATTAGAATTGTTGCCGATACTAAATACAATTTTCGTTGAGTTGTTGAATGGATTAGGATAATTATTTAATTCTAATTGATTACTCTGATTAGAACCCTGGTGAGTGTTTGAATCATCATCATCTATGGAATTAATAACAAGTGGTTTGAAAAATAAATTACCAGTGTAATAAGCACCACTTGCTGTGCTATCAACTACTACATTTATATTTAAATTATTATATCCAGTAGCAGCATCCCAAACATTTAAATTTGCAAATCTGATTGAATAATCAGCTCGTTCATGTATTTTGGGATCTGGGTCGGGTAGATTTAAGAATAATTTATATAATCCTGCAGGATGATTATTTAAGACACCAATCGTGTATTGCAAGTTAACTGTATCATTAGGTTGCCACAATCGAGGATCAATAGGTAACTTGCAAAAATATTTTTCATTATTGTCTTGATTAACTAAAATGAGTTCAACATCTTTTGGATTAAATAATGCAGCATTTCCCTTGTTTATAATTTTAAGACTGAAATTAAAACCATCCCCAGGTCTCAAAGAGTCTGTAAAAGTACCATCAATCAATTCAAATCTATAACCCAAATATTTTTTAATATCATTCATACAACCATTTGTTGTCCAGCTATTTAAAACCGTTGGATGATATCCGCTATTAAGATAAGTCCATCTTAAATATTTCATTTGATAAATAGCATTAGCACATCCGCTAAACTGGCTGGGGTTACAAGTTTCTCCACCAATTGGAACAAATAAGCAATCATCGTTTAAATATTGTTTTTCAACTATTGTATCTGTATAAGTGCCATAATCATCCCAGCTTGCAAGAAAACAATCATTATGATGTCCTGTTCTTGTAAAATATGTTCCAAGAAAAGCAGAATCAGCAGGAATGGGATTATAGTTATCGAATATTTCCTGTTTGAAATGTGGTGTTCTTACCTGAACCATTCTACTTGATGGCAAAGCATCAAGTATCTTAAATAATATCATCCTACGATTGGTTACAGTATCTAGACCATTAGTTGATGAATGCCATTCACCCCATGCTCCGATAAATCCTGCTTGCATTACCATTATTACATCTGAATTTTGCTGAAGAAGTGGTTTAAGTTGGTCAATGTGATTTAATACGATATTTAATGGGGCATCCGGCTGTCCGATATTATCACTATAAGCAAACCGAACAATACTTTTCATCCCTGCTTGTCTTAAAAGATTAAAATCATTTCCAATCATTGTTAACAAGGATGAATTTAATGGAGTATTTCTAAAACTCTTCAAATAATACATTCTCAGAATTATAGACTTCCCTTGGCTTTTTATACTATTCAGGGTATTTAAAGTAAGTGGTGATTGAGCATCGTATGTAGTAACCTGGGTGTAAAACCCTCTTTCTGGATTAATAAAAATTTCATCAGATGGTTGATATAATACTTGAACCTGTGCCCAACACGTTAAGGTAACAAGGAGTATAAAGGAAATTAAAATCTTGTAAAAAAGTTTTGTCATTTTATTGGACTTACTTTTAAGATAGTTGAAGAATTAAATTTTAATTCAAGAAAGTTTTTTTTACAATTTATTGTCCCCAGTTTATTATCCGCTACAATATCATATACATCATAATTGATATTTGGTTCAAGTCCCCTGAATTCAAATAAACCATCAAATTTTTTATCATCGAAAAGTGAATAGTAAAGGTCATCCCCTTTCTTTATTAAATGAGTTTCCGGTTTATCGAACGCAATATCATATAAGTTTATGTAATTACCTTCGCTAAGCTTAGTGTCATTATATAAGTTTAACCATTTTTTCCAATAATTTTTCTTTTTATCGGTAAGCATTAAGGATGAATCTGATTGCATAAGATTTGGAATTGTAAATTTTGTAGAAGGTACTCCGCCAATGCCAATTGTTGAAACAAAATCTTCATCTTTGTAAACATCAAATTTACCAGTTTGCTCATTCCATTTCCTGTTTGTCAATTCAACATGGTCCCCGCTATAAGATATTTTATTTCCAAACAAAGCTTTAAATGTTTTTCCTTTTACTCTAACCTGCCAGGAATTCAAGGGATCAGAAGCTACAACCTGATCAACATATGGTAGGTTATAAACAGAATAGTTAGTTCCACAAGGACAAATCTGAATTAGAAAATCTGGGTTTATGCTCTTTGCTATTTCATAAATTTCTTTAAAGAAAATTGCGGTGGCTCTTGACGCATCGTAAGGGGAACTATGATGATGTTCAGGATTATAACACGGCGGGGCTAAATTAAGATTTTGCCCATCAATCTTAAATCCATCTACACCCCAATCTTTAATTGCTTTAACAACAAACGATTTGAAATAATCACGAACCTCTTTTAATGCAGGACACAGTTGATAAGAATTCCACCAGGATACCTGATATCTATTCTTATTTTTATCTAAACTAAACCAATCGGAGTGTTGCTTTGCGATCTTAGATTGAATGGTCATTCCAAATTCATTTAACCTGTCTGGATAATTAGCAGCACTATAAATTGAATCACTTGCAGTAAACGGTACCCACCATAAACGAACTTTCAAACCTTTAGAATGGATAGAATCAATCATAGATTTAAATTCAGTTTCACCATTTTTAAATTTATCGTTGGATATTCCCCAATCTCCATCTGCTGATTGCCAACCATCATCAATTGTAACCCATTTTAATCCCAAACGGACAACATCGTCAAGTGATTTTAAAATTTGATCCTTATTAAAATTTCTTTCATAACCCCAGGCACACCATTCTGGTTCAAGAGAATTTTGGGATGATTTCTTAAACTTTACGCCCTCTAATTGTATTAGATCAGAATATACACGTAATGCGTTAAAAAAATCTCCTTTGTGTAAGATAATTGCAAAAGGGAAAAGAGAAATTTCCTCGTCAGGTTTTAAAACAAATCCGATTGAATCTTCTATTCCATACTGGATTACCTCTGGTAAGGCCTGTACCGGGAAATTAATAAACTCCGGTTGAAGTGATAGAGATGAAACCGCCACACCCTGATTTTTATTCCAGATATCTAAAACAGGAATTCCTCCACCATAATCCTGAGCATTCATTCCTTGAAAATTTTTTTGATAATGATTTTCCGAGATTGGCTGAATCCAATCTGCTCTATCCGGTGTACTCTGCGGTTGAAAACTCCAAAATTCATAAGATTTTTGAGAACCTAAATTTCTTGCAGCTAAGTTCATCTGACAGAAAATCATTTTAGATATATGTAGACTTAGGTTGGAATTATTCTTTAGGTCAGACTTAAAAATCAAAGTATTTTCAAAACTATCAGGAATAATTATCTTGAAGTTATTCAATAGTGTTTTATTCTCGTTAGCAGATTTTATATATATAACAGTGGAATTACCGAATTGTGTTTTCTCTCTCTCCTCTGATTTATCAATGACCGAGAAATTGGATATATGATTTTCATTCAAATCTAAAACGAAGTTGAAAATATTGGAATATGCGAGGCTTTCGGCGGTTCCATCTTTCAAACTTAAAATCTTCAACAAAAGATCATTATCAAGACTTATCTTATATTCATCATTTTTGACAAGTATTAAGTCATTATCTTGCTGTGCAAATGAATAGCAGAGACCAGCACTAATAAAGAATAATATTAAAAGTGATTTATATATCATCATAATATGATAATGAACTTCCCTGAAGTATTACCTTCTGATGATTCCACATGGAAAAAATATAAACCAGGTGCCACTAACTGCTGGTTTTCATTCTTCAAATCCCACTTAGCTATGCTTGGAGCTATTGAGTTAGACTGATCATGATAAATAGTTCTAACTAAATCCCCGGAAGTGTTCATAATTCTTATCGTTGCTTGCAAAGGCAAATGGGTGAATTGAATTTGTCGTTCATCGCCCTGTTCCCATCCATTAGCAACTATATAAGGATTGGGTACTACTTTAACTTCATTTAGATTCCCCCCATATGATATTGGCGCGTGAGGAACAACTTGAACTGTATTTGTTCCGATTTGTGGATTA
The DNA here is from genome assembly GCA_964445115.1 of uncultured Methylobacillus sp. Taxonomy (GTDB): domain Bacteria; phylum Pseudomonadota; class Gammaproteobacteria; order Burkholderiales; family Methylophilaceae; genus CAIJXJ01. Next base: position 12,899 of record CAYUJU010000035.1, on the reverse strand, counting down.
GAAGCAGGTGTATTTTCGAGTGGACCTGTAATTCCATTGCCAGTATCGTATGAAGCAATATAATATCTATAATTCAATCCATTAATTACATTATCATCAACAAAAATTCTAACAGTATCCCCTCTCTTAAAAAATGAAAGTGAATCATTATCAATAATTTTAATTGGTGGAAGACCTGTTTCGCTACCCAGATAATACCAAGCAAATTCTGGCAAGGTTCTATAATTACCTTTTATTCCATCAACCTTATCCGACTGAACTAAAGGTATATAATGAATACCACCTTCAAAATCAGTAAATGTTTGCGAGCCCCAAGTTTGTCCGTTATCTGCTGATCGATAAATTTTATATCCTTCAAACTTAGGATCTTTCTCACTGTTCAAGCTCCAATAAATAGTATTTTTCCCATCGCCAGCAACAATCTCAACTTTGGGAGCTTCGGGGGCTTTAACCGGTTTGAATCCGGAATTATAAAGTACGATTGCATTTCTGACATTTTTATAAAGTTGATTTTTTGACATTCCAAAAACTGTTGCAAAAATTAATGTATCAGATTCGCCCGGGTTTAATGTAAATGGACCTGAGCCCAATACTTGTAATCCATCTGCACCAATACCTAAGTAATAACCAGGGCCACCCTCTTGATCATCAGGGATGCCGTTTTCATTAAAGTCATCATCAATACCATCTTTATTACTGTCTTGTGGATCTCCCAGATTTTCTAAATTATACCTAAAGTATAATTCTTTGCTAGCGCCATTACCTCTTGGTGTAGTTGCTTCCATCCAAAAGTGAAAAGCATCGTAGGTTTTAACTTTTTTAGTTGGACCTGGCATTCTTAATGCGACAGTACCAGACCAGGCAATTTGTCCCTCACCCAAAGTACCGCCTGTTGGATTGGGCTCATAAAAATCATCATCGCTGCCATAGGCAAATTGCAATGCTGGATCATAATAATGTCTATCATCATCTCCCCAGGGATTAGGAGGCATGAATATCGGAAGATAGCCAAAATCACTGTGAATACCAGCTCTCATATCAACAATAGGTGCTGTACCAACATTGCGTATTACAAACATCCAAACAATAAAGTCCTGATATAATTCTCCTGTCCAGGCAAATCCCCTCATCTCCATATTTGTTAATAACCATCTGCGGTCTGTATTTCCTACATCAGTACCTCGCCAACTATACATAGCAGAATAAGTTTCCTGGTCAGCAATAATACTACCGTTTTTCCCAATGCCAGGCCATCCTTCAGGACCAACAATTAAGGGTTGATTTGTACCGGGCACAAATTGCGGCCATCTTTGAGGCCAGGTAGTTGGATCATTACTTACTGCGGCTTTCGATCCACTCACAACTTCAGGATATGGGGCAAAATGTTCTTCATCCCAAAATGCTGCTGAACCTTCATCAATTGTTGCGTCTAAATACTCAAGATGATTAGGATTATCTCCACCAACGGCGCCAGGATCTTGATTTCCTGGAGCACCAATAACTACTCCTACACTTGTACCGTAGCTTAGTCCACTGCCATTTGGATATTCAAAAGCCGGGGGTCTTGCTAGCGGAATATTCTGTTCATTTCCATCACACAATAATCCGGTATTATTAAATTGGGTCCTCACCCTGTTAATACCCATGATATTCCAACGTTGATAAAGCATAGGATCGGTTTGAGCAAATAAACCAGCAATGTACATTAAAGATAAAAGTATAAGTTTTTTAAATAACGAAAATTTCATAAAGCTTCTCTGCTTAATATTTAAAATTTCTTTGAGTTAGATATAATTGTATTGATTCCGGTACTGATCAAATCAATTTCTTTCAACACCCGAAGTGTATTAAAATCTACTATTGCAACCTTGGTGGCTAAAGTAACATACATTATATCACCTGATGGAATTATGCATAAAGATTTTACACCTGTTGAAAAAGTTAAAGTGTTTATCAATGACGTGGAAGTTTTATCATACTTATAAACGGAATTTCCCGCGAGTATATATGAATTATTATCAAAGAATATTATATCTATAGGCTCAATACCCGCACCGAAAGTAACATAATCCTGAACACTATTTCCCTGTGGATCTGTTATCTTAACTTTTCTTCCTTTTGAATCACACAAATAAACATTGCCAGAATTGGGATCAACACGAATTTCACCTAAGACTATTGTTGTGATAACATTTCTAACTCTTTTTATGATGCTTCCATCTAAAGTATTTATAAGCACCAAATCACGCGTAACCTGATCGTAAGTATAAAGTATATTTCCGTCCGGTGATAGTGCTAACTTTCCGGGAAAAAAATTTAGTGTAAATGATTGCTCTAATGTTTGAGTTGTAAGATTTATTTTTGAAATTGCTTTACCGTTTATACTAATAACAAAAGCATAATTACCATGTGTTGCACATGATGTTGGATTGATTGCAACGGGTATATTTTTAATAATTGATCCGTTCTGAGCAGAAGCAATTATTACTTCATTCTTATTTGTGTTTGATATAATTAAATAATTGCCGTCGTCTGAAATTATTAACCCTTCCGGGGTACTAAGTGATGTTATCGGATTTAATACACTGTCAAGATTACTAAGAAATATTATGCGTCCGTCTTTTTTATCTCTGACATATATATTATAAAATCCACCATTGGAATAATCCCCTTCTGTATAAAACCAAGTGCTCAGTAATAATGTTGTATCGTTAAGAATAGCTTCGTTATTTAATTCAACTGAATTTCTATTTACATCTCTTACTCTTCCTCTTAATTCAGCAAAATAAAAACTGGATTTACTAAGCACAGAAAATGGAGAGAAAATGACAATAGAGTCATCTTTAGAAAAGCTGCCGTCAATATTATTGCCTTGTAGATCCTTAAGAGTAAAATGACCAGGGAATGTTGACAAGTCCATTGGCTCATCAAAGGTCATTTTTATTTTTTCGTTTTTAGAAACCGCTAACTTACCTGGTGAAGGAGTAATAAATAAAGATTTGGGTCTCTGTATTTCAGTGGGTGCTGTCGGTTCTCTATCTTTTGTACATCCTGTAATAAAAATTAAAATGATGTTAGTGAGTACAAATAAATAAATAAAATATTTATGCCATTTCATTTTTAATTCCGTTTTTTACTTTATTCATTAATTCAAATAATGCATTAAAAATTCAGACTAAGAGTAAATTGATTAATACCATTTAATCTGCCAAAGTCTGTATAAGCATAATCAATCATCACATCGCCCATAAAATCTGTTTTAGCTTTAAATCCGATACCTGCAGAGAATGTTGATTCATCATAATTAAATCTATACCCTCCCCTTAAAGTAACCACATCAAATATTTTGAACGAAGCACCGATGTTATGCCTAACATCATAGTCTCTTGAATCAACTACCATGTAATGCAGTGAAAGATTATAATTATCAAAATCAAATGCGGTGGTTGAAACACCTATTCGAAAAAGTAGAGGGAGATTCCAGGAATTAGTTTGAAGTGTGGCTGGTATTTGCTTGTTTGTACTGCTACCTGGAACAACTTGAGTTACTATTAGATCATTTCCTTCAAATTGCATTGAACCGCCAAAATTAGAAAGGGTAATACCGATTTTAAGATTATTAAGAAAAGAGGTTTCGAATACACTGCCTATATCAAATGCAAATGTGCTGGCAGAGACAGATGCAAGATTTTCGGATAGATATCTAACTTTTAATCCTACCGAAAATCGATCAGTTAAATTTTTTGCATAAGCAAAGCCAATTGATAAATCACTAGCTGTTATTACCCTACCTGTTCCTTCCTGCCTTAATAAGGTAGTTTCCTTAATATCACCAGAACCGAAATATGCTATGTCCAATCCAACACTACCATATTCGGTAGGCAAAGTAACGGCAAGATATGAAAGATTGCTTTGGACAAGCCATTGCACATATGAAAAAGTAGCACTGGATTTTTCTAACCTACTTAAAACTCCGGGATTGAGATAAAGACTGGATGCATCTTCCGCAGATGTAAGATCCGACTCGGCTAAAGCAACGGATTTAGATCCTAATCCAATCTTAAGAAAATTGCTTACTGAAGTACCAGCATAATTTACTCCTTGCGCATACAATCCTGCTTCAAATAAAAGAAATGATGCAAGAAAAAGTAGCCATAGTAAAGTTTTATTGTTTTTCATTAATTATCTCCAATACAAAGACCTTTTAATAATTAAACGAAACACCTAATTGGATTCTTCTTCCAGGACCCCACATAGACGGATTATTTGTATAATCATCTGAAGTTGCAGGACTGGTATCAATACCCGGTTGACCTGAATCAGCATAAACCCACCAAACATTTCTTCTGTTCAGAATATTTAAAACCTGAATAAAAAATCTGGCAGTTAAAGGACCAATATCAAATTCCTTATGACCTATAACATCAAGAGAAGTAATCATAGGCGCACGCTCAGCATTGGGTTGAAATTGACTAAATGTATAAGGCAATCCACTTTGCAGACCACCAAGTAATGAGAAACCCCATTTCCCGGGGAACTGAAATATTGCACCAAAAGAAACTGTATGAGTTTGATCCCAATCTGCGGGAAAAGTTCTTGATAAATCTTGAGGTAAAGAGAATAATAAAGAGCTTGTTACTAAAGCCTGAGAGTAGGTGTAATTTAAAAACCCCTGGAAATAATTGGTCATTCTTTTAGAAATTGAAATCTCAACACCCTTAACATTAGCATAATTTAGATTATCAAAAATTGGAAATCTTTGTTCTTTAACTACATCGCCTGAAGTAATGTATCCGGTAATAATTGAGATTCCGACAAGGTTCGACATTTTTCTATAAAATCCTGTAACGTCAGCAGAAATATCTTCAGTTACTTTAACCTGAACACCTACTTCATAATTGATTGTTTTTTCTTCCTGGATATCTCCCTTGGCAATTGCACCCTGAACTGAACTTACATTTGGATAGGGATAGAGTTCATACTGTCTGTTCATACCTTGATCAGCCATATAGATATAAGGATATTGATAGTAATGACCGTATCCAAAACGGAAAGCCGCTACATCTGAAATGGGATAACTAATTCCTAAGCGTGGACTAAAATATTGCCTTGGTTTTATTTTACTTATTGCACCCTGCGGGTTTTCTATGTTAGTGACAAATTCCCTGTTAGGATTAAAATAATCGTATCTTAACCCAACATTAACAACCATTCCTATATCAGAGAATTCCATTTTATCATTTATAAAACCTGTAATCTTAAATGGTTTATAATCATAATCTTCCAAATACTGCCATCCATAAGGATTTAGTCTTTGAAGTTGAGTACGTAATTGCTCAAAAGTACCACCGGTTTGTATAAATTGTTGTTTTGATATTTGAGAAGAAAAAGTTCCACTAAATTCTAGTCGCTGAAATCTGCTGTTAAAATAAACAAAATCAGTTCCAGAGATAGAAAACTCGCCTGTACCTACAGGAGGAACAATATCATAATAAGCCCTATTATCATATGTGTGCGATTTAAAGTCTCTTGTATATTGTGCTAAATGAATATCATAGTAAGTGTTTTGAGATAGCACGTGAGTTAATTTTGCGTAAATTAATTCATCATTATAATGCACGTGCGGCGTTCCATAGGGATTATATTTAAAATAGTGATTGTATACACCCTGGGTTACCTTAGAATTTAGATATCCACCTCTTAATTTTAGTTTATCAAATACCTGCCATATCAATTTTCCAAAATATAATTCCGTATCACGAAATTGCATTGGAACGATTGTTGGATTACCTGATTTATCAATACCTCTTGTGTCTATATAATCGGGATAAATATAACCATTGATATAACCATCAGAAGAATACACACGGGCTGAACCAACAAAGGAAAGGTTCTTCAAATATGGAATAGGACCAGATGCCGCAAACTCATAATTCCAGGTATGTTGTGTCCCGGATTTTTCACCTAACCTATCTGTATAAGCTGTGGCTTTCAAACTATATTCCTGAACAACATTATCAAGAGTGTTCATTAACATTACAGCGGACATTGCTTCACCGAATTGAGGTCCAAATGTTCCAGTAAGTGTACTTAATGATTGAAGTGTATATTCACCAATAACATCCAAATTATAACCACCCCACAAACCATCGGTAACATTAATTCCATCAAAAAGATATAGAGTTTCATTAGTACGTCCACCTCTGAAATGAAGTCCATCACTAGGAATGGTCGCAAACTGACCAAATACCGGTTGAGAAGAAATTGGAGTTGTTGAAATATTAGCAGTGACACCAGCCTGTTTGGTAATCAAATCCTTAACGGATCCCTTAATTGGTAATTCTTCAAGATCACCGGCACTGATACCTTGAATCTTGTAAGTTAAATCTTTTTGTACTGGTGGACGCGTATGCTGAACAACGACCTCCTGCATTTGAACTGCAGAGGTCTGCAAAACAAAATCAAGTTTTGTAGTAAGACCGGAAATTACCTGCACATTTTCTATTACCTGTGAGGTATATCCAATAGCACTGGCTTTTAATTTATATGTGCCCGAAGGTATATTAATGATATAAAAATAACCTTCTACATCAGCGGCTGCTCCCATTGTTGTATTTTCAATAATTACATTTGCACCAATAACAGGATCACCATTGGAGTCTAAGACTGTACCTGAGATTTTGCCTGTTGTTTGAGCATTACAAATGATTGTAGCTGAGAATAATAGTATTAAAAATATTTTTGTTCTTAACACGTTGTTTCCTATAATAAATGAGTTTCTAATTATTCTGATGGAGAGATTTTGTAACTCTCCATCAGAAAGAATTTAATTAGAGATAATTGAACTCAAGACTTATTTGAGGAGCATCATTTTGCGTGTTTCTCTAACTCCTCCTGTATTAAGTGTATATAGATAAATACCTGAAGCCAATCCCGAAGCATCAAATGTTACAGAATGATTTCCCGCAGCCATCTCACCATTAACGAGAACAGCGATTTCTTTTCCTAAAAGATTATATATTTTTAATGAAACAAATCCTGATTTTGGCAATGCATAGCTTATAACTGTTGAAGGGTTAAATGGATTAGGATAATTCTGTGAGAGAGCATAATCTTTAGGAATAGCATTGTTTATCTGATCTTTTATATCAGTAATAGCCATCTTTACTCCATAACCAGCAACCCCAGGATTTGAAGCATAATCTGCTCTCCAGGGGCTATTGTTTTCACCTGCATAAATCATAACGGCGATACTGTCGGGCACTTGAAAATTGGATATATATTTAGGATTAAATAACAATACTTTGGGAACGGCAACTTCAACATCATTATTATCAACATTCCAAGCTACCCAGGCACCTCTTAATGAATCCGCCAGATCAAAATCCCAACCATTCCCTGCTTGTTTGTGTTCCCATAATGCTTGTGGATAGCCTGTATTTGCTTGCATTGCACTATCAGGAGGATAAACCTGTACAAAATAATCATAGCCAGATCCCCACCATCCCCAAGTTAAACCTGTTGTATCATTAGCACCAGGATCAACTGAAATATATGCAGCAATTGCGGCTCCACCATGATAGGATGTATCGTTAGCAATGTTTAATACATTGCCAATAGAATTCATTTTAATTCTTAGATAAACAAAGTCATCGTCGGATGTTGCATAAACATCTTCGACATCTAAATCCGCAAAATAACTTGGATTATTTGGATTAGGGGTGTCTGGATCTCCCTCTGCGAATGTAAGTTCTGGGGAATTTGGAGCTACATCTAATTGCATATTACTTTTCCAATCAAAGAATAGTCCATCAATACTAATTGGACCTGGATTCTTCATCGGTACTAAATAACCGGCAACTCCATTATTAGATGCATAATCAGCTCTCCAGGGAGAGTTATTCTCTCCAGCATAAACCATTACTGCAATGTTTTTAGGGATGGTAAAATTAGGTAGAAAGTGTGGATTAAATAGTTTCAATTTAGGCACTGCAAATTCAACATCATTATTATCGGCATTCCACGCTACCTTAACACCGATTAAAGTATCAGCCGGTATAAAATCCCAACCATTACCTAATTGTGTTTGTTCATAAATAAATTGATCATATAATGTATTAGCTACAGCAACGCTATCTCCTGGATAAACTTGTACAAGAAAATCATAACCAGATCCCCACCATCCCCAAGTTAAACCTGTTGTATCATTGGGTCCAGGATCAACTGATATATAAAACGCTATTGCTGCGCCACCATGATAAGACGTGTCATTTGGAATATTTAATACATTAGCAATAGAATTCATTTTTACTCTAAAGTAAATAAAATCAGCATCATCTGTTGCGTATACATCTTCAATATCCAAATCAGCAAAGTATGTCGGGTTATTGGGATCAGGTGCGTCTGGATCTCCCTCTGCAAATGTAAGCTCCACATTATTAGGTGGAACATCTAGTTGCATTGACGGTGTCCAATCAAAAAATACCCCGTCAATTTTTATTTGAGCTTTCATATTTGTGGAAAGAGCTAAAACAGCAACCACAATCAGGCAGACAGATAGAAATTTTTTCATAGTCTATTCTACTCCTTTTATTGATAAATGTTATTTAATTAAGGTCATTTTTTTCGTAACTGTTAAACCTTCAGTAATAAGAGAATACAGATAAATTCCACTTGGGAAATTATCACCATTAAATATTAATTTGTGTTCACCCGCTGTTAATTGTTGATTCATTAATGAAATTAATTCTTCTCCCAAGAGATTATAAATCTTTAGTTTAACGAATGAACTTTTGGGTAGATAGAATTGAATTGTTGTATTTGGATTAAATGGATTTGGATAATTTTGACTTAATGAAAAGGATGGCTGAAAGTTATTGTGATCCTGCCAGGCAATATCACTTAAAATTTGAATCTGATATTCAAAAAACTGATTAGCAAAATCATCCGGAGCTATATCAACTAAAGAATAGGGCTGTGTGGATAAATTGTCTTGGATCATAAGTCTCAATTTATTTGAAGATGGGATTTGAGTCAGATAATTTAATGGTATACTTAACTCGGTTCTGCCACTGCTATTAGATTTAACCATCCCAGATAAAGGTGACCAGCTCCAATTAGAACCGCCAGAACCAGTATATTGCCAAAAAGAATTGTTTTCAATCATCAATTCCGCACCAATGGAAGATGAATCTTGATATCTGTAACCTGTTAAGGGATTATTATCACTGTCAATAAATATATGATAAAAATAAGAAGAGGAAAATATGCCTAGTAAATCATAGCTTAGATATAGATAAGAGGAATCATTTGTAGCCCAGATATCTTTAAAATCTGCATTAATTTCGGTAACATCACCTGTGTTCTCTAGTGGATTGGGAGATTGATCAAGCTTAGGTATATTTAGCCAATCATCAAACAATCCATCGATATGCATTAAACTAGAGGTGCCATTTGGAGGTGTAGAAGATAATATTTGCAAATTTTTATCTTCATTGCCAACTGCATCCTCAGCGCGAACTACAAAGTAATATTTTATAAAATTGGTTAAACCTGTTACAGTAAAAGAATAACTGCCGTCTAAAGAATTTAAGACAGCATTCACATTACTCAATTTTATTGCTGAATTAATATCAAATGGTGTTTGAGCGGAATAATAAACATTAAACTTTAATGGCAAAGATTGATCTGTTAATTCTTTCCATTTTAAAGTAACAGAATTATTATTTGCCTGTGCTGATGTAATCCCGATAGCGGTATTCCAGGTTGGAGGATTCTGATCTATTGTGTGTTTATGGAAAACATCATAGCGAATAACATCTAAAGAACTTCTTGTAATATAATCTCCCCAATTATATGAAAATACTTCGGATATCTGCTGATTAATTTGGCTGGTTTGGGCTGGATCAATATAATCTAAAGCAATCACTTTAAACCCATCTGGTTTATTTGCTTCATTATTTACTTTTTGTGCCCATCCTTGTCTATCATATTCTTTATAATATGACTCGAACATATCGGCATCAATATAAGGTCTGATGCTGTGCTCATAAGCTGTTGTCAAACCGGGATCAAAATAGAACAGACCACGATTTGCAATCAAATATTTATCAGGATACGTTTGTCTTAACCACCCGACCAAGTCAGACATTTGCACAACCATCCATCTATATGGCCAAGGTGACCAGGGTGATGCGGTATCAATTGTATCAAGAAATAATCCATCACATCCTTTTGTCACTAAAGTATTATCGGTTCCGGTTGGATTGTTTTTTAAAAAATCTCTCCATAATGAATCGCCTGCATTTACATAGTAACTGCCCCAACTAGAATTCTCATCGGGAAGGTTATTATGATCTGCATCATCAAGATACCATGAAGCGTAACCCTTATTTGTATAAACAATCTGTGAAGTCGAATAGTCATAATAGCAGGGACCTCTACCATCCCCTGTTCTATTCCCTATATGATCCTCGCCAATTGATACATAGCCGATAACTATTACATCATCGTCTGTACCTTTAATTCCATCGTGTCCTTTTTTTAATTCTGAAATTTGTGCCGCAGTAATGTTTGATGGCTCAAGAATAACCAGATCAAAATCTTTTGCTCTGAATAATTTTTCCTGATCCCAATTTCCATAATAACACAAATAATCTTTTGAATTATTTATAGGCAGTTGTGCTAATTGGGCATTGGTACTTGTACTTGAAAAGATTAGAATTAAAATAAAACATGAGAGATATGTTTTACAAAGAGAAATAGTTAGCTTATTTAAAACTCTCACGTCTAACCTATAGTTTGGTTTGTAATATTAATTAGCTGAGATCAATACAAAATAACATTTCTAACTTGAATTTCGAAAATATTTTAATAATTGTCAAGTAATATTTAAAATATTTTTATAATAACGCAATTGCATGATTTATGTTTTAATATCCTGTGACTAAAAGAATAAGAAAAAATTATACTATATAAAAAAATTAGTGTTTCAAAATTTGTGTAAAAAGAAGTGGAAAAAAAAGAGCGTTCACCTAAATAAACAATAAACAAGTAAGGAGGTAAATGCCCCTAAATTGCTACCAAAAATGGTGAGCGAGGTTTATAGTAGAGGGAAAGGGATTGACTCAGAGATACGAAGTGCAGCGCAGCAGAACAAAGTGCCTCTAACTATAGTGTCGTTTATTGCCCATAATTTGGGGCGTGGTTCAGAATTGAAGAGAGTAGTAATTGAGTCAGCAGATGATACGCTAAAGAATTATTTAGCTTATAGCTGAAGTACAAACTGAAATAATATTGAAGTAACTTTAGAAAAATATTAGGTCAAAAAAGGACGTTTGGTAAAAGACTGAAAAAAAACAAAGCCCCAAAATCATTGATTTTGAGGCTGTTTTGTGCACCCTGCGGGATTCGAACCCGCGACCTGCTGATTAAGAGTCAGATGCTCTACCAACTGAGCTAAGGGTGCGGGGCAAAAATAAATAAAACCCTTAGCTTCTCAAAGTTTGTTTTTAATATTGCTGCAAATTATTTCTTGTTGAATAAAAAAAAGACCACCGGGTTGGTGGTCTCTAATTAATTGCCCTCTGTAACTTTAATCAAAGAAATAAATTCTCTAATTCTTTTTGTTCATCATCTTTTGCAGATTTCAAAATTGAATAAATAAAACCAGCCACGATAAAAAATAATATAATCAAAGCAGTTATTTCCATATGTTTTCTGTTATAAGAATTTAATTGGATTAATTAGATTGCAAAAAACTTTCTACTGCTTCGGCTCTATTTCTGTAAAGATTAAGTACGCCATATAGTCCGGTAATCTTAAAAAGATATAATGCTGAAGGTTGAGGAATAACATACTTAATTTCCCCACCACGCTCAGCCATTTTTTTAAGCACAACCACTAACGATCCGAGAAATGTAGAATCTATATATTCACAATGACTTAAATCAATAACTATCTTTAAGTTATTTTTTAATATATCGTATACAAGCCGATCTTTAAATAGCGTTGCTTCTTTAAATGTTGCTCTGGAAAAGTTTACGCTTTCTATTAGTATATCACCCACAATATCACGCGTAAAATCTTCGAAGTCCAAAATTTGCACCTTATTCATTTGCGGTATATCTATCTCAGTTTCTTGATTGATCATTTTATTTAATTACCTTAAACCGTTTTAAAGGCAATTAACAAAATCAAGGCCAGAAAATTTTTTGGATAATAAGTTTGATTTTAGTACTAAAAACTTGATTTTAATTTTATTTTAGAAAGTTGAGGGGTGTAGCAAAATAAAATCCCTGCCACATTTTGAGCAGGGACTAAAAAGGTTATAAGGTTTATTTCATACTCATAAGTTTATCCATCGGGATGGGATCGGGGACTTTATTTTTTACGGCTGGTAAAGATTTTAGATAAGTAAAGATCGCCTTCAAATCCTCTACCGGTAACTGACCGACATTTTGCCAGGGCATAGGGGGCATCAGTGGTCTTCCGGCGCCAAGGTGTTTGCCTGTTTTCATTGCATTTATAAACATATCCGGCTGCCACGTTCCAATTCCTGTTTCATTATCTGGGGTTAGATTAGCAGAATATGATACGCCCCACGGTCCTATAGCTGCGGTAAGATCCTGTGTAAACAGTACCCATTTGCCGGGTTCAACCAGGGTTAAATCAGCTTTTGGTAATGTCATTTCGGCTGGATGTCCGGACAAAATTTTTGTTGTGTCTGGCTGTGGACCTTCTGGCCCGAATACTTTTGGGGTGTGGCAATCTCCGCAACCAGCAGCAAAAACTAAAAATTTTCCTCGTTCAATTAGTTCTTTTTCAGAAAGTTCTTTCTTTCCTACTGGTTTCTGATCACAAGCGGTTAAAAGTACAATTAAAATCAGTGTAATAAATCC
>CAYUJU010000034.1:22442-30076 GCA_964445115.1 uncultured Methylobacillus sp. | reverse complement strand
CAGGGTGCCGTTGTGTGCATTCCAGGTGTAAGCGAAACCGTTACGGTCATGGTGCCAAGCGTAGGTCTTGCCACCCTTGTCGAACAGGATCACTTCATTGATGCCGTCATAGTCCCACTCATCGTGCGGGGTCATTTGCATGCCCCACTTAGCAACACCGGTATCCAGATCACGTGCGAACACGGTCATGGACCACTTGTTGTCGCCAGGACGCACGTCCGGGTTCCATACGGAGGGGTTACCGGTACCGTAGTAAACCAGGTTGGTGCGGGAGTCATACGGCCACCAGCCCCATACGGAGCCACCGCCGTGCTGCCAGCCATCCTTGACAGCTTGCGGCTTCAGCCAGGTCTTGACGCCGAGGTCCTTCTCACCGATCTTCAGTTGGTCGTTCGGGATCTTCTTGAAGGAACCGCCTTGCTTGTTGCCGCCGTTTACGTCTTCGTAAACAGACAGAGCGGAGTACTGCGGATTTTCCTTGTTGAAGTCAGCGCCGATCAGAACTTCGCTATCCGGGCCAGTGGAGTAGGCCTTCCATGCCAGGGAACCGTCCTTCAGGTTGTACGCAGCGATGAAGCAGCGAACGCCGAATTCAGCACCGGAGCAACCGGTCAGGACCTTATCCTTGATCACGTGCGGAGCGTTGGTGTTAGTCGCGCCAACCTTCGGGTCGGTGTTCTTCACAGACCAAACCACCTTACCGTCAGCTGCGTTCAGAGCAACCAGGGTGCCGTCGTTCTGTTGCAGAACGATCTTGCCGTCGCCGAAGCCCAGACCACGAGACACGTTGTCGCAGCACAGCACGGCTTGCACGGACGGATCCTGTTTCGGGAAGTAGGACCACTTGATCTTCTGGTTGTCGTTCAGGTCCAGCGCGTACACGTTGTTCGGGAACGCAGTGTGAACGTACATCATGCCGTTGACCACAACAGGGGAACCTTCGTGACCGCGGTTCACACCGGTAGCAAACGTCCAAGCAGCCTTCAGGTTCTTGACGTTGCCCTTGTTGATCTGGGTCAGCTTGGAATAGCCGTTGTTGTCATGCTGGCCACGCGGATGCACCCAGTTATTGGCATCCTTCATTGCAGCTTCTTGGTCAGCAGCAGCGAATGCTGCCATCGGCAGAGCGACGGAAGCACCAGCAACCAGACCCAGAGCCATCTTAATTTTGCTCATCTCCATGTTCAATCTCCATAGTGATTACAACTAAGGGTTAATAAAGCGAGACGCCCCTTGGCGGAACGTTACCCCTCTTGCCGGGAGCAATTCCATCCAACCTCGGGAAGAACTCACTTTTCGCAACACCTAAACGTGTGCTGAGAGCATGGTAGATCAGTCCAAATTGATTTGCAATACATGATTTGCAAATTTATTCGGGCCAAAAGACCCTACCACCTCGTGGTGCTATCATAGCCCCGAAAAACGCCTTGCCGCAACCAGTTACGCCCATGACACACCATAACACCATGACGACGCTACACCCCGAGATAGAGCCCTACGACCACGCCTGGCTGGACGTCGGCGATGGCCATGCGATGTACTACGAACAATGTGGCAACCCGCATGGCACCCCCGTTGTCTTTCTGCACGGCGGCCCCGGCAGTGGATGCAACCCCGGGCAACGACGCTTCTTCGACCCTGCCTTTTATCGCATCATCCTGCTCGATCAACGCGGTTGCGGCAGAAGCCGGCCACAGGGCCACATTGAACACAATACGACTTCGCACCTGGTCGCCGATATCGAGCGCCTGCGCCATCATCTCGGCATCGAGCGGTGGCTGGTGTTTGGCGGCTCATGGGGAAGCACCCTGGCGCTCGCCTATGCCGCCACCCACCCGGCGCCCATTACCGGACTGATATTGCGCGGCATTTTCCTGAGCCGCCCCAGCGAACTGGAGTGGTTTCTCCATTCGGTCAGCCACTTCTTTCCCGAGGCGTCGGATGCGTTGCTCGCCCACCTTCCCGAAGCGGAGCGGAGCGATCTGATGGGCGCCTATTATCGGCGGGTGTTTGCGGGCGATGCCGAAGCGGCGCGCGCCTGGAACGGATTCGAGAGCGCCATCATGTCGCTGTTGCCGCCGCCCGCACCTTCCAAGCTGGTTGACGACGCCACGACGCTGGCGCGCGCGCGCGTTCAACTCCATTATCTGCGGGAGGAGTGCTTTCTGAAGGACGCGCCCTTGCTGGACCGGGTCGATCGTTTTCGCCACATTCCTGCCCGTATCATTCAGGGGCGCTATGACATGGTGTGTCCACCAGTGACCGCTGATGCACTGCACCGGGCGTGGCCCGAGGCCGATTACGTGATCGTGCCGGACGCCGGGCATTCGGCGATGGAGCCCGGTGTGATCGCGGCGCTGGTATCCGCCACCGAGGCCTTCAAGAAAGTCGGTGTAGCATGAACGTACTGCTCGCCAGCATCTTTGTGATCGCCTATGCAGCCATCGCACTGGAACACCAGCTCAGGATCAACAAGAGCGCATCGGCGCTGATCGGCGCCGGCCTGCTGTGGACGATCTACGCCAGCTTTACCGGCGAGGCGACCGGCCACCTGAATGAAAGTCTGGCAGCGATCGCCCAGATCGCATTTTTCCTGATGGGTGCAATGGCCATCGTGGAGGTTGTGGACGCGCATGACGGATTCGACCTGATCACCGAGAAAATCCGGACGAAATCGATGGTCACCTTGCTCTGGCTGGTCGGACTGGTCACTTTTTTCCTGAGCGCGGTGCTGGACAACCTGACGACGACCATCGTGATGCTGTCCGTTTGCCGGAAGCTGCTTTCCCGCCGTGAAGACCGGCTGTTTTTTGCGGGCATCATTGTGATCGCCGCCAACGCAGGCGGCGCGTGGTCCCCCATCGGCGACGTCACCACCACCATACTGTGGATCGGCGGACAGATCACGGCCGTCGCCATCATGAAGGGGCTGTTTGCGCCCTCACTGATCAACCTGCTGATTCCGCTGCTGGCAGTCAGCCATCTCTACAAGGGCCAGCAGGTGCCGCCTATTGCGCAGGGCCCCCAGGCCGGCGGCAAGTTGGCCAAAACGGGTTTCGAGCAGAAATTCATGTTGTCAGCGGGGATCGGGCTGCTGTGCGCCGTCCCCGTATTCAAGACGCTGACCCACCTGCCGCCGTTCATGGGCATCCTGTTTGCTCTGGGCCTGCTTTGGCTGGCCGGAGAGCTGCTGCACGGGAAGAAAGAAGAGGCCGACAAGCAGCATCTGACGCTCGCAGCAGCACTGCAGCGTATCGACATGGCTTCCCTGGTGTTTTTCATCGGCATCCTGCTCGCGGTCGCCACACTCGAGCATAGTCATCTGCTAGCAGCGCTGGCGGACTGGCTGGACCATACGGTAGGCAACCAGACGCTGATCGTCACGACGCTGGGGCTGGCTAGCGCGGTGATCGACAATGTGCCACTGGTCGCTGCGGCGATGGGCATGTATCCGTTGTCGCAATTCCCGACCGATTCCTATATATGGGAATTCCTTGCCTATGCGGCGGGCACCGGCGGCTCGATCCTCATCATCGGCTCCGCGGCAGGTGTGGCCGCCATGGGCATCGAGAAAATCGAGTTCTTCTGGTATCTGCGCAAGATTAGCTGGCTGGCGCTGCTGGGGTATCTGGGCGGCGTGGCGGCATACGCGCTGACCTACGCCTGACCGCCCACTCCGGAAAGTTTCGCTCATGGCCAAGCCGATCGACACCCTGAAATCGCTCCGGCAGCACCCGGTGATCAAGCAACCCCAGGCAGCGCTGCGGCGCCACCGTTACAGCACGCCGCTGTTCGTGCTGCGCGAAACTCTGGGCGCCTTCCGGCTGCATAACGGCTTGACCCTGTCAGCGTCGCTGTCCTTTTATGCGATGTTCGCGCTGATCCCGATGGCGCTGCTGATGTTCTTCCTGCTCAGCCATCTGGTGATCTCCTCCGACTATGCGATCGTCAAGCTGGCCCAACTGACCAGTAACCTCGTGCCAAAGTTCAGCCGGCGCATCATGATCGAGGTGTACAACATCTCGAAGCACAAAGCGGTATGGGGCATGTTTGGGATGATCGCGCTGTTCTGGGCTGTGACGCCGCTGGCAGCGGCGCTACGCAGTTCGTTCTACGCAATCAACTCGGCGACCGAGCCGCCCTCTTTCCTGCGGCGCACCATGAAAGACGTCATGGCGGTGCTGGGCATGTTGCTGCTGTTCTTTATGTTCACTTTCAGCGGCGTGATGCTGGAAAAGGTGGTGCATTTCCTGCAGCCGTACTCACCCTTTCCCGGCGCAATCAACTCGCTAACCTCGCTGCTGGTCAGCACATTGTTGATCGCGATGTTCTATCGCGCCTTTTTTCCCGTGCGGGTGTCACTGCGCCACATCCTGATCGGCTCGTTCGTGACGGCGGCCCTGTGGATCGCCATGCGCCCGGCGTTCAGCCTGTTCCTCATGGTCAACCAATCCTACGGCACCATTTTTGGCGGGATGAAGAACATGTTTATTTCGATCGGCTGGCTGTATTACAGCTTCGCCGTGTTCCTGCTCGGGACGGAACTGATCGCGACCCTGCGCCGCAAGGAGGTGCTGCTACTGCGCGGCCTGTTCTCGGCGAGCGGTCTGCCCTCGGAAGCGCCTTTCACGGAAAAGCTCATGCGCCAGTTTGGCCAGACATTGCCGCACGGCAGCCATGTGTTCCGTGAGGGTGAGCACGGCGACGCCCTCTACTATGTGGTGTCCGGTACTATCGTGGTCCGGCATCGCGATAAAGTAATCCGGCAACTTTCGCCAGGCGAGTATTTTGGGGAAATGGCGGTGCTGGCCAATGCCGAACGCCACGCGGATGCGGTCGTCACCTCCGACGAAGCGCAGGTTCTGTCGATCAGCGCCGAGAATTTTGAGACTTTGCTGCGGGACGACCCGGACGTAGCGATGACCTTTCTGCGCGACATGGCGCAGCGCCTGCGCGATTCCAACCTGCCGCGGGAAGATCAGGAATAGTCCGGTTGCTACGTGACAATGCTCGAAAAACAGGGGCCACCCCTTTATACTAGTACCCCATGTCAAATCACACCCTCAACGTCGTGATCCTGGCCGCCGGCAAGGGTACGCGCATGCATTCCGATACGCCTAAAGTCCTGCACCAAGTCGCCGGGCGGCCGATCCTCTCCCACGTCATCACCTGCGCCGAAGCGCTGGATCCGAACCAGATCGTCGTGGTCTACGGGTTCGGCGGGGAAAAAGTGCGCGATACCATCGCACGCTCGGACATCGGATGGGTCCATCAGGCCGAACAACTGGGCACGGGACACGCCGTGCAGCAGGCGGTACCGCTGCTGGACCCGGAAAGCGTGACGCTGGTCTTGCTGGGCGACGTGCCGCTACTGAAGGCGCACACCTGCAAATCGCTGCTGCGGCACGCGGAAAAACATCTGGCCTTGCTGACCGTGACCAAACAGAACCCGACCGGCTACGGTCGCATCGTACGCGGCTATGACGGCAAGGTGCAGGCCATCGTCGAACAGAAGGACGCGACGGACGAGCAACGCACCATTCGCGAAGTGAACAGCGGCATCATGGCCATGCCGACGCGCTACCTGACCGAATGGCTGGGGCGCCTGCGCAACGAGAATGCGCAAGGGGAATACTATCTGACCGACATCATCGCGATGGCCGTAGCCGATGGCGTCGGCGTCGTCAGCGAACAGACGCAGGACGAATGGGAAGTGGCCGGCATCAATTCCAAGCGCGACCTGGCAGACGTCGAGCGCCAGTTCCAGCAGGCAGTAGCAGACCAGCTGCTGCAGGCCGGCGTGACGCTGCGCGACCCGGATCGCCTGGACGTGCGCGGCGAGCTGACGACCGGGCGCGATGTCGAGATCGACGTTGGCTGCGTGTTCGAAGGCAAGGTCAGCCTGGGCAACCGCGTGCAGGTCGGCGCCTACTGCGTGATCCGCAACGCAGTGATTGGCGACGGGGTCAACATCGCGCCGTATTCCCACATCGATGGTGCACACGTCGGCGATCGCAGCCGCATCGGGCCGTTCGCGCGCCTGCGCCCCGGCACCGAGCTGGTGGAAGAAGCCCACATCGGCAACTTCGTCGAAATCAAGAACAGTCGTATCGATGTCGGCAGCAAGGTGAACCATTTAAGTTATGTCGGCGACAGCACGGTAGGCCGCGACGTGAACATCGGCGCGGGCACCATCACCTGCAATTACGATGGCGTGAACAAACACCGCACCGTGATTGGCGACCGCGCCTTCATCGGCTCGGATACACAACTGGTAGCCCCGGTGACCGTCGCGGCTGGTGCCACGATCGGTGCCGGTTCCACCATCACCAAGGACACGCCGCCCGACACACTCACCCTGTCGCGTAGCAAGCAGATCAGTATCGAAGGCTGGAAACGGCCAGAAAAGAAAAAGAGTTAACACTATGTGTGGCATCGTTGGCGCTATCGCGTCCAGAAACATCGTTCCGGTCCTGATCGAAGGCCTGAGCCGGCTCGAATATCGTGGCTATGACTCGGCCGGGATCGCCGTCCTTGGCAATGGCATTCAACGTGTGCGTGCCGTCGGACGCGTCGCGGGGTTGCAGCAGAAAGCCGACGAGGCAGCACTCACCGGGATGATCGGCATCGGCCACACGCGCTGGGCCACGCATGGCGGCGTCACAGAATCAAACGCCCACCCGCATATTTCCCGCGGGGAAATTGCCGTGGTGCACAACGGCATCATCGAGAACCACGAGGCGCAACGCCAGCGCCTGAAGGCACTGGGCTACGTGTTCGAATCGCAGACCGACACCGAAGTGATCGCGCACCTGATTCATCACTATTTCACGCAATCGCAGGACCTGTTCGCCGCCACACAATCGGCCATGAAGGAACTGGTCGGCGCCTATGCCATCGCCGCGATTGCGCTGGCTCGCCCGGACAGCATGGTCTGTGCACGTCAGGGCTGCCCGCTGCTGATCGGCCTTGGCGAGGGAGAGAATTTTGCGGCCTCGGACGTTTCGGCCATTCTGTCTGCGACGCGTCGGGTGATCTATCTGGAAGACGGGGATGTGGCAGAAATTCGCCGCGACGGCATCACGCTGCTGGACGGCTCGGGCCGGCCGGCTGAGCGCAAGGTCCATATCAGCGACGTGTCGCTGGCCTCGATGGAACTCGGTCCGTACACCCACTTCATGCAGAAGGAAGTGCACGAGCAACCGCGCGCCCTGACCGACACCATGGAAGCGTTGATCGACGACGGCGGCTTCAGCCCGGCCTTGTTCGGCGCGGAGGCCGAACAGGTCTTCAGCCAGGTCGATAGTGTGCTGATCCTGGCCGCAGGCACCAGCTATTACGCCGGCCTGACGGCGAAATACTGGCTGGAAAGCATTGCCCGCCTGCCGACCACGGTGGAGATTGCCAGCGAATACCGCTACCGCACCTCCGTGCCGAACCCGAAGCAGCTGATCATCACCATTTCGCAATCGGGCGAAACGCTGGACACGATGGAGGCACTCAAACACGCCAAGTCGCTGGGGCAAGCGCTGACGCTGGCAATCTGCAACGTGCCGGAAAGCGCGATTCCACGTGCATCGAAACTGGTGTTCCTCACCCGCGCCGGCGCTGAGATCGGCGTCGCCTCCACCAAG
>CAYUJU010000034.1:0-22432 GCA_964445115.1 uncultured Methylobacillus sp. | reverse complement strand
CAAGGCGTTCACCACCCAGTTGCTCGGCCTGTTCACGCTGGCTGCCACACTGGCCAAGCAGCGCGGCCATCTGCCCGCGGAACAGGAGCACCTGTATCTGGAGGCCCTGCGCCACCTGCCGGTAAGCGTGCAGCACGCACTGAACCTGGAACCGCAGATCCGCGAATGGGCCAAGCGCTTCGCCAACAAACAGCACGCGTTATTCCTCGGGCGCGGGGTGCATTACCCGATCGCGCTGGAAGGCGCGCTCAAGCTCAAGGAAATCTCCTATATCCACGCCGAAGCCTACCCGGCCGGCGAACTCAAGCACGGTCCGCTGGCACTGGTCGATGAAGCCATGCCGGTGGTGGTGATCGCGCCGAACGATGCCCTGCTGGAAAAGGTGAAATCCAACATGCAGGAAGTGCGCGCGCGCGGTGGCGAACTGTTCGTCTTTGCCGACCTGGACAGCCACTTCACCGAAAGCGAAGGCGTACACGTGATCCGCACCCCGCGGCATGTGGGCGTACTGTCCCCTATCCTGCATTCGGTGCCGGTACAGTTGCTGGCCTACCACGCCGCACTATTCAAGGGTACGGATGTGGACAAGCCGCGTAATCTTGCGAAATCAGTGACCGTAGAATAGGGAGCACAAGATGGCAGTCGTGGCGGTGTTCAATCAGAAAGGCGGCGTGGGCAAAACCACCACCTCGCTCAACCTGATCGCCGCGCTGGCGCGCCGCGGCAAGTTTCCGCTGGGCATCGACCTCGACCCGCAGGCGCACCTGACGCTGGCCAGCGGGGTCAAAAATCTCAACAGCAACGAAACCGTCTACGCCTTCTACAGCGAGCAGAAACCGCTGTCGCAGATCATGCGCGAACTACCCAGTGGCGCCCACCTGATCCCGGCGCACATGGAGCTGTTCAAGATCGATTCGCTGTACGGCCGCAACCCCAATATCACGCAAGCATTGAAAAACGGCCTGACGCAGGAATTGCTGCCGGACGAGATGATCCCGGTGGTGATCGACTGTTCACCCATGCTGGGCGTGCTCTCTCTTAACGCCGTGTTCGCGGCGCAGCGCCTGCTGATCCCGGTGTCGGCCGACTATCTCTCCCTGCAAGGCGTCAACCGGTTGGACACGGCATTGCGTGTGCTGGAAAAACCGCTGGGCAAACGCATCGAACGGCGTATCGTCATGACGCGCTTCGATTCGCGTCGCAAGCTCTCGTACGAAATCTTCGACCGGCTGCGCGAGCACTACGGCAAGGATCTCTGCGAAACCAGGATTTCAGAAACTGTCAGCCTCGCCGAGAGCCCGGCGCACGGCAAGGACATTTTTGCCTATGCGCCACACGGCACAGGCGCACGCGACTACAACGCGCTGGCCGAAGAGTTGTTGTCCAAGGGGTTCTTCAATCCCGACCCGTCCAAGTCATAGCCTCGGGCCACAACAAAAAACCCGCTACTTCGTCGACCGCACCAGCGGCGAGGCTTTCGACGCGGCCTTTTCCTCAAACGGGTGCGTGACCCGCTGATACAACCCCAACACGTTCTTCACGTACTGCCTTGTTTCCTTGAACGGGGGAACGCCCTTGTGCTTGTCGACGTTGCCCTCGCCGGCGTTGTAAGCCGCGACCGCCAGCGTCACGTCGCCGCGGTAGTAGGACAGCAGCCAGCGCAGATAGGCCAGCCCACCCTTGATGTTCTGGGTAGCATCAAAGGCATTGCGCACATTGAAGCGCTCCGCCGTAGCTGGAATCAATTGCATCAAGCCCTGCGCGCCTTTGCCCGATTTGGCCTGCGTCTTGAAGTTGGACTCGACGCTGATGATGGAGAGCACCAGTGCCGGATCAATGGCATACCAACCGGACAAGGTATTGATCAAGTCCACGATCCAGGCCTTGTTGCCGGGCAAGCTGGCAATACGGCGTTCGATCTCGCCGGAAGTCGCCACCTGGGTCTGCGCGGGTGGCTGGCCCTTTTCCGGCAACACCGCCGCATCGCGCACGCACTGGGGAATCTCGAACTTCTTCAGCGGCAACGTCTCCAGCATGGTCCGGGCTTCCGGGTGGCCCTCGTTCGCGGCCATGGAGAACAGGGATGCCGCCATGTCGGGCCGCTGCGGCACACCGCGCCCAAACGCGTAGAGCATGCCCAGCCGGTACAGCGCTTCGACACTACCGAGGCGCGAGGCCTCGCAGTACAGCACGGCCGCCTGCCAGATGTCATGGTTGTTACGCCAGGCGATTTCGCTCGCCTGGCCAGACGAAGAAGCCAGCGCAATCTGCGGAGGATCAGCCTCAAGATCCAGCAGGTTCTCATCCGTTGCCAGTGCCGTGGCAGACCAGAAGCCCGTGGCCACCAGCAACAGGAGACGCCAGCCCCACCTCATTGGCCAGCCCTCGCCAGGACGCGATCCACATAGACCTTGAACCACTGCCTGGCCAGTTGACGGGATTTTTCGATCTGCGCCGGTGCCAATTGCTGCTCCGCCTGCAACCGGATTTCCTCGGCGGCGGCAAAACCGCCGAGATAGGCGATCTGGGCCCACTTGTGCGCCTCCAGCCAATCACGCGCTACACCGACGCCATAGGCGTAGAGCCAGGCCATTTTGTATTGGGCGTGATCAAGCCCCTGTTCCGCTGCCTTGCGATACCACTGCGTCGCCACCGCCGTGTCAGGGGTGACCCCTACGCCGTTCGCATAGCATTCGCCCAGATGAAACTGGGCCTGAGCATGCCCCTGCTCGGCCGCCTTGCGATACCAGTGAAAGGCCTCGCCATCATCCCGTGCGACGCCCAACCCCTGGGCATACATGAACCCCAGGTTGTACTGCGCCTTGGCGTGCCCCTGCTCGGCCGCACGCCGGTACCAGGGCGCGGCCAGACGGCCATCCGGTTCAAACCCGCGTCCTTGCGAATACATCAAACCGAGATTGAACTGCGCGCCCACGTGCCCCTGCTCGGCGGCCTTGCGATACCAGTGGGCGGCCATGCGGTCATCCTGCACCACCCCCAACCCATCCGCGTACAGGGTGCCGAGATTGAACTGGGCGACGGCTGCGCCCGACTCCGCTGCGCGGGCAAAAGCCACCGCTGCACGGGCATAATCCCCGGCGAGATAATGACGCTCGCCCTCTTCCTGCACAGCAGCCAGGGCGGGCACCGCCAATAGCAGCCAGGCCAGCAGCAAGAGGGAGGTACGTCGCATGAATCAGATGCGGGGTTTGCGCCGGAAACCGCGCGTGGCCAGTTCCCAGGCGACGGCTGGCAGCAGACGCAGCAGGCGCCCGATCACCGCCATTTGCCACGGCACGATGGCGAAGCGCTTTCCCTGTGCGATCACGCGCGCCATACGATGCACGGCTTCATCGACCTCCAGCAGGAAAGGCATGCGATAGGGGTTGATGTCGGTCATGGGGGTGCGGATGAAGCCGGGGCAGATTGTCGTCACCGTGACGCCGGTACGGGACAGTTCGCCGCGCAGGCTTTCCAGGTAACTAATGGCTGCCGCCTTGGACGCACTGTAGGCGCCCGACCCGGGCAAGCCGCGCAGACCAGCCACGCTGGCAATGCCGACCAGTTGCCCACGCCCGGCCGCCGTCATCGCCGCAATAAAGGGATGGAAGGTGTGCACCATGCCCATCACGTTGATGTCGAAGACCGCCTGAAAAGCGGGCAAATCTTCCAGTTCGCCGGTCAGAGTGCCCCGGCTGACGCCGGCGTTGGCGATCACCAGATCAGGCACGCCGAAACGGACCATGAAATCCTCTCCAGCCGCTTTGAGTGCTGCGGCATCACATACATCCAGTGGATAGACCGCACACGGCACGGGCAAATCATCCGCCAATTGGCGCAGCAGGTCCTCACGCCGGGCCACCAGCCCGAGTACCGCGCCCTGCGCCGCGTAGTAGCGGGCAAAGGCGATGCCGATGCCGCTGGAGGCGCCGGTAATAAAAACCCGCCGGGCGGCGGGTTTTGGGGAGACTGCGTCCGTCATGCGTCACTCAGCGCTTGGCGGTCTTGGCAGCACGTGCGCTTTCAATCAGGTACTCGGTCACCTTCAGCGCAGCTTCGTTGCCACCGGCGATGGTGCTGGAAGTCCAGGCCTTGCCCTCGACGATCAGCGTCGGCACGCCGGTCGCGCCGGATGCCCGGAAAATCTGGGAGGCACGCATCATCTTGGTGTTGATGGAGAAGGACTTGAAGGCTTCGTCCACCTTTTTCTTGTCCAGACCACTTTGCTTGGTGATCCAGTCAGCCATCGCGGCTTCGTCGTTCGGCTTCAGGCTCTTCTGCTTGTGAATGGCATCGAAGAAAGGCGCATGCAGCTTTTCCAGCACGCCCAGCGATTCCATCACGTAGTAGGCCTTGGCACCCGGCGCCCAATCCGGACGGGCGATGGCTGGCACGCGCTTGAATTCAACATCCTTGGGCAGCTTTTTCACCCAGGCGGCCAGTTGCGGTTCGAGCTGATGGCAATGCGGGCAGCCGTACCAGAACAACTCGGTGACTTCGATCTTGGCCGGGTTGTCCGTCGGGATCACCTGCTGGGTCTGCTGGTACTCGAAGCCGGCTTGCGGATCGGCGGCGCAGGCGCTGGCGGCAAACAGCATGAAGAAAGCGGCGATAAACGATTTCATGTGACGTTTCCTTTATTGGTCAGGGATGTTGCTATGTATCTTGATCAGATCTGCGCTGAAACCGTTCTTGGTCAGTTCGGTCCTCGCCTTGCCGATTTGGTCGATGTCGGTAAAGGGGCCTACGCGCACGCGGTGCCAAACGCCCTTGTCCGGCAAGTTGGCCGTTTGTACGACAGCCTCTAGCCCCAAAAGTGCCAGCTTCGCCTTCATATTGTCGGCCTCTTCTTCGGTCTGGAAGGCGCCGACTTGAAGGAAGTAATTTTCCTTCACAACTTCCGGTGCGGCCTGCTGCTGGACCTTGTTCTGCTTGATTTCCTGCTCGGTCACCGCAGTTTCGCTGCCCGGCAGGATGGTGTAGAAATCAAAGCGCGGCTTGCCGCCAGGCGCATTCTGGTCAGTCTTCCCGGTGGGCTTGTCGGCGGGCTCGACCGGTTTTGCCTCAACATGCGGGGTATTGGCTTCGCGTTCGACGAAGGGGCTCTCACCACCCTTGACGAACAACGCCACCGCGACCGAGACGCCGATCCCGAGAATCAGCCCCACCAGGAATCCGGCGAAGAAAGTGCTGCCGCCGCCTGACGACTTCGGCTTTTGAGGTGCAGGTTTGTAATCACGTGCCATGGGTTCTCTTCACTCGTCCAGTTACATTTTTTCCGGGGCGCTCACGCCCAGGAGTTGCAGGCCATTGCGCAGGGCTTGGCGGGTCGCCGCGATCAGGGCAAGACGGGCCAGCTTGACGGCTTCGTCTTCCACCAGGAATTTTTCGGCATTGTAGTAGCTGTGCAGGTCGCCGGCGAGATCCTTGAGGTAGTAGGCGATCAAATGCGGCGACAGCTCCTGCGCGGCGTTCTGCACAGTTTCCGGGAACTCCGACAGGCGCTGCAACAGCGCCAGTTCGTGCGGCAACTGCAACGGGCCCAGATCGACCGAAGCCAATGCAGCAACCTCGCCGCCCCATTCGTTCAGCACGCTGCAGATACGGGCGTGAGCGTACTGGATGTAGTACACCGGGTTGTCGTTGGTGTGCGCCAGCGCCAGGTCGATGTCGAACACCAGCTGCGAATCTGCACGGCGCGCAGCCAGGAAATAGCGTGTCGCATCGCGGCCGACCATGTCGATCAGGTCGCGCAGCGTCACGTAGCTGCCGGCACGCTTGGAAATCTTGACCTCTTCGCCACCGCGCATCACGGTCACCATCTGGTGCAGCACGTAGTCCGGCCAACCTTGTGGGATGCCGACGTTCAAGGCTTGCAAACCGGCGCGCACGCGGGTGATGGTGCTGTGGTGGTCGGCGCCCTGCTCATTGATCACGCGGGTAAAGCCGCGCTGCCATTTATCGAGGTGATAGGCCACGTCCGGCACAAAATAGGTATAGCCGCCTTCACGCTTGCGCATGACGCGGTCCTTGTCATCGCCGAAAGTCGTGGTCCGCAACCAGAGCGCGTCATCCTGTTCATAGGTGTGGCCGCTGGCGATGAGGTTGTTCACGGTCGCCTCGACCTTGCCATCGGTGTACAGCGCGGATTCCAGCGAATACACGTCGAAATTCACGTCGAAGGCACGCAGGTCCAGATCCTGCTCGCGGCGCAGATACGCCACTGCGAATTCGCGGATGGCGGCCGCATCGTCTGGGTCGCCGGCACCGATGACGTGCTTGTCTTCGGCATCGATCTTTTCTTTGGCCATGTAGGCTTTGGCCACGTCGACGATGTAATCGCCGCGATAACCGTCTTCCGGCCACGCGGCATCCTCCGGCGTCAGGCCTCGGGTACGGCACTGCACGGAGCGGGTCAGGTTGTCGATCTGCGCACCGGCATCGTTGTAGTAGAACTCACGGGTGACGTCCCAGCCGGTCGCCTGCAGCAAGCGGCACAGACAATCGCCCACCGCCGCACCGCGGCCATGACCCACGTGCAGCGGGCCGGTAGGGTTGGCTGACACGAATTCGACCTGCACCTTGCGGCCCTGGCCAACATCGTTGCGCCCAAAGGAATCTCCGGATTGCAGGACGCTGCCGACCACGGCATGCTTGGCGCCCGCATTCAGGAAGAAATTGATGAAGCCGGCACCGGCGATTTCGGTTTTGGCGATATAGGGCGAGGCAGGCAACGCCTGGATCAGGCGTTCGGCAATCGCACGCGGATTTTGCTTCAATGCGCGCGCCAGCATCATGGCCAGATTGGTCGCGAAATCGCCGTGATCGGCGGACTTCGGACGTTCCAGCACGATGGTCAACTCGGTCTGGTCAGGAGCGACGGCCTTTGCCGCCTGCGTCAGTAATTCGGTAAGATGTGCTTTCAAAGCAATTCGGATATCTGAAAAAAGCGTTATTTTAACGGGTTCCGCTCAATAACGCTCTCCTATAAGAAAACGATGACAATTCTCCGCGTCGCCCTCGACGTCCCCCTCGCCCGTCTGTTCGACTACCTGGATACCGATAGCGGCGTTCAGGTGGGGCAACGCGTGCTGGTACCGTTCGGGCGGCGAAATCTGATCGGCATCGTGCTGGGGCACGCTTCAGAAACGGACATGCCGCTGGGCAAGCTCAAGTCCATCGATCGGGCGTTTACCGACGAGCCGCCGCTGCCGGCCGCGACGCTCAAGCTGCTCAAGTTCTGTTCCGACTACTATCACTACCCCCTGGGCCAGACGCTGCTCGGCGTATTGCCGCCACGACTGCGCGAAGGAGAGCCCGCCGGGCTGCCGCAACGCATCGGCTATCGCCTGACCCAGGAGGGACACGCTGCGGGGCTGGAGGCGATTCCCACGCGCGCCGCGCTGCAACGCAAGCTGTTCTCGGCGCTGCAGGCCTCGGCCGTGCTCGAGGCGATGCATCTGGCAGTGATCGCCCCGGGTTGGCGCCCGGCATTGAAACCCCTGATGGAAAAAGGCTGGGTCGAAAGCACCGAGATCACGGTGATCCCGCCAGGCCAGATCACGCCATCGCTCACCGCACAAACCCTGAACAGCGACCAGCAGCAGGCACTGGATGCCATGCTGCAGGCCGGTCCCGGCTTCCAGACCTGGCTACTCTACGGCATCACCGGCAGCGGCAAGACCGAGGTCTACATGCACCTGTTGCAGGCCATGCTGCAGACGCCCGGCAGCCAGGCGCTGGTGCTGGTACCGGAAATCAACCTGACGCCACAACTCGAGTCCCGCTTCCGCGCGCGCTTCCCCCACCAGTCCATTGTCATGCTGCACAGCCAGATGAACGAGAGTGAACGCTTGCATGGCTGGCTGCGGGCGCAGAACGGCGAAGCACGCATCGTCATCGGCACCCGGCTCTCCGTGTTCACGCCGCTGAAGCATCCCGCCGTGATCATCGTGGACGAAGAACATGACAGCTCCTACAAACAGCAGGACGGCATGCGCTATTCGGCGCGGGACATTGCGATCATCCGCGGCAAGATGGCCAATGTGCCGGTAGTCCTCGGCTCCGCCACGCCCTCGCTGGAAAGCTGGCACAACGCGCAGGAGGGCCGTTATCGCCTGCTGACGCTATCGCAGCGCGCCGTCGAAAGTGCTGCGTTGCCGGATATCCATGCCATCGACACCCGCATCGTGCGGCCGGAAGACGGTATTTCAGAAAGCCTGTTCAAAGCGCTGGAAAAACGTCTGGAACGCGGCGAGCAGAGCCTGCTGTTCATCAACCGCCGCGGTTACTCGCCGGTGCTGTTGTGCAGCGCCTGCGCCTGGATCGCCCCCTGTACCCGCTGCTCGGCGCGCCTGGTGGTGCACCTGCGCCAACGGCGCCTGCGCTGCCACCACTGCGGCCACGAGCAGCGCATCCCGCCGCAGTGCCCCAGTTGCGGCAACCCCGACCTGCACCCGACCGGGCACGGCACCCAGCGGCTGGAAGAAATTCTGGCGGAGCGCCTGCCCAACGCCCGCATCCTCCGGGTCGACCGTGACAGCATGCGGCGCAAGCACGCCATCAAGGAAATGACGGCCCAGGTGCACGCCAACGAAGTCGACATCCTGGTCGGTACGCAGATGCTGGCCAAGGGGCACGACTTCCCCAACCTCACGCTGGTCGGCGTCATCGACACCGACAGCGCCCTGTTCAGCCCGGATTTCCGTGCCGCGGAACGCCTGTTTGCCCAACTGATGCAGGTGGCTGGCCGCGCCGGGCGCGCCGAAAAACCCGGCGTGGTGCTGATCCAGACCAACTTCCCCGATCACCCCCTGTTTCACGCCCTGCAACGCCACGATTTCGCCGAGTTCGCCGCCAGCCTGCTGGACGAACGCCGCATGGCGCATTTTCCGCCGTACTGCCACGAAGCCCTGCTGCACGCCGAGGCCACCGATTACACCCCGGTACGCGCCTTCATGGCCAAGGCACAGTCACTGGCGCACGGACTGGAGACGGACGTCACCGTCTACGACCCGGTGCGTCCGCAAATGGAGCGGCTGAAAGGGATGGAACGCGAACACCTGCTGCTGCAGGCCAATTCGCGCAAGGCGCTTCAGCAGTTTCTGCAGGCCTGGGTACCGCAACTGCGTGAGCTGCCGCAAGGCAGCAAGGTCAGGTGGTCGGTCGACGTGGATCCGTCGGAGTATTAAAGACCGCAAAGCCTGAAACGCTTGAACCACAGAGAGCACCATGCAAACTGGAGCCCTTCTCCGCGCCCTCTGTGTTCTCCGTGGTGCTGGCTTTGCTTTTCACCCCCCCCTGCTGCAGCCCCCTACCCTTCTATCCTGAAATCCACCGGCACGACGACAGTGAAGGATTTGTTGGCGAGGGCACCTTGTACCGGGATGGCGGCGACGGCTTTTTTCAGCATTTCCAATGCAGCGCTGTCCAGCACCTGATGGCCGCTGCCGGGCGGCATGAGCTGGTATTCCACCGCGCGGCCCTTGTCGAAACGCACACTGACTTTGGCCTGCCCCTGCAGGTGACGCCGGATGGCCTGCTGCGGGTAAATCTTGTTGCGAGAGACCTGGTCGTACAGCAATTGGCCGTAGCCTTGCCAGGCTTCGTCGCTGTCGGCTTCGCTGGTCTGGGCGCTGGCCGGGGCGGTTGCGTTGCTGGCCGAGGCGGCGGCGGTCACGGGGGGCGCTGTGGGGGCGCTTTCCGGAGCGCTGGGGGTGACTTGTGTCGGCGCGGGGATGGCGCTGGTGTCGGCCACCGTGGGGGTTTGCAGATCGGCGGGCGCTTCGGCCTTGGCGGTGAGCAGCGGCATCGGCTGCTCGTGCACCGGGGCAGGACGCGGCGGGGCCAGCCGGGGTTGCGGTTGCGGGATGGGCGGCGCAGGCGGCTGCGGCTCCGGCGCCGGAGGCGTAGCGACGGCAGCAGGCGGCGGGGTGAGTTGGGAGACTTCGATCTCGACCCGCTGCGGAGGCGGGGATGGCCGCGTCTGCAGGTAAGGCAGCGCAAGAAAGATCATCAGGTGCAGCCCGAGCGCGAGCGCGAACGCCTGGATGGGGTGGCCAGCCGCCCGGCCGGGCTGCAAAGGGGTGAACATGACCGCCGGAAAGGCGGGCGTGACGGTCGCGTTCATGGTCAGTGAGCGGCTTCGGGCAGCATGACGAAGCTGAACTTGCTGATGCCGGCGCGCTGGATGGCGGCCATGACCTTGGCGACGAGGCCATATTCCACTTTCTCGTCGGCGTGAATTTCCAGCGTGAGGTCGTGGCGAGCGGCTTCCTGTTTCAGGCGGGCGTCGAGCGCCTCGGGGGCAAGCGCCTCGGCATCGAGGTAGATCTCGCCCTGCCGGGTGACGCTGATGCGGGCGGCCTTGACTTGGGCCAGGCTGGGGCTGGCGCTGGCCTTGGGCAGCTTGACCGGGACAGCATTCATCAGCAGCGGCGCGGTGACGATAAAGACGGTGAGCAGCACCAGCATGACATCCACCAACGGGGTGACGTTGATGTCGCTCATCATGCTGCTGTCATTGTTACCGGAGAGCAGGGCCATGGTTATTTCCCCTGTGCCGCGATTTTGCTGAGGTGGTGCAGCAGCCCTTGGGCGAAGTGGTCCATGTCGGCCGCGGAGAGTTTCACCTGCCGCAGGTAGTAGTTGTAGGCCAGCACCGCGGGGATGGCGGTAGCGATACCGATAGCAGTGGCGATAAGCGCCTCACCGATGGGGCCGGCCACGACATCGAGGCCGGCGGAACCGGTGGCGGAGATGTTCTTCAAGGCGTGCATGATGCCCCAGACAGTGCCGAACAAACCGATAAAGGGGGCAGTGGAGCCCACGCTGGCAAGGACACCCAGGCCATTCTCCATGCGAGTCTGTTCAGCGTGGGCTTGCTGCCGCATGCTGTGGATCAGCATCTCGCGCCGGGTGTCGCCCGGCAGGTGGGGCAAGCGCTCCAGGGCGCCGAGTTCGGTGAGCGCGGCTTGCCCAAGCCGGGCCAGGTTGCCTGCGGCATCGGCGGTCAGTTGCTGCAAGTGCGCCACGCCCTGCGCCGTATCGAAGCTTTGCAGGTAGCGCTGATTATCGCGGCGGGCAGCGCGAAAGCTGAAGAACTTGGCGATAGCGATAGTCCAGACCAGCAGCGAGAGTGCAGCGAGAAAGTAGAGTACGGCGTCGACGATATCGGGGATGGCATCCATGTCAGGGTTCCGTGTGTTGGGTTGGTGGGGTTATTTGGTGGGCCAGCGGCGACCCTGTTCAAGCATGACGCTATAAAGCTGCCCGAGCACCGAGTCGACTTCGTTGATCCGCAAGTTGCCGCCGCGGGCTTGGTCCCAAACCTGGCGCACCGCAGCCAACGCCGGAGGCGGGATGTCCGCGACGTAGCCCAGCGCTTCGCATTCATAGCCCATGGCGCGCAGCATTGCCCGGGCCTGATAGGCCTCGATGTGCATTTCGTGTTCCATCACCATCATGGCAGCTCCTTTCATGTTCTTGCCGGTCTTACCCCTATGACTGACTTGGGCCGGTTTTCCCTGATGTCAGACTGGTAATTCCGATTAATACAGCGGTGAAATTCCTGGTTGATGCCCATTGAGGCATGCAAAACTGAAATGACTCCGCTTATAAATGTATGCCGTACGTGTCTCGAAAAATGACAATTCCGTCGTTGCATCACCACCAACACGCCGTAAGTTCGAGACAAGGCCAGCCGTGCCTGACCTTTTCCGGAGCTGATGTCCTCAGGAAACCCTGAACAGGTCTCGATTTGCCATTCCGGCGGAAGCCGGAATCCAGTATGTTCAATAGACTAGACACCAGCCTTCGCCGGTGTGACGGACTTATTCATGGCCTCCCCTATAAAACACTCACAACGAAATTTTTTCCTCTCATAGGTGTATACCGAACGTGTCCTGAAAAACGACAAATCCCATCGGGAAAAAATCATCCCTACGTTGCAATCTCACCAACGCAGCCTGCCAGCTCATTCGGACAGCGCAATGCTTTCTTCGCGCACGATCAGCCAACGCCCTCCCCTGTTCTCAAGATCAACGACTTTTTGCACCATTTCTCTCGATTCCCCCTGGCTTGCCGTTTGCGTAAACATCGCCGTTGCCTGATTTCCTTCAGGCTTGATCGTCAGATAAGACGTCTTGACGGCCAGATTGGGGGAACGGGTAATTTCACTCTTCCGCCAACGTTCCCACTGCTGACGCGTGCTCCCGTCAGGGACCACAAAATTGGCGGCATAGCTGTTGAAATAACTATCGACATCCTTATTGCTCAAGGCGTTGAGCCAATTGCTGATCGCCTGCCCCACCGCCGAGATCGCCATATTCTCCGGGTCGTTATCCTGACGTGGCTGCATGGCCTGATGGATATTGGCAATGTCAGCCTCGGTCGCCGTGACGGAAACACCTGACGTTTTGGCAGATGACACGACAGACTGGCGTGCCGCGGCCTGCCTGAGGTATCGCGGCGCCTGGTCAAAGTCGTATCGCAAATTCAATGCCACGGTCTGTCCAAAATACTTCTCACGGATATTGGCGTCGTAACTAGTCAGCAAGGTGAGTTGGTCGTTTTCGTCATCCCCAGTCATGCGAATGGCGCCGCCGAGGATGATGTCATTTCTGACCGGCCTCACCCCAGGGCTGCTGAAACTGTCTCCACCGATCACGAAGCGTGCCGTGCTGTCCAGCGCGAGGTCGCCAAACTCATGGCGCAGCATCCCGTGCAATTCCACCTCGGCCGCCCAGCCCGGCTCCTGTAACGAATAGATCGCCTTGCCACCCAATCCAGCACGATAGGAATCAAAGCTACGTCCAGAAATAGCCAGATTGATGGGCGAAGACACCAGTTCGAATTGCGGTACTCCGTTGATAATTACTGGTGCATACGGGTACTGAGGATTGCCTGTGGCAACCATGAGAGCGCCGGGAGCCACACCATTTTCACGGTAACCACTCTCCTTAAGGTGACTGTAGTCCAGCGAGACCATGGGAACAAATGTCAGGCTTTCGTTGTATGCCATCGGCATTCCGGCATCGATCCGGGCTGCAAATTGCCAGCTATCGTGATGGCCGATCGCGGTCATATCCAGCAACTGGCGGTGCGTGTCATAGACATGCCGCCCGAAACCCATCGCGCCGTTCACATACCAGTCATCCCAAGCTCGCGAAGCATAAGCCATCGCCATATAGCTGCTGGTATCGACGCGGTTGTTGACGGTATTGCCGGCATCAACGATATTTCCCCGCGCATATCCAAAAGCAATACCGACACGCTGATCACCATCGGCATCCAGTGTACGATCCATCCCGGCTGCCATGCCTACCGAAGAAAGACCGTAGCCATCAATGCCATCCAGCGCCTTCTGGCTGCCCCGATCGCCTATCCCCTGAACCCAGATACCCTTGCCTTGCGGAATTTCATCGCCTGACGCCAGCCCCGCATTCCCGGGATTAGCACCGGCCGCGGACAGATAGTGGTCCAGCATGCGGGCATCAATGATGTTGAACAACTTGTCAGTATTGCCCAGCACCATACGCAGTGCGCCATCGTTGATTTCCGGCCGCAAACGCTCGACGGCACGCACGATATCGCGCCCGCCAAATGTCTCCAGCTCCGCCATCAGTTTCACCGCTGGGCGATTTGTGCCGGAATAGCCGAAGAATTCCTTGGTAGCGTTACGCGCAGCCGGCGTCACTGATGCCGCCAAGGTATCCGGCACCCCCACATCCGCATTCAGGATGAGATCGCCCCCCGCATTGGCCAGACTCCATTGCACCAGCCCGCCATTATTTTGGATCGACGGCAAGCCGGACGCATGGTTGGCGATGACATGGCTCTCGCCGTCCCGCACCGATGCACCCTGCTTGATGTTCACCGTCACCGTCGAGTCGCTCGCGAAACTGGCCACCCCGCCGGTATCCAGCAAGCCGACCCGCGATAGACCGATACCGACTCCAAGAGTGGAGCCGGTATGCATCGTGCTATCGCCACTGACATTCAGCGTGGCATCGCCAAGATAAATCCCGCCGTAGTTGACCAGATTTCCGGTGATACTCCCCATGACCTGGTTGTGCCCCGTCATTCGATTAACGCTGGAAGTGTTCAGATCCACGCCGCCGGCATCCAGATTGGCGCCTGCCCCCACTACAACGTTGGCGGCCGTCAGCGACCCGCTAGAATAAAAGTACATCCGGCTTGCCAGCACGTTAATATCACCCGACGCGCTGAAACTGCCGAAAAGATTAGTCGGCTCGCCGGAAAAGTTGATCGTGCTCATGCCGGAAGCCGTCATCTGGTAGGCGCAACGGGCTAAATCAGGACTATAAGCCAATGGTGGCGCACCACACCCCATGCTCAGGGAATTATCGCCCAGGCCGTCTGCCTGGATGGTGCTATAGACAGTGCCTACAATCCCTGTCGCATTAATCGCGTTCACCGCCCCGGCCACATCATGAATCGTAATATTGCCGGGGCCGAACTGATTGATCGAGTTATAGGTGAATGTTCGGTCGCCGTGTACCTTGTACAAGGTTGTCGCCACGCCCCCGCTGACATCCACCACTTCGGCATCGTGCTGATCCACCGTAATGTTGCGAATACTGTTTGATCCGCTAAAGCCATCCCCGACATTCACCACATGGGCCCCTGACCCCAGGTAGAGGTTGCCGATACCGCTGGCACCATAGCCAACGTTGATCACACTGTTACGCGGCCCCACGTCTGCCGCGCCATAGGCCAGCGCCAGACTGCCATCCGCCGCCTGCGCCTGCATGAGCAGCGGGTTGCGGTCCACCACGTAAAGCGAATCAATATAGCCCGTACCGTTTCCGCTTATATTCACCACCGTAGTCCCGGCGTTGCTCACAGCGGCATACTGCGTGCCATCCAGCACCGCGGGGGGGGTATATGTCGCCCCGCCGAAGGAAAATACCGTGCCTATAAAGCTGGAATTATTGATAGTCAACAGCGGCGTATTGGTATAAATAGCCGCCGTGTAGTCGCCATAGTTGCTGATGAGGGAATGCACCCCGTCTTCAAACGTGCTGGGATGGAAAAGGCCATCATTGACATACAGGTTGTTGATGGTGAGCGAATTCAGGCCGCTGGTGGCGTTGATCGCCGCTGCCATCCCCACCGCAACACCATCGTTGTACAAGTGTCCGGCAGCATCGTTGCTCCACCCCGCCGGGTTGAACACGCGCGCCGAGCCGTTCATCTCGATGACGCTGCCCGTATTATTGATAACCACATCATTGCCGCCATTGGTCACCAGCGTCGACGATGCCCCCACGGTCATGGCGCTGTTGGTGATCGTGGTTTTGCTGCCTAGTACGTCCGGGTCTGTCGTGGTGTTGTTCAGGACTACCGCGCCAGAGGCGTTATCCAGCGTGACGGTTCCCGCCATCGACGTGGGGTTGTCGATATTGTCCGAGGTGCCGGAACAGGTAAACGTGCCGTCACCGTTATCCACACAGGCCGCGTGCACGGTCGTCGCACAGCCGAGCAAAGCCAGCGCCAGCGCTACGTTCAGCTTCAGCAAGTTCAATTGCCGGGTATCGTGCATGTTCATTATCTGGCCTCCGCGTAGATCAGGCTTTCCGTCCGGCCAGCCTTGGCCGGTCTGGGCTTGGGCGGGTTGGTTGATACTGGCGCCGTTTGCGACGACACCGGCCTGGCTACCTGATTCGTCGCTGGCAGGTCGTGCTCTCGCACAATTTGCCACTGGCCTTCCTTCTGCTCGAAGGTCAACATCTTGCGCCCCACTTGCTGCTGCTGACCCTGCACCACCTTACGGTTGAACAAGGCCACGATGCGCTTGCCCTGGGCAGAAAACATGATTTCCCCTGTCTCGACCGACTGCTCCGCCTCGGTGACCAGCCGCAATCTCTGCTGTTCCGCCCATTGGTTGTGGCTGATGCCCGCAGGCGCATAGGTCGAGGCATATGCCTTCAGATACGCCTCAGCATCACCAGCGGCCAACGCTTGGCGCCAGTGCTCGATGCTGGCTTTCACCTCCTGCTCGGCGGTCTGTGTCGCGGCATCCACCGGCTTACGGTTAAGCACCGGCAACGCCCTGACGCTATCCAGCGTCCTGATCAGCGCCAGTTCTTCTGCGGTCGGCGCCTTGACCGGTGGCGGAATCAGACGGTCCGGCTCCGTCATCGACGTGCTGGAGGGTGGCGGCGCATCCTTTTTTGAAGCATCGAAGTCATAGCTCAATGCCACCCACACCCCACGCGGAGCGCCGGCCGAGATGAACTGCGAAGATATCCATTCCGATGAGTTGTAATTGAAGCCACCGGGACCGATGGCCCCAATCGTCGATGGCGCAAACGGATTCAAACCCAGACGACCGGCGGTGTAGTATTTTTTGTCCAGCACGTTATTGACCTGCAAGGTCGCCGCCCACCCCTTGCCGATATCATAGCGACCGTTGAAATTGAGTACGGCATACCCCGGCGCAGCGCCAGCATAGCTATTGTCCGGGGTCCGATAGGCCACACCGTTGCCATCCGTCACGATGCGCCCAGGACTAGGCGTATGTGCGTTGTTCTCGTTCCCGCGCAGATAGGAGCGACTATGTGCCACCAGGCTGAAATTCAACTTGAGATCCCGAGTCAGCTTGTAACCCCAGTTGAAGTTCATATTGTTGAACGGCACACCAGGCATCACATTGCCCGGGTGCACCTGGATCATGTTGAAGTCCGTCCAACTTGACATATCCATGCCGCGCGAACTGTTGTTGGAACTGACCGTTTTGAAGAACGACTGAAACGTGGCTTCGGTCAACGAATAATTCATGCGGAAGTCCGATTTGCCGTACTCGCCTGCCAGCCCGAACTCGATCCCCTGACGCCGGGTATCGCCAATGTCCTGAAAAAAGCTCAGTTCATTGGTCACCGAAGTCAAGTAAATGTCATCCTTGACATCAGTGCGATAAGCGCTGACGTTCCATTCCAGGAAATCCTTGAACTTGCCGCGTGCGCCAACCTCCATGGTTTGCGCTTTGACCTGCGGTAAATACGGGTCGCCAGACAGTGCACTCGGCAGTTTGCAGCCGCGACCGTCCACGATACTGCGCGGCATACCATTTTCCGCCGGGGTACTATCATAGGCACACCCCAGCTCAATCACCGAAGGCGCACGTGTGCCCTGATTCCAGTTGGCATAGAGATTCAGGTTGGGCTTGGCCTGCCACGTGATACCCAAAGCAGGATTCAATGATCGATACGAAAATCCTTCCGACTGTTTCCTGTCCAGCGCATTGGCGCCATGTCCACTAATCTGGTCCTTCACATCCTGCCTGACCAGCTCGTTCCAATAGACGTCTGCCGGAATCGGCCCGTTGAAATAAGGGCATTGCGACAAATCCGTGCCCGGGCAGACCACCCCCCACGGATAGCGGTTCAGCAAATGCAGGTTTTCCAGACGCGAATCGGCAATCGATGGCGCCAGACGATTTTCCACGACAGTGTGGTTATATCGCCCCGAGAAAGCCAGATTCAAGGTCTCGACCGGGGACCAGTTCTCGCTGAAATACAGGCTTTTGGTCACCGAAGTGCCATCGAAATCGTTGATGGTGACATCATGGCTGCCCACCCAGAATTCCTCACCCAACTGGCTGGGGTCACTATAAACATTGCGCTTGTCGTCCAGCAAAGCCAGGCGTTGCTTGCCGATATAACTAGCATAGGATTTATCGACCGACGCACCGACCATGAACTTGTGTTGATCCAGATTCCAGTTCAATTGCAGCGCGGCACCTTTGGCGCTTTGCTGGATGTTGGAATTGGTAATAACGGCGGTTGGCGTCCCCTCGACGATGCCCGGCTGTGGGTTGATATAGTTGTTGCCATCCCGGTCAAGCTGGGCCGAAGGCAACATCCCTTGGTTCCATTCCTTGTAGGATTTGCAAGTTGCAGCATTCTGGGCAGGTGCAGCAAAAATGTAACTGGTATTGCCGAAGCTATCGACAAACGGAACCCCGCCGTAACCAACATCCATAAAATTTAGCCGATTGACACCTACGGGCAATGACGCGGTGGGATCTATATCATTGCTTATAAACACATCCCACACTCCATTGGGTGTGACTTTACGCAAGCTATCCAGGACATCGTCTGGAAGCACCGGGGAGTTGCTGGGAAGCTGAGGACCAAGTGGATCAACAAAAGTCAGCAGGCTTTTGTCCAGAACACCGCTGCCGATCTTGATGAGAAAAGGAACGTAGTTGGCTTCGGATACCATGTAATAGTCTGCTACGCCGTCACTGTCGCTATCGGTAAACCCGCAGACCAGCCCCGTACCCTGCCCTGGCAGCCTGGTGACCCACATGGGATAGGAGTGGTCACTGTTATGAAACGTCTCAAAATCAATAATATCGCCCGTGGTCGAATTGCGATTACTTTTGCGATGGTAGATCTGCCCGGTAACGCTCATGGTGTCAGTCACGTCAAACGCGCCGGAAATCTGGAATTGCAGCAGCTTGTTGTTGGTTTCGTCCGGCGAGGTAAACACGGCTGCGGGGTCCTGGGCGTACAACTCCATCGGCACCGTACCGTTGCCGACCAGCTTGTTGGTCGCCATCAGGGATGACAGGCTTAACGAAGCGCGTTCGCCTTGCCATTCCAGCTTGCCGAAGGCCTGGTTGACCTTGCTGGGCGAGTTGTCACGCCAGCCATCTTCCAGAAAAAGATTGACTGCGCCAAACGCGGCAAAATTACCCTGCGCCCAGCCCCCGGCCTGCTGATCGCCGTTGTTGATGCCGGCGGAGGCTTGCAATTGCCTGCGACCATAAGAACCCGTCAGGATTTCCGCCGAAATGCCAGGGTCGGTAAACCCGCTCTTGGTTTTCATCGACAGCGCGCCACCCAGCGTATTGAGGCCAAACAGCGGATTTGACCCGGGAAAGATATCGAAACCACCCAGGGCGTTCATCGGAATCATGTCCCAGTTGACGACATCGCCAAACGGCTCGTTCACCCGTATGCCATCAAAGAACACGCTCAAGCCCTGCGGCGTGCCCAGTTGCGGGCTCGCGGTAAACCCCCGGTAGGTCACATCCATCTGAAAGGGATTGCCCTGATAGTCGTTGACGTTGACCGATTGAAGCTTGGAGTTCATCAGATCAGAAAGACTCAACGCGTGCGCTGCCTTGATTTCTTCTGCGCTGATGCTTTGAATATTGCCGGCGATCTGTTCCTTGGTCAGCGCCAGGCCGGGCAGCGGACCAACCTGTTTGAAACGCAGGGCACGCACATTGACGGTATCGGTTTTGATGACGACCTGGCCTGGCTTGGAGGGTGCCACATTCGGACTGCCGATGCGCTTGACCTGATATCCGCCCTTGCCGTCCTCGACAGCCTCAAGGCCGCTGCCCTCCAGCAATGCCGAAAAGCCATCCCGTGTGCTGTAATCACCCTTGAGGCCATCCGTCAGCTTGCCCTCAGTGGCGGCCGGGTCAAACACCAGCACCACACCATTGCGTTGCGCAAAATGGTTCAGCGCACGCGACAACGAACCGGGCGGTATCGCATAGCTTTCAGTCTGGCCGGGCCTGGATACCAACTCCTGCGCCTGCGCCGCAAAGGGCGCGACGCCCATGACCACAGGCAGGGAAACCGCCGCCCCCCACGCCCTTATGCCGTATTTACGGTTTGCCCTTTTGCCGCACCAGCTGTCCATAAACCCCTCTGCATCGTCAATAGTGTTGCCTTACCTGATATGACGAACGAGATTTACAAACTCACAGTGGCGCATGAAAAAAATTTCATGCGCCACCCCGGACAAAACAAACGTGACTGGAAACCCTGAATAAGTCCGTCACACCGGCGAAGACCGGTGTCCAGTCCATTGAAATCCCTGGATTCCGGCTTTCGCCGGAATGACAAATCGAGACCTGTTCAGGTTTTCCCTCGCCGGATTAGCGATGCGCGACAACAACGACCAGCGGGTAATGGGTGATGCGAACCGGCAGCAAGCCCGCGATCAAATCCAGCGCCCGGTCCGTGTCATCAAGCGGCAACAGGCCGGATACACGCAAGCTCTCGATATCCGCCTCATTGAAATGGATACGCCCATGGCGATAACGCTCCAACTCTTGCAGCACCTCGACCAGTGGACGGTTATTCACTATCAGGGATCCCATGGTCCAACCGGCGAGCGCATCAATATCCACCGGCACGGCTGCCTGAACCCGGCCAACCGCAAGCTCCGTGCCCTCGCCGGCATGCAGCGTGACACACTGCTTTGCATGCTGCGACAGCACCGGCTCCGCCGTGCACACCTCCACAACCGACTCGACCACGGCAACGCTGGTGGCATCAGGCATCCGCCTGACCACAAACTGCGTACCCAGCGCACGCGCAGTCCCCTGATCCGTCTCCACGATAAAGGGGCGCAAGGCATCCTTGGCAACCTCAACCATCACCTCGCCCCGATGCAGGGTAATACGGCGTTGATTCTCACTAAAATCGACATCGAAAGCCGAATCGGTATTCAGCGTGATGCGGCTGTGATCGCTCAACTCGACCACCCGATGTTGTCCAACCGGTGTACGGTACTCCGCCAACCAGTATTTGGCAGGGGACGAATGCAACGTGGCCCAACCGGCCCCGATAGCCAGCATCAGAGCCGCGGCAGAGCCAGCAACCCGCTTGAAGCGCTTCGATTGCTTCGAGGTAGCCTGCATGGCACTTTGCAAGGCCGTCATTGCAGAGACGGGGTCAAGGCCATCAAAGCGCTGCCAGAGCGACTGGAGTTTACGATAGGCATCGGCATGGGCCGGATTCTCGGAAACCCAAATCGCAAAAGCCTCCCTATCGGCATCTCCAGCCTGCCCCGAGTGCAAATACACGTGCCAATTTGCGGCTTGCTCCACGATGGACAAAGGGGCTCGCTCCTGCATGGATGCGTTATTCATACCCACTACCGCAACGAAATGCCATGACGGTATTCGCCCCCATCTTCCACCACACGATAACAATGCACCAAAGCCCTGGCCAGATACTGCCCCACCATGCTGACAGACACACCAAGATGCTCGGCGATCTCGGCGTGAGAGCGCTCCTCAAGCCTGCTCATCAGAAACGCCCGGCAGACATTTTCCGGCAACCCCTCCAACATGGCGGCAATCGCATGGAGCGTATCGAAAGCCTGGCGGTATTGCTCAGGAGAAAAATCCGACAGATCAGCGCTCCCCAGGGCCAGCGCCTCAAGATAAGCCTGCTCAAGCCTGCGTCGGCGCGCGGCATCAATCATCAAGCGCGTTGCCGTGGTGGTGAGATAAGCCCGGGGTTCACGGATGTTGCTGAAATCATTTTTCAGCAACACATTGAGAAAAGTATCCTGCGTCAGATCCGCCGCATCGTATGCGCACCCAAGTTTTCTTCGCAACCAGGCAAATAACCATGCATTGTGCGCGGTGTAGAATTCAGACAATTCCGGCTGCATAATGGACTGATCGCTATTCATGGCTGCTGGCTGACTATTCAGAAAGCCATTCCATATGCAATAAACAAGCCAGCCCATGGGGAATACGCAACCGTTTGTTTTATATGGGGGGTTATAGTTTCGCCACCAGCCTGCTGAATATCATCCGGTTGCATTGATACACCCGGTGCTGGTTACATACAACCAGCCATTGCCGATGGATTGTGATACCCCATCAAGGCAATCTCCATCACGCGCACCGGCACTGCCCGGATCACCGACTCCGTTGATTCACCCCGATCACGGGAGTGAGTCATTCTTAGCCACAAAATCGTGGGCTGTCCCTGAGGTTTCGTGCTGAAGTTTCGTGAATCCGTATATCCCGTAGGGCGCAATAAGTGCAACGCATTGTGCCGCATGGGGAGGTGGTGTGAGGTTACATACGGCGCAATGCCCGATGGTTATTGCCCCCCCCTACACGGGCTATTTCCCGTCTGGCGAAAACTCGTAGCGCAAGGTCGCCCAGATGCCGCGCGGCGCACCGGGGGCGATGAAGTTGGTGCTCATCCAATCACCCGAGTTGTGATTGTAGCCATCCGGACCAATCGCGCCTAAAACATGAGGTGAAAACGGATTACGCCCCAAACGACCTGCGCTGAAATATTCCTTGTCGAATACGTTATTCACCAGCACGGTCGCCGTCCATTCATTATTAAATTTATAACTAGTTTGGAAATTAAAGGTGGCATAGCCGGGAACTTTGCCTGGGTTGTTGGTGGGTTGCGAGATAAATGTACCTACAGCCGTCGAAACTGTTCGTGAAACACCCTTTCTATGTTCGTTATTTTCATTACCGCGCAAAAAACTCTCTGAATGCGCTACCGCAGTAAAACCCACTTTCCATTTATCTGTCACATCGTAACTAACATTTGCATTTAAATTATGGGGTATCCGTTTTCCGTGATTGATTTCCAGTTTTCCGCGCCACATGAAATCTTGA
>CAYUJU010000033.1:0-32793 GCA_964445115.1 uncultured Methylobacillus sp. | reverse complement strand
TCTTGACGAACATGCCGATCAGGCAGGATGCGCGAGTGGGGAAGTCGGGCCGCAGCTCGCAGAAGTGGATTCCAGAAGAGTTGGGGCACGTTGAATTGCATGGCCTCTCTGAGGGCTTCCGGGTACATTCCATGCCGATAGTAGTTTAAACATGGGGGACCATGATACCAACCGGGGCAATGGGGGGTTCAGCTGAATCCCTTTCTCCAGGAAAGCAAGACCTGCCTCCCAATCCCCATACAATGCCCTTGTCCACCCGACCCATGCAATCATGGACGGATTGTTGGGATTGAGTCGCCATGAACGGGGCGTACACCCGAATAGATGAAACTTGATAGAATATGGGGCTAGCTGACGGGATGGAGGTCGGTTTTGTCTTGGTACGTGAGAGTCCGGGATTGAGTCTGGCCGGAGGCCCCTTGAGCACCCATTATTGTGGCCAAAGGTTTCGCAAGGAACCGGGAGCACGACTAAGGTTCCCCCCATTGTCTAGACAAAAAGTTGATGGTCTTAAACAATTCTTCAGCTATCCCTGAGCCAGAGGTTGAAAGAGGCCATCCCCTCGCCGTCGGCCTGAGACCCGA
Source organism: uncultured Methylobacillus sp. (assembly GCA_964445115.1). Classification (GTDB taxonomy): domain Bacteria; phylum Pseudomonadota; class Gammaproteobacteria; order Burkholderiales; family Methylophilaceae; genus CAIJXJ01. Next base: position 32,209 of record CAYUJU010000033.1, on the reverse strand, counting down.
AGAGCATGGGCAAGGTGGTTGGGTCAGGGCTGTCCCGCCTTGGGCGGGACACCCGGAGGGCTTGGCCTTGACCCTGCCGCCGCCCATGCTACGGTGTGCAGGCTGACGGACTCGAGGCCATCGGTCCCTCGGCAGGCAGGGGAGGCCCCTGTTCGTGGTGGATCGCTTGGGGTGTCCGGTAGCCCAGGGACTGGTGCAACCGCTTCCCGTTATAGAAGCGGAAGTACTGCCGGAGCCCTGATCGCGCATCTGCAACCGATTCGTAGTCCTTGAGGTACACCTCCTCGTACTTGACCGAGCGCCAGAGCCGTTCGATCATGATGTTGTCCATGGCCCTTCCACGACCGTCCATGCTGATGCGAATACCTTCCGCTTCAAGCGTGCCTGTGAAGGCTTCACAGGTGAACTGAGGGCCTTGGTCTGTGTTGAAGATGTCCGGTTTCCCCTTTTGAAGAGCCTCCTGCAGCGGCTCGAGGCAGAAATGATACTCCATGTTGGTCGAAAGTCTCCACGAGAGCACATAACGGGAAAACCAGTCCATGACAGCGACGAGATACACAAATCCTGACCTCAGGCGGATGTAGGTGATGTCCGATGCTCAGACCTGCTCTGGCTCGCAGATGGTAAGGTCCCGAAGCAGGTAAGGATACCTCTTGCCCCCTTCAGTCGGTCGGCTCAGGTTGAGTTTGGGCTGAACAGCCTGAAGCCCCATGAGGCCCATCAGGCGCTCAACCCGCTTGTGGTTGATTGCGTACCCCATCTGCTTCAGGGTCGCAGCGATCCGTGGCGACCCATAGAAGGGCAAGCGGGTGTAGATCTCGTCGATGGCTCGCATCAGCTCCAAATTGAGCGGGCTCATCCCCCGAGGCTCGTAATGGAATCCCGAGCGAGGCAGCCCCAGGAGCTGGCACTGCCGAGAAATGCTGATCTCACAATAGTCGGGCTCGATCAGTGCGGCCTTTTCCCTACTTGAGCAGATGAGACTTTTTTTTAACCCAGTCGAGCTCCACTTTGAGTTGGCCGATCTGCCGGTAGAGGGAGGAGACGAGCCCTTCCCTCTCTTCCTTCCCTCTGCCGGGATTCTCGGAAAAGGCCATGTGCGCCCGCTCCAAAAGCTGTTTCCTCCACCGGTTGATCATGGCTGAGTGAACCCCGTAAGCTGATGAGAGCTCGGCCAGGGTCCGATCTTCCCGCAGTGACTCCAGGGCTACCTTGGCCTTGAATTCCGCGTTATACCGTTTGCGATGCATTGGTCCTTCTTTCCCTCCATTTCGGTTCCCTCTTTTGACCTCATCCGAAGCTTAACAGGCTGTCCAAATTTTGGGGGAAACTATACTTTACGATTTCACACTCTATTTTGACCCGGCGGCTGTCTTGAACATTCTATCCCTGCCCGACGGCTGGGATCACGTCGGCGGGAGCTTCGGCTTGATAGAGTCATTCTCTTTAAACCCCGGCGCTGTTCCTTTCGGAACGGACATTGCTCCAGGGGAATCACTCAGCGGCTTTTCATTTGTGTTCGACTACCGAGCTGGGAGTCTACTTTTCGACGCAACCCTCTTCAACCCGAACGATCTCTCGAACCCCGCGCTTTACACCGGGAACACCTTGCCGGCTACCGCACTTGTCCCTGAACCGGCTACTCTGATCTTGGTCGGTTCTGGACTCATGGGTCTTGCCGCACGCAGTAAGAGACTTCCGACGGCCTGAGCAGAGAGGTGTGGATGAGGATCTGGTCAATGGCGTTCAAGGTCAGGGACAAGGTTGGAAAGGATAGGGGGTATGGGGAGGTAAGGCTGTTGAAACCGATCCAAGCGATCTTACATCCAGTGCTTCCCCCATGCTTCCCCGAAGAAAAAAGGCTTCCAGGTCATCGCCCGCGAAGCCTTGATTTTACTGGAGCCGGCGATGGGATTCGAACCCGCGGCCTGCTGATTACGAAAAAGGTGGCATGATCCCTCAGTAGCGTAACATTATGAAATATCCGGAAGTTTATCTTGCTTGTTTTGACCAAAGCGGGTCATTTTAGGTGCTTTGGATGAGGTTTTACCCATATTTTTCCCCATGCTCTGTAGATGCACTTTCACCAGTTATTCACTGCATATATTTGTCAGTATGATTGCTTCATTATCCCATTCAATAGTTGATTATAACAAAAAATTTAATTTAATTAATAAAAATATATCATAAGCATTATTATGTCTATTCAATAGTCATAAGAAAATATAATGTTTTTTGTAGCAATCTTGCTAAAAGAATATAAATATACTATAATAAAATAGATTCATAATAATAAACAAATCTTCTGATGAAAAAAAACACGAATACCAAATATTTACAAAATAAGAAGTTAATAGCCATCCTTTCTGTTTCGCTCATTGTTGTTATATCACTATACTGGTATTACAAGGATTATTATTTTGTTGAACTAAGAGAGGCTGGATTTCCGACTGGAAAATACAAACTTGTCGGGACCGTTAATGAGGGAGAGGAATTCGCCCCGCTGTCTAATCGTTTCGCGCCAATTGAAATAAAAAATAGAGCATGTAGGCGAGGATTGAAACCCATAGGAGGACATTTTTCCCCCCCAGATACTGGATATGAAGGAGACACACACTATTGTACGAATTGTGGAAACGGTGTTTGTGATCCAATTGAGCTCAGATATAACTGTCCGGAAGACTGTGGAGTGAATGGGAAATGAAAGGCGATCAATAACTTTCACAACCAATTGAATCATTTTCAAATAGATAAGGCCGAGTTTCGATGAACTCGGCCTTCGTTATACCCCCAGAAGTCCTACTTGCTCATAAATATGATCTCTCCGGGGTATGGTGGACACTCTCCACTCGGATGTGGCGTGGCCAGACACAACAAGTCATCTAACGTGGGGAATTGTTGCGCCCAGAGACCCAATTCATCCGTGGTCAAAATGTTGTCCTGATTGGTATCTGCTGCACAGTATCCGAATTCGTCGCGTTTGAATGCCTCTTCAAGTGCGTGAGCGAGAAAGCCCGTCCCGGGTTGATAGTAACTTGTTGCGTCGTAATAACCCCCTTCTTGGCCTTCGCGTGCGGCAGCGATCAAAGCTATGTTAGAAAGCTTTTCCAAATCCCCTGTGTCATCGGGATTTGAGTTGCCCCAGAAACCCCCTGAATAGCAAGCGTCTAAGACAACAATCTTGGTTATCTTGACTTCGCCCTGAGTGAGGTCATCGATTTCTTGGAGAGCGAAACGCAATTCGTTATCGGTATACCTAACAGCGTTACCAAGAGAGTCATGACCGATTGTTAAGTACTCATCTCCAGGATCGATTGTTGTTTCGTTCCCATTGTTTTCAGAGGAACCATGAGTGGCGAAGTACACCAATAACGTGTCGCCTGATTGGATGATACCCTGATCTGCAAACATCTTCATCTCATTGAATTCTACCTGTATCTCCTCCTTGGTGATGCCGGTTCCGTTTTCGCTCGCATCCCCTGTTACAAGCTTGTTGTGTACAACAAAGGGGCAATAACTAGCGTAAGCATTTGATGCATTTGTTGCAGAAAGGTCACCTCTCATTAACGTACTATAACCGGGTGTCTCGTCATCCCTCACCCCGAAGAACAAGCCGAAGTATGCCGGGATTGGGAAGAAAACCGCCTTCACACTTGTTGCATCGGTAATGGTGAAGGTCTTGGGATTTTCGTTTCCGATCATCACCCCGTCTCGTTGCCAGTACCCGAACCTGTAGGATTCACTGCTGGGTGTGGCTTGAAGAGTGATATGATCGCCCCAATACATCATTTCCTCGCAATCGGTGTTGCCGTTTCCACATGCTATACCTGAACCATTAACCACTCCCTCATTTGCAGGCTCAGGAATTACCACCAGGTTCGCGGTGGTGGGGCTGATCACCTTCACCTCATCAAACTGGTTGATGTGGTAATAGTTGCCGCCCCCATAGCTGTATACCCCTTTGGTAGCGCAGAGGGAGACGCCGGTAGGCATGCCGTCATCCATGATGGCCAGGTTCCTGGCCTTGATGGTGCCGTTGATGAACACGTCAAAGACTCGATAGTCGAAATCAGCTACGATTCTAATTACGTTCCATTGCCCGACAGTGTAGGTACCCAGGAGTACATTCTGGGTGCTATCCCCGTGTTTGCGCGCTGCATTGAATTGTCCGCTGGTGCCTGTCCCACTGAACAAGATGCGCCCAAAGCCAATCCCACCGCTGCCTAGTGAAGGATTAAACAAATCAATGTATCCACCGTGATGACCAGGAGGGTTGGTATAGCTGTTCACCCGCATTGCCACCTCAAAGGTGACGCGATTGGAGTCGCCAAAGGTAACGGGCCGGTAGATAACCGAGTCACGGGTACCGTAACCTTCGAGCTGCAGGGATTTGCTTCCGGCCGAGGCATAGGCATTTGTCACCTTCTGGTACCCCAAACGTCCAGACAAAATCATCTGCCAGCCGCCCGGATCCCCGGTGGTCGGCAGGGTGTTGATCGGATAGTTCTCAAACCCATCATAGAAGAGATTGGTCTGATTGCCGGGAACAAATACCGCTGTCACCACCTTGTCAGCATCCATAGTCAGCGACAAGGGATTCTGTGTGTAGTTCGTGCTTTCCACTTCCCAATGATCAAACACCTGATAGGGATTGGGTTGAGCAGTAAGCGATACCACCGCTCCGGTGCCCACGGCTTCGGTGCAATCGGCATAGCCGAACCCGCAAGTGATCCCCGTGGCCATCACCCCTCCCCCATTGGCGGGATCGAGAGTGACGGACAAGGTGCTCACCGAAGACGTTTCCACTTTCACTTCGTCGAATTGACTCACGGGATCATAGGTGCCGCCATAGTAGTAGCAGATCCCCTTGTTGTTGCCCAAGAAAATGCCAGAAGGCATGCCATCGTCCAGGATGGCTAGACTGTTAGCTTTCTGAGTTCCGTCGATATACACGTCAAAAGTGCGAGTGCCAAAGTTCGCTTCGATCCGCACCAGGTACCATTGTCCTGAGGTATAGCTGCCCAGCGAGACATCCAGGGAAGAATCAGTGTACTTGCGGGAGGCATAGATTTGTCCCTGACCAAAGTAAACACGGCCGAATCCTCGCCCACCACTACCCAACGCGGGATTGAACAAGCCCACCGAGGCAGTGGCACCATTCGTGCCGCACGGACCAGGTGTCCGCACCGCCACTTCCAATGTGATCTGTTGAGCGTTTCCCAGCTGTAATGGCCGATAGGCAATGGCATTGTAGACATCGTAAGGAGATAAAAGCTCCAACGACTTGGATCCGGCATAGTGGTAGGTACTGGTCACTTGCTTGTAGTTAATGCTTCCGGAAATCAATTGCCAGCCTCCCGGTTGTCCGCCAGCAGGAAATCCGTTCAGGTTACTCGGAAAAGTGCCGACGGCATAGTTCTCAAAACCATCATAAAACAACTGCTGATCCGCCATTGCTGAAGTACCTACCAAGAGTATTGCCAACAGAACGCACATCATTGCCAGTCGTTTCGTCATGTTCTTCCTTTCCGTGTCATGAGGTTGAAATGCAGATATTTATCAGGTCGCCAAGACGTGTTGCCTCATGTATTTGATTGACAAACAACTATCACCTCCTTTCGATATAGGTTGAGCATTGATAATGCTTGAGGTAATGGTAGCAATCAACAATTAAAGCGTCAAAGGCATATCTAAGGATACTTTGCAAATATGATCTATCAGAATTATAATATAGATAACGACCATCTTTATATATTTAAAGGTTAAAATATTATTGATGAAAACAACTAGGGAGAAAACTGATGCTCATGGAAGTGTTACAATAGACGAGAGAAAATTTGAAATTTCAGGAAAGGGAATGAAAGTAATAGATAGAATTATGTTAATGACTGCATCCATCACCGGTCTTTTGTTGTTGGGTGGATGCGTCACTGTCACTGACAATCAGACCAGCACTTCGAGTAAACCAGCAACAAGCCAGTCTCCTGCCCAGAGCGCTGCACCAAGCGCTAATCCTGCTCCACAAAAGGAGCCTGCCCAAAAGGCCAAGGTGGAAGTGGTGAGCAGCAAAGAAAAAAAGTCTGAATACGGTGCGTCCAGTGTCATTGGTGAGGTGATCAACAATGGGACTGCTCCGGCGTCATATGTCAAGGTAACTGCCACGTTCTATGACGCCAATGAGCAAGTGGTGGATACCGCTTTTACCTATGCGGGAGATACCTCCAGCGTTCAGTTGAATCCAGGGTCCAAAACGCCATTTGAAATAGTACGTATGGAAGACATCAAATTCGATCACTACAAGTTGGATGTAACCTGGAATGATCAATAGAACCTGACCATCTCTTGCTTGAACATAAAACCCCTTCCTGGTTCAGGTCGGGGTTTTTCGTTGGGCGTTTAATAGCCGCATTCGGCGCAGCTGGTTTCGATCCTGCCTCCGCCCAGGGACACGATGATGATCGTGTTGGCAAAGTTATGCCCAGGCGTGGCTTGGTGGCCGCAATCAAGTTTGATGCGGCAATCGGCCAGGAGAACCTTGAGGTCCTCGGTGGTGAGCATCTTCTTCATCGCCCACCTCACAAACGCATGATGGTGTTGTGCAGTTGAACGTGCTTTTCCATCACCGAGAGCGGTGGGCACGATTTGAGGGCCTCGGTACAGGCGTTGTAGAGGCTCCACATGTTCCGGGGTCGGAACTCCTCATGCGAGGGATGCAACCATTCGTCTTTGATCACCGTGAGTTGCCGGGGACTGACAATCTCTCGGCCATAGAGCAATCCCATGATCTTAAAGGCTGCCGGGTCATCCAGTTCCCGCTCTTTCATCACGGCCGCATCTTCCACGATCCTGGTAAAACAATCTTGGCTCTGGTAGAGGGTTTGGATACAGGTATTTTCCAAGGCCAACCAGACGTTTTTGGTGTGCTTCTTCATCACCACGATCTCGCCCTGGAGCGCCAAGTTATCGCAGATAAAAACACTGGCACCAACGGCGAGGCCGATGGACATGGACCGGTCGTAGCTGTTGCGAAAGGCCAGGCACAATGCCAACTCGCCCGCTTCTTTTTGGAACTTGAAGTAGGCGAACAGCTGATTGCCGTTTCTCGCCAAGCCGTAATGCTCACCCACGATGAGGTAATCCTTGAGGATCACCTGGGAGACGGTGAGGAGCTTATTGGCCAGATCATAATGGCTCACGGGTTTGTAGGTGTCCGACTCCTCGGGCAGTGGGATGAGATCCAACTGCTCGCGGCTGACCAATTTGCCGCTGACATGGAGCATCAATCCTTCCATAACGACCTCCTGATTAATGGTTGACGGTGAGCGACGGGGTTTTCAATTCCCCAAGTCGAACATGAACCGAAAGAACCGGAAATAACTGAGGCGGGCTATTTCTTACGGGGCGCCTTGTCCACCTCGGGCCGAAGACCGAGGGCGGTGATGCCGAGTGCCACAGCATCAAACATGTTCTGGTGATACTTTTCCTTCCACAACCGATCCTGGGTCATATAGACGCGCAGCTGCGGATACTGGGATACCACCACGGTGGCCACTTCGGCCTTGCTGGCCCGGCCATGGCCGCAGATGAATTTCTTGACCGTGCTGGGGGCAAAGCTCATCACCTGCAGCCCCTTTCTTTTTCCGATCGAGCGCATCTCATCCACGAACACGTTGAGCAACGAAGCACTCCGGTTATTGGCAAAGAACGCTTTTTCCAGGATCAGGACTTGAGGCTTGAGATCTTCGATGAGCCTTAGGAAGGCTTGGCGGGCCACGCGAAGGGTGGCATGGGGGGAACCTTGCGATGTGATCATTTCGACGCCGTGGTAGAGGATCTGGCGATCCTTGAGCAGCGCCACTCCCATGAATCTGGTGCCGGGATCGATGGCAAGCAATCGGCCACGAACGATAGACATGAAACATTCCGGCCGGTGCAAGGAGGGACGAATCCCTCCTTGGCCGACGATTACTGATTATCCAATTGATGGGCGCAGAGTGCGCCGAGCGCCACTGCCTCGAACATGCGGACATGATAGGGATTCTTGGCAGTGGCTTCTTTTTGAAATTCACCCAACAAGTCCGGGTACTGCGAGACGATCATGGCGGACAACTCGCGCCGATTCAGCGGTGCGTCGGGCAGGAAATGCGTTTCCAACCGTTTGATGGAATACTGATTCACTGACAACCCCCTTTGTTCACACACCGACCGGATGGCACCGATGATTTGTTCAACGTGCCGCGAGGTGCGTGAGGGATGGATGCGCTTGATAGCCAAAGCTTCGGGTCGGTAGCGCACCAGGAAAGAACGGATGATCCGGACGCATTTTCTGAGCTTTCGCGAGGACCAGCGGCCTCTGAGTGCCATGATCCGCCAGTCAATCAAGGCCAAGCCATGAAAGACGGCGATGCCCAGGTATCTTGATCCGGGATTAACTCCCAGAATTGTCTTGCGATTACTTGGCATATTTTTGCTGCACGAGATGATTAAACAATGCTCCCCGGCTCTTTTTGATCCGCTCGGGCGGAATCTCTTTCACCGCGCCGAGGATCGCCCGAAGCTCGCCTTCCGGATAGCGCCTGGCATAGGCCCGATACAGCGGCAAGCCCTTCCAATCGCCGAGGCCTCGGGCGAGATCCTGGGCCAAGAGATCCTCTCTGGTTTGAGCAGGGAACTGGTGATACGGTGTGGAATTTGCCTTCCGTTTTTCCGTTTCGATATCGATTCTTTTCCACTCTTTGGTTATCGATCTTTCGTTCCGCCCGGACGGCAAAGCCGTTTTCTCCTTTGTAAGAGCCGTCTTCCGAGGATGGGGTGGAACATGAGAGGTGGCAATTGTGCCACCTCTGGTTGGCGCTGGCTGAGGTTTCAGGGGTGGGGAAATTCCCTTGATTGGCAGCGGTTTCCACCGGGTGATTCGAATGTGCAAACATCGACCCGTGTTCTTGGTTTCGATGTAGCCTCCTTCTCTCAGAGTACTGAGCCAGCGCAGCACCGTGTCCCGGCTCATTCCCATATCGGTGCCAATGGTGCCGAGCTTTCTTCGCAAATGCCCGGTTCGCCGATCAGCGTTGAGCAAGAGATAAAGATAGAGCCAGAGCGCCGAGCGTATGGCCCGATAATGGGACGCTGCGCGATCCATCACCAGACCGGTCCAGACCGGAGCCCACCATTGTTTGGGTTTCTCCATAGCGTTGATCATTACTGACTCAAAGGAACTGTCTGGGATCCGGGATGGTAATGGGGGGTGCTAGCGAACCCGCTCCTCCTGTTGCTGGATCTTTTCCTTTACCGCCCCCAGGTACTGAAAGAACAAGGCATCCGGCATGGTCCGATAGAGGATAGTGAGCCGGAATAGATTATGCGTGCTGGGCAGACACACCCCCCGCTCCCACCGGGAAATGATGCTGGCACTCTTGAGCTCCAAAATCCGAGCTACCTCTTTTTGGCTGAGGCCTCTCCGGCGGCGATACTTGCGCAGGGCGTTGGGAATGAATTCGATGGACTTGTTCATAGGCGTGGATTGATGGTTAAGGGTGTTCCCAATCTAGCAGTCAAGCGCAATCCTACAAGACGGGAAGAATGGCTTTTGAGAGCAAGTGATAGAAGCCTAGAACAAAGCAAATCGTTGCTGTCCGGCGCTCTCTTTGGGGGCAGGATTGATTCGGGACGGCAAATGCTGCTCCACTTCCTGTCGGGTCCGGGCATAGGTGCTCCGGGAGACCTCAATGATGCGCTCCTTGAGGGAATGTTGGCCGGAAAAGGGCGGCAAAGTGCAGGCACTGAAGGGTCGGGAAGAAACTCCATCGATCATGAGCTTGAGGTAGATGTGATGATTGGGCAGATTCACCAGGGCTTCTTGGTCAAACACGGGATAGAACTCCTGGGCTAGATAGCGGGCATCGTCCGCTCCCACCCGGAAGGAAATGAGGGTCCCGACGTTGCCGAAAATTGCGGCGCGGATGCGGGGATCGAGCTGGGCGATGTATTGATGGGCCAGCACTAGATGAAGGCCGTATTTCCTGGCTTCCGAAAGGATGTCGGCAAAGGAGAGGGTGAGAAAGTTGTGGGTTTCATCCACGTAAAGATAGAAAGCTTTCCGCTTTTGTTCCGGGATGTTAGCCCGGCTTTGCGCCGCCAGTTGAAGCTGGGCCACCAGGATGGAACCCAAAAAAATGCAGTTGTCCTCGCCGATGCGCCCTTTGGCTAGGTTGCAGAGCAGGATTTTGCCATCATCCATGAGTTTACGAAAGCGGAAGGCGCTGCGCGGTTGACCGACGATGTTACGCACCGGAAAGCTGGCAAGAAACTGACTAATCTTGTTGAGAATAGGGGAGATGGCCTCCACCCGCAGCCGGTTGGGATACTGGTTGAACTCATCCAGCCAGAATTCCCTCACTTGCCGGTTGGCAACATGGGCAAGCACCTGCGCTCGGAACTCCTGGCGGGTAAGGAGCACAGGAAGATCGGCCAGGGTGGCATTGGGGTAATCCAGCAGGGTGAGCAGAGATTGGCGCAGGATGTGTTCCAAGCGCGGTCCCCAGGACTCGTGCCAGATCTTTTTGAACACGCTGATGAGGCCCGATGCCACCAGGTGGCGAAAGTCGCTCGCCACGTTCCACAAGGGATTAAAGGCAATGGGGAACTCGGAATCCGCCGGATTGAAATACACCACATCTTCGATGCGGTGCTCGGGAACAAAGTCCAAGATGTTTTCCACCAAGTCCCCGTGGGGATCGATGAGTGCCACTCCTTGGCCGTCCCGGATATCGGAAATCACCATGTTGCGTAGCAGGGTGGATTTTCCGGTTCCGGTTTTGCCGATCAGGTACATATGCCCCCGCCGGTTTTTTTGTTTGATACCAAAGATCTTTCGGATATCCCGGTAATTGGTCACCGCAAAGGGAGTGACCGACTCGGAATCCTTGCTCTGTATTTTGGGCCGCATGCTTCCATGATAGCCATGACATAGCGCCCTTATAAGCGGGGAAAAGTGCTCTGCTGCAGCACATTTGCCCGGCTTGTTGGCATCTTGACCCGCGCTAGGCTGAGGATGGTTCTTTCTCACAACACTTTAGCCACGGAGGGACAACGATGACCAAAACAGTTAAATGTATGGAAGTGCGTACTGGCGAGGGAATCCTCATTTTCACGCTGCAGCTCTGGGAAAAGGAGATGGGGGCTGAAGCCAAACCGCAAAAAGCAGTTCCGACCAATTCAGAACCTCGACAGGAACGAAATCAGCCGGGCAATTCCCCCAATGGCGAGCCTTTGATCACCGATGCGCAAAAGCGCTATCTGTTCCGGATTCTGGCCGATCAAGGGATCGAAAAGGAGCGGGCTTACCAGTATCTCAAAGAGACGTTTGGTGTGCCGGTCCTCAAGGAGGTGAGCAAGTCCGAGGCCAGCCGGATGATCAGTCAGCTCTTGGGAGAGAGCGAGGGAGGGAGTAGAGATGGATCATCTTTCTAGCTCTCAGATCAATCTCTATTTGCAATGCAGCCTAAAATACAAGTTCCAGTACATCGATCAGCTGCCAAAGCCTTTCAAAGCCTCGGGCCTGGTGTTCGGCAGCGCCATCCACGCGGTGTTGGCCTGGTTTCACAAAGAAAACCTCAACGGTCGGATCCCTTCGCTGCATCAGCTCTATCGGATCTTTGAAGCAGATTGGTACGGACAAACCATCGAGAGCGAGATCCGCTACAAGCAGCAGGAGTCCGAAGCGGACCTCTTGATGCTGGGCAGGGGCATCATTGCTCTCTATCACCGCGAGCCTTTGGATGGCGTCGAGGGGATCGAGATCCCCTTTACTGTTCCTTTGATCAATCCCAAGACGGGTGAGCCGCTCGGCATCAATCTGGAAGGATTCATCGACCTCTTGAAAGAAGACGGCACGATCGTTGAATTCAAAACGTCGCTCAAGACCATGGATCTCAAGGACCTCGTGGTGCAACTCGGTGCCTACAGCTATGCCTACCAGCTCCTTCATCAGCGACCACCCAAGCTCGTGCGGGTGATCAATTTCATCAAGACCAAACGACCCCGGATGTTGGTCCTGGAAGCATCCCGGTGCGACCATGGGCGGTTCTTCCACCTGGCCAAGCAGGTATTGGCCGGAATCCGGGCCCAGGTGTTCTTTCCCCGGCCAAGCTATTTCTGCAGCGGCTGCGAATACGCCGCTCCCTGCCAAACCTGGCAGGGAAATTAACCACCAATGAAGAACATCCAAGGAAGTAGAATATCTACTTCCTTTCGATTTTTGACAGCAGGGAACCGATTGGAGTATCTTAAGTAAAGAGAGCCAGCGGCTGTCTTGGAGCGCAAAATTAAGGCTCTGGATGGCGCAGAAGGGTTAATACGATTCCAGGCAAAGGAGAACCATGGCCCAACCGGAATGCGCAACACATGATCCCAATGAGGATGAAATAAAAAGTTCTCATATCTCAATGAATACAGATCTCTCCTTCATCACCAACGAAAAAAATCAGAGTCTCAAAGATCGCTTCGAGGTGCTCATCAAAGATACCTCGTTTTTCGACTGTCTAGTCGGTTACTTCTACACCAGCGGGTTTCATGCCCTCTATAAGTCCCTGGAACAGACCGAAAAGATCAGGATCCTTATCGGCATCAGCACCGACCGGCCTACCTATGAATTGATCGCCAAAGCCGCAAACCCGAAGCAGCAAGTGATGCAATTTTCCCACGCTGAAGCCAAGGAAGAGGTGGAAAAGCTGGTTGAGCAGGAACTGGCCGACTCCGAAGACAATCGCAGCGTGGAAGAAGGAGTCCATACCTTTATCGAATGGATCAGATCGAAGAAGTTAGAAATCCGGGCCTATCCCTCCCAAAACATCCATGCCAAGCTCTACATCATGACCTTTTGCGAAGGTGACCGTGACGTTGGCCGGGTGATCACCGGGTCGAGCAATTTCACCCAGGCAGGACTCATTGATAATCTGGAATTCAATGTAGAGCTGAAGAATCGCAGCGACTATGAGTTTGCCCGCGATAAATTCGAGCAGTTGTGGAATCTGGCTGTTGATGTGAGCGAACGCTACGTGCAGACGATCGAAGGCAAAACCTGGCTCAGTCAGAACATCACCCCCTATCAACTCTATCTGAAATTCCTCTATGAGTATTTCAAAGATGAGCTGAGCCAAGCTGATGAAGTGTTTATGAGATATCTGCCTGAGGAGTTTAAAAAACTGGAATACCAGGAGCAGGCAGTCTTGAATGCCAAGAAGATTTTGCTGGAATACGGCGGGGTCTTTATTTCCGACGTGGTGGGCTTGGGCAAGACCTACATCTCCGCCATGCTGGCCGGACAGCTTTCCGGAAGGACTTTGATCATCGCCCCGCCGGTACTGCTTGAAAAGGCCAATCCCGGCTCCTGGCCGAACGTGTTTTCTGATTTTCGTGTCTCGGCTGACTTTGAATCGCTGGGTAAGCTAGATGATCTGCTTAAGCGGGGAACGGAAAAATACGAAAACGTCATCATTGACGAAGCCCATCGGTTCCGGACAGAAACCACAGTCACCTACGAGAAGCTGGCCGAAATCTGCCGGGGCAAACGGGTGATTCTCGTCACGGCCACGCCCTATAACAACGCGCCCAAAGATATTCTCAGTCTGCTCAAGCTCTTCCAAAAAGCCAAGAAGAGCACCATTCCCAATTTGCCTGATCTGGAAACCTTCTTTGGTCGTTTGGAGCAGAAGTTGAAGAATCTCGATCGACAGAAGGACTATGAAAAATACATCACCACGGTCAAAGAGAACGCCAAGGAGATTCGTGAGAAAGTGCTCAAATACCTCATGGTGCGGCGCACCCGGTCCGAGATTGTCAAATACTTTTCCGATGATATCCACAAGCAGGGCCTCAAGTTCCCGAATGTGGAAAAACCGGTTCCGCTTTTCTACGAGCTCAACGAAAAGGAAGACCAGATCTTTACCAAGACAGTCGAGCTCATCGCGAAGAAGTTCAAGTACGCCCGCTACATGCCCCTGCTGTATTATCAAGGCAAGATTGACCAACTGGAGCAGCAATCCCAACGGAACATGGGACGGTTCATGAAGATCCTGTTGGTCAAACGCCTGGAAAGCAGCTTCTTTGCCTTTCGCAACTCGATCGATCGGTTCCTCTACTCCTATGAGATGTTCATCAAAGAGTTTGACAATGGCAATGTCTATGTGAGCAAGAAGCACATCAACAAGATCTTCGAGCTGTTGGAAAATGATGACGACGAGGCGGTGCAGCGGTTGATTGACGCAAACAAAGCCGAGCGCTTTGACAGCAGTGAATTCACTGAGGTCTTCCGGGAGGATCTGCAGCACGATCATGATGTGCTGGTGCAGATTAAGAAGCTCTGGATGAACGTACAGCGCGACCCGAAGCTGTTAAAGTTCCTCAGCGAATTATCCCACGATGCCGGGCTCAAGAAGAACCACCTCATCATCTTTACCGAATCCAAGGAAACCGCGGATTACCTCTATAAGAATCTGCACCAGCACTATCCGGGCAAGGTGCTCTGCTATACCGGGGCCTCGGGTGAGGCGACCCGCGACAAAGTGATCGAGAACTTCGATGCTCGCGCCCGTCATCCCAAGCAGGATCACCGGATCCTGGTGGCCACCGAGGTCTTGGCCGAAGGCGTGAACTTGCATCGCTCTAACAGTGTGATCAATTATGACATCCCCTGGAATCCTACCCGCATGATGCAACGGGTCGGGCGCATCAACCGGGTTGATACACCAGCAAGCACCATCCACACTTTCAACTTCTTTCCCACCACCCAATCCAATGACCAGATCAAACTCAAAGAGGCAGCAGAAGCCAAGATCAATGCCTTTTTGACGCTGTTGGGCGGGGATGCGGAACTGTTGACCGAAGGGGAACCCATCGGGTCGCACGAACTGTTCAACCGGTTGGTTTCCAAACAGACGCTGGAGGGTGAGGAAGAGGATGGGGAGAGCGAACTAAAGTATCTTCACGCCCTCAAGCAGATCCGGGACAAAGACCCCGACCTTTTTGAAAAGATCAAGCGACTCCCCAAGAAAGCCCGCACTGCTAAAAGCCACGCTGAGCAGCGCGACTCCTTAATCACCTATTTCCGCCGCGGCAGGCTCCAGAAATTCTTCATGGCCGCGGCTCCTTCCAAGGCCGAAGAGCTGGACTTTCTCTCGGCCGCCAAGCTGCTGGAAAGCGGCTCTGACGAGCCGAAGAAGAAGTTACCAGCTCAGTTCTATGAATTGCTGGATAAGAACAAGGAGGCGTTCGTCTTGGCCACCACTGAAGAGTTGCCTTTGTCCAAACAAAAAGCCGGACGGGATAGCGCGGCCAATATTCTCAAGATTTTGAAAGTGACCTTGAAGAACACCCAGAAGCTGACGGACGATCAGGAATTGTACCTCAAGAAAGTCTTGAATCAGGTGGCAGAAGGCGGGCTACCCAAGCAGACCGCGAAGCAGACCTTGAAAGCCTTGAATGATCTCAAGAATGAATTGGTCAATCCCTTTAAAGTACTGGCGGTATTGCAGACCCATATTCCAGCCAAGCTGCTGGAAGAACACTACGCCGAACAGAATCCAATGGTAGGTGGCAAGCGAGAAGTGATCTTGTCGATGTATCTGGGCGGTGAATAATCATGGATAAACAACAGGCACGCACGCTGATCAAAGAGACGTTCGAACAGCCTTTTGAAAAGGCCCGTTTTACGGTGTTTGTGAAGAATCTGCTCAATCGGTGCGAAGACGCACCCTTTACCTACATCGGACAATATATCCCGTCCCCCTACGCTCCCTATATCAGCACCTTGGAACGGATCGCCAAATTCAGCGATGGCGAGCATTCCCTCGACGTCTTGATCATCAAACTGAAAAAGGAAACCTCACTAGAGCGCGCCCGGACCATGCAGCGGAATTTTGTGGCCTGGTACCTGAATGGTAGCCGGGGAGGTACCCAGAAAGATGCCGCACTGGTGGCCTTCGTCTCCCCTGAAAAGGCTGATTGGCGGTTCTCACTGGTAAAGATGGACTACAAGTTCACCGAGACCAAAACGGGCACAATGAAAGTCAAGGAAGAATTCACACCGGCCCGACGCTGGTCTTTCTTGGTGGGTACCAACGAAAAGAGTCACACTGCTCAAAGTCGGCTCATCAATATCCTGGCCAATGATGAGCACCCACCCACCCTGGCGGAACTGGAAGAAGCCTTCAACATCGAGACGGTCACCAAGGAATTCTTCTTGCGCTACCGCGACCTCTTCATCCGCACCAAGGAAGCTCTTGACAAGATCGTGCGACGCGATCCCCAGGTGAGGGCCGATTTTGAAACCAAAAATGTCAACACGGTCGACTTTGCCAAAAAACTCCTGGGGCAGATTGTGTTTCTCTATTTCTTGCAAAAGAAGGGCTGGCTGGGAGTGAAGAAGCATGACCAGTGGGGCGATGGCTCAAAGCAGTTCCTGCGAGAACTCCTGGACGGCAAGCATTGCGCCTACAAGAACTTCTTCAACGACATCCTTGAGCCGCTCTTTTATGACGCGCTGTCGCGGGACCGCTCGGATATCGACCATTGGAACGATCATTTTCAGTGCAAGATTCCGTTCTTGAACGGTGGTCTGTTTGATCCGATCGGCAATTACAGCTGGCATGGGACTGATGTCCTGCTTCCCAATGATCTCTTTTCCCATCGGAAGACCGGGATGGATGAGGGCACCGGCATCCTTGATGTGTTCGATCTCTACAACTTCACGGTCAAAGAAGATGAGCCGATGGAACGGGAAGTGGCCATTGACCCGGAGCTCCTGGGTAAGGCCTATGAACGTTTCAATGCCATCCGGCCCGACAACTTCGAGGAATACAAAGAAGCACTTAAGAGCGGTAAGAAGGGGGATGAAAGCAAATTTAACAAGCAATTCGGCGTCTATTATACTCCCCGGGAAATCGTGCACTACATGTGCCAGGAGAGCCTAATCAATTATCTGGCGAGCGAGTTTTCTACCGGTCCATCCAGTTCAGGGCAAAGCCCCAGTATCCCCAGAGAGGACATCGAAACCTTGATCTATCAAGGCGAACAGCTTCGGGAAAACGAGGCGCGGGTGGAAAGCCGGGGAGAGAGCGGCACCTATTCCTTTCAATTGCCGGAAAGCATCCGGAAGAATGCCAAAGCAATTGATGAAAAACTGGCAGATATCGCGGTGTGCGATCCGGCAGTGGGCTCCGGTGCTTTTCCAGTGGGTATGATGGCTGAGGTGGTGAAGGCGCGCAATGTGCTCACCACCTTCATCACAGAGAAGAACCGGACCAGCTATGATTTCAAACGACGCTGCATCCAGCATTCACTCTATGGGGTGGACATCGATCCAGGAGCAGTGGAGATCGCCAAGCTCCGGCTCTGGCTCTCCCTGGTGGTGGATGAAGATGACATCAGTCAGATCAAGCCGCTACCGAACCTGGATTACAAGATCATGCAGGGCAACAGCCTGTTGGAGGAATATGAAGGCATCAAGCTCTTTGATGAGAATCTTATTGCCCAAGTCGATTCCTTCAAGGAAAAGCGAATCGAATCGTTGAAGCAACGGCAGACCCTTTTGCAAAGAGAATATTTCGAGCTGCATGCCAAGAACAAGCTATCCTCAGGCAAACAGCTGCAGTTGGCTGAGGAGCTCAAGAGCATCAGCACGACGCTAAAGAAACTCACCTCATCGAAAGAATCGCAATACAAGGATGCTGGTCTGTTCGATGTTTTGAACGAGGCGAAACAGAAGGCCAAGCTGCTCAGGCAGTTACAGAAGCAGTTCTTTGAAACCAGCGTCAAGCACACCAAGGACGAACTGAAGAAGCGGATCGAGAAGCTGGAATGGGAGCTCATCGAGGCCACGCTGAAGGAAGAGGGCAAGGTTGCCGCGCTCAAGAAGGTTGATGAGTTTAAGAAGTCAAACACAAAACCATTTTTTCTTTGGAAACTTCATTTCTCGGAAGTATTTCAAGATAAGGGGGGATTCAATGTGGTAATTGGCAATCCGCCATATCTTAATGTTGAGCTTGTTCCAAAAGAACAAAAGGAAGCTTTCGCTCGGCTGTATAAAACTTTTTATAAGCGGTATGATGTTTTTGGATTGTTTTTTGAACTATCGTTGACTTCACTGGTTCCAATCAAAGGCACAGTCGCATTTATAATACCCCAACAGATTTTTAACAATCTTTCATACAAGAAGTTGCGTTATTGGTTTTTAGATAACAAATGGCTGCGAGAAGTATTTTACCTTGGAGACAAAATATTTGAAGATGCAAATAACGATGTTTGTGTGTTATTTCTTGCTAAGCCAGCAGCGGAAAATATAAAGCTAATTAATGCATTAGATTTCAACAAGAAGATTGTTACCGAGGTTCCTAGTGATCATTTTAAGAAATATGATAATATTATAAGTTTTTCACACGATAGAAGTGGTGAGACAATTTTTAATAAGATATTTGATCCAAAGCATTCTCGTATTAAAGATGATTATGATGTCTTCCAGGGGATTGTCACCGGAAACAATGCTGCATACCTCCCAACAAAAGAGCAAATTGCTCAGTACAAGATTGAGGCGACTTTGCTGCGGCCCGTGCTTTTGGGTAGAGACTTCGAGAAGTGGCTAATAAGAAGCACAGACCGGCGGATTCTCTATATCGACGGCAAGTCGGACATCAAAAAGTATCCCAATGCAGAAGTTTGGCTTTCCCAGTTTCAAAACGATCTCAAAAAACGTCGAGAGTGTGTGAAAGGAATTATTCCATGGTATTCACTTCAATGGCCACGGGACAAGAGTATGCTTGATCGAGTACCTAAGATATTGGTCCAGGGAACCAGGAATCCAAGATTAAGAACACGGATTGTTGCCACAGTTGACGAAATGTGTGTTTATGGTACGCAGGGGTTGAATTTTATTGTTCCGAAGGCCATCGATTCACATGTTTATTTCATCCTTGGGATCCTAAATTCTAGGCTTATTAATTACTTATATGCTACGAAATTTTTGAATGTGGCGATCAAGGCTGAGTATCTAAAAAACACACCTATTCCAATAGCAAATAAAGTTGAAAAGACAGCTATCATAAAACTTGTTCAAAACATTCTTTCAGAAACAAGATATGACAATTACCATCAGAGCCCAACAAAGATTTCAAAAGTTTATGAATATGAAAGAGAGATCGATACAATTGTATATTCCTTATATGGCCTCTCTGAAAATGAAATTGAGGCAATCGAGAGCGAAAACGATATTAAAAACTTAGCAATTTCAGGTGCTAAATGCTAAGAAGAGTAAATAATTATTGGACATTGACAAGGCTTCCTTGATTGGTACCATATTTGAACGGTAGTGATATGATAGATAATCCTAATCATTGAATGGATTTCTTTCCAGTGTAATTTTATGATACAAGACGAAAATGGATAAACTACCTTTTTCGTTCTACGATTTCTTTGGGTACCTCGCATCGGGATTCCTCGTCCTGATAACGGCGGATTATGTTTTCCCAGGGGAATGGATCATAAAGGATCAATTATCTGTCGTAATGAGTATCTTCTGGATTCTCGTTGCTTATATAGTCGGCCAAGTGTTGGCTGGCCCCGCTGCATGGCTTCTGGAGCGAAATATTATCGGGAAGTTATTGCAGCGTCCGAGTGTGAACCTCTTTCGAGATCCACCACGAGTCTGGTGGGCAAAACTCTTTCCTGGTTATTTCACACCACTCCCGACAACCACTCGCAGGAGAATAATGGAGAAAGCCGAGGTAGCGGGGGCAGCAGAAACGGGCGAGGGTCTGTTTGTCTTGGCTTTTGGAATTGTGAAGGCGGACAAGGAAGCGATGACACGACTGAACACTTTTCTCAACCTGTACGGTTTCTGTCGTAATATATCTTTTGCCTCTCTCTCTTGCGTTATCATCATCTTGGTGGGGAGTTGGCAGACGGGTCTGGCTGCAAATCTGCCATGGATACTGGTTGCATTGGGATGTGCGGTTGGGATGTTCTATCGTTATTTGAAGTTCTTTCGGCAGTACTCATATGAGCTGTTTCTCACCTACGCAGCACAAACCACCCATGAGAAGGTGAATTCGCGGGGAAATCAGCCAAGTAGTTAATTTTTAGTGGAGGTATTCATGGCTAATACTGCTAAGGATATTTGTATTCCAAAGGAGGCGCGAATACTCCGAGTAATCTTCCTCTTTGTTGGTCAAGGAGATTCTACCTTGTTGGTTATGCCCGATGGAGAGAACTATCGATTCGTTCTCGTTGACTGTAATCGGCATCCGGATGTCAATGGCATCGACCTGACAAGACTACTCGAGGACCTCTGTGATTATCCACTCGATCTATTCATCAATACTCACCCGCACAAAGACCATCTCCTCGGGATTAAGGACATTCATAAGAAGGTGAGGATTGCAAAGATCTGGCACTCTGGCCACGAACCAAAGGGTGTTCACAAGGATGCCTTCAAGGAACTCCAGAGTGTAATGAAAGATATTGGGGACGAAAATGTTGTGGAACTCCGGGGCACTAGAGATACCAACGCCCTATGGGATGTCACGTATAATTGCCTAGCACCAGCAGATTATGTGAAAGATGACATCGATGATGAAGATGCCGACACTCATTACAAGCGGATCCATGAACACTGTTCAGTTCTGCGTTTTGCTTATGGTGAGGACCCCAAGCGTGTCCTTCTGACGGGAGATGCTGATTATGTGGCTTGGACTGAGCATATTACAAGCTACCATGAGGAACGGTTAAAATCGGAAGTCTTGAGTGCTGCACACCATGGGTCCCGCACATTCTTTATGGAAAAGGAAGGCGATGATCCTTACGAGGATCACATCGAGAAGATTGCCCCAAATCACCTTATCATTAGTGCTCCCAGCCGTGCTGAAAGCGACTTTGACCATCCTCATAAAGACGCCATCAAGATCTATGAGAAACACGTAGATGAGAAATCCATCGTCAATCTTGGCGACAATAAGGAATGTGTTATTGTCGATATCGATTCTTCGGGCAACATCGATGTCTATCCAGACAAGGAACTGGTAGAAGTCTATGGCTTTGAAGACGACAACGGAAAGGAAGGATCGTCAAAGAAAGTCACGCCGATTGGCATCACCAGCACCAAGATCGATAATAAACCGATGGGGGTACAATCAGAATGAGCTGGTTCAAGCGGTATCCTGCTTGGCTACATGTGGAATGGCAGGAACTTTTGTCCAATTCAAACTACCTCCAGTCGTTCACGGTTTTTGATGAAACTTTTCTTTCTTGTGGTCAGATCGTGGTGCGTTCTAGCAAGACTGAATTATACCCAGTGCTGATCGTCTACCCAGAGAGTACCCCCTACCAACCGCCCTCAGTGTATTTGCTCAAGGAAATCCCCGCTGAGGATATCATCAGAAACTTGTCGAAACTGAAGCATGCGGCAATTGAACAGGCAATAAAACCCCTGATCAAGTTTCTTTACCGACGCCATCAAGGTCCGAGCGGGAGTCTGTGTTTTATTGAAACCGAGGATCTCCACGGGGAGCAAGCAGAGCACTATTGCATTCGCGACATCATAAAAAGGGTGAGAGCTTGGTTGGCCGGCTTCCAAACCGGTAGACTTCCTGCCGATAGCCCGGAAGTCGATCTTTATAGCCACTTCCCCAATCAACACCCCAAGCTTACCCTTCTCATTCCTGATCCCTTCTTCAACCCGATGTTTCACAAGGGGCGATTCTGTTTTAGCCGGATAACACCGCCTGCCTTTGAGAAAATTCAAATAGCATACATTGGTGTTGCTTTCGAGGGTGCCACACAGGGGAGCATAATCATGCCCCTCGAAGATCCGGGTGAGGACTATTGCTTTTTTGGCCATCAAATCCCGAGCAAAGAGGACATCCTTCTCAGGAGTGTGAAATATAAAAAAGGACTGGAAGATGGAACATTCATCGAGGGATTCTGGTTGAGTTCAGAGAAAGAGCTAGAACCATTTGCGACAGTTGATGAATTAACCAGTTATCTAGGACCTGAGCAGGACAGATACCGTGTTCTTTTGGCGGGGGAGGTCAGCCAGCGGGTTGCTCACGGCGAAGATCTCTACATTGGCATCCGATTTCCGTCTCGTTCTAATCAAGAGCGAAAATTCGAATGGCAATTCTTTCGGCTACCGTCCGCCGACCATGGTGTCGTCTTACTCCAGCCGACTGAACAAGAGATAATCGAAAGACTGACCAAGCGTAAGGTCGAAGCGATCCGTGGCGAGTATGTGGATGAGCAGTCCTTTTTCAAAAGGAATAAAGGAATTGTCTCTCGAGAGAAGCTAAGAGGAAGGAGTGTCTCTCTCTTTGGCGTCGGAGCACTCGGCTCTGAATTGGCTGACTGTCTGGCAAAAGGTGGCATTGGGCACATACATTTTGTAGATATGGATTTCCTGAAAGCACAAAACACTGTGCGGCATCTTTGTGGCAGCCGGATGCTCTACCTTCCCAAGATCCACGCCGTGGCCATAAAGGTGGTTGAAAATGCTCATCATTTTGTTGAGGTGTCGCCTTTTTTCGGGAACATCCTTCAGGCATCCTTAGAAAACCTATTTGCCCGGAGCAATGCTATCGGGGTATCCACGATAGCGAATGACAATACTGAAGGGTATTTGAATGAAGTTGCCGTTAGGGCTGGGCGTACAGTATTCTATGCCCGAGCGCTAAGAGGGGGGAAGGTGGCTCGAATATTCCGAGTGATCCCAGGAGAAGATGCATGTAAAACCTGCCTTTCCCTTTATTACAAGGATGAGCGCTCATCCTTCATCAGAATAGCAGAAGACCCAGAGTTGCCACTTGTGACCACCGAATGCAATAATCCGATTCGGCCGGGCAGCGCTGCTGACTTGAAACTGATAGCCTCGTTGTCAGCCAAGCTTGTGCTGGAATACCTTGAAAGAGGTGACGCAGGCTATAATCATTGGATTTGGAGTACGGAAACACTCCCTAGCCTATCGTGTTCTCCCGAAGTACCGTACCAGATGACAAGGCAGTTTTTCACTCCCCACCCCGATTGTCCAGTTTGTGCTCAAAAAGTACCGATTCCAATACATCTCTCAGACACTGCCCAGAGCCAAATCATGGAAGAATTGAAGAGGGTTGCAGGAGTTGAAACGGGTGGCATCCTTATTGGCTTTGAGTCTAACAAGAGAGAAATTATCGTGCTGGAGGCTTCAGGACCGGGTCCAAAGGCCATCATGACAAAGGTCCGCTTTGAGAGAGATATAGAATACTGCCAGAAGAAGCTCGAAGAAGCATCCGCTAAGTTGGGAACTCGTGGTTTGTACATCGGTGAGTGGCATTATCATCCGCATGGACAGAACCTCCCCAGTGCCCTGGATATTAAGAGTCTCCATGAGATTGCTGAACAGAAAAACTATGCGACCGAGCATCCCATTATGATTATTGCGAATTCCGATTATAAACTAGCTGGTACGGTCCATCCCATTCATTCGGAATACCTGCCAACGGAGATCATAGTTATAGACCATGTGAATGCTACGAGAAAGCAGCCGTTTTGCTCTCTGTAGATAGTAGGTGGAGTAAATAATCTAATTGTTTTGAGGAATAAGCCTTTTGAAATTATCTGTATGGAAATTAGAATTTTTGACGTTGAGCATGGTTTTTGCGCATACGTAATCGCCGATAACGGAAACGTTATCCTTATTGATTGCGGACATAACGAACAAACTGGATTCCGTCCTTCGCGATATCTGCTAGACAACAGTTGTTCGGGCATAGAGAAGTTGATTATTTCTAACTACGACGAAGATCACCTGAGCGACCTTCCCAACTTAAAACGTCACCTGCCAATTGATATTCTTCACCGGAATCCATCTATCAGCAAGGAGCAGTTAGTCCGATTAAAACAAGTCGGTGGTCCGCTGGGAGCTGGCTTGCAGGCTCTCCTGGATTTAATTGGAGCGTACACATCAGATGTTACAACACCTCCTGATTTCGCTGGCATCGAATTGAAATCATTTTGGAATGTTTACCCACACTTCCAGGATACAAATAATTTGAGTCTAATCACGTTCCTCCATTATCGAGATATTCATATTATCTTTCCCGGTGACCTGGAAAAATTGGGTTGGCATGCCTTGTTGCAGCGGCAATCTTTCAGGGATCAGCTGCGATCGGTGAATATATTTGTGGCTTCACACCATGGTCGTGAAAGTGGATACTGCGAAGATGTATTCTTCTACTGTAAACCAGAGGTAATATTGATTTCAGATGAATCAATCAAATACGACACTCAAATTTTTGACTACAGTAGACACGCCAGCGGAATTCAATGGGGAGCAGTAGGCAAACGATACGTGCTCTCCACTCGCAATGATGGGATGATTACCATCTCTCAAAAGCCAGGGACGGAGGCGTTTATCAACACAGCAAAATAGGAACTTGCTCGATAAGGAAGATATGAAATATTTTCTTTGGTACCATCGTTATATATGATGACATTGAAAGCGCTTAACATCTTAATCGTATCTCTCATAGCCAATCTGATTTCTAGCCGATTCTTTGCGATTTTCTCGCCCGGAAACACCTCCTTTCTAGGGAGAAATTGACAAAGCACTAGAAATGTTTCGTTATAGATAGATGTATCGTTCTCGATACGGTATCTGAAACATTCAGCTGCGTCCGACGGTCGTATTCGCCGATGAGGCGAATCAAGTCTAGGCGTAACAGAGCCAAAAAAGTCTGTAGTCGTGCTCTTTGTACAAGGCACGCAGCTCATCCGGGCTAGTCGCAAAAAGTTGTGATGCAAAGGAATCTGCAATTGTCTATGGCAGATTTTTTGCGTTTATGGACACTTCTTCTCGTGTCGAGAATGCACCTGCTTTCCTTGACAAATCCGGGCCTGCCGACCCCTCCATCAGTTCGCTCATCGACGGGTTTTTGGAATATGCCCGGTATGAACTGAACTTTTCCCCTAAGACGATTTTCAAGTATCGTGAGTCTATCGGGTGGCTCATCCGGGATATCGGCGACAAGCCCATCGGATCCCTCAGCGTCCAGGATTTTGTGCGGCTCAAACGCGCTATGAATGATCGCGGGGTCGGGCAGGCCCGGATTGCCAGCGTGGTGTTTGCCACCCGGAGTTTCTTGAGTTATTGTCGCTCGTTTTTGAAACTCGCCACCCTCAGCCCCAATCAGATCCGTCCACCCAAACGGCAACGGCGCGAGGTCATCTTTCTTACCAAAGAAGAGGTTGAGACGTTCTTGGCGAGCATGGATGAACGGACCCTTACGGATCTCCGGTTACGGGCCATCGTGGAAACCATCCTGGGTACTGGCATGCGCATCAGCGAGGTGCTCTCTCTCAATCGCAAAGACATCGATTGGAAAAGAAAGGAAGCCAAGATCGTGGGCAAGGGTAATAAGGAACGACGGGTGTTCTTTACCGACAGAGCCTTGTCCTGGATCAGTCGCTATCTGGAACGACGCTCCGACAGCTCTGAGCCGGTCTTTGTTACCACCGGAGAACCACGTCGGCTCAGCACCGGTGATATGTGGCGGTTTTTCCAGCGGCACCGGATCAAATCCAAGCTGGCCAAAAAGGTAACCCCTCATATCTTACGGCACACCGTGGCCACCAATCTGGTGTTCAATGGTTGTCCGATCGTTCACGTCAAGGAGATTCTGGGCCACGAGCGACTGGATACCACCTGCCGGTACTATCTGGGGGTGGATAAGGAACTGGCCAAGCGCGCTCATAGGGAATATCTCGATCTATGACGCGAGCGTTTGTTTGATAAGATCGCGCGGCAGAAAATCATACCGGCAGTCATTGATCATCGCCCTGACCTTGGCCTTTTCCACCGTGGCGGCATAATACTTTAGGGTGGTGACCGGATCGGAGTGCCCCATGGCCGTCTGCACCACATTGATCCCCGCTCCCCGGAGCAAGTACTGGGTGGCAAAGGTATGGCGCAGCGTATGGATGACAAAGTCCTTCTTGATCCCAGAGCGGACTTTGTAGCGGCGAAAGATCCGACCCACATCGGTCTGCTTCCAGCGAGATGATCCGGCTTGCGTGACGAACAGAGCTTTGTGCTGATCCCAGCGTGACGCCAGATAGCGATCAATCCAGCAGAGCGTTTCCGTCCGGAGAAAGAGCGTACGAGGTTTGCCACCTTTGCCGACGATGTGGATTTCCCGCGTATCGCGATCGATCAAATCCCGGTCGATAGAGAGGACTTCGCCGATTCGAGCGCCTGTCTGCAAAAGCATCATGACCAGCGCCATGAACCGCAAGTTCTTAAAACTGGGACGCATCCGAATGTCTGCTTGGATACATCCCAGGAATTTTTCCACCTCCTGTTCGGTTAGATAGTTCGTTTCCTTTTTCGTGATTCTCGGCTTCTGTATTGACTCCAGCGAGAAGTGAGTGAACGTCGCATCATCGCGCTTGAGCCTGACGAGCAACCATTTGACCGCTGAGATGACATTGGCGATCCTGGCATTACCGGCGCCGCCTTCTTTCATCTTGAGAATGAAGCGTTCTACATCATTCTTTGTCAGGGCTTCCCAGTTGGGAATTTCTGATTGTGTGAGAAAAACTCTCAGAGAGCTGAGATATTTCTTTTGCGAACTGAGGGATAGTTCGTCTGTGATCCGAGCCTTGCGCAGATAGTGCGTGGCCCGCTCCAGGCACTCGCTCGCGTTCATGGCTTGATGCTAGCAGGTAAGCGCTCTTGGCCAAGAGAGGCATTGTTGCGTTTGAAAGCATCTAGGAGGGCAGGGGGACGTGCCCCCTTGGATACCCCCAGAGGCCGAATAGGATCGGCAGTGGAATGAGAAAGGGAGAGAGGGAAGAAGAGAATGAAGAAAAGAGGCAATAGGAGAGGGGAAAGAGAGCGTGAAGATGACAGCTGATGAAATAGAATGGTTAAATCAGAAGGAGATTAAAAAAGAAGGACTCAACCGTTGCGTAACTGGTTGAATTAACAGAATCATCCTGGTTAACTCTTCCTCATAGGGCGACCACCGTGACCTTGCACCAGATTCCTTTCAACTGAGGAAAACATTCTTCTCCAGCGGCATCAACCATCTTCCAATAGGAAACCGTGGTGCACGGGTAGATGGGCGCCCGGAAAATGACGGCGATATCCACGGTCTCGCCTGGTTGAGTGGTGGGAATCGGCACCTCTCGCTCAATCGGCAGCAGGTCAATGCGCTCCATCTTGGTGAATTCTTTGCCTTCTTTGCGATAGAGCATCATTTCTTCATCAACGCAGACCAGACGCCGGTTCTCCCAGTTGACTGTCCCGAGATTCTGGATCCGCCAGATCTTTGTGAATTCACTGCCGGCAGTGACTGTCTCATTGTCGGGATAGGTGACATCCGCCACAAATCCAGAAAAATCACCTGGCGTTTTCGATTTCAACCGGGAGGGCGGGGGTTTGATCTGGTAGAAGATTTGCCGGAGCAGGTCAATCGGCTGGATTTCAAGCGCCTTGGCCAGGCCGAGCAGGGTCGAGATCTTGGCTTCGGCATCACCTTCAAGCATTTTGTAAAGCTCCGGTCGGGAAACGTTCGCCCTTCGCGCCACCTCGCTCATGCTGAGCCCGAGCTTCTTGATTCTTTCCTTGAGGAATTCCTTGAAGCCCTTTTCGATCATGTTCTTGACTCCAGTCGAGCACCATACATCCCGCTTTATCTGAAAAAAAATCCATGTGTAAACCACAGTTTACACATTTTAACTTACGATATTTTTAGAGGGAATAGCCGTGGCCATGCTGTACTTTCACTCTTTTTACCAGCAGTCGGGATGAGAGGAACGCAACGCCACACATGAGGCAAAAGGGAAGGCACACGTACTCCACGCTCTCTTATCTGCAGTTCGCAAGCCCCTTCCGTTCTGACAATCAAAATATGGCACTGCTGGTAGAAAGGAAAGACGAAGTGGCCCATGAGCAGGAGGTTTTGGGGGTCATGGAAGCGCTCCGCATCGCTGACAAGCATATAGTGGGAGAGGTTATGGCGGTTAAGGTAGGTTGGAAACCGGGCGTTTCCGCCACCAACAACGCCTACAAGGCGCTGTTGGGATTGGCTGAACTGGGAAAAGTGGAAAAAGGCAGCGGGTATTTCCGGATGCCCGGCTGTAAATCCGATTACGGCGTGCATGCGAAACTGCTGAGCAGGATATTGGCCGAGATTCTCAAGTTGCCGTTCGGCTCAACGATCATTCGAGAGCATATCATACCCGAAACCGGGTTGCGGCCCGACGCCCTTGTCCTGCTCATCCAGGAGAACCGGGCGCTCTGCATGGTGTTGGAAGTGGTGAGCCACGAAACGGAACAATCGCTCCAGACGAAACGGAACACGTGGAACGCCTGGCCGGAGGCCTGCCGGTATCTCGGTCAGCTCTTCGGCACATCCATTGCCCACTTCGATTTTGTCAGGAGCGATGAATTCAACAGCTATCTCAAGGAGGTCGTCCATGAAAACAGAACTCATCATCTGCGGGATCTTTCTATCCATGCTGGGGCTGGTGATCTCCGTCAAGCCGTCACCTGAGGTGAAAATTATCGAAAAGCCGGTGATCGTCAAAGAGATCCAGATCGAAAAGGTGCCCGCTCCAGTAGTTGTCAAAGAGATCCAGATCGAAAAAGTACCGACGCCGGTGGTTGTCAAAGAGGTGCAGATCGAAAAGGTGCCTACCCCGGTGGTGGTGGAGAAGGTGATCGAACGGGTGGTGGAGAAACCGGTGAAAGTGGAATCGCCAGCAGGAGAGAATCTGCCAAGGATGCGCAGCGTCGATTGTGAAAGCAGCAGGCATCCGTGCGACAGTCGCCAGGATTGTTCTTCTGTGAGCAGGGGCGATGGCCCGACATTTCGGCGATGCTATCGCGTACTAGCCCCTCCTCCAGGACCCTATCCTCGGTTTTATCGGACCGATTTATTCTAGGAACAATTGAGAAGGAGAACAATATGGATCAGATCGTAATCAATGCTTCGTCGGTAGCACCCCTACTCTGGGCGTTCGTGCTCGGGATCCTGTTAGGTTGGGTGCTTAGCTACCATACCGCCCAGCGGAAAGGATATGAGCGAGCGGTCCAGGAGAGAAACCGAGAACTGAGCGCCCAGGCGTTTGCCCAATACATCCAGAGCGTCGCACAAGGAGTCGGCCATGGATCTGCCCGTACCAAAGACTGAAAAATCCCCGGTGGTCCTGCCTCATCTTCCGGTGCTGCCTTCGGTGTTTGCGCAGATGCTTCCCGCTCCCGTTCCTCAACTCGAGTACAAGCCGGGAATTTTCCCGCTGGTGGAAAGCTTCATCCACAACTGGAAATTGCTGCACCTGAAACGAGCAGCGGAACGGGAAGCAGAGATTTCCGAGGCGAAGCTTCGGCAAACCCGCGCCCAGTTCGCCCAGATCGAGGAACTGCTCCTGTTCGGATCCCGCTACGAATTGGCTATGCAAAGAGTGAGGCATGACCAGGAAATGTTGGACATCGACAAACACACCGCCCAGGCTAATCTCGCAACCATCCAGCTTCGAAATGTGCTAGCGCAGATAGAAGCCCAAAAGGCCCAACTGGAGCTACAGCACATGATGAGGGAACTGGGTGTCAATGTTACGGCCGGAGCCAGTGACGACAATGGGGCGTGATTGTTGAATTGAAACGCAGCAGGCTCAAAAAGCCACTTGACCTCTCTTCGCAAGAATGACCGATCATGGGATCATTTCTTGCGAAGAGTGTGAGGTATCAACATGGACCTTCCCCGGCATAAGATCGGTTTGAGTGATGATTTCCTGCCCGTCTATATTCCAGGCAAGAACAGGTATCTTGGCACCACCATGGTGGGTGCGAGCGGAACGGGCAAAAGCTCGTATATCCTCTCGGGCTGGAGTCAAGACGAGATGTTCCGGGTAGCTCGGGTGATGGTGGAACCTTCCGGCTTTTTGGCCAAAGAGGCCTTTGCTCTTTCCCATGGCCAGGCGCTCTATTGCTCATTGGATTCGCCCGTCAGCCTCAATCCACTGGCCCAACCCTACGATGAGAATCAGATCGTGGACAACATTTGCGAGTCGATCAACCAGGTGATCCTGATCAGCACCAGCAATCAGACCCTCACCGCTCGCATGCACAATATCCTACAGGAAGCGATCCTCTATTGTCTCAGACGCAACCGCAAAACACTGGTGAACGTGCGTGACTATGTCGCCCAAGGGAAGCAGGACGTCACCACTGAAGGTATTCTTGCTCGGCTGGATTATCTCTTAAGCGATGAGCGAATGAACCAGATCCTGTGCGGTCCCAACCCCATCGAGTGGGGAGCGTTCATCCGGAGCCGACGGGCGTTCATCCTGGATTGCTTTGGGATGAACCATGAGCGCATGCTCTTTGCGGGGAACCTCATCAGCCAGGGGATCAAGAATTACTTCCGCTATGAGCGGCCGCCGGAATATTTCCCTTTGGCGCTCTATATCGATGAATGCCACAACTTCGTCAGTCCGAACCTCTTCGATGTGCTCAAGGAAGGGCGGAAGTTCAAGCTCGGTTGTTTGCTCTCAACCCAGGATTTTGCTCTGCTGGGAGAAAAGCTCGGCCGGATCATGCTCAATGTCGGCAATCTGTTGGCTTTTCGGGTAGGATACCGCGAGGCTTCAGTGGTGGCGCGGGAGATGCGGATGAAGCCGGAAGAGCTGCAGTTCCTCCCCCAGTATCATCTGGCCTACAAGACCCAAGAAGAGGTAGGTGTGGTAAAGGCTCCGAGGCCCCCGCTGGTGCAACCGCTCCAGCCGAAAAAGACGGCAGCACCAACCAGATCCCAATGGCGCGGCTGGTTTCCTTTGGCCAAGAAGGAAGATTTACCGCCTGCGGTGGACGGATTAGGAATGTGAATAACCCCTTCATCCCCGTCTCATGTCACGGGTGGGAACGTTGCAGAGGAATGACATGGAGTTTTATACTGCGGAAGATATCGCCAAGATCCTGAAAGTAAGCGTGTGGTTCGTGTACGTGCATCAAGCCGATTTCGGCGGTATCAGGCTTGGCCGGTGCGTACGCTTTCCCCGAGAGCTCTTTGAAAAACGCATAAAGGAGGTGATGGAAGGTGACCGTATACCGGCATCAGGGAAAGTGGCGCTACGAGTTCATGATCCGGGGCGAGCGGTACCGGGGCAGCAACTACGAAACCAAACAAGCCGCTCGCGACGCCGAAGCCGAAGCGCGCAAGGATCTGAAGCGGATGAACATTCAGTTCGTGCGCTTGTGCGCCAGTCGCTTGAAGGATCTCAAGGCGAGGAGGACCCGCAAGTACCTCAAAGAAAACGCCAGCCTCATCAAGGTGCTGATCAGACGGTGGAGGCACAAGAAGACCGTGCTCAAATCCGACGTGGTCGAGTATCTGCAGGAGGTGGTGAGCAAGCGCGGCTCTTTTGTCGCCAACAAGGAGCTGCGCTTCATCCGGGCGCTGTTCAATCACGGCATCGAGATGGAATGGTTCAGCTACAATCCTGCCCAGGGCATCCGGCCCTATCCCATCGAAAGCAAGAAGAAACGCATCCCCACGGAAGAGGAGATCCGCAAGATGCTGGCCGTGGCCAGACCCGAGGAAAAAGCTTATGTGCTGGTGACGATCCACACCCTGGGGCGGTCCAGTTCGGTCAATAATCTCCGATGGGAGGACGTCTATGAGGATCATCTCATCCTGCGGACGCGCAAGAGCAAGAACAGCAACGTGAAACGCATCCACATCCCCATGAACGAAGTGCTCAAGGAGGTGTTGGCCGGGATTCCCCATGATGGGCAGTATGTGTTCATGAACCAAAAGACCGGCCGGGCGTATGATTACCGGGATAAACTGATCCCGTCCCTGTGCCGGAAGGCCAAGATCCCACGCTATACCTTGCATGCCATTCGGCATTTTGGGGCTAGCCGCTTGGACAACCAGGGGACGCCTCTTTCCGACATCCAGGAACTGCTGGGTCACGAGCAGGCGACCACCACCGCCATCTATTTGCAGTCATTACGGGGCAGTACCAAGGAAGCGATGAAGCGTTTGGAGGACATAAAATAGGAAGGGCTTACCCATATGGGTCACCCATAGAAGCAAAAAGGGTTATGGGAAATCTCCATAACCCTTTGATTTTCTGGAGCCGGCGATGGGATTCGAACCCGCGGCCTGCTGATTACGAATCAGCTGCT
>CAYUJU010000032.1:0-33518 GCA_964445115.1 uncultured Methylobacillus sp. | reverse complement strand
GGCTGCTGGTGATCATGGAGTCGGTCTACGTCATGACCGGCAAGGAAATCTACCGGGACATGACCAAGTTCTGGGGCAAGCTGTTCGGCATCAACTTTGCCATGGGCGTCACCACCGGCATCACGATGGAGTTCCAGTTCGGCACCAACTGGGCTTATTACTCGCATTATGTGGGCGATATATTCGGCGCACCGCTGGCCATCGAGGGGCTGATGGCCTTTTTCCTGGAATCGACCTTTGTCGGGCTATTCTTCTTCGGCTGGAACAAGCTCTCCAAGGAAAAGCACTTGCTCGTCACTTTTCTGGTCGCCCTCGGTTCCAATCTTTCGGCACTGTGGATCCTGATCGCCAACGGCTGGATGCAGAACCCGGTTGGCGCCGCATTCAATATTGAAACCATGCGCATGGAGATGACCAGCTTCGCGGAACTGATCTTCAACCCGGTGGCACAGGTCAAGTTTGTACACACCGTAGCTGCCGGCTACGTCACCGCTTCGATGTTCGTGCTGGGCATCTCCAGCTGGTATCTGCTGAAGAAACGCGATCTCGGTTTTGCCCTGCGCTCCATCGCGGTTGCTTCGGGGTTTGGTCTCGCTTCCATTCTGTCCGTGATCGTACTCGGCGACGAGTCCGGCTATGCCACCGGTGAAGTGCAGAAAATGAAGCTGGCCGCCATCGAGGCGGAATGGCACACCGAAAAACCACCGGCCGCCTTTACCCTGATCGGCCTGCCCAACCAGGAAGACGAACGCACCGATTACGCGGTCAAAATTCCCTGGATGCTGGGGCTCATCGCCACCCGCTCGATCGATGAACCCATCACCGGGATCGTTGATCTTAAACGAGAAAATGAACAACGTATCCGCGATGGCATTCTGGCGTATGATGCCCTGACCAGACTCAAAGCCGGGGACAGCAGCGCAAAGGCCTCCTTCGACCAGCATCGGGCCAACCTGGGCTACGGCCTGTTACTGAAGAAGTACACACCTAATGTGGTGGATGCCACCGAGCAACAGATCACGCAGGCAACCAACGATACGGTTCCGGGGGTGTTCAAGCTGTTCTGGAGCTTCCGCGTCATGGTGGGACTGGGCTTTCTGCTTCTGTGCATTTTCGCTGCCGCATTCTGGTATACGGCACGCCGCGAAATCGCTCAAAAAACCTGGCTGCTGCGGCTGGCGGTGTTCGCCATCCCGCTGCCATGGATCGCCTGCGAGGTAGGCTGGTTCGTCGCCGAGTACGGGCGCCAGCCGTGGACTATCTCCGGCATCCTACCCACACACCTTTCCACCTCGAGCCTAGGTACGGGTGACCTCTATTTCAGTCTGGCCGGCTTCATCGGTTTCTACACGCTACTGCTGATCGTTGAGATGTTCCTGATGTTCAAGTATGCACGATTGGGGCCTTCCAGCCTGCATACCGGCAAATACCACTTCGAACGCGCTGCGGCTTAAGGAGATCGCCATGATTCTCGACTATGAATCCATGAAACTGATCTGGTGGCTGTTCATTGGCGTGCTCCTGATCGGCTTCGCCGTCACCGACGGCTTCGACATGGGCGTTACCGCGTGGCTGCCATTCCTCGGCAAGAACGACGACGAGCGTCGCGTCATCATCAATACGGTGGGGGCGGTATGGGAGGGCAACCAGGTGTGGTTCATTACCGCCGGCGGGGCCATCTTCGCCGCCTGGCCGTTCGTCTACGCCGCGGCTTTCTCCGGACTGTACATCGCCCTGCTGCTGGTGTTGTTCGCCATGTTCTTCCGCCCGGTCGGCTTCGATTACCGCAGCAAACTGGCCGACCCGCGCTGGCGCAATTTTTGGGACTGGGGGCTGTTCGTTGGTGGCGCGGTGCCGGCACTGGTGTTCGGCGTAACGTTCGGCAACCTGCTGCTGGGCCTGCCGTTCCACCTCGACGACAGCATGCGCACCTACTACACCGGCAACTTCTGGGCGTTGCTCAATCCGTTCGCCTTGCTGGCCGGGGTGGTCAGCCTATCCATGCTGATGCTGCACGGAGCGATCTATTTGCAGTTCCGCACCGACGGCGCAGTGCAGGCGCGGGCGCGCCGCGCCGCACTGTGGGCAGGCGTGGTATGCGCCGCCGCTTTCGCGCTGGCCGGCCTCTGGCTGGCAGCCGGCATCGATGGCTACCGCATCGTCACCATGCCGGATGCCGGCAGCGTGTTCAACCCACTGGCCAAGACGGTGGAAAAAGCCAGCGGCGCCTGGCTCGCCAACTACAGCCTTTATCCGTGGATGCTGGCCGCGCCCGCGCTCGGCTTTGCCGGCATCACCGCCGCCTTGTGGCTGGCGCGTGCCGGGCGTGACGGACTGGCGTTCACCGCCAGTTCGCTCGCTATTGCTGGCATTATTCTCACCGCCGGATTCTCCATGTTCCCCTTCGTCATGCCTTCCTCGACCGCCCCTAACAGCAGTCTGACACTGTGGGACGCGGCATCCAGCCACAAGACGTTAGGCATCATGTTTCTGGTTACCATTGTGTTCCTGCCGCTGATCCTGCTGTATACCTCATGGGTGTATCGCGTGCTGCGCGGCAAGATCACGGTTCAGTTAATCCGCGACAACACGCATAGCGTCTATTAGGAGAACAACATGTGGTACTTCGCCTGGATACTCGGTGTGCTGTTGGCCCTGGCCTTCGGCATCATTAATGCAATGTGGCTGGAATCGGAAAGCGCGGCGGAAGACGATACACACAGCAAATAAGGTTCAACCCTGTCCATCGTTTCACCCGGGTTGGAATGCCAGAAACGAAATGGATGCCGAATTGGTATATTAGTGTTTAATGATATTCATGAGGAGAGATTCATCATTCCTCTCGCGCAAGCCATCCGCCCCATGCGGCATCATGAGCTCATAGCAATCATTACTACCATGCCCAGTTAAGGAGACATCCATGAGCCAGGCCCCCTGGAGCCGTGAGGAATTTGAACAGAAGCTACGCGAACGCGGGCGCGGCTACCACATCAACCACCCGTTCCATGTGCTGATGGCGGATGGCAAATTGAGTAAGGAACAGCTGCAATGCTGGGTAGCCAACCGCTTCTACTATCAGATCGCCATTCCCATCAAAGATGCGGCGATTCTCTCCAATTGCCCGGATCGCAAGGTACGTCGCGCGTGGATTCAGCGCATCGTCGACCATGACGGCGGCGAGATCGCAGAAGGTGGCGAAGGCGGGATCGAGGCCTGGATTCATCTCGGCCAGGCGGTGGGCCTATCTCGTGAGGACCTGACTTCACTCAAGTACGTGGTGCCCGGGGCGAAGTTCGCCGTCGATGCCTACATCAATTTTGCCCGCCAGCGTCCGTGGCAGGAGGCCGTCGCCTCCAGTCTGACCGAGCTCTTCGCCCCGCACATCCACAAGCAGCGCATCGATTCCTGGCCGGAAAAATATCCCTGGGTCGATCTGCAAGGCATGCAGTATTTTAAGAACCGCCTGACGCAAGCCCGCAGAGACGTGGAACAGGGGCTGGACATCACACTGGACTACTTCAGCAAGAGCCATGAGATGCAGGAGCAGGCCTGCGAGATCCTGCAGTTCAAGCTCAACGTGCTGTGGGCGCTGGCGGATGCCATCATGTTGGCCTGCTGCGAGGTCAGGATCGAAAACGGTGTTCAGTACCTGCGGCAGTACCAGGTGCAATAGTCCGTCTTGGGCTGCGATGGCATGATTCAATGAAATCATGAGCCCAGGTTCATGACTAGCCCGAGCCCCCTGACGAAACAACTGCGTAGTATGTGAATCATACGAACAAGCGATGCAAATCGCCGATTCGTTAAATCAACCAACGGTAAAGGAGATCATCATGTGGACCAAGCCAGAAGTGACTGAAATGCGTTTCGGTTTCGAAGTGACCATGTATGTTTGTAACCGCTAAATCCGCGGCAACGACATAACGTGAACGGGGGTTACGGCCCCCGTTTACGTTTATACTGACCCAAGCCAGCCGAGTCGTTTGCCAGCCAATTGAACGCTTCGAGGAAGTACAAGCTTCCCAGTTTCAACAATCCTCTCAAGGAACGACATCATGAGCATCGACATCGGCATCAACGACAAGGATCGCAAGAAAATCGCTGAAGGACTCTCCCGCTTTCTGGCTGATACCTACACCCTCTACCTCAAGACCCACAATTTTCACTGGAACGTCACTGGCCCGATGTTCCAGTCGCTACACAACCTGTTCGTGACGCAGTACAACGAGCAGTGGCTGGCGCTGGACGAGATTGCCGAACGCATCCGCGCCCTCGGGCACTTCGCCCCAGGCAGCTATGCCCAGTTCGCCAAACTGAGTTCGATCCAGGAGGCTGATGGCGTGCCCAAGGCCAAGGACATGATCCGGCAATTGGTAGACGGTCAGGAGGCCGTGGTGCGTACCGCCCGCGAGGTATTTCCAATTGCGGAACAAGCCAGTGACCAGCCGACGCTCGACCTGCTCACCCAGCGCATGCAAATCCATGAGAAAAACGCTTGGATGCTGCGCAGCCTGCTGGATGAATAAACCCCAGCGCATCAAGCCTGCAAAATCAGCTTCATTCAATCACCCAGATCAATTACGGAGGATGCTATGAGCAACAACACGAATACCGCGGGCAAGTGCCCGGTCATGCATGGTGGGGCAACTTCTAACACCATGGCCAATATGGAATGGTGGCCCAAGGCCCTGAATCTCGACATCCTGCACCAGCATGACAGCAAGACCAACCCGCTGGGGGCCGGTTTCAACTACCGCGAAGAACTCAAGAAACTCGATGTCGCCGCACTGAAGCAAGACCTGCATGCGCTGTTGACCGACAGCCAGCCCTGGTGGCCGGCGGACTGGGGGCACTACGGCGGCCTGATGATCCGCATGGCCTGGCACGCGGCCGGCACTTACCGTGTCGCGGATGGCCGTGGCGGCGCCGGTACCGGCAACCAGCGCTTCGCGCCGATCAACTCCTGGCCGGACAACGGCAACCTGGACAAGGCGCGCCGCCTGTTGTGGCCGATCAAGAAAAAATACGGCAACAAGGTCAGTTGGGCTGACCTGATCGTGCTCGCCGGCACCATCGCCTACGAAAATATGGGGCTAAAGACCTTCGGCTTCGCCTTCGGCCGCGAGGACATCTGGCATCCGGAAAAGGATATTTACTGGGGCTCCGAAAAGGAATGGCTGGGTCGTGACCGCTATGCGAACGACGACGACGCGCAGTCCCTCGAAAACCCGCTGGCAGCCGTGCAGATGGGGCTCATTTATGTGAACCCCGAAGGCGTCGGAGGCAAGCCAGATCCGCTAAAGACCGCCCATGAAGTGCGCGTGACCTTTGCCCGCATGGCGATGAACGACGAGGAAACCGTCGCGCTCGCGGCCGGTGGCCACACCGTCGGCAAATGCCATGGCAATGGCGATGCTGCCAATCTCGGCCCCGCCCCGGAAGGTGCGGGCCTGGAAGAGCAAGGCTTCGGCTGGATGAACCACAAGACGCGCGGCATCGGCCGCGACACCGTGACCAGCGGCATCGAAGGCGCCTGGACCACGCATCCGACCCAATGGGACAACGGCTACTTCAAGCTGCTGCTGGAGTACGACTGGTGGCTGCAGAAGTCCCCGGCCGGTGCGTGGCAGTGGGAACCGGTCAACATCAGGGAAGAGGACATGCCGGTGGACGTCGAGGATCCCTCGATCCGCCGCAAGCCGATCATGACCGACGCCGACATGGCCTTAAAGTTCGACCCCGAGTACCGCAGGATCTCGGAGCGTTTCCACAAGGATCAGGCTTACTTCTCGGAAGTGTTCGCCCGCGCCTGGTTCAAGCTGACGCACCGCGACATGGGCCCGAAGGCGCGCTACATCGGCCCGGATGTGCCACAGGAGGATTTGATCTGGCAGGACCCGGTCCCGGCTGGCCACAAGGGCTATGACGTGGCTGCGGCAAAGGCCAGGATCGCCGCCAGTGGATTGAGCGTCAGTGACCTGGTCGCCACGGCGTGGGATTCCGCACGCACCTTCCGCGGCTCGGACAAGCGCGGCGGCGCCAACGGCGCGCGCATTCGGCTGGTCCCGCAGAAGGACTGGGAAGGCAACGAACCGGCACGGTTGCACCGTGTGCTGGCCGTGCTTGAAAAGATCGCCTTCGACAGCGGTGCGAGCATCGCCGACGTCATCGTGCTGGCGGGCAACGTGGGTGTTGAGCAGGCCGCCAAGGCCGCCGGTGTCGAGGTCAACGTACCGTTTGCTCCGGGGCGAGGCGATGCAACCCAGGAGCAAACCGATGCCGCATCGTTCGACGTGCTGGAACCCATCCACGACGGCTTCCGCAACTGGCTGAAGAAGGACTACGTAGTCAGTGCGGAGGAGTTGATGCTTGACCGCGCCCAGTTACTGGGCCTGACAGCTTGCGAGATGACCGCGCTGGTCGGCGGGATGCGCGTACTGGGTACCAACTATGGCGGCACCAGGCATGGGGTGTTCACCGATCGCGTCGGTGCGCTGACCAACGACTTCTTCGTCAACCTGACCGATATGGCCTACACCTGGAAACCTGCGGGCAGCAACCTGTATGAAATCCGCGAGCGCAACAGCGGTGCCGTGAAGTGGACAGCCACCCGTGTCGATCTGGTCTTCGGGTCCAACTCGGTGCTGCGTGCCTACGCCGAGGTCTATGCGCAGGACGACAACAAGCAGAAGTTCGTGCAGGATTTCGTCGCGGCTTGGTCCAAGGTGATGAACGCGGATCGCTTCGATCTGGCATAAGTTGATCCGTGCTACCCCACGCACTCGTCATGATTGCGTGGGGGATGGGGTCCTATGCATGAGCTGCTGCCCTCTTCCAACAATACACCGCGGCCGCAGCCATTCGCCAAGTAAACGTGCTGTCGGGAGACCGCCCGTAACCAACCGGCGCTCGAAAAGGGCCGGTTTTTTTCTTGTTACGGTCCTGATTTTCATGTCACAGCCCGGTTTAATGATCGCAACCGTTGGCAACAAAACACCAAGAAACATTAGAATCGCCTAATATATAGCATGATCAGTGATCCATACCCCTTCAACCGAGATATGACATTCGCCAGACAATATGACTGAATTGATGCTGATAAGCGCCTGCGGTGCCCTGGTCGGCTTCTCGCTCGCCCTGACCGGCGGCGGCGGATCGAACTTTGCCGTGCCGCTGCTGGTGTTCGTGATCGGCGTCACGCCGTCGCAGGCCATGCCGCTCTCGCTGGCGGCGGTCGCCATCATCGCCGCGC
The DNA here is from genome assembly GCA_964445115.1 of uncultured Methylobacillus sp. Classification (GTDB taxonomy): domain Bacteria; phylum Pseudomonadota; class Gammaproteobacteria; order Burkholderiales; family Methylophilaceae; genus CAIJXJ01. The sequence goes on along the minus strand of CAYUJU010000032.1, from coordinate 26,266 downwards.
TTGGAGCGGTTCATGCCATTCGCCAGTCACTCATACACTGGTCCCCGACGCTCACCTTTGCGGGCGGCGGCATGCTGGGCGCCCCGCTGGGGTTGAAGCTGGCGCATGGCATCCCGGAGCAGACCCTGCTCACCGGATTTGCCGTACTCGCGTTGGGGGTCGGCGCTTCCTTGGCGTGGCGGGCATGGCGTCGGCCTGAGGAAACCTCCGTGGTACGGGCTTTGCCTGAAGCCGGCCAAGAGCCGGATGGCCTGATGTGTCGTGCGTCGGCCGATGGCAAGCTGCGATTTTCTGCGCCCTGCTCCCTCGTGCTGGCGCTGACAGGGGTGCTCACCGGCGTTCTGGCCGGGTTCTTCGGTGTGGGTGGCGGGTTCCTGATCGTGCCGGCCCTGATGCTGATCACCCGCATGGGGATTCATCATGCCGTGGCCACATCCTTGGTCGTGATCGCCCTCACCGGCCTAACCGGAGCAGCTTACGCCATGGCTGAGGGACGTATTCTCTGGCCAGTGCTGTGGCCGTTCGTGGCGGGCGGCGTGCTCGCCATGCTGGCTGGTCGCGGGCTGGCAATGCGGCTCAGCGGCCCGCGGCTGCAACAGTTGTTCGCCGTTGCAATCGTACTCATGGCGCTCTTCATGCTGGTACGCACTTTTCTGCTTGGAGCCTGAATCTCATGCTGTTTCGTCAATTGTTTGACCCGGTCAGTTCCACCTACACTTACCTGCTCGGCAGCCGTGCCGGGGGCGAAGCCGTGCTGATCGACCCGGTGGAAGAGCATGCCGTGATGTACGCGGCGATTATCGAGCAATTGGGGCTGAAGCTGGTCTATGCGCTGGATACGCACACCCACGCCGACCACATCACGGCGCTCGGACGCCTGCGCGAGGGCACGGGCTGCACCACAGTGATGGGCGAATTCAGCCGTGCCGAATGCGTGGACCTTAAACTCAGGGAGGGCGAAGTGCTGCGCGTGGATGGCCTGAAGCTGCAGGCGCTCTACACGCCGGGGCACACCAACGAATCCTTCAGCTTCGTCATGGACGACCGGGTGTTCACCGGTGACGTACTACTCTACCGCGGCACTGGCCGCACCGATTTCCAGAGCGGCGACCCCCACCATTCCTGGGATTCCATCGTCAACAAGCTGTTCCGGCTACCTGAAGAGACCTTTGTCTACGCCGGCCACGACTACAAGGGCTGGACAGTCTCCACCATCGGCGAGGAAAAGCGGTTCAATCCCCGCATTGCCGGCAAATCCGAGGCGGAGTACGTCGAGATCATGCGCCAGCTCAACCTGCCCAACCCAAAGCTGATGGACATCGCGATTCCCGCCAACCTCGCCTGTGGCAAGCGCAACCCGCCGCCACAGGCGTAAAGCGCGGCTTCAGCCCAGCGTTGTATCTAGCACCATCATTAGCGCGAAGCCGATCATCAGGCCGATGGTTGCCGGGGTCTGGTGCCCATTGCGATGGGTTTCGGGAATCACCTCGTGCGACACCACAAACAGCATTGCCCCTGCCGCCAACCCCAGTCCGACCGGGTAAGCCACGCCAAGCCCGCTAGACAGGCCTACCCCGAGCAACGCGCCGACAGGTTCCAGAAAGCCGCTGGCAATCGCGATCAGCACTGCCATGCTGGCCTTGAATCCTGCCCCGCGGACAGCCAACGCCACGGCCAGCCCCTCGGGGATATCCTGCAAGGCAATGGCGGTGGTCAGCGGCAAGCCCACCGACATATCGCCCTGCGAGAAACTGACGCCGATCGCCATGCCCTCCGGCAGGTTGTGCAGCGCGATGGCAAATACGAACAGCCACACCCGTCCGCAGCGCTCGTGGCCCGGGCCGCAAGGGCCGTTCTTGTCGTGTTCGTGCGGGGTAAACTCGTCCAGCCCAAGCATCAGCAAGACACCCAGCGCCATGCCGAGCACCACCACCCCTGCGCCCAACCCATCATTGCCGAGTATCTTTCCACCGGCTTCCAGTCCGGGGAGCAGCAATGAGAATGCACTGGCGGCCAGCATCATGCCGGCAGCGAACCCGAGCATGCTGTCCTCGATCTTCTGTGGCACACCGCGCAGCACCAGCGCCGGCAATGCGCCCAGCGCGGTGGTGGCAAACCCGGCCAGCCCGCCCAGCAGGGCGTAGCGCACCACCGCCTCGGCCTGCCCGGAGGCAATCTGGAACAGGCTCTGCAGCAGCAGGAACAGGACGCCGGCCAAGCCCAGCGTCAGGCCCGCGGCGGCCAACACGTGCTCCCGGGCGTGTATCCGGAATATCGACCACCAGCTTGAGGGCGCTACCTGAACGTTTTCCATGCGTGTCCCCTTTCCAAACAAAAACGGCCCAACCTTACGCCGGTCGGGCCGTGTCGATCAAGTACCGGGCAGTCTACTCGGCACTGCTGCGGATCAGGTGGTCAAATGCCCCGAGCGACGCCTTGGCACCTTCGCCCATGGCGATGATGATCTGCTTGTAGGGCACAGTGGTGCAGTCCCCCGCGGCAAACACACCGGGCATGGAGGTTTGCCCCTTGGCATCAACCTCGATCTCGCCGTACTTGCTGAGGGTGATGGTGTCCTTCAACCAGTCGGTATTCGGCACCAGACCGATCTGTACGAACACGCCTTCCACGTCCAGCGTGTGCAGCACATCCGACTCGCGATCCTTGTACACCAACCCGTTGACCTTGCCGCCCGCCCCAGTAATTTCGGTGGTCTGCGCCAGCGTGATCACGCGTACGTTCGGCAAGCTGAGCAGCTTCTTCTGCAGCACGGCATCCGCACGCAACTGGGCATCGTACTGCAGCACCGTCACATGACCCACGATACCGGCCAGATCGATCGCCGCCTCCACGCCGGAGTTACCGCCGCCCACCACCGCCACGTTCTTGCCCTTGAACAGCGGGCCGTCACAGTGCGGGCAGTAGGCCACGCCGTGGCCGCGGTATTCACGCTCGCCCGGCACGTTCAGTTCACGCCAGCGCGCCCCGGTCGCGAGGATCACCGACTTGCTGTGCAGCACGGCACCGCTCACGGTACGCACTTCCAGCATGCCGTCATCGTTGCGCTTCAGCACTTCGGCGCGCTGCAGGTTCATCACGTCCACATCATAGAACTTGACGTGCTCTTCCAGCGCCATGGCCAGCTTGGGGCCGTCAGTCTCTTTCACTGAGATGAAGTTCTCGATTGCGAGGGTGTCCATCACCTGGCCGCCGAAACGTTCGGCGATCACCCCAGTGCGAATACCCTTGCGTGCCGCGTAGATCGCAGCGGATGCGCCGGCCGGACCACCACCCACCACCAGCACATCGAAGGGTGCCTTGGCGCTGAGTTTCTCGGCTTCACGCGCCACACCGCTGGTGTCGATCTTGGCGAGGATCTGCTCCAGTTCCACACGACCACGCTCGAACACTTCGCCGTTCATGTAGGCAGTCGGCACGGCCATGATCTGGCGCGATTCCACTTCCTCCGGGAACATGCCGCCGTCGACCATGACGTGCTGGATGCCCGGGTTGTAGATCGCCATCAGGTTGAGCGCCTGCACCACGTCCGGGCAGTTGTGGCAGGTCAGTGAAATGTACGTCTCGAAGTTGAACTCACCGCGCAACCCGCGAATCTGTTCCAGCACCTCCTCGCTCACCTTGGGCGGGTGGCCGCCGACCTGCAGCAATGCCAGCACCAGCGAGGTGAACTCGTGGCCCATTGGGATCCCGGCGAAATGCACGCGCGGTGCTTCACCCGGCAAGGCGACACCGAACGACGGACGGCGCGGGTTGTTGCCGTCCTCACGCAGACTCACCTTATCGGACAAGGCGGCGATTTCGTGCAGCATTTCGCGCATTTCCTGCGCCTTGGGGCTGGCATCCAGCGTCGCCACGATTTCGATACGATGCTGCAGGCGCTGGAGATAAGCCTTCAACTGTTCCTGAATATTGGTGTCGAGCATGTGGTACTCCTTCAAAAGATTTTCACTGCAAAGCGGTGACTGACTACTTCACCGCTTCACGCTGAAAACCAGCCTCCCCGGCAGGGGAGGCGGATTCAAAGCGCCTTAGATCTTGCCGACCAGATCCAGGGACGGAGCAATGGTCTTTGCACCTTCGTTCCACTTGGCCGGGCAGACTTCACCCGGATGCTCGGCGACGTACTTGGCGGCCTTCAGCTTGCGCAGGCTTTCCTTCACGTCACGGGCAATCGCGTTGTCGTGGATTTCCAGGGTCTTGATCACGCCTTCCGGATTGATCACGAAGGTACCGCGCAGTGCCAAACCTTCTTCTTCGATGTGTACGCCGAAAGCACGGGTCAGGGCGTGCGTCGGGTCGCCCACCAGCGGGAACTGCGCCTTGCCCACGGCCGGGGAGGTCTCATGCCACACCTTGTGGGAGAAGTGAGTGTCGGTAGTCACGATGTAGACTTCCGCGCCCAGCTTCTGGAACTCGGCGTAGTTGTCAGCGGCATCTTCCACTTCGGTCGGGCAGTTGAAGGTGAACGCTGCCGGCATGAAGATCACGACGGACCACTTGCCCTTCAGGTTGGCTTCGGTCACTTCGATGAACTTGCCGTTGTGGAAAGCTTGCGCCTTGAACGGTTGCACTTGGGTGTTGATGAGGGAAATGCTCATGATTTGCTCCTTTTGTTAAGTTGAAACATGGGTTGTGTAAGACGACAGGACGCATGTTAGAGAGATTCAAATCATTTGTTAAATTGATTGTTTTGATTGATTCAATAGATATTGGCTATCGTTTAACAGCACCCCCGCCGGAACCACTCCCGCGGGCTATGGTAGAGTGTCCACATTACCTTCAGAGACAGGGTTCCGGCTTGGAAATCGTCGTTCTGCTCGCGATCGTCGCGGTGTTCATCGTCATTTGTTTCGACTACACCAACGGCTTTCACGATGCCGCCAATATCATCGCGACCGTCATCGCGTCGCGGGCCATGACACCGGCCCAAGCCGTGATCATCGTCGCCACCTTCGAATTCCTCGGCCCGCTGCTCGGCGGGACGGCCGTCGCCAACACCATCGGCAAATTCATCGTATTGGATGACCTGAGCCGCGTACTGGCACTTTCCATCCTGCTATGCGGCTTGCTCGGCGCCATCGTCTGGAACCTCGGTACCTGGTGGTTCGGCATCCCCTCCTCTTCCTCGCATGCCCTGGTGGGTGGGCTGGCGGGCGCCGTCATGGTTGCTGCCGGGGCAGATCACGTGGTTTGGGGGTTCGCTGACCTGCTCCACGGAGAATTGAAAGGTGTCGCCAAGGTGCTGGTCGCCCTGCTGATCTCCCCGCTGCTCGGCTTTTGGGTCGGCTTCAGCCTGCACCGCCTGATGCTGGGGCTATTACGCGGCAGCAAGCCCGCGATCAACCGCAGCCTGCGCAACCTGCAATTCGTCACTGCGGCCGGCCTGGCGTTTTCCCACGGGGCCAACGACGCCCAGAAAAGCATGGGCATTCTGACGCTGGTCCTGCTGCTGGGCGGTTTCATCCCCACGTTTGAAGTCCCGATCTGGGTCATGCTCGCCTGCGCCAGCGCGATCACCCTCGGCATTCTGTCAGGCGGCTGGCGCATCGTGCGCACCCTAGGCTTCTCGATTTACAAGGTGCGGCCGTTGCATGCACTGGATTCACAACTTACGTCTGCCGGGGTCATTCTCGCAGCCTCCATGGCGGGGGCCCCGGTTTCGACCACCCACGTCGTCGCCACTTCCATCATGGGCATCGGGGCTTCCGAACGCCCCAAGGCCGTGCGCTGGAACAAGGCGCGCGACATCGTCACCACCTGGCTGATCACCATTCCCGGCGCCGCCGCCATGGCCATCGTCTTCCACTTCATCGTCCACCTGATTTGAGGTCATCATCATGAGCGAAGAATCCAGATCCATCCTGAAACTCATCATGGACAAAGTCTTTCCGCAAACACCGGATTTCTTCCAGATGCTGCTGGAACAGAGTATCCAGGTGACCCACTCGATCAACCGGCTGGTGGAATACATGGAAACCGGAGACATCGAAATCGGCCACATGCTGAAACAGGACGAACACGTGGCAGACACCATCAAGGCCCGCAACCTGCACGCACTGAACGAAGCCTTCTCCACCCCGATTGACCGGGAAGACATCTACCGCGCCATCATGGATCTGGATGAAGTAGTGACCTACTGCAAGACCACGGTCAACGAAATGGACGTGCTGGGTGTCAGCCCAGACCAGTTCATGCTGGATATGTCACGGCTGCTGTTGCAGGGTGCGGAATCGCTGACGGACGGGTTCGCCAAACTGGCCAAGCTCCCCGACACTGCTGTCCTCGATGCCGATGCCGCCCGCAAGGCCGAGCGGCAGGTCGAAAAGCTCTATCGCAAGGCCCTGCCGGAACTGTTCCAGGGCGAGGATTACATCAACATGTTCAAGCGCCGCGAAATTTACCGCCACATCGCCTACGCAGCCGAACACATGGCCGGCTGCGCCAATACCCTGCACGACATCGTAGTAAAAATCGTGTAGGCGAAGATCCTATAACCGGAACAAGTCTCCGTCATAGCAAAGGCGTCACAACGGGCGCGAGCGCCTGCCCCAGCACCAGATGCTGAGCAGCATCGAGATGCACCCCATCCACCTTGCTGGACGTCACCACGCTGCCGGCATCGAAGAAATGGCAGCCCAGGGTCTGGCAGACCTGTGCATACGCTTCCGCCAAACCGGCGCACTTGGCCTCCCCGCCCGCAAACTTCGGTGCGATTGGCCCCTTCGGTGCCTCGATCGGTGGAGGTGCGACCACGAGGACAGGCGGCACCGGCATGCCCGGCTCGATGGGCGCAGACCGGATTTCCGTCACCAGCGCCGCAATACCCTGCGCCGCGTGCCAGGCGTTGTGCGGATGCATGGATTGGAAATCGTTAGTGCCCAGCATCAGGATCACCAACGACAGCGGGGAATGGATCTCGACACGCTGCGCCAAGCCCTGCAGACCGTTACGGCCCGGTTTAAAGGGGTCTTCCCATACCGTGCGGCGCCCGTTCAAGCAATCTTCGATCACGCGAACCTTGTCGCCTGCCGCCTCCAAAGACAGCTCCATGACGCCAGGCCAGCGCTGCGCAAAGGACAAGCGCTGGCGCGTCAGGGGGATGATCCCCCAGGAAAGCGAATCGGCATAGACGAGGATGTGTCTCATGAACCCTGATCAATACTGACCTGATTGCGGCCGTTTTTCTTGCATTCATAGAGCGCAGCATCGGCGCGCGAAAACCATCGCTCGATGCTCTCCTCCGGACACAGCATGGCCCCGCCAATCGAGGCCGTGATGATTTCTCCACCGGGTGCCCGCAGTTGGTTCTCAACCTGACTACGCAGCTTCTCGGCCATCATGGACAGGAAGTCTTCCGTGATGTTGTTGGCAAGAATCACAAACTCTTCGCCCCCATAACGAAACAGCCGGTCATGCTGACGAATATTCGCTTCGATCAGTCGTGCAACGTCCACCAGCACCTTGTCACCTGCCTGATGACCATGGCTGTCGTTCACCTTTTTGAAATAATCCAGATCCAGAATCAGGATGCCGGAATGGATATTCTCGCGCGTCTGCAGACTGCGGGCAGTTTCCAGCTCCTCCAGTAACGTATGACGGTTATTGGTGGAGGTCAACGCATCCTTGGTTGCCAGGGTTTCCAGCTGCTGGCGCTGCATTTCGCTGCGTGAGGCAAAGACGTAGGCCAGCAACGTGCAGACCATCCCGGTGATAAAAAAGGAGGCAATTTCACTGGGGGAGCCACGCGTCCAACCCAATCCGACCACGACCATCAGGCTGCCCACGGTCATGCCAATCGCATGGTAGCGGTGCACGAGAAAAAAACAGGCTACCACGAAGGGGTAATACCAATATTGCCCCGGGGCACCTTGGGCATGGATGGAAGCCACGGTACCCAGACTGATCGAATAGGCAAGAAACAGACTCGGGCCATGGGTTTTCCCAGTGATCCATGCTCGCAGCACGCACCCAAAAATCACGGCTCCGATCAACAGATCCGTCGTGAAAGCAACCCATTCTCCACGACTGGCACGAAGCACCAGGAAGGGCGTGATGCCAACCAGCGAAATCGCCCCCATCAGGGTCAACACCGCGAGCTGGAAATCGTTGGCCAAACGATATCTGAAGTTATTCACACAAAAACCCTCATGATCTTGCCTGCCTCCTTTCCATATGACCGCAGGCTGATCCCCTGCGAGGGGGTGCAAATGGAGTGGGACATTTCATGCCGAGCCTGGGCAGGCATTTTCTTCTTTTGCCGTCGAGACAGACTGGCAACGTTTTTGTCAGTGTAACACCCGAAAACCCTTACGATACAACCATTCATCTCCCAAAAACAAAGCCCCCGGATTCGGGGGCTTTGTCACTACAGCGATCGCAAGCGCATCGGCCGCGGGCGGTCTTTGCGCAGCCGCATTACTTCACCAGCGCCAGCAGGCCGTTCAATCGGCGCACAAAGCTGGCTGGATCTTCCAGCTGGCCGCCTTCGGCGAGCAAGGCCTGGTCATGCAGCAGATGCGCCCAATCAGCGAAGCGCGCCTCGTCGGTTTCGTCCTTGAGGCGACTCACCAGCGCGTGGTCGGGGTTGATCTCGAAGATCGGCTTGGTACCTGGCCCTTGCTGGCCAGCTGCCTTCAGCAGGCGCTCCAGGTTGGCGCTCATGTCATCTGCCCCCGTCACCAGGCAGGCTGGGGAGTCGGTCAGGCGATGCGTCACGCGCACTTCCTTCACCTGATCACCCAAGGCAGACTGCAGGCGCTCCACCAGCGGCTTGAAGGCGTCTTCGACCTGCTTTTGCTGCTCCTTTTCGGCTTCGTCTTCCAGCTTACCGAGGTCGAGGTCACCCTTGGCCACGGACTGCAGCTTCTTGCCATCGAACTCTGGCAGACTGCCCACCAGCCATTCGTCCACGCGGTCAGACAGCAGCAGGACTTCGATGCCCTTCTTGCGGAAGATCTCCAAATGCGGGCTGTGTTTGGCCGCCGCGAAGCTGTCGGCCGTGATGTAGTAGATGGCTTCCTGGCCTTCCTTCATGCGACCGATGTAATCCTTGAGCGAGACGATTTGCTCTTCGGTATCGGCATGGGTGGAAGCGAATCGGATCAGCCCGGCGATCTTCTCGCGGTTGGCGAAATCCTCGCCCGGACCTTCCTTCAGCACGCGGCCGAATTCCTTCCAGAAGCCGGCGTACTTTTCCTGTTCGTTCTCGGCCATGTCTTCCAGCAGGCCCAGCACCTTCTTCACCGAGCCAGCCTTGATGGCGTCGATATCCTTGGAATGCTGCAGAATTTCGCGCGACACGTTCAGCGGCAGATCGGCAGAGTCGATCACCCCGCGGACGAAACGCAGGTATTGCGGCATCAGCTTTTCGGCGTCATCCATGATGAACACGCGCTTCACGTACAGCTTGATGCCGTGACGACGCTCACGGTCGTACAGGTCGAACGGCGCCTTGGACGGCACGTACAGCAGGGAGATGTATTCCTGCTTGCCTTCCATGCGGTTGTGCGACCACGCCAGCGGCGGCTCGAAATCGTGCGCCACGTGCTTGTAGAACTCGTTGTACTCGTCTTCGCTGATGTCGCCCTTGCTGCGTGCCCACAGCGCAGAAGCGCGATTGACGGTTTCGTCCTCTTCCGTCGGCACCTCCACCCCATCCTTCCATTCGGATTTCTTCATCACGATGGGCAGGGTGATGTGGTCGGAATACTTGCGGATGGTGGACTTGATCTTCCAGTCAGACAGGAATTCATCGTCGCCTTCGCGCAGGTGCAGCACGATCTCAGTACCGCGCGTGGCTTTTTCGACCGTTTCCAGGGTGAAATCGCCCTCGCCCGCTGATTCCCAACGCACACCATGCTCGGCGGTCAAGCCCGCGCGGCGGGTGGTCAGGGTCACCTTGTCAGCCACGATGAATGCAGAGTAAAAACCCACGCCGAACTGGCCGATCAGTGCTGCATCCTTTTTCTGGTCGCCGGACAGTTGTGAGAAAAATTCTCGGGTGCCGGACTTGGCGATGGTGCCGATGTTGTCGATGACTTCCTGACGGTTCATGCCGATGCCGTTGTCGCTGATGGTCAGCGTACGCGCGGCCTTGTCATAAGCCACACGGATCTTCAGTTCACTGTCATTCTCGAACAGGGCGGCGTCAGACAAAGCTTCAAAGCGCAGCTTGTCGGCCGCATCGGAGGCGTTGGAAATCAGTTCGCGCAGGAAAATTTCCTTGTTGGAATACAAGGAGTGAATCATCAACTGCAGCAGTTGTTTGACTTCGGCCTGAAAGCCCAGGGTTTCTTTTTGTACGGTTTCGGTCGTCATAGCAGGTCCCTTCCAAAAACAAGTTTCAATCGAACCGCACTGACAATGGGGACGAAACGAGATATTTCAAGTCAGCTGGTGCGATTGCATGGCCAGCTGCCCAAATGAGCTGGCCATGCAATCTGTGGTGACGTTTTACACCAAGCCCAGCGTTTTCAGTTTGCGATACAAGGTATTCCGGCTGATGCCCAACTGGCGTGCGGTTGCCGACACATTCCCCGCATGTTGCTGCAAGGCAAATCGAATCGCGTCAGATTCGAGGTGATCCAGCGAGCTAGCTGGTGCATGTTCCTGCGGCACGACAGTCAGTTCATCCAGAAAATCCTGTGGCAGGTGCAAGGCCGTCACGCACTCGCCACCCGACAGGGCCAGCGCGGTACGCAACACGTTGTGCATCTGCCGCACATTGCCCGGCCAAGGGTGGGTCCTGAAGAGCTCGATCACGCTGGCATCGATCCGGGCATGCGTGGCGTGTTCGATATGCAGGATGAGTTGCAGCAGGTTCTCGACATCGGTGCGGTCGCGCAAGGCGGGGAGCTGTACCTGCAGACCGTTGAGGCGGTAGTACAGGTCGCGGCGGAATGCGCCGCTTTCCACTTTCTCGCGCAGCTTCTGGTTGGTCGCACTGACCAGCGCAAAGTCGAGCGGCTTGGCCTTGCTGCCCCCCAGCGGCGTCACACTACGCTCTTGCAGCACGCGCAGCAGACGGGCCTGCAGCGAGAGGGGCATATCGCCGATTTCATCCAGAAACAGCGTGCCGCCGTGAGCCTGTTCCAGCTTGCCTGCGCTGCCCTTGCGACGAGCACCGGTGAAGGCACCTTCTTCATACCCGAATAATTCTGCTTCGATCAGTCCTTCAGGCAATGCGGCACAGTTAACGGCGACCCACGGTCCGCGTCGACGGTTGCTGGCCTCGTGTATCGCGCGCGCGAACAACTCCTTGCCTACCCCGGTTTCGCCTTCGATGAGGATGGGGATGTCGCGATCCAGCACCAGCCGGATCTGGCTGATGGCACGTGCTACGCGCGCATCGCCGCTGTCGAGCATTTCCAGCGTCGCGGCGCTTTCACGACGCGGGACAGAGGTCACTGGGCCGCCAGAAGTCACACCCTCCGGAGCACGTGACTCGATCCGTGCGTAAATACGGGCGCCGTTGGCCAGGCGCAATGGCATGATCAGGCCATCGCCACGGCCGGCCAGCGCAGATTTGAGCGGAATATCGAAGAGTTCATCGAAATGCAGCATTTGCGGGTCCACCCCCAACTCGAACTGGAACTGGGCGCTACGGTTCAAGGCCAGCAGTTGCCCGTCGCAGGAGAACATGGCGATGCCCTCCCACAGGGTCCCGACAAATTCCGGGCGCGCATGGAAATGCAGCGAGATCTCGCCCTTGTGCTCCGACTGAAACAGCCGGTTCTCGATGGTTTGCGCAGCCATTTTCACCAGCGAGAGGGTATGTTGCTGCGGCACAGCGAAATCATTGGTCACATCCAACGTGCCCAGCAGTTCGTTGGAGGCCCCGAAGATCGGCACCGCCGAGCAACTCAGCACGTGATGAAAATCCATGAAGTGTTCGGCCCCGCGCACCGAGAGCCCGACTTTTTCGACCAGTGCCGTACCGATCGCGTTAGTGCCACGCTGAGGCTCTCCCCACAGGCTACCCGGGCGCATGGAGATGCGGTGCGTATCCTGCAGAAAGCGCTGGTCCCCCAGCGTATGCAGCACCACGCCCTGGTCATCCGTCAGGATCACCAGGCTACGGGTATGGCTGAGCTGTTCGTTCAGGTTTTCCATTTCCGGACGTGCCTGAGCGAGCAAGTGTTGGCTGGCTTCCCGGATCTGCGCCAGTTCATGCTGGGTAATGACGTAGTCGTGCGCCGGCGCAGAAGTTTCCACGCCGCTGTCGAGGCAGCGCCGCCAGGAGCGCTCGATCGCCTCCGCGACCGCGCCCTGTTGCAAATGCCCCTGACGGAGAAACTCTCGTTTAGCCCGTAGAACTGCTTGTGTATGGTTGAGCACGACTGATCCTATCGCTTGTTGCACATCCGCTGTTCACAAGGTGTCACGCACTGTGACACCTGTTCCGTTTCGACACACCCGGCAGTGACAAATTGAGCCGTTTTCTGCGCTGGCAGGGTCGATGCCAGAACGCACGCAAGCTTTGTTCCATGCGGCTTCCAACGGTTACTTACCCTGCGCTAGCACTCGCTGGCACAGCGTTTGCCATAGAACAAGCATCCATGATACGGCAAACGCCGTTGTCGTGGCATCCAGGGAGTCTGCCGCATCCCTTACATCATAATTTTGCTTTGGAGAATCAGCGTGAATTATCGTAAATCGACACTCGCAATCAGCACCGCCTTTCTGGGGATGCTGAGTCTGCCCGCTCTTGCCGACGACGAACTGGCCAAACTGATGAAAGACGACAATCAGTGGGCCCATCCGCGCAAGGACTACGCCAACACCGGCTACAGCCGACTGAGCCAGATCAACAAGGGTAACGTCAAGAATCTGAAGATGGCCTGGACGTTCGCCACCGGCGTGAACCGTGGCCACGAGGGCGCCCCACTGGTCATCGATGGCGTCATGTATCTGCACACCGCATTCCCCAACAACGTGTACGCACTCGATTTGAACAACAACCAGAAGATCCTCTGGGCTTACTTCCCGAAGCAGGACCCGGCGGTTCAGGCACTGTTGTGCTGTGACAACGTGAGTCGCGGCCTGGGGTACGGCGACGGCAAGATTTTCCTGCAACAGAACGACGGGGTACTCGTCGCGCTGGATGCCAAGACCGGCAACAAGGTGTGGGACGTCAAGGTCGTGGACAACAAGGAAGGTGCTGCTGCCACCAACGCGCCGCATGTCATCAAGGACAAGGTCATCACCGGTTGTGCCGGTGGCGAATACGGGGTGCGCTGCTACCTGACCGCCTACAACATCAAAGATGGTTCGCTGGCGTGGCGTGCCTACAGCACAGGTCCGGATAGCGAAGTGCTGATCGGCAAGGGCTTCAACGAAGCCAACCCGCACTACAGCGCCCTGTCGGTGTACGAAGACGTCAACGGCGGTAACAAGCAGGGCGGCTCGTTCAAACCGCTGAAGAAAGAGCAGTTAAAGTACCCGGAAGCCGACCTCGGCGTCAGAACCTGGCTCAAGCCACAATCCCGCAAGGATGGCTGGCAGAACGGCGGCGGCGGCACCTGGGGCTGGTATTCCTATGACCCGGTTTCCAACCTGCTGTACTACGGCACCGGCAATCCTGGGGTCTGGAACCCGGACGTACGCCCCGGCGACAACAAGTGGGCCATGACCATCTTCGCCCGCGATGTCGACACCGGCATGGCAAAGTGGGGTTATCAGATGACGCCGCACGACGAGTGGGATTACGACGGCATGAACGAAACCATCCTGTGGGACAACGCCGGCAAAAAGCTGGCGACCCATTTCGACCGTAACGGTTTCGGCTACACCTTCGACCGCACTAACGGCACGCTGCTGGTGGCGGAGAAGATGCACCCGTTCGTCAACTGGGCGACCTCGGTCGATCTCAAATCCGGCGTACCGCAAAAAGATCCGAAGTACTCCACCCACCAGGATTACAACGCTCAGGGCATCTGCCCCTCAGCGCTTGGTGTCAAGGACCAGCAACCGGCTGCCTACTCGCCCAAGAACAAAACCTTCTACGTACCGCTCAACCACGTCTGCATGACCTATGAACCGGTGGAATCGAAATACGTCGCCGGCCAACCCTGGGTGGGCTCGACGCTGACCATGTTCCCCGGCCCGGATGGCGTCATGGGCGGCTTCATGGCCTGGGATGGCCTCAAGGGCAAAACCAAGTGGTACAAGAAGGAAAAGTTCTCTGCCTGGGGTGGTGCGATCGTGACGGCCTCGGACCTGGTGTTCTACGGAACACTGGATCGCTGGTTCAAGGCGTTGGATGCCAATACCGGCAAGGAGCTGTGGCGCTTTCAGGTCGGCTCAGGCGTAGTCGGCAACGCCATCACTTACACACACAAGGGCAAGCAGTACGTCGGCGTGCTCTCAGGTATCGGCGGCTGGGCGGGCGTGGCGATGAACCTCGGCATGACCAATGAAACCGATGGCTTGGGCGCAGCCGGCGGCTACAAGGACCTGGTCAAGTACAACGCCGCACCGGGCGGCGGCGCGATGAACGTCTTCGCGCTGTAATACCTGCAGCAACGGCCATCCTTTCAGTTCACCGGAGGGATGGCTTCTTTAGTTGTATCGCGAAACTGTCTTGGCACCGTCACGTCACGGTCACAAAAGCCCCCTAAGCTGGCACCAACCTCATCAGGAGCCCGTGCCATGAAATTCCGGATTCTGCCAAACGCGCCGTCAATCCTTGCCGGATCGCCAGATAGAAATCACCAGCATCACGCCGAATACCGAGGCGACGAAAAAGCCGAGAAAACCGAAGGCCGGCAAACCAAACAACGTTGGCCCGCCTTTCACCGTCATCACGATCGACGAGCCGATAATCAGCGCCGAAGTCACCAGCGCCAGCGTCAGCCGGTTGGTACTATGGTCCAGCTGATGTCCGAAGTGGTCCAGACGTTTCAGATCTAGGTCGATCTTCACCCGTCCGCGACGGATTTCGCGTAGCAGCCTGGACACATCACGCGGCAGGGCAGTGGCGACATCGACCACATTCATCAGGTTGCGATGCCCACGCTTCAGCAGCGCGCCCGGCTTGTAACGATCAACAATCACCTTCTTCACAAACGGCGTCAGGTGCTTAACGATCTGGAAATCCGGATCGAGTTGACGCCCCAACCCCTCCAGTGTCACCAGCGCCTTGAACAGCATCGTCAGGTCGGGCGGCACTGCCAGATGGTTTTCCCGCATAACCGTGGTCAGATCGTTCAGCAGCGTGCCGAACCGGATCTGTTTCAGCGGGGCACTTTCATAGTTGAAAATCAACTCGTCGAGGTCGTTGGTCAGCTTGCTCTCCTCGATCGGCGCGTCACCTGCCCATGAGATCAGGATGTCGCGCAAAGCCTCGATATCCTTTGACACCAGCGCCGCCAGCATGTCGGCAATCTGGTCGCGCCGCTCCATGCTGATGCGACCCACCATGCCGCAATCGATGATTGCGAGCCGATTGCCCGGCAGGTAGAAAACGTTACCCGGATGCGGATCGGCGTGAAAAAAACCATCGATCAGCACCATCTTCAGCACGGCATCGGCCCCACGCGCGCCTAGCAAACGCAAGTCCATGCCCGCGGCCCGGGCAGATTCCAGGTCGTTGCCGGCAATACCGTCGATGCGCTCCATCACCATCAGGTTGGTACTGGTGTATTCCCAGTGCACCTTGGCGAACGTCACGTTGGGGTCATCGGCAAAGTTGCGGGCAAAGCGCTCGGTATTGCGCGCCTCCATCGCCAGGTCGAGTTCGCGGCGCAGCGACTTGGCAAACTGGGCTACGATCTTGCCCGGCTGGAAACGCCGCGCTTCCGGCATCTCCGACTCGACCAGCCTCGCCAGGTGCGACAGCAGCCGCAAATCCGCTTCGATCCGCCCCTCAATGTGCGGTCGGCGGATCTTGAGCACAACCGGCGTACTATCCGGCAACTGCGCCAAGTGCACCTGCGCGATCGAAGCCCCCGCGATGGCCTCGGTCTGCAGATTGCGGAACACCTCGAACGGCGACGCGCCCAGCGCCTTCTGCAGTTCCGGCAGCAGGGTCTCGAACGGCTCCGGTGGCACGTTATCCTGCAGCCGGGAAAACTCGGCGATCCAGCGCGGCGGAAAAATGTCTGGCCGCGTCGCCAGTACCTGCCCCAGCTTGACGAAGGTCGGTCCCAAATCCTGCAGCGCCAGTCGTACACGCACTTCCGGCGGCAAATGCATGATCTCGTCCGGCGGACGTCGATGCATCATCTCCCCGGCGCGGCGCGTCAAGCGCCCCAGCCCGAGGCGCTTCACGATATCGCCCCAGCCGTAATGCATCAGGATGCCGGCGATCTCGCGCAAACGACCCAGGTCGCGCCAGACGGAGATGGTTTCACGTATCATCGGGGAAAGTCTGCTTTATTTCTGTTTCAGGGCTTCTGCCTTGCGGGCGATGCGCTCGGCCGCCTCGGCAAGTTTACGGCTGGCCAGCGTCGCCAAGCGTGCCCCGACTACCCGGGCAGCACGCATGCCGGCATCGCTCGCTTCGCTGGCGGTGGCCCGCAAACGGTTGCTCAGTTCATCAGTCACCGCACGCACGCGCTCCCCGGTGCCGGTACCCGCGTTCCGGGTATGCGCGACCAGGTTGTTCATTTCCTCCCGAATCAGAGTGCTCGCCCCCTGCGCTACCTGGGTAACGGTATCCAGAAACATCCCTTCGAGATTGCGGAGTTCTTCCACCCCTTGCTTCAAATCCTGCTCCGCGAACTCCTGCGCCCGGGAGGAAGCCTCACCGATCGCTAGTTGCATTGCCTCAGCCGCATGCCCCAGCGCATCGTCTATGCCCTTAAGCGCATCGTTGAGCGCCGTACGCACCTCGTTGGCGCGCTCGGCCGCGCCCAGACTCACCCCCTCGGTGATCGCCGTCAGCACCTCGCGCACCTCCTGCTCGGCCAGATCACGCTGTGTCAGTGCCCGAACCGTCAGTTCATCCAGCTTGCGGCGCACGTCTTCGCCGGCGCTCACCAGGCGTTGCGCCATGGTCTTGTATTCGTCTGCCGAAAATCCGCTTTCGTCCGTCATGACAATCTCCTGCGTAGTGATGTTGACAGCCCCATTCTACAAGGAATCCGGCCCGTCATGGCACACCGGCAAAGCGACCGGAAGGCAATTTTAGGTTGCCTGGGAAAAAAGCTTTCCTTTACAATTCAGTCCCATGCGATTCACCACCCACCTCACCGCCATGCTGCTGGCCATCGCCAGCACTGCCGCCATGGCCGACGAACCGGTCTTGCCGGAAAGCGCGCAAGCCACGGCCAGCGAGGAATTCGGCTGGCGCGATGCCGCGCAGGAAGTGCTGATGAGCGCCATCAGCCTGACAGGCGTGAAATACAAGTTCGGTGGAAAAACCCCGGAAACCGGATTCGATTGCAGTGGATTCGTGAAATACGTGTTCGCGCAGGCCGCCAACCTGACGCTGCCGCACGGCGCCCGAGCCATCAGCCAACTGGGGCAGAACGTTCCGATGGAGCAGTTGCAACCGGGTGATTTGGTGTTTTTCAACACACTGAAGAGCGCGTTCTCCCACGTCGGGATCTACATCGGTGAAGGCCGTTTCATCCACGCCCCCTCCAGTGGCGGCGGCGTACTGGTCCAGAACCTGCACGACAACTACTGGACCAAGCGTTTCAACGGGGCGCGTCGGATGCCTGTTTCCGCGCAAGCGCCTGCTGAAGTTTCTGCCGAATAAGCGGTACTGCGGCCTGCGCGGCCTTCTCGCCTTCCAGTATTGACTCATGCTTCTTGGTAAAGTCGGCTGAGCCGAACCCGATCGTGTTCGGCCGGATCACCACATCCGCCAGCGGCAATTCGCTACTGCTGATGGATTGCCCCATGATGCCGAACGTCTGCAGCAGGATATCCGTCACCCCATCGATCTTCGCCGAACGCGGCTTGGCCGAAATATCCACCGCAATCACTACCTCTGCACCCAGATTGCGTGCCACCTTGACCGGAATCGGACTGGTCAGACCACCATCCACGAAATCTCGCCCATTGATGCTCACCGGCTGAAACACGCCCGGCACGCTGCTGGAGGCACGTACTGCCTGCCCAGTATTCCCGCGTTGGAATACCACCATCTCACCAGTGCGCAAATCAGTCGCCACCGCCGCAAACGGCTTTTTCAGCTTTTCGATCGGCTGCGCACGCACGGCCTTGTTGATGTAATTTTGCAGGGCCTCGCCTTTGATGAAGCCGCGATCCGGCAGCGCCCAGTCCCCCACGCTGTCTTCGTCCAGTTTGAACGCGATCTTCTGCAGTTCGAACCCGGTGTAGCCAGCCGCGTACAGCGAGCCAACCACGCTGCCCGCGCTGGTCCCGACGACCAGATCCGGCACGATCCCCTGCGCCTCCAGCACTTTGATCACGCCGACGTGGGCGAATCCGCGCACCGCGCCGCCCCCCAGCACCAGTGCCACCTTGGGCGGCGGCAGTTTGACCTGCGGCGGAGGCGTCAGCGGCTTGGTAACGGGTGGGGGTGTTTCGACGGGCGGCGAGACCACTGGCGGGGTCTCCGGCACCTTGGGCGCCACGGCACAACCGGCCAGCAGAACGGTGAGCAGCAAAAGTTTTTTCATGCCGCTATTTTAGCGTCAATGGCGCTTATTACGGAGGCTACGCAGATAAATCCAGGCACCGGAACGACAGCATGACTCTCACCAATGCCGCCATATCCATCAACCACGGCCAGAACTTGCCGAACAAGCGTCCGCTATGCAGATTAAGCACAACACATTCCATCGGTAGTCTGGGCCGCAAGCGCGATAGCAGCCTCTGCGCGCATGTACGCCGGCAGAGGCTGCGGCGTCGACCACGCACTCGGCTTCAACGGCGTTTTTTCCCACGCCAAGCCATCCTGTGTCAGGAAATTGCTGCGAGGGGTCGTGATCATCAGCACTTGACCGGTCACGCCAATCCCCAGCAACGGCGCATCGGGCAAAGCCTCGCCGCGCAAGGTATCGACCGCCGTGCCATCCGGCGTCAGCATCGACAGGGGCCGGGCAGCCGCCACATAACGCACACCGCCGGCCTCAATCGCACCGACCATTGCCCCCTCCCCGCTCGCCCGGCACGCGTCGGCCATCCGTCAGCCAGGCCCTGAACACCACCGAGATTCTTGTCCTGCCGGGCCAGTTGCAGCTTGAGATGCTCGATCTCCTCCTGCAACATCGCCAGCTTGTCCTCAATACTGGTATTTGCCCCTGCCACACTGCTAAAAGCCATCAAAGCTGCAGCCAGAATCCGTTTTTTCATACCCACCACAATAAAACCAAGCATCATTACTCGTTAATATTTTTAATGCTAATACTTCTCATTGAACTGTCACACTCTCAAGGATTCACAGGGCTGGCTAAAGTCGCTTTGCAACAAGCCGTCAAATAGCGGAAAATGATCTTTTTCTTATTATCGCTGTCACATACGCTCCATGAGCCTGAGGATCGCTTCCACCATGCGTTCAAAATTCGAAAAATTCGGTTTCATCGGTGTCGGTGCCGTGCTCGGCGTGATGCTGAGCCTGAATTACTCCGCCATCGCCGACAAGGATGCCAAGAACCAGCTCCCGCTGGATGACTTGCGCGCGTTTGCCGAGGTGTTTGGCAAGATCAAGAGCGACTATGTCGAGCCGGTCGAAGACAAGAAACTGATTTCTGAAGCGATCAACGGCATGCTGTCTGGCCTTGATCCCCACTCGGCCTACCTCGACGTCGATGCCTTCAAGGATCTGCAAGCAGGCACGCAGGGCGAATTCGGCGGCTTGGGCATCGAGGTCGGCATGGAAGATGGTCTTGTCAAGGTCGTATCGCCAATCGAAGACACCCCAGCCTACCGCGCAGGCCTGAAATCCGGCGACCTGATCATGAAGCTTGACGATACCCCGGTGAAGGGCATGAGCCTCAACGACGCGGTAAAGCGCATGCGAGGCAAGCCGGATACCGACATCGTGCTAACCGTACTGCGCAAGGGTGAGGGCAAGCCGCTGATCTTCACGCTGACCCGCGCTATCATCAAGGTGCAGAGTATCAAGCCCAAGCTGAGTGAGCCGGGATATGGTTACGTGCGCATCACCCAGTTCCAGGAACACACCGGTGAAGACCTCGCCAAGGCGCTCAAGAACCTGCATGACCAGAACAACGGCGACCTCAAGGGCTTGGTGCTTGACCTGCGCAACAACCCGGGCGGCCTGCTCAATGCGGCCGTTGGCGTGACGGCGGCGTTCATCCCCAAGGGCGAACTGGTGGTCTACACCGAAGGCCGTATCGAGGACGCCAAGATGCGCCTCACCGCCAATCCGGAAAACTACGTGCGCGGCAAGGACGACTACATCAAGCAGGTGCCCGCCGAAATGCGTAACGTGCCAATGGTCGTGCTGGTCAACGGCGGCTCCGCCTCGGCTTCCGAGATCGTCGCCGGTGCGCTGCAGGACCACAAGCGCGCCGTCATCATGGGCACGCAAAGCTTCGGCAAGGGCTCGGTGCAGACCATCCTGCCGATGAATAACGGCAGTGCGATCAAACTCACCACCGCCCGCTACTTCACGCCCAAGGGCCGCTCCATTCAAGCCAAGGGCATCGTGCCGGATATCCAGGTCGAAGAAGCCACCGTCAGTGCAGCAGAAGAGGCGCTCAACCTGCGCGAAGCCGACCTGACACGGCACCTGTCCAACCCCAAGGACGGCGAAGCGCCTGCAGAAAAACCGTCCAAGGTGATCGCACCGCCGGAAAAGGACAAGAACGAGTCCAAGGACAAGGGCGACGAAAAGACCACCCCGATCGAACTCGGCACCAAAGCGGACTACCAGTTCACGCAGGCCATGAACCTGCTCAAGGGCCTGCAGATCCTGCAGAAGAAGTAATATCGGCAAGGAAACCCCGGGCGGCACAGGCATGACGGCCTTGCCGCCCGTATCATTTTTATGAGCAAGCTCGAAGATCTGAAAATCGCCGCCAAAGAGGCCGACCGTTGCGTCGCCTGCGGCCTGTGCCTGCCCTCCTGCCCCACCTATCGCAAAACCGGCTCCGAGGCAGATTCCCCGCGCGGCCGCATCCAGTTGATCAATGCCGTGGCGCAAGGCCGGCTCACCGCGAACGACAAGTTCGCCCAGCATATCGACCTGTGCCTCACCTGCCGCACCTGCGAGAACGTCTGCCCCAACGGCGTCGGCTACGGCAAGCTGATCGACGCCGCCCGCGCCACAATCGCCCGCCCCGCCAGTTTGCTACAGCGCGCCGGCGCCTGGGTCCTGCGCAGCCGTAAACGCATCACCTTCGCAGGGCATCTGCTGCGCTTCAGCCAACGTGTAGGACTGCGCACGCTGGTCGGCCACATGTCGCATGCCAAAGCAGTGCATCGCCTGCTGCCTGATATTCCGGCACAAACCGATTGGCAGGACGTGTATCCAGCCGAGAACCCCAAAGGCGAGGTTGCCTTGTTTCTCGGTTGCGCCAGCACCGTTACCGATCCGACCACCCTGCGCGCCGCGATTTTCGTGCTCAACCGCCTCGGCTATACCGTGCACCTCCCCGCCGACCAATGCTGCTGTGGCGGCATCGCCCGCCAGCAAGGTGACGCCGCCAGTTCAAAAGCGATGCTTGCGCAAAACGCACAGGTATTCGCAGCCTGTGGCGACATGCCCATCATCACGGTCGCCAGTGGCTGCGGCATGGGGCTGCGTGACCACATCGGGCGCCAAGTCACCGACATTGCCGCGTTTATCGCTGGCGTCGAATGGGGGGAGATGCAGCCCGCCCCCTTGTCCACCATCATTCACGTCCACGACACCTGCTCCCTGCGCAACGCCATGTGCCAGCACAAAGCCGTCTACGACCTGCTCAAGAAAATCCCGCAGGCCGACGTTCAGCCCCTGCCGGGCAACGACCAATGCTGCGGCGGTGCCGGCAGCTATGTGCTGACCCAACCCGACATGGCCAAACAGTTACTGGATGATAAAATTTCGGCTTGCCACGCGAGCGGCGCCCGCCTGCTGGTCACTTCCAACATCGGGTGCGCGCTGCATATCGCCGCCGGCCTGCGCGATGCCGGCATGCCGGTGGAAGTGATCCATCCGGTCCGACTGGTCGCTCGCCAACTGGGTTTCGAGGAGAATGACGCATGACACTGGACAATCTCATTATCGAATTCGACAAAGGCCTGCGCACCGTGCTGGCTGAAGCCCATACCGTGCGCCCGTTCCCCGACCGGGACAAACCCGAAAACCCGCTGACCCAGGAAGAAAAACGCCATGCCGCCGCACTAATGCGCATCAACCACAGCGGCGAGGTCTGCGCCCAGGCGCTTTACAACGGCCAGGCCCTCACGGCCCGCAACCCGGCCACGGAAGCTGCCCTGCGCGAAGCCTCACAGGAAGAAACCGAACACCTCGCCTGGTGTGAAAATCGCATCCAAGCGCTGGGCAGCCACAAAAGCCTGCTCAATCCACTTTGGTACGCCGGTTCGTTTGCCCTCGGCGCCCTCGCCGGCGCGCTGGGCGACAAGTGGAACCTGGGCTTCCTCGCCGAAACGGAAACCCAGGTCGGCAAACACATCGAAAACCATCTGCAACGCCTGCCCGCCCACGACGAAAAGAGCCGGGCCGTGCTGGAGCAGATGAAGATCGACGAGGCCAAACACGCGCACACCGCGTTCGAACACGGTGGTGCCCCGTTGCCACTGCCGGTAAAGCTGGCCATGCAGTTCACCTCTAAAATCATGACCCACACGACCTATCGGATATGAAAACTTTCACTGAAAACCTCGCCGGCATGCCTGGCATCGACGGCATCGCCAAACTCGAACTGCTCGACGCTCAGGGCGCCATCGTCGCCACCATCGAAAACAAGGCAGGTAGCCAGGGCTCCCTGCGTGTCTACCGCCACCTTGCAGAGAAACACGGGGCCATCAGCCCCGCCGCGGCACAAGAAGGGCTGGAACTCTACGCAGAGCATACCGAGGATGCCCGCCTCAACCCCGGCAAGCACCCGAACATCGATCGCCTGCTGGCGCTGGTGGCCGACAACGCGACCTTGACCGCACGCATCGTCAACGCCTGAAGGCGGCCCTAGGCAGTAATCCGGCTTGCCGGGCTCTGGCGGTAGAACAGCGCCAACTGCTCGTATACAGCCGGATAGGCCGTTGCCAGCGCATGCGGGGTTTCAAAAAAATGTTCGCTCATGACGGCAAAGCACTCTGCCGGCGACTCCGCCGCATAAGCGTCAACCGCGGTGTCGAGCCCCGCATCCACGCGCCGGCATAAATCCTCATAAGCGGCCTCGAACACCTTACGCCAGGCAAGCGCATTCATCCCCGCATGCAACGG
Organism: uncultured Methylobacillus sp.; assembly: GCA_964445115.1. Lineage (GTDB taxonomy): Bacteria > Pseudomonadota > Gammaproteobacteria > Burkholderiales > Methylophilaceae > CAIJXJ01. The sequence goes on along the minus strand of CAYUJU010000032.1, from coordinate 2,916 downwards.
CGGCATGCCGTTCGCGTCGCCGTTCAACAGATCCAGCTTGTGCGCACACTCGTGGATCACCGGGTTGTAGCCATCGATCGCCGGGGCTTCTGCCACATCCGCCCAGGACAGCACCATTGGCCCGCGTTCCCACGCCTCTCCGCTCAGGATATCGCGCCGGGCATGCACCAAACCGTGCTCGTCGGTCCACTCGCGCCGCGTGATAAATTCGTCCGGATACAGCACCAGCGAATGCCAATGCGCGTAACTGTCGATGCCCAGATTCAGGATCGGCAACACCGCCTGCGCCGCCACGACAAGCGTCATCTCCTCCGTCAGGGCCAGCCCCTGCACCGGCTCCAGGCTTTTCTCGTGCAAAAACAGCGTCGCCAACTCACGCAGCCGCTCGCGCTCTTCCGCAGACAAGCCCTGCAGCACCGGCATCGCCGACGCTGCTGCACGCCAGGCCTGCGGGGTAATCGCCCGACGTTTCAGAATGCGCCTCCGGCGCCAATCGCGTAACCAACCCATGGACGTATTTTAACTGCCTATGGTCAAATAGAGCTTTGTCTCGTCTGCAAAGGAAACACCATGCGCATGCTGCACACCATGCTTCGGGTCGGCAACCTGGATCGCTCCATCAAGTTCTATACAGAAATTCTGCACATGCGGCTGCTACGCCGCGAAGAATACCCCGAAGGCAAGTTCACCCTCGCCTTCGTCGGCTACGGGGATGAATCCAACCACACCGTACTCGAACTTACCCACAACTGGGATACCGACCGCTACGATCTCGGCAACGCCTTCGGCCACATCGCCATCGAAGTCGAAGACGCCTACGCCGCCTGTGAAGCCGTCAAAAATGCCGGCGGAAAGGTCACTCGCGAAGCCGGCCCGATGAAGCACGGCACCACCGTCATTGCCTTCATCGAAGACCCGGATGGCTACAAAATCGAGTTTATCCAAAAAGGCACGCAATCGATCGACCAGTAGTGGTTGATTTCCACACGCTCTTCTGTATAATGCGCGCTCTTACACAACGCGCCCGTAGCTCAGCTGGATAGAGTACTTGGCTACGAACCAAGGGGTCAGGAGTTCGAATCTCTTCGGGCGCGCCAATCATGTATAAAAGTGGGCACTTGTTTCAGGTGACCCACTTTTATTTTGTCCATCGCTGCCGCAGCCGCCAGTGCAGCGTAGCTCCCGCTGACCGTGACGGACTTGTCCGCAACTTCGATCTCATCCACCAGCAAGTTCAAATAGCTTTTCGCAAACCCCGTATCCCCGGACATTAAACGCTTACGTAGCAGCTTGCCGAAGCTATCGATCTGGCTGGCTTTGATTTGGTCTACAGGGAGGGAATGTTCCCGCCGCGCCCCTGCCAGTTCAATCAACAGTGCCTCCCTGCTCGACTTAAGCTGCTGGATTCGTCTTTGGGTGAGTTCGTCGAGTTCGATCGTGCCAGTCTCAATGGCATCGAGCAGACGAAGCTGCCGCTCCTCGGTCTGCTTGATCTGTCGGTTGATTAGATTGATACGCTCCTGCTGGATATCCTTGCCCGACCTCATGCGCTTGCGCAACTCCGCCATCATGACCTGCAACCGTTCGGGCGTGAACACCTTGTCAGCCAAATGGCTCAGCACCAGCGAATCGATCTTCTCCATTGGAATATTGCTACTAGAGCACGCATGGTTGCCTTTGTTCTGGCGTGTGGTGCATTTGTAATATTTGTACCTGCCCCCCTTGCCAGTGGTAAGCGTCAAACTCCCGCCGCAAACTCCGCACTTGAGCAGACCAGTCAGCAAGGTTGGAGAAGATGTTCTGCGAGGTGGCGCTTTGTCCGGCGAGCGTGATTCACGCTTGGCCCGAACTTTCTCAAAGGTTGCGGCGTCGATAATGGCCGGTATGCTCGTCTTGACCCATTCCTCCCGAGGCCGTTTCTTCTGTGACTTGGAATCAACCACGTTAAAATAGTATTCGCCCATGTAAAGGGGATCAGACAGTAGTTTGTGCACCTTCTGGATACCCCAGGGCTTGCCGCGCATTAGCTGCCCTTTGTCGGTCAGGTGCTTGACGATTTCCTTACACCCCATGACCCGCCCTTGATGGCCGCGAAGGTACAGGTCATACACCAAGCGCACAATATCAGCCTCGAATTCGTTTATCTGGAGTTTCTTCTTCTTGCGTCCGCGGCTACCTGATACATCCGTTGTGATTGCCGCATAGCCGAATGGAGGGCGAGATCCATTGAAATATCCCTGTCTCGCGTTCTCTTTCATGGCCCGCGAGGTGTGTTTCGAGTTCTCCTTCGACTGATGCTCATCAAACATGTTGATGATGCGTCGCATCATATCTCCAGTAGAGTCATCGCTAGTAGGCTGGGTAATAGAAATCACCTGCACCCCGTTCTTCTTTAGCTTTCGTTCATAAACACCGAACTCAATCCCGTCTCGGAAGAATCGTGACAAGCTGTGGATGATGATGGCTTGGAATGCTGGCGGTTTTTGGATTGCATCCTGGATCATCTCCTGAAACATAGGGCGTTTATCGTCCGTGGCGGATGCCCCTGGCTCAACATACTCATGCACGACCAGATGGCCGTTGGAATTGCACCAGTCTTTAAGCTGGCGCAGTTGGTCAGGGATAGACAGGTCATTTTCAGCCTGCCGAGTGGTGGATACTCGAGCATAGAGGGCAACTTGCATAAAGCCTCCTAGAGTTGATTGGCACTGCTTACAGCCTGGTCGTGCTTTGGTTGTAAGCGGTGATCTTGCGCAACTTGATCTTCGTCGTTCTGTAAGCCTGTCTCGACAGACTCGGTCAGGATTTCTTGTAGCAAATCCATCATGATGGACTCGACCAAAGCTATTTCACCGGGCGACACGAGCGTGTCCCGAATTTTGTGTAAACGGGGTTTAGGTTAGCGGTTTGGCATCC
>CAYUJU010000031.1:0-35685 GCA_964445115.1 uncultured Methylobacillus sp. | reverse complement strand
GGGCCGACGGCCTGACAGTGGATCCTGCCAAGATACACCCTGTGATCAGTTACGTGCGAAGAGATCAAGGCTGCTGTTATGGACGGGCGTCCATTTCGGCCCTATCTCGACCGGTGGTAGCCGTTGAAGCTGGTAAGGATGCCTCGCCCGGGCTCCGCGACCCAATCCCGGAAACTGTTTGCGAAATGGGCGGAGGCAGGGAGCTGCTGAGTAACTCAATGAAATGATTTAGCAATAGCGAATCGGTTGTCGGTATTCGATCGCCCTCGATTCTCGCAAATCCCACAGAAGGACGCGAACGGAAAACGGATTTGCGAAATCACGCTCATGGAGCTGAAAGCGAATGTAGTGAAAACAATAAGTTAGACGATATCATTTCCGCGCTTTTTCGCAAACCCGGTTCCGGGCAAAATGCGACCGGAGATTTGCGAAAATTGTCCTCGCTGATTTTCTTATCAAATACAAAGAGATGTCGGATTGAGTCCCTCAAAAAGCCGGGTTATTCACTGCCCCGCAAAGAGGATTTGCGAGAAAGTCGTAGTAGGTGTAAAATGCCCCTGAATCTGGATTTGAGCACCGGCGTGTCAACTCGGTTCTTCGTTAAGACAATGATTGCGAGGACTTGCTGAGTGCTGATCGACCCTGATGCGACGGAACCTCATTTTTCCCACCTTGTCTATGGTGGCAACCATGTATGACTTGCTGAGTGCTGATCGACCCTGATGCGACGGAACCTTCAGGGAAACCCTGATTGCGCTCCGTTTCTGGAGCCCTTGCTGAGTGCTGATCGACCCTGATGCGACGGAACAAAAAGCACCGTGTCGACTCGTTCGAACAGGGTACGCAGGGCTTGCTGAGTGCTGATCGACCCTGATGCGACGGAACAGGGGACTGAATGCCATCAAGAGACTGGCTGCATTCTTGCTGAGTGCTGATCGACCCTGATGCGACGGAACATTTTCTTCGGGGCTGATCGGCGCTCCTTCTCCGCGGAAGCGCTTGCTGAGTGCTGATCGACCCTGATGCGACGGAACATTTTCATAGTATCCCGTCCAGTAACTTGCTGAGTGCTGATCTTGCTGAGTGCTGATCGACCCTGATGCGACGGAACTTCAATTCGATGGTAGCCTCAAGCTCGGAATCTCCATTGCTTGCTGAGTGCTGATCGACCCTGATGCGACGGAACACTAGGTCATTCAAGCTAAAGGCTGATTGGTCTATTGTCACACTTGCTGAGTGCTGATCGACCCTGATGCGACGGAACTTTTTCCCCCGGGATAATCTCCCCAAATTGAAAGAGTCTCTTGCTGAGTGCTGATCGACCCTGATGCGACGGAACTACATCCTCTGTTTGACAGCTCGAAAGTTTCTCGCGGCCTTGCTGAGTGCTGATCGACCCTGATGCGACGGAACCTTTCATATCTTTCTCCTTTTTGATTTTGCCGCCTAAGTACCCCAGTGTCATAAATACGATGACGTATTAGTTGTTGCATAACCATTACCTGTTGGGCATACTCCTCCTGGAAAAGGAGGGACATATGCCGAGAAGAAGTCCTTATCAGATCCTGCTGACCGAGGATGAGAAGGCGAAACTTGAAGGCATGGCGCAGAAGTATACGGCGCCGTATTTCTCTGTTGTTCGGGCCAAAATCGTTCTCTTTGCGGCACAAGGGCTTTCCAATGACCAAATCGCTGCCAAAGTCGATATGCCCCGGCAAGTTGTGAGCAAATGGCGCAAGAGGTTCTTTGAGGAGCGCCTGAATGGGTTGTCCGATCATCCCAGATCCGGGCGGCCCGCCCGGTTTTCCCCCCAGTATCGTGGTGGCGGTTAAGGCGCTGGCATGCGAAATTCCATCGCGGCTGGGACTTCCGATCTCGCGGTTCAGTCGGGAAGATCTCAAAAGGCTTGTTGTTGAACAGGGTATCGTCGCCACCATAAGCGGTATTACTATCTGGAGGTGGCTGAGTAAGGATGCCATCAAGCCTTGGCAATATCGCACCTGGCTGTTTCCCCGTGATCCACAGTTTGCCAGTAAGGCAGGACCCATCCTGGATCTGTATCAAAAGAAGTGGATGGGAATGCCCCTTGGGCCGCGGGATTACGTGATCTCTACCGATGAGAAGACCAGCATTCAGGCGAGAAAAAGAAAGGCAGCAACGTCGCCGCCCCGACCTGGTTCTTCGATGCAGGTGGAACACGAGTATGAGAGGAGAGGTGCTTTGGCCTATCTGGCCGCTTGGGATGTGCATCGAGCAAAGGTTTTTGGTCGGTGCGAGCAAAAAACTGGCATCCAGCCCTTCGAGAGGTTGGTCGAACAAATTATGAGTCAAGAGCCGTACAGATCTGCGCAAAGGGTGTTCTGGATTATGGACAACGGGTCTTCCCATCGGGGACAAGCATCCAATGCCAGGATTACCGAGAGATGGCAGACCATCATTCCTGTGCATACACCCATCCATGCCAGTTGGCTCAATCAGGTTGAAATCTACTTTTCCATTCTCCAACGGAAGGTCCTCACTCCGGGAGATTTTTCTTCGTTGGTAGAACTTGAAGATACGATCCTCAAGTTCCAAGGCTACTATGAAAAGATCGCCAAGCCTTTCAGGTGGAAGTTCACCAGAGAGGAACTGAACAAGCTGCTGGCAAAACTGGACGCTCGCACTGAATTGAAAACAGCAGCATGAACCGTTCAGAATACGTCATCGTATTTAGGACCGTGAGTACTAAGAACTTGCTGAGTGCTGATCGACCCTGATGCGACGGAACTAACCAATGGCATGCTTTACCGAAGCGCTTCTCCAAGCTCTTGCTGAGTGCTGATCGACCCTGATGCGACGGAACTATTTATATTCCTTTAAAAAGGCGGAGACTTCCCTGTCTCTTGCTGAGTGCTGATCGACCCTGATGCGACGGAACCGCTGCTTGTTTAGCACACAACGCCATCTGCCGGAGGAGTACTTGCTGAGTGCTGATCGACCCTGATGCGACGGAACTAGGGCGGCGGTTATGTGGTTATAGGCCGATCTCACATCTTGCTGAGTGCTGATCAACCCTGATGCGACGGAACGAATATATTGCCCTGTCGCGGCGGATCAATCCGGAACAACTTGCTGAGTGCTGATCGACCCTGACTGAGGTTCCAAGACCGCTTGTGAGGAACATGCTTTTTTGTGGACCAGAAGGAGGCCCCGCTACTGTGGAAGTTCGGGCATCTTATATTGAGGAGACAGGCAGTGAGAGAGGGTTGGACGCTCCGACAACGTGGCAGCAGGGGCGATCGGCATTGCCCCCAATACGAGAAAGGTCTGTTGTGAAGTAAGTCACAAGAGGAAACGAAGTTGTCGTTGCCCCGCCCCAAGGCCGGTGAAGTCATTCACCGGCCTTTTGTTTTGGTGCGCCCGGCAGGGCGCACTCACTTGGAGGTGCAAGTCCTCTACAGGCACGACAGGGGGAACTGTTAGCCGGACGGCAAGGGTGTCAACCGCGAGCTGGAATCTGGAGGAAGCCGCAATCCCCCCCCAACGGCGGAATGGCCTGACTGACCCTCGATCAAGAGCGGGCCCGCGTGATGATAAAATTCGGACCGAATGAGCTCTTGGCGTTGGTGAGGCGGGCCCTGATTACTGGATTACCGGACCTCACCCCATGCTGAACACTTTATACCGGTACCGTTCTTTCGCCCGATAAAACCCAGCCGCGATCCACATTTTTACATCATTCCCAATAAAAAATTCGGAATTCGCGCTTTATGGGCCCTCTTATGTAGACAGAGGGAAGGCTGGGCGGTGGGCAGAGTGCCCATTCCTGCGATTGTGGAGCTGCATCGAGCGAAGGGAGGTGATCGTAAAGAGAGAAGCTTAGGGCAAGGAGTGAAATCACTGCGGCAATGGGTTGGGCCGGCGGGTTGTGTCGCCGGCCCATTGTTTTGGGGGGATACGGGCGATCCCCTACGAGCTCGTGTGAGGTCAATGAGAGGGGGTGATGAATTTAAAGGCATAATGGCTTGAGAATCAATACGGACAATGTTGGCTTGTTTTGAAATCGGGAGCGAGGAATATCAATGGTTCGCCAATCACCGATCGTTACGGAACCGCTCCCAACATCCAAAATACTACCGGAGATTTATCAGTATAGGAAGGAGATCTTATGAAGAAATTGGTCAGTATCACAATGGCTGTGGCCTTCGGTTTGACCCTGTATGCGGCAACACCGTCCCATGCTGGAGCCAAGGACTTCGTCAAGAAGATCGCCCCTCGGAGCATCTTTGGCACATTCATGAAGAAAGAGATGCAAAAGCGTGGGTACAGGTGCCCTCCGATGCTTCCGTGGTGGACGTGTGGGAGATCGGCTCAATAGGGGGCGTTGATCGATTGAAGATGACTTCTCTGGTGGCCACTTAAGTCTTCTGGCCAACACCTTCAATCGCAAAATCAACCGAGGCGGCGTTCGTGCCCATCAACCTTGATCGTGCTACTCATAAAGCCGCCTCCTTGAAGATGGAGCCGCCCTTTCGCTCATGATCGGGGCGGCTTCCTCTATTGAATACCGATGATCCCATCGACTTGAGATGCGCCAGGGATCAATCCATAGGATGGTAAAACCAGCTTTTAAAAGAGATCCATTTCATGCGAAAGGATAATGCAATGGGAAAGAAAATCGTCTGCAGTAAAACAAAGCAGGTCGTACCCGAGCCGTTTAACAGCCTTCTGCCGGGTCCCCGTTACAAAACCGAGAATACCCACAAAGATGGCTCAAAGGTTACGGGTTACGGAAAGAGCAAGAGTGAGTCCAGGCGCGATGCCAACCGGAAGAGCAACAGCAGTGGCGGATGCTTCCTGACGTCGGCTTGTGTAGAGGCGCGGGGACTCCCTGACGACTGCCAGCAATTGCAGGTCCTCCGAAATTTCAGAGATGGGTATGTGTGGTCGCTGCCCGAAGGAGAGGAACTGCTTGCGACCTATTACAGGGTCGCTCCGGAAGTTGTTGCGGCAATCTCTCGTAGCGGCGCCGCTAAACAGGAATACGCGCAGGTCTTTGCCGAGATCGAGGATGCCGTCGATCGAATCCTGATCGGGGATCACGAAGGTGCCCTTGCTGCATACAAGACCATGTTCTGTCGCCTCTCCAGCACATACCTTGGTCACAATTGATTCACTAACACGAGGGGCAGCTGATCGATTGTTGATTGGCTGCCTCAATCTGAGACCGGTCGATCTGCGTTTTCGGAATAACATCCCCTCCAAAAACAGAATTCCGTACGCTTCCATCGATGACCAGCACCAGCGGGACATGGCACAAGCTCACGAGCAGAGCCTTTGCGAAAGGAACAAAGAAGGTCTCGGGTTCCACCGACTCATTGCGGAGCCATCGCTTGAATCGTTTCACACGACTGTCGACTTTTGTCCTTTGCGCTCTTGGTCCTACGGGAACCTTGTTGGCAACAGATGGAAGATTTGAGCTCTTGCTGCCCGCAATTCCGCTGACCAATCCGGCCAACGTGTTCAGGCGACTGGTCAGGTGCCCAACCGGTTCAACCGGAAACAATGTTCTGAGTGCGTCACGGACTGCCTAAAATCCATTCATTGTCGTTCATGCAGTCCTCCATGGCGTCGGGTTTTATCCTAATGTGATATGGATTTACCACTTGTGCGGCGAAAAGTGCTCGCCTGGGTGAGATGTGTCGGAAGCGAGCTCAAATATGCCCGGTAGTGAATTGTATTGTCCCCATTGGCCCCTTCGAGAAAAAAAGAAGCTTTCCGTCCGAATGGCCCCTCTTATTGAATTAACGGGAACCAGTCATTTCTGGTCTGAACCCGGAGCCGGTTGAATGTTCAGCCGGCTTTTTCAATTTGCAGGGCGTCTAGGACCATTAACGTCTCAAAACGTTGAGAGAGCACGAGATGAAGGAGGCTCATTGCGATGGAAGAGTTTGAGATTGAGGTTATGGAGGAACATTGGGCTTGGAACCGACAGTTGATTGCATTGAACGTGAAATCAAGGAGGAAGGGCTCTCCCTTCCATGCGCTCGCTGCCCTTCAAGGCTCCGAGTTGTGTGTTCGGTTCCCGAGGAATGGTTCCGCAGGTGAGTTTCAGGAGTGGATTTCCAAACGGGTCGGTGAATCCGGCCATTTGGTGGATGACTCTCTGAGTGCTCACTCGGCGGAGGCTGGACTGGTTTCCTGTATGAAGACCGTCGTATGGGGTTTGAAGCCCAACACCGATGGAAGGTCGCTTTTCAGGTGCTGTTGATCTGTTCATGCCTGGAGGCTGGTGGTAGCAACAACATGATGGTGTTCGAAGAATCCACAAGTTCAAGCGAAGAGTCGGCGAAATCCTTGTAACTTGACCGGCCCTTCGTTCTGCGGGGGCTCGGCTCGGCCGAGTGGGCTGCCTGAGGGATCAGTCCATGTACGGGCCGAATTGTGAAAAGCTGGAATTTTTTTTCGTTTTTCTTGTAAATGGGTGCTCTTTTCTTTTCAGAGGGGGAGCTCAGGGGCGATTTGCCCTCCAACCTCCTTAGTTTAGGGCCTGGCTGAAAATACCACGGCCGCACAATGAACGCCCTTGGGCTTAGAAATCAAGAACACGACAGTCGGGCCGGTTGATCACATCAACCGGCCCATTCTTTTGGGAGCATGACCAACCGTCTCATCGGAGTCAATGCTCATCGGGAAAGGAGGTGGCGGCAAGAGCAGAGTGCTTTGCGTGAAACCAAATGTTGAGAGTCAACCATCTGTGTTCAGCGGTGGAGGCGACGGCCCCCTGGGCTTCCCCAACCAGGGGATGATCCGAACCTCCACCCTCGTCGGCTACCGAGCGGGTAGCGGAAAGAGAGATTCTCCTATGCACAAACGGGGATTTTCGAAAAGCTTTTCTGTCCTCATAACGGCGGTGACCGTTGTGACCTTCTCCTTGTTCGGCAACGTGGAGCAGGTCGAAGGGTTCCAGCTGGTGATTGCCAAGGACGCGAACTATCGGGGCCTCTCCAGCTGGATCACCACGAATATTCCGGGGATTGTCCCAGACTCCTGGAATCGAGTCGATGTAGAGATCCAGGGGAATGTCTACCCCGGCATCATGGTTAACGCCACGAACAGTGACGGCAGTTCGGCTCGTCTCACTGTGGTGGACATTGGTGAGAATCGCCTGCTTATAAATATGGTTACAGAAGGCGAACGTGCCGCCGCCTCGGATTCGCAAAGTGATTATGTGGGCGGCGGGGACTTCCAACAGTTCCTGGACGGGCTCGGTCGATTGGCAGAACAGGCGTATAGCGCACGAGAGCAAGAGCCTGCGTCATATGCGGGCGAGGGAGATTATGGAGCCCGGGGCATGAGCTCGGTCAATGGACAAGGCTGCACCGGTTATCCACCTGGAATTTCTGAGCGCCAAGGCTATGAGGGATCCTACAGCCGGTTCCAAGACGATCGCCAGCGTTCGATGAGAGGTCAGAACTTCGAAAGGAAACCCTATTGGCCAGGCCGCGGTGACAGTCGTCGAGACTTCACCCAAGCCGACGACAGAAATCGAGGTCGTATGGACAGGGGCCGAAGCGAGGATGATTCCAACTCGCGTCTCCAAGGCTACCGATCGGTCCATACGCCCGGTCCATCTCTTCCCATGCACCGCCAGACGATGGCGGGTGCGCCCTACCAGCCCACGGATCAGGCATCGGGGGGGCCATGGAATAAGCCCCCTGTCCAGGAGCGAGCACCGTTCTCTCAGAGAGGGTTCAACGGAGGCAATCTGAATCCCCAAGAGCCTCATCCTGCCTGGCCTCGGATGCGGCGGATGGAAGGCTGGCGGCAGCGCAGCAGCCCGACGGCTCAATCCACTGGCGGGGTAGAGAATACATGGCGAGGCATGCCCCGCGGTCCTCGCATGGAACAGGCGCGGGGACGGCGTTGGAACCAGCCCGGAACTTGGGAGCCAACGCCCCTTTGTCAAAGAGGGCTCTATCGGCGGGGAAATCCAAGTCCACAATGGAACGGTCCCACCGGGCATTCGGTGCGGCGAATGGAAGGCCGGCGGCAGCGCAGCAGCCCGACGGCTCAATCCACTGGCGGGGTAGAGAATACATGGCGAGGCATGCCCCACGGTCCTCGCACGGAGCAGAGATCCTTCTGGCGCTAGGGAACGAGACGATAGGTTCGAAGCGGGAAGGAGCCGATGGGTGCCCATCTTGATGTCGTGAGAGAAAAGATCTCGGTTGTGCGAGTTTTCGGTCCTCTTATGGAATAAGCGAGGGATGAGCTTTCAGCGCACAAGGGGCGTCCTTGATGCGTGATACGGAAGCTCGATGAAGAGAGCCAGCCAGGCCGTGTATCGGCGGGGCTGGCTTTTCTTTTGGGATCCACTTTCAGGTGCCGGGCTCGAGCCGAGACCTGGGAAAGGAGAGCGAAGCGTCAGGGGATTGAGCAAGACAAAGGCATTCAGGGTTTAGATCAGAGACTGTTATCAAGGGGAGTTGTCAATGAGATTCAAAGGCATCTGGACTTTCATCGCAGCGATGGCAGTGGCCTTGACAGTCGTATTCGGACCGACCATTGAGGCTCATGCAAAGCACAAGCTTACCGCAAAGGATCGTGAGTTGCTCCGCAACGCGTATCAGAACCATCTCAACGCTGCTGAGGAGTGGAACCGCTACAACCGTAAGCTCGGACGCGCGCAGGACGATGTCCGTCGTGTTCGAAACGGAGCCATCACGGGTGCGATCAGAGGCGGTCCGGCTGGAGCCGCATGGGGTGCAGCCAGAGGGGCTGCAGAAGGAATCGGCCTGAGAATCATGAATAGACAGAGATAGAGGGGAGGAGCATGGATCTTCCCGTGTTCACCGGTCTGATGTTCACGGGAGGATCCACAAAGACTCGTAACTCTGGATGGGCCTGAATGAGATCGTAGAGGCGGAATGAAATCCAAACGCTGCCATAGAATGAGGGGATCAACGTGAAGAAGTCACTCATCAGCATCTTTGTCGTTCTCGTATCAGCTTTCATGGGCATCGGTCAGGATCGAGCACTTGCAGGCGAATGCAAGCGCTTCGGTCCGTACTATTTAGGTGGTCGTTCCATGGGATCGCGCTCCTTTGAGAACGAGCTCATTCAACGCGGAAAGCATCGAGGCAACGATGCTGTTTATCCACGCAACATGGAAACAAGAAGAGCGGGTGTAACGAGGAACAGGCACAGACAATGGCGTTTTCACAATTTCTTCGATCGGCGTCAATACAGCGGCAGAAGCCAAGGTCGTTATTCGTTCAACGAGGCACAGCCTGGCAGAGGCTCTTATCAACCCCATTACCCTGGCCGTTTGGAGGTGCGCTCCCCGTCTGATCGATTTGCGGCAAGGGGCGCTCGCAAAGCCGAAAACCGGCCGTCATTCGTTCCTGGACTGGATGGCTTGTCGAGTATCGGCAAGGATTTCCGTATCCAAACCCTGGTGAATCCTGATCCAGCACAAGGGATGGCCGCTCCCGTTCCTGTCGATACCGTCAAGGACAAGTACGACCGGATGAGCAAGAGGGAGCTTAGGCGCGAGATCGAGCACCTCAAGGGCTCGAAGCTCAATGCCCATTATGATCGAATGAGCAAGAGGGAGCTGATCAACGAAGTTCATGTTCTCCGAGGGGAAAGGTGATGATCCCCACAAGAAAACGAATCCCCGCAAAAATAATTCGAGCCTTTTCGTTGAAAGGGTCCTCTTAGACAGTCAGAGGGGAAGGAATGGCGCCGGAGTGGCTCCTCGAGCTGTCGTTTTTGAATGGGCTGGAAAGGAGGTGATCTGAGAGAAAAGAAGCGATAGGGATAGACGAGTTCCTGGGCTGGGCCGGCTGTGTATATCGCCGGCCCTTTTCTTTGCGCGCGCACCTGCCGGTCGAGCCCATTCCGTTCGGCCGAGATCCGTGGGAGGTGATGACGACAATTCTTTTTAGACATTGGATAACTAAGGAAAACATTTACCAGCCATGATGATGGAGTTTTGAGCCATGAAGATAATTATGACGGTAATGATAATCGCATCGATTGCTTTTGCAGGGGCTCTTAATGTTCATATACTCCGCACTGAAGATGGACTTGAGCTCATATCAAAAGACAATATGAGTCTTCGTGACACGTATGTGGATGTCCGAAAATGGTGTGTCGATGACTATTTCACTCATTCAACACGGATCTCAAGCTATTTACTGTACACTAAACAATATATTCCATTGAAAAAAGCACTGAAAGAGAATGCAGCAAAGTATTCTCAGAAGGCAAAGGAAATCCTGAGGCCAGCAGAGGAAGCGCTTCACGGATGGCTATCGGAACAGCTCAAATAAATATCCCATGGCTATACTCAGCATGGATTCAAGATGAACCAGTCCTTCTAAGGAGAATCGAATGAACACTCTACCCATGAAAGAATCCGTCAATATCGATGAACTCAATGCGATCGCAGGAAAGCTCAAACAGTATGCCGCTGTTGAAAACGAACGCCTTCTGCAAGACGTTGCGGAACAGCTCAACAGAAAACCGAACTTGGCAGAAAGGCTCTTCCCGTCCGCGATCCAAAAAGAGAAGAACCAGATCACCGTCCAGACCTTGCGCATGCTCCACAAGGACAAGGAAAAGTTTTTCGAATTCTACTCAGCGGTCAGACTTGAGATCGCAGGGCGCCTCTCGAAAGCCCTGATAGCGTCAGTAGGGATGGACTTGCACGCGAAGCTGGCGAAGTTTGCCAATGAAAAGATCACGGAGCTCACTGAAACGCTGGCAATCAACCGCAAGGGGTTCATGGAGCGCATGAAACCCCAGTTCAGTGCCCTCGAGGATTACCGGGATCTACCCGAAATCTATGAGCCCGCTTACGCTTCGCTCAAAAACGAAATCGCCATCTATTTCGCGAGTGTCGATGCCCTCCTTAATGGGTTCAGTGCCAACCTGGAAGCAAAGGCTTCTCAATCCGAAGCTTAAGCGCAGCCAACCCCCTTACTGGCTGAACTGGCTTGCTAGCAGCCAGTAAGGGTTTGCAGCGAACAGGCAAGACCGGCTGGCAGCTTCCTTAAGGAACTGTCCCTCGCCTGGGACCTGTCCCTCAGTCTCAGAAATGAAAGGAGATCAAGCTGTGGCCAACAAGTCTGCAATATCAGGTTTCGTTAAATCTCTGCTCTTTTGTGCCGGGGCAGATCTCCACACGCTTGAAAGATGTTCGAAGAGGACCATCTCCAAACGTGCGGCTTTGGGCGCATTGGTGTTAACTCCAGCAGCAATGGCTTTGGTATCGAGTTATTGTTTCCTGATCACCATTTTCAAGGCTGATGTCTTGGCTGCTACATCAGGGTGTTTGCTCTGGTCACTTGTGGTCTTCAATATCGACCGTTACCTGATCGCTACTTATGAAAAGGGTAGTTCATCCAAGAAAGCGGCCATGTGCATTCCAGTCATGGCTCGACTATTTCTTGCTGGGTTTATTGGTTACACTATTTCTCATCCAATGGTCTTGCGCCTGTTTAACGATAACATCCAGGAGCATTTGATAGCCAGGCAGCTCGAAAAAAAGAACGGCATTATTGAACGTTACAATCAAACGATTAGGGATGCTGAAAAGGAAATTGATCGTCTTGGAAAGGAGCTATCAGGCAAGCTGGATATAGCTAAAGAACCCAATACCTATGAGGATGAAATTCGTTCCTTAGAAGATGAGATCAACAAACAATATGACTTTCTTGCAGATGAAATCGCAGGAAGAAGTAAACGAACAGGGAAATACGGGGATGGGCCAGTCGCTGAAACTATAAGAAATAAGATTGAATATTTACAGCGGCAGCTGGATCAGTTGAAGCAGGGAAAAGAGAGTAATGTTGCAATGCGTCGCGCTGTATTGGAAGCTCAATGGAAAGGCATGGAGGAATTGTCACGGAGGAATACTGAACTGATTAGGGACAAGCGAGATCAAATCGCCAGAACACAGCGTCTCATGGAAAACGAGCTGAAAACCTTCGAAGACAATACCGCCAATGATTTTCTAACCAGGAGCAATGTACTGGATGAGTTAGCAGCAAAACATTTCAATGTCATGAAATGGAGCTCGCTTTTGGCGGGAATATTTATTCTGGTCGATGTCTTGCCCGTTGTCTTCAAGATCGTCACGAGGATTGATGAATACGACCTCAAGATCGAGACTGATCGGATGGTTTCTGAAACAGAAGAGCAGATCAAACGAAACATTCTAACCAGGACGAAGGATGGCCGAGAAAAAATCGAGTTTCAGAAATGGCACTACGCCTTACTCGAGAAAGAGATGGAACAAATGGCTGGCCACCGGATTGCCTTGCTGAATCGTTTCACCCTGTTCTTCGACCAAAAAAAGAAGCACGATCTCTCTCTTGCACGTTCAGCAGACACATTCATGCAAGCCATCGAGGAGGTCAGAACGGAGGATTACAAGGCCGGTCTCTCCCGAAAGGTCCGCGAGGAGGCAGCCGACTATTTCTCCCGGTCAGGGGAGATCTCCCGGGAGGCACTGCGCATGATGAGCTCCAATGATAGCCGAAGCCGGGATATCTGAGAGAAGATAAATGGGGGCGGTGAAGGAAACCAGATCCAGGATTTGGATGATGAAACCTTCCTCGCTTTGATAGTTAAGAGCTGTTCTGGTGCTTCATGCTTGGGCCAGTTGCGTTCTGGTGATCGCGACCGGCCTTTTGTTTTTTGTGGGTAATTCCCGCTGAATCAGGCGGGGCAGTGCTACCGGGAGCATCGTCCATTGGGTGTGCAGGGGGCCTGAGAGCACGGTAACGAGAAGGGAGGTGTTCTGATGAACTCGGGTGGGGATCTGGCACTCTTCGATCAAGTCGCCGACTTACAAAACCTTGAAGCCGCTTATCGGCGGGTCGCGGCCAAAGGGTCCATGGGGGGTGTCGATACAATGACTGTCGCGGACTTCGAGAAGAACCTCGTAGCCAATCTGGATCGCATCCGTGCCGATCTTCTGCGGGGGTGCTACACGCCTGAGCCGGTCCAGTGCGTGTATGTTCCCAAGTTCGACGGCAGCAATGATCGCCGTTGTCTGGGGTTGGCCACCATAACTGACAAGATTGTTCAGGCATCGTTTCTGTCCGTGGTCGATCCCCTGGGCGAGGCAATCTTCAGCGACACCAGCTACGCGTATCGGCGGGAAAGAGGCCCTCGCCAGGCCATCGAGGCGGTCCGACGCAACCTTCACCGCCACTCTCTGAGGTGGATTTTCAAGGGGGATATCGAGAAATGCTTTGATTCGCTGGATCATGGTCTGCTGCTGGAGCAATGCGCGAAACTGATGAAAGGGGAACGCCGCATGGTCGAACTGGTCGACATGTGGTGCCGCATGGGCCGAATCGAACCCAATGGCCGATGGGAGGACTCGAACGGAGGAATTCGACAGGGCTTTGTCGTTTCGCCATTCTTGGCCAACCTGTACCTCCACCCGCTGGATGAGTTCGCTACGGCTCAAGGCTGGGGGTGGACGCGTTACGGCGACGATTTCGTTTTGCAGGTGCGGGAGCGCGCCATGCTTACACAAGCCGTTGAAATGACTGAGAACTTCCTCGGTCAGCATCTCAAGCTCAGGATCAACGAGGCGAAACGGGCGCTGGGAAACCATGAAGAGGGTTTTACTTTCCTTGGGATTCATTTCAGGGGCGATAGGCTGTCCCTCGCCCCTTGCAAACTGGACAAAATCCTGAAACGGGTGGATTGGCTCACCTCAGAAAAGCGCTTTTCGACTCCGCAGCATTTCCTCGATTCACTCAACGAGGCCTTGGAAGGCTTCAAGCGCTACTATACTTTTCTCGAACCCGAGAAAGAGTTCGAGGTGGTGGACAGACACGTGGAGGAGAAGCTGTCCGCCCTGATACGAAAGCGAGCTCTCAAGGAGCGATGGCCGCGGCAGGCTCCGGAGAATTGTGCGTTGATCCGGCTCAGCGCGCCGCAGGATACTCCATCGGACAATGTGCTGCAGAGAATCTGGCGCATTGCCGTCGACACTCCCTTGTGTGCTAAAGTCGATAAACGAAATGAAACCTCCAGGAAGATCGGTCGGCAGAAACGCCGCTACAAACGCAGGCAGCAGCGTGACGGCGAGATCTTCGTCACGACTCCATGTCATTTCGTCGGTCGACGAGGCGAGCGTCTCGTCGTGCGGGAGAAGCAGCGCATCGTGGCGGAGAGCCCGATCATCCGTATACAGGCACTGAACGTCTCGCGGCGCGGCGTGACCCTTTCGACGGATGCCGTCGGTCTGTGTCTCGAGCACGATATCCCTCTGTGCATCGTGGATGAAGTGGGACGAACCGTGGGAGTCCTTCGGCGACCCGACGGGACAAGCGCCGACCTGGCGCTTCAACAGGCCCTATGCGGCAGTGACAGTCGCGGCCGGCGACTCGCGCGGTTCATCGTGTTGGGCAAGCTCAAGAACCAGCGGGCGTTGCTCAAATATTTCGGAAAGTACGGGCAAAGACACCATACAGGCTTTTCCAAAGCCTTGCAGGATGCCGAGCCCCTGCTCGATAACTTGGTACGGAAGGTAACGGAGATCGAGGATAAAGAGACCTCAGCCTTCCGGCAGGAGTTGATGGGAATTGAAGGGGCCTTCGGAGCGCGCTACTGGTCCCTGGCCAAAGTTCTGCTCGGAGATCGACGCGACTTTGAAGGGAGGGTTCACCAGGGTGCGCGCGACCTCACCAACTGCCTGCTAAACTACGGCTATGGCGTATTGTATTCCAAGATGCTCAAACAGGTGACCCAGACCGGTTTGAACCCCAATGCCGGCTTCCTTCACACCGCTCAACGGGGGCGACCGGTGCTTGTCTATGACCTTGTGGAGGGTTTTCGGGCTCCGGTGGTGGACCGTGTGGTTTTCTCCATGCTCAACAGAAAGGAGAAACTGAGCGTCGAGAGCGAGGGCAGGCTCACTTTGGAGACGAGAAAACGGCTCGTTCAGCGTGTGCTCGAACGACTCGGAACCGAAGAGCCATACAGGGGGCGCCGGTGCACGCTTGACGAGATCATGCGGTTGCAGTGCGAAGAGATCAAGGCCGCTGTTATGGACGGGCGTCCATTTCGGCCCTATCTCGACCGGTGGTAGCCGGTGAAGCTGGTAAGGATGCCTCGCCCGGGCTCCGCGACCCAATCCCGGAAACTGTTTGCGAAATGGGCGGAGGCAGGGAGCTGCTGAGTAACTCAATGAAATGATTTAGCAATAGCGAATCGGTTGTCGGTATTCGATCGCCCTCGATTCTCGCAAATCCCACAGAAGGACGCGAACGGAAAACGGGTTTGCGAAATCACGCTCATGGATCTGAAAGCGAATGTAGTAAAAACAATATATTATATAATATCATTTCCGCGCATTTTCGCAAACCCGGTTCCGGGCAAAATGAGACCGAAGATTTGCGAAAATTGTCCTCGCTGATTTTCTTATCAAATACAAGGAGGTGTCGGATTGAGTCCTTCAAAAAGCCGGGTTTTTCACTGCCCCGCAAAGAGGATTTGCGAGAAAGTCGCAGCGGGTGTAAAATGACCTTGAATTTGGACTTGAGCACCGGCCTGTCAACTCGGTTCTTCGTTAAGACAATGATATCGAGGTCTTGCTGAGTGCTGATCGACCCTCATGCGACGGAACCTTGAGCTGGCCCGTTGCAAGAAGCATGGGCTCCTCCTTCTTGCTGAGTGCTGATCGACCCTCATGCGACGGAACTATTGGGTGGCCGAATTTCGTCGGGCCATGGAACTTTCTTCACTTGCTGAGTGCTGATCGACCCTCATGCGACGGAACTTAATTTTGAAAATGACCTCGTCCAGCCGCCCGTTAAACCACTTGCTGAGTGCTGATCGACCCTCATGCGACGGAACAACATTTAGTTGTTTACTTGCGAGATCCCTGAGTCTGGCTTGCTGAGTGCTGATCGACCCTCATGCGACGGAACTCTCGTATCCCTTACCCTGGATACGCCCCCACTGGTCTTGCTGAGTGCTGATCGACCCTCATGCGACGGAACGCATTGTGTCAGCTTCCCCTTGGATGATAGAAGCTCTTGCTGAGTGCTGATCGACCCTCATGCGACGGAACTGTAAAACCATCATCATCAATGACACACATCGTAGCTTGCTGAGTGCTGATCGACCCTCATGCGACGGAACGTACGATAGGTGCTCTTTTCGTAGTAGCCCGAATAGGGGCTTGCTGAGTGCTGATCGACCCTGGTGTGCCAAAGCCGCGTATGATGTCTCTGTATTTTTCATTTTGAACTGAAAATAAATTCCTCGCACCTGCGCGAAAGTGCCCTCTTATATGATTGAGAGGGCATGGATGGTGATGAAGTCGACGGCCTGGTAACTGGGGGTGTCGGAGTTGAAACCTCGCGTAAAGAAAGGAGTCTAGTGAAATAGATTGCGAAGGAAAACAAGGGTACCGTTACGCAGGCCCAAGGCCGGTGAATGAATTCACCGGCCTTTTCTATTTCTCAGACGAGGGAAAGCCCCTATTCCCATGTTTGTGTTGAAACGCGTATCGAAGGCGGGGAGGCGTTCCCCCATTGAACGCCCGGCAATCATACGAGCCGGTTAAAGCCCTAACGGAAAGGGCCTCAGCCGGCTCAGCTCATTTTAGAGCATGGAAAGGAGGTGATTTGGCGGGAGCTCAGCTCATCACACCGGGAGTCGGAAGAGAAATGCTCCCATCTCTGTCCTGCCCCAAACAAAACCCAACCGAGAAAGGATAAACATCATGGCCAGAAAGAAGATCGTTCAGCTTGTTTTCGTGTTTCTTTTTGCGGGGATTCTCGCTCGTGGAGGGGACGCTCTCGCACAGGCGAACCCGGTCGTTCCCGACGGGACCTCCATGGCGCAGACCGATGTGCCCGCATCACCCTACAATGCCCACCGGTTGAAGAAGCCCGCCTGGTTCGAGGATCTTGTCGGCTACGTGCTCGCCACCCACTCGGCGGATCCCGACGCCCCGAGACACGTACTGTTGCAGACCCTCCAGCCCGCAGAAATCCCTTACGGCAAGGACAAAGGGAAGCCTGCCGTCACCTACGTGAGCTACGAGCTTGACCAGTTGACCCTGAATACCCTTGTGGACTCGGGAAGATATCTCAACCTCTACACGCTGGTCAACCCTGAGCTCGACGATCTCCTCCTGCCTCCGGAGGATTTCAGCGCGTCCGAAAATGCCAAGGCGTCGGCCTGTGACGCATGCAACTGCGTCACGTGGGTAAGATGTGCCAAGGCCTCATGGCTGCCGTATGGGCTCTTTACTCTTGCGGACAAGAAGCGGGTTATGAACAGCAGTTCCGCAGATCCTGGCAAAGTGGCCGTTCACAACATTTACTATCCTTATGGTCATGTTTCATACATCACCAAGGTCAAGGGTAGTACCATCTACATCGAAGAGGCCAACTACTCACGTTGCAAGGTGACCAAGCGGTCCGGATCGAAGAGCAACCTCAAAATCATCGGCTACATCAAGAAGAAGTAGTAGCCGTTGAACGACTCATGGCGAGGGGCAATCCACCAATTCCTACGCTCCTCGCCTGTTCTTGTCCTTGGGGGAAGCCCATATGGGGGTCGTGTCAAATCCCCTCTTTGGAGTTGGTACCGGGAACGTCCTTCTAACACAGTGGATGGTCTGTTGCCTTGGCGCGTAGTGACGTCAATGTCACGCTCTCGGTCCCTGTGGGTCGGCGATTCATCTTTAGCGAACCGGAAAAATTCGCTCGATTTTCGACGAAATACGTCCTATTTATCAGTCAAGCAGTCTTCCACAATCCCGAGAACCATGCCTTGGCAGGAATCAAGCGAATGATCGCATCATCGCCTGAAGCACGAAGTAAGAACGCTTCCTTCAAGCAGTTCCTCACAAACCCCAGACCCCGAATGGGTTGTAGCGCAGCCAACTGCTGTGGCTTCCGTATCGGAAGCGGCACTTTTCTTGATCTCCAAGTGATCGATTTGGCGCATATGAGGTCCAGCGGATGACTCATTAAGCAGGAGGAGCACAAGTGGCTGAGAAATCCAAACAAAAGACAGATTGGGTTGCGATCCAGTGTGCCGGTTCGAGGAGCAACAACATACAGTATTGGGATACCCCTTGCAGACACTTCGAACCTGAAGGCTTCACGAGAGATGATGGAATCTCAATCACCAATGTCTGTAAACTATTGAGGACGGGAGACTCCGAGGCCTTTTGGAATGAAGGACGGTGCAATCCTTGTGAAATGATCCTTATTGAAATTAGAAAGCAATACGAGAAGCTCGAAAAGGACTTCCCGAGATGGATCCATACGCGCATCCACACAGATCCCAAGAAACTGAAGCCTCAAGAAGACGAAGATGAAGCTCAGGAACCTGACGTTCTGAAACTTATGGAGATGGGAATAATCGAGCAAGATGAAGAAGCGGAACCCGGGTCTGATCCGGCCCAATGGATTCATGATAAGTACGTGAAATCCATAGAAAGTGTCACAGGTCCTAAAAGGGGAGAGCACCGTGAATCCCCTATTGACGTAGACCTAATAAACTTTGAGTCTCTCAGCAGAATGGTTTGGAGACTTAAGCAGCGCTTTGGGGAGCTTTCCTCCGTACCGGCACTGCCTGCTGTGCTCAAGACTATCCGAACATCGGTTGCCAGAGAGATAAAAGGCTCCGTTCTTCCTAGAAGAGAATGTGGTAATTGTCCCCATCTGACAGAGCCAGACCATATCTGTATGTTGAAGGAGTTCAGATTAGACGAAAAACATTGGAGTGGAAAACAGGAAGAAATCAGACCCAATCCAAATTATGGTAAAAAAATGAGGTTAGACCATAATGCAAATAACTGTGAGGGATTCTTGAACCTTGGTGCTCCAGTTGGCATCGAAGATGCCGACTATCTGGATCAAGCAGAAGATTGGTCAAACGAGGAAAACCTTATTGCTAAGTCTTCAATAGCAAGAATTGATGACCTGCTTCAGGAATGGGTAGATGCAGCCAAGAGTAGAAGAGAAATGATGGAGCGGCAGTTTAGTTATACAGCTATTACTGCTTTGTATAATGTTCTTGACAAGTACAGAGGCTTTACAATTTTCGAAGCCAAACGCGCCATGGTTAATGCCAAACAGTTTGATAGTATTGAGAAGATCAATGAGGCAATAGAGTCGGCTGAGAAATTCCTTTCCGAGAGACTACCTGAGCATAGAGTTCCTAAGCTGACTATCAGGAAAAAGAAAAACAAAGGAGATCCTTTAATTTCAAGTATCTCCGCAGACTGGACTGGATTTGATGGACCAGTTTGGATCAAAGTATACGATGAGCTCAGCGGGTTCCTTGTCTCGAATCGATACGAAGGGCCTTGGCGCGGGAAGAGAGATATTACGGTAGAGGAAGCCTGGAATCCTGAGCATCAGTTTAGACTGCTGATCGAATCGAAAGCTAATAAGTATATTAAGGCTGAATCTTTCTTTGAAATCAAAATCACAGTAAGACCAGAAGAACAGGACCTGGTCCAAAAATGAGGGAGAAATATATGAATCCGAAAATGGACGAAGAATCCTTGGTCAAATTCCTTAGGGAGGGTACTCCTCCAGAGGAATCTAGTAAACTCAGAGAGCAGGTGCGAAAGGGGGCTCATCCCTCGAAAGAGATTCGATATGCTTATAGTTATTGCTTGCTCCCCAAAGATGAGGCTAGACTTGTTAGGAAGCACCTACTGTATTGCGAAGACTGTAATAACGAAGTTTTGAGATTGATGAAAAAAGAGCGCGACAGAAGGTTGGCCACTGAGACAGCAGAAGAGACTTCTAGCACCGACCATCACTCAGAACCTTTTGCCACCGCCAGCAATATGATCCCCGAGCCCATGGCAAAACCGCTTTTAGGTTTGGAAGCCGTTCTTGGTGCACCGTTCAGCTTTGCCCTGCCCGATGATTACTTCATGGCGCATGCGGCCGGTTTCATGAGGGATGCGTCGCCTGCGATGAAGGACAAGGGGTTCCCTTCGGCAGCGGAAGAGCAGGCTGCCACCATCGATCTGGAGAGCAATATGATCACCGTCGAGATACCGCTTCCTCCCGATGGCGGCCGTGTCGGCTTTCTTAAAGAGGCCCTTCCCGATGAAAAGGCGGAACAGGCCTTCCGGTTGCTGGAGAAAAGCTTGAGTTGGTATATCGGACTCTCAGTGACACGC
This sequence comes from uncultured Methylobacillus sp., assembly GCA_964445115.1. Classification (GTDB taxonomy): domain Bacteria; phylum Pseudomonadota; class Gammaproteobacteria; order Burkholderiales; family Methylophilaceae; genus CAIJXJ01. Next base: position 15,503 of record CAYUJU010000031.1, on the reverse strand, counting down.
GAGGGCGCGAATGACGTAATCACGCCGTGGTTTTCCGCTCCACAGAAACTTCCGGCAACACGAGGCCTGCGGCAGAAGCTTCCTCCCGGAGTGAGCAGCGTCCTCATCGGCGTCAGCCCCAACAAGGACGCTCTTCAGAGCGTGATCGATCAAATCACCGAGACGAGCACGGTTTCAGCCCCGCCCGAAGAGACGGCGCTTTTGTGGGTGCATTTCGTCGGCCAACGAGGCCAGGATTAACCTGATGGTGTTTCGGCTGGGACGAGATCGGTATTCTGTGAAGTGAAGACCGTCAGCTAAGCAGAAATCTCCCTCTTGAGGGAGTGAAAGGGGAGAGAGTAGTGGCGATTGACTGGGATGCCGCGCTTGACATTGTGTGTGAGGCCGATCGGTTTATGGAGCGTGACGGGGGACGGATCGAGGCTCGACAGAGCACCGTCTCCCGCCTTCAGGCCCTGCTGCCAAGTTTGGAGGAGATCACAAAGGAAAAGGATTCCGGGGAACTGGCCCGTCTCGGTGCGCTTTTGAAGATCCTCAAGGAATACACGGAATCGGAACCTCCGGCATGGGGGGGCGTGCGTATCCGTAAAGGGTTTGCCGAAAAGCTGCAGAAGCGTCGTGAGGAAATCGAGAGATTGCATGTGGCTGCTGTATGCCGCCGGGCCGAAGCTTTACGGGACTATGCCCTGGATAGGAAAAGCCCCCTTACACACACACAGCGACAAAGACTGCTCGAGCGCGCCATCCGGATGGTCACCGGTCTGTTTCGGGATGAAGACGAAGCCGGCGGGGACTGGCCGGCCAACGACCATTTCGACAGAGACCAGGCCTGTTGCTTCATTGCACGTTGCTATCTTCAACGCGGGCTGATGATCTTTCCCCGCGGGATGCACCTTCCACCCAAGAAGGTCGAGGCGTTCCTGAAAGCGGTGGAATGGACGGAAAAGTGTGACAAGACATCCACCGAGCGTCATAGGACGGTGCTCCAGATCGCTCCTCATGGCGACCCCTACGAGGTCGTCCGCAAGGCAGTGGAGGAAGCGGGACTCCTGGAGGCGGTCGTCGCTCTCTCCGAAGATGAATGGTCGCCGAAGAGCGTCGAGGACTGGGAGGTCGCCGAACATATTCTGAGAAATGGTATGGCGGATGACCGTCTGATCGAGTCCCTGAAGCAGTTCGTTCAACGGAAAGTCTCTGCTCGGTCCAATCCCAGGGTATGCCTGCTTCAAGCTCGTGCCGCCAGTGATCTTGGCGAACGGAAGGCCATGATCAAAGCGCTCGAAGAGTTGGTGCCGCGGCTGGCGGCTACTCCTTTCAGTCTTCCTCTGTGGGACGATGCGGTTCATTTGCTGATGACCCTCAAACCCGAAGAGAGAGGAAATCTCGCCCTTCAATGTTTTGAAAGCTGTCTCATCCAGGAAGAGCGTACGGTTTTGCCCGTCAAACTGCGCTGGTATTGGGCGCGGCTGAGAGACCTGTATGCACTCGCTTTCAGCGATGCCCGCAAAAGTGGAAAGCTCTTGGACGCTGTGCGCGTGGCCGACAGCCTGAAGAGCAGACCGACCATTCGGGAGCATGCCTTTTCGGAGACACTTTCGAACAGCGACGCCGATTACTCTGATCTCCTGGAGAAAGGGTTGGAGGTGGCGGTGGACGCGCATCTGGGGCTCTACAGCCGTGGAGTTTCCGAGCACGAGGAAGCCGTTAGAGATTTGTCATCGGATCTCGGGGCAATGGTCGTCAAGGCAAAGGCCCGTGACTACGAGGACCTGCCGGAAGGATGCGCGGCGGTGCACTTCTTCATGGATATGGATGGCCGCGACGGCTGGGCCCTGATTATTAGAAAAGGCGAAGAGATCGAGCGCAGGCCAGAATACTTCAATGCCGCGCGTCTCTGGGAGAAGTATCAGGGCTGGGAGAGGACTTACAGGACCTCGCCTGCCAGTGAGAGCCTGTGGGAGGATGCATGTGACAAGCGGCTCCAGGAACTTTGTGACGCCATGGGCGAGGAATTGGCGTTCCTGTTCGATGTCGAGGCTTCCACGCTCAATTTCATCCCGTTCGGTTTTCTTCATCTCACGCCCCTTCACGCCACGCGGCGGAATGGGAAGTTTTTGTTCGAAGAAAAAGCCTCCACCTATTTGCCTGCCTGGTCGCTTGCGCCGAAGGGCCCACTTGGAGTTGCAAGGGGAATGAAGGGGCTCTTCATGAACTGGGAAGGCCTTGAGCTCAAGGAGTTGGCCGATGAGTGGAGGGGCGCGAAAGCGGATGCCGCTTCTCCCGGGGATGTGATCCGTTACCTGGAGGGAATAGAGCAGCCAAGACTCGTGGCCTTCTTCTGTCACGGCGAGGCCAATATCCAAAACCCTTACCTCTCCGGCCTGAAGCTCCGTGGTGGCCTGTTGACCCATATGGAGCTTCAAAAACATGCGTCATGCATGAACCTCGAAGGCTCCCGTGTGGTACTGGGGGCCTGCGAGACGGACCTGGGACCTGCGCGGGCTTCTGCGGTGGACGAACACCTGTCTGTCGCAAGCTTCTTTCTGGGGCAAAAGGTGTCTTCGGTGGCCGGATCTCTGTGGGTGGTACGGTCCGATCTGCAAGCCGAGTTGACCTGGAAGATCAAAGCCGGCCCCCAGGAGCCGCATCTGTGCGTGCAGTCATGTCAGAAGAGATGGATTTCGCAGAACGAGCGGTTGTTCCATGTCGCTCCGTTTCGTGTGCTCGGACTGCCCGGGCCTCAGAAGGAGGAGGTAAAGCATGTCTGATTGGGATCTTCTGGATCGCGACCGTTGGAAAGTGAGGGTCTGTTTTCTCGAACCGTATCGCGTTGCAGAGGATGAAAAGCAGCAAAAGCTCCGTAACAACTGCGTTGTGTGGGCCAGGGACAGTTATGGAGACTGGCGGCTTCAGCTGCGGGGAGACCTGCTTTACAGAAAGGTGCGCGAGCAGGCCGATTTCCTGGCGGCTCTGGAAAAGCGTTTGCGTATCGAAAACGAGTCTCCCCCCTTCATAGCCCTTGAATGCTGCTCGGCAAGGAGCACAGCCCCTGCCAGAGGCGGCCGCCAGTTTCTTAGAAGGCGGCAGTGCTACGATTCCGGGATTTCGCCGGATTGTACCCAATTTGAAACGGCCTGCCCCATCTGTCTGCTTCGAGGCTTTGTGCTCTCGGAAGGCGAAAGGAGTTTTGTTCAGTTCCGGAACCTCTTTCCCAACCGCCCGAAAGAAAGACCTTTCGAAAGGTTGCCCGACTTTGCGGTGAAACGCATCCGTAATCGTGTGGACCAATATAACCAGAAGGCCCGCGACTACTTTTACGTCTGGGAGGTCAACGACGAAATATGCCGCACCTACACGGGCGATCTCCTTTTCCATGGGCACACCGCCAAAATGCCGCTCCTCAAGCTGATGCTTGCCGCGGCGCTGGCGCGGGTGGATATGTTGGCGGGCGCTCTGTGCCGTGTGGACATCCTCGACAAGAACCAGAAAACCTTCGATGAGCACCAAAGGCTCATCATGAATTTTTGTGAGCTGGAACTGAACGAGGGCGACGAGCCTCTGGTGGAGCTGAATGAAACACTGTTGGCGGCGCCTGCGCCATTCGATGAGCAGGTGTTCAAGAATGTCGCGGGAGACGTGTGCAGGGTGATCGAGGGCGATGGCATGGAAGGGCTCCTACGCCGGTTTGCCGATGCCGTGAGAGACTGGCGGCAATGGGGAGTGGAGCACCTGGAAACCCTCGAGAAGGCAAAGACGCGGGGCGGCTCTGATACGCGCTGGAAGAAACTGCTCCCCATCGTAAGGCGGCACTGGCAGGAATTTACCGACGCACATTTGGAGCTGGACGAGAAATGGCTCTGGGTCAAGTTTTGCGAAGGAGTCGGGGTTGCGCTGCTGCGCGCCGAAAAAAAGAGTGCGGGAAAACGGAACCGCCCGGAAAGGCTTCTGGGGGATATCCGTCATGAACCCCGCACCATGGTCTCGGCAGAGCAGACCTTTCTGGATGTCAGCGCGCTTCCCGTTCACCGGTTCATCTACACGGGGGTCCTGCATTCGGAAACTCCTTTTCATCTGGGAATCGAATCTGAGAACGAGCAGACGAGCTTTTCCGTGCTGCGCACGGATGACGGCAGATACCGCCTGAGCCGTTCGGCCCTGCGGGGGGCATTGCGTCGCACCATCAAGGAGCTGCTGGACGGTGGGGGGTGCAACGCGGAACTGGAAACGGCCGCCCCCTGCACCTGTCAGATCTGCCGCATCATGAGCCAGGTCACCATCGCTGAGAGCACGTCATTGTTTGCAGAGCCCCCGGAGCTCCGATATCGCATCAAGAGGTCCCCGTTCACGAAGATCGTGGTCAGTGGCGCCCTTTTCGATCTGGAGACAGGGCCGCAGGGGCTTCGGTTTCCATTCCGGCTTTACTACAGCTCCACCCATGCCGGTAACGAGGACGACGGGAAAATGCTCGATGGCTGCGACCTCGACCTGCTGAAAAAGGCTCTCGGTCTTTGGAGCAGGGGCATGCTTTTTGTCGGTGGCCAGCAGGGAACGGGGAAAGGCCGGTTTGCACTGCGAGACGCGAGGGAGTACCAACTCGATCTGAAAACCGGGCCGGAGCTTTGCCGATCCCTGCTCTACCGGGATTTCCGGCAGATGGCTGACAGCACCCTTGCGGATGTTCTCGACGATGGGGCCGACCCGCAATTTCCGCTGATCACCGAAACCCCATGGCAAAGTATGGAATATGTCGTCCGGTTTGACTCTCCCCTCCTTTCGAGGGACACCATCGCAGCTCTGAACATTCCGGGACTTGACGGAAGAATGGCCGACACGGCCATGACAAAGAAAAAGATTCTGAAAGAAGGCGATGCGAAGCCATGGCAGCCCTTTTTGAAGAGCGAAAGCATCCGTGGCGTGCTGCGGTACGCCGTGGGCAAGCACGCGCAATGCCATGACCGGGATCACGAGGATTGCCGGTGTGAGCTGTGTGCCGGTTTCGGCAGTGAGCATGGGAAAGGCCTGCTTCTCTTCGAGGACGCCGCACCGGTTGCGAGGAAGTCCTCGGGAGACTGGGAGCCGTTGAGTGCTGAAGAGATAAACGAGAGGACGGTTACGTTCGACCATGTCGCCATCGATCGCTCGTCGGGGGGAGGAGTCGACGGTCTGAAGTACGACGACACTCCGCTGCTGGCCACTCCAGAAAACCCTCTATACTTCAAGGGCAGCATTTGGTTTGGAAAGAGCCTGAAAGAGGAAGCGTACCAGGACGTGAGGAAAATGCTCGAGATGGCGCTCGCCGACCTTCGAGACGGCCTCCTTCCCCTCGGAGGAAAGAGCTCCATCGGCTACGGGATGGTGGGCGACCTGGAGCTCCTTTCCAATCCGCTGGGACTCGAGCTGAGGGCTAAACCGTTGGAAACGGGCATGGTGGCGGCGCGGCGGGAGACGTTTGGCGAATTCGAAGAACCCGAGCTGAAGCCTCACGAAATCTATCACCCGTATTACATCCTGTCGCGTGAACATAAGGTTCCCAGGCTTCCGAACTATGTGAGTCACGACAGATATCAGCCTGAATTCACTGGGAAAATGCGGTGCCGTCTCGTCAGCAAAGGCCCTATGTGTGTGCCCGATGCGCCGGACCTGCCTGACGAGAAAGGAACGGCTCATCCGAGGCTCCAGTTCATGCGTCTTTTTGGAAAGCTCGCCATTTCGGGGGCGACCATCCGCGGGACCATCTCGCCGGTGTTCGAGGCGCTGACGAATTCGTGCATGCGGGTCCTGGATGAAACGCACAGGATGTCATGGCGCATGCCGGCTGAATACGAAGGATATCTCGACAGCTACTTACCCGGCCGTATCGAGATCGATGAAAGAGGGGACTACTGGATCGTCCAAATGGATTCCGTGCGCCTGCCTCTCTATCATCCCGAAGTCGATAACGAAGCTGGGATTCCTGTCAATCCTGATGATCCAATAGTGTCAGCCGCTTCAACAGTGCGGAAGAGACTGCAGAATCTAAAACCCGACAAGCTGGAGCGTGTCCTTGCGGGGAAGGACCCGATCTATGTCATAACGGCTGGGTCCGGATTGACCAGATATGTTAAGGATCTGGTGGATCAAAGGAATAAAAGCGCTCTTAAAGGATACAATCACCGGACTGGCCACAACGTCGTCGCGATCAGGATCCTTCCTGCCATGAGCGGCGCGCAAAGCCCCGCTTTCACCGAGAATGACTATTATAACAATCTGCCTTTTCTCAAATGCAATTCACAGGTGACTAAGAAGGACAATCAAAAGGTCCCGGCCATCAAGGTGGTATGGCCATCGAAAAGCCGGGGCACGGCGGGAAAGCTGGTGGAATACACCGTAACCAAATGGTTCGAGTCGGTTTTCCTGACTTCCGGGACGGCCAGGCGCATAAAGGTTCCGGAAGATGTGAGGAAGCGTTTTGCGGAGCTGATCGCAATCCAGAAGGAGAATACAAAGGATCTTCCCAAGGAGTTTCGGACCATTCCATTAAGAGAAGAGCTGCTGGATGGTGACACGGTCTATTTCAGACTTCATACCGGAGGCCACGAGGCCATCGACATTGTGCCTGTAAGGATCTCCCGCCGCATGTCGCACAAGCTGCTGGGGGCCATGATCGACAGCGATCTACGGCCCTGCACGGTGGGTCCCGAGGCCATGCGCGCCACCAGGGAGCCCACTGGGGATTTTCTGCCCGGGCTCCAGGCGCTACACCCGGAGGGCCTGTGTCCGGCGTGCCGACTTTTCGGAACCACCGGCTATGGGGGGCGGGTGCGCTTCGGGTTTGCGCACCATTGGGGCACGACGGAGGCCGAAGGGGAGGTGCAGTGGCGGGAGTCTTCCGAGAGCGACCCTCGTAAAGGTTCATTCTACCTGCTCTCCCAGTCCGAATCGCCCAGACGTACATGGTTCATGCCCGCTGGAGACCGCGTGGACTCTCCTCTGCCCCAGGTCCCCGGTCAAAAGTTTTATGTTCACAATCCCGGCAAGGCGATGAAGCTGGAGCGAACGAAACCCGACGAGGACAACCCCAACAGGGCTTCGGTCGAATTGCTCGACGCCGGGAATGTCTTCTATTTCGACGTGCATTTCGAAAACCTGAGCGGGGAGGAGCTAGGGCTGCTCATTTACAGCCTCGAGCTGGAAGACGGCCTGGCCCACAAGATGGGGAGAGGCAAGGCGGACGGCTTGGGGAGCGTGGAAATATCCGTCGAAAACATTGTGGGGAGAGACTCTGTGAGTGGTGCTCTCGCGCGAGATTTTACCCGGAGCAAAACGATGCTTGTCCGCTGCGGCTTGGAGCAACTTGAAGCCTGGTTTGGAAAACCAGCCTGGCAGTCGAGATGGTTCAACAACCTTCGCAAGCTCCTGTGGCTTCCGCCGACGGAGGCAGCTCCCGATTCCAGATATCCGACTCTGAAAGCCGAAACGGAGTCAAGTTCAGGCTCTGCCGATTTCAGCTATGAGAGAATGAAGAAGGACTGGACTGTCGAGCAACGGTTGCGGTTCCTCGGTACGCCATGGTGGCCATGGGCGGATAAGGAGCGAAGATCTCTCGTAACTCCGCCGGATGAATCAGATTCGCCCGCTGAGTAGCAACCGTGAAGAAATACACAATATGATATAACAAATCTAAGGCCAAACTGCCGAAAGTGCGAGCAAAAAGGTGGCCGCCTTCGATTAGAATGAGTGGTCGGAATCGTCGGAATACACATTCCCAAGGAACCCGGGATCACCGAAGAGCGAGTAGTTGCTGGGCCAGCGGATCGGGGCCTGTCAACTCCCTTATCTTCCGAGATCCAAGCCACTTAATGAAAGCCTGCACATCAAAGAGATCGATCATCACTCTGGTTCGGATGTCCGCCGGCAGCATGTTGTGAAAACGGCCAGGTGAAAGGAGCGGTGCCATTGAATCTCCGAGGGTTTCGATGACAGCCTGAATCTTCTGTGGATTATTGATCAGAGCCGATATCGTCTGATCATCCGGTATGCCTCGAAGAGCGATTCCGGCCAGTCCCCGAAGAGTGCGCAGGCTGGATAAAATCTTGCGTAACACAGCATCATAAGCTGAGCCGCCGAAATGAAACCACACCAGCCCTTCAGCTGAAGAAACCAAGGGCGCTTCATTCTCAGCAAGTCCAAGACCCCGCCGGACGTGTTCCGCAAAGATCTTCCCACATGGGGCAGTGCGGAAACTGTATTGAAAGGTGTTCGATCTGTGATCCTTGCGGGTTGTACGCAGCAGAATCTCACCTGATTGATGGATTACATCCCATTTTTGGCCGGCCAGGGCAATCGGTTGTCCTTCGCTTGGAAACTGAGCAACATGGGCAACTATTTCGCCGGTCGAAGCGTCCACCACAGGAATGCCCGCTGCATCCCCCTCGAAGTTGCTGTGCAGACTGCCACCACCACGTTCGAATTGGTCTGAAAAGCCGTCGCCCAGGAATAATCTGTCTCCGTGACTGACCAACAATTCCTCCTCCACAAGGCCGTCAAGAATGCGCGAGACTGATGAGGGAGACCGGAGCTCGGGCCAGACTTGATCAGCCAAGGCCACAATATCGGATCGTCTCCTGCCGGTTCTGCCAGATTGCAGAATAAAGCTGACAGCCTGTTGGACACATACAGACCACCTTCTGCCAGATGACCTCTCATCCAATACTCCCCGGCACGCGGCTTCCAGCATACTTGCAAGGGCTCGGGCCTCGATCTCCTCTCTGGCGATCGGAATGATTCTAACATGACCGGATCTGCGGCCGGCCCTACCCACTCGTTGCAATAGGGACGCCGTATCCTGAGGTGATCCGATCAAAGCTACGGCATCGACATCTCCTATATCGATGCCAACTTCAAGCGTAGTTGTCGCTACCAGGATCGCATCGCGTCGATTCGCGAACTCGCGCTCGGCATTCTCACGGATGGATCTCTCGAGGCTCGCGTGGTGCCCCCCTATCCATATGTGCCTGCGCCGCCTCAGATCTTTAGCCAGATGTGCGGATAAGCTGTCGCAAAGTGCCCGGGACGTGACGAACACGAGAACCTTGCGTGTGTTTTCGATATCCGCGAATTGAACAGCCTGCCATATTGAATCACTTAGGAATTGGATGTCTTCGGGACCTCTTGCGCGAAGTATGTGTTCATAGATCTCTTGGACTGATCCGAGAGCATCGACCTCAACCCATCGAGATCCACCATCAACCGAAAAGATCTCTATCTCTCTTCTGCCAGGAACCTGAACGATCTCCGCAGAAGATCCAAGCAGCTTTGCTGCAAGGGTCTCAGGTGAGGCAACCGTTGCACTCGCAGCGCAAATCTGAATCTCTTTGTCATTCGTCCAGTTTTTTCTGAGGGCATGCTCTTTTAGCCTCTGAAGCCGGGCAAGCAGCCACATCAACTGATCGCCTCTTACCGAAGCGTCGAAAAGATGAGCTTCGTCAATGAACACGGCCTGTACACCGGCGAGCAAATGGCCCTTTAGCGCACCCTTGCCTCGATCACCATCTCGGACAAGCATGGAATCAAAGGATTCCGGAGTGGTGATAAGGACGTTGGGTTTCCTCGTTTTGTCGCGATGGTCGCTCGTTTGCCGCCCACATGTCCACTGGATGTTTGAAAGGGGATATTCGAGGCGAGAGTGGAGATCATTGACGAGAGCTCTCGTGGGTGCAATTGCAAGCAGGCGAATACCCTCTCCGCCCGTTTGCTTCTCTCTTAACTTTGCCACCAGAGGTGCAAAGACAGCTTCCGTTTTTCCGGATGCTGTCGCTGAGCTCAGAAGTACATTTTTTCCAAGGAGAATAGGGAGAACGGCCTGGCGTTGGATTTCGCGCAAGCTCTGAAACTGTCCCAAAAATGCAGCACCAGTCGACCCCAATTTTCGTAAAAGGTCACGATCGGACAGCATCTATTCACTCCGACCTGAGGGCGTGGATCACTTTCTCAAGGGCATCGTCATTGCCTAGCAAGGTCACATCAAGAGCTTCGAGAGCTCTTCGCACGAATTGACGCGGGACAGCACCAGGACTGCGCTCATGGCGAAACAAGATTGCATCGAAGATCCGATGCATTTGTCTCTCTCCCAGATCGGGCAAGTTCGTTGGGTATGCTTCGCGATAAAGCATTACGATCCTTTGATAGAGTTGCCGGAGCTGATCGCTATCTGGTGTAGGTACAATGATATGGCTAAGTATGCCTTGAAATATACTACGGATATTCTCAACCGCGTCGTGTTCATTTAGGATTTCAGGTGGGCCAGGGGCAGAGGCAAAGGCTATGATGATAGGCGCTCTTGTCCCCTCCAATTCGCGCAATTCACTCAGGACTTCGTGTCTGCGATTCCGACGCCTTTCAGATGTTCTGTCCCAGTAACTTGTGGCAGCGTACTCCACATCAAGCTCATCAAGAACAACAAGTAATCCTTTCGAGCCTGTCACCTTGGCAAAATGAGCCCAGTTTGTCAGCAATATTCGTAGAGCTTTCGGTGACTCAGAGAGACGATGAGCCCTTATGGTAGGAAGCCGGACTGAATAGTAACCTAGAAGCGTTAGATTCTTGGTGGCTTGAGTTGCCGATATGGCCAGGGAGAAATAGTCATCCAAGATATGCTGAACATCCGGGTCGTCCATTGCTTCACGCGAAAGACTATCAAGCACGTTCGCTATTAAGTACGCACCCCTGTTCCTCAGGTCAGAGATTCTCCATTTTCGTACCGCATTTGAGAGAAGAAACGAGACACCTTCCGGGGCTGAATGACCAGGAAATTGAAGGGAGCTCGTGATGGCTGCCATGAGCTGCATGGGCTCAAACAAAGATACCGAATGCCCATCCATGACAACATTAGCGGTAACAAGCCCAGATCCTCTCGCCATTGCTTGCAGGAGGGTCAGGGCGTGCGTCTTGCCACCTCCCCAAGCCCCTTCGATCAGCAGGAAGTTTGGCTCTTCCTGCACGGCGGCACGATCCAGCACCTCCCGGAATGTGGCTTCCATTTGCTCAGTTCCGACACTCAAATCTAAAATCTGCGATTCGAGAACCTGTCCAAGCCGCAGGGCAGTAATGCCTCTACGTGCTTCTATGTTCTCCCGGTCAGGAGGTGATGGAAGTTGGGGGGCTATGGTGTCCTTCTGGTGGTCAACATCAGGAAATTGAATCTGACTTTCCAACTGAATCTCGATAGAGGCCGGTTGAGGAGGAGCGGCGGGCTGTAGTGGCGCCCCTTCAGGAAATGTCTGCAGATCTTCTGCTCTGACGGCGCTGACCGTGTAGCCGAAATCAACCCAGACCCAAACATCAGCTCCCATCGGAGCAATTTCCGATATGGAGCCCTTCCCGAGCCTCGAGTGGAACACCTTATCACCCACCCTCACGGTTCAGACTCCTCTTGGTCCTTATTTCGCAAGCTTTCGAAAAACCCGCGGTATCGGTCGAGCAGTTCATCATCCGGATATCTTCGTTCCCCCTGGTGAGCCTGTTGCTGCAAGATGTTCACACAGGTCTTGACGAAAAGCCGACGGGCGTCGATCTCCAGGTTGCTCTCGGAGGCGATGTGTGCAAGTCGTTTGATGTTGTCATCCTGCAGGCTGTCATCAAAATCGCGGCCTGAAGCTACCCGTCCGAGATCCAAAAGCTTCAGGCCGACCGCATGAAGCAGTTCTTTCTGGGTTCCGACCCGATCGAGATGAAGTTGTGCTGCGTAGTCATTTCCTTCCTCGAATGGAACGCCGACGACTGCAAGCCGTTGCTGCAAGGCCGGATATCTGCCCAGCTGCTCAAGAATATCGGGCACAGCCGCGTAAACACCCAGCATAGGCACACCACCCGGAATGCCGGCTGGTAGATCCAGCATTATCCGCATTGCTGAGAGTAGGCGTTGCAGAGCTTTGCCTCTTGCATTGAAAAGTGTTTCCACCTCGTCAAAGAGCAGGACAGTGCCCAAGACTCCAGCTTCCTTCGCAAAACGAACGATGGAAAGCAGAAGATTACGTCCAAGCTCCTTCTGGTCTCTTGCAGATACCCTCCTCAACTTAAGAAGCCCCAGCTCATCCTTGGTCAGAGTATCAATTTCACCTCTCAGCCACCGGACCGCAGCATCACCGGCAAGAGCGCGCGTTGGGTCCACCTGAGCACGAAGGGCTTCCGATAACACGCGGCCAAAGGACAGCTCCGGATAGTCTTCGCTTTCCACTGATCTCAGCCAAGCCTCAAACGCAGCTTCTGGATCCGGAACCTCAGCATCTGTTATCTGCTTGTTCTTACGTCTGACTACCCGCCTCAGGAAGCGACCGGTCCCTGGACGATCTTCACCAGGAAGCTGCAGCGATTTCATACATGCGCGATAGACGTCCAGCGGATTGTCGAAGTTGATTCCGTCTGCACAGGCAACATAGGCAACAGCAAAACCTTCTTCGAGGGCACGGCTCCCCAGCGACATGAGGAAATGGGTTTTGCCACCGCCATACGGTGCAATGACGACCTTTGAATGGGTATGGCGTTGCGACAGCCCCCGCAGATAGGTTCTTGCCAGCCGGTCGATCCATGGGTCAATCGCAACGGAGTATGCAGGAAGAGCTTCAGCGGCAAAAGTCAACTCATTGGGAGCTTTGCCTTCAGAAGCCAGCCTCGCCCAAAGCTCAGCTGCAAGCTGTGGATCATGTAATGCCATATCATCCTCCATGCACTGATAGCTCAAAAGCTATGTTCCCGGCCGCCATTTTGACAAACTCGCGCACCACACCAACATTTATGGAATTTGAGTGTTGGATGCTTTGTGCTTTAAGCTTTTGAAGAAGAAGATCAGCAGCGTTGCCATTTAAGCCGGCCTCGGTGCCAAGTTCCATGAGATGCTCTGCCAACCTGTCGAAGAATGCAGGTTCTTCAGGATTCGGATCTGTGAGCTCATCAAGGCTTACCCATACCGCTCGCGGATTGGGCATGGGGCGGTCAGTGCCCAACCACATGCGCTCAATTCTCTGGCTCAGCGCCTCGAGCTCGTTCTGGGCAATTTCCAGAAACTCCTCGACAACTGCATAGTAGATAGCACACCCTCGGAAAGCGCCGGTCGCCATGTGGTCTATAAGATTCCGTAAATTCACCAGGTGCTCCCTACGTGCCTTAATGGAGAGCTTCTTCATGGAGTGGGCCTTCTCCGTTTCATCGAACAGGACCACCAGACCTGGATAACCGAGAGATACCGGAAGCGATGCAATAGAGCGGACCCATGAGGCTGCATTCCGGTTACCCAGCTTTCCGATGGGACGCGGCAGATGGGGATACATGCGGTAGAGCTCTCGCATGGTCACACGGACGGTGGAACTGGCCGATAGTAGCGCTCCCAGTTGCTGCCTCAGATAATCAGGCTGGGCGCCATCCAGGACGCTCCGGGCGTAAGCGACAACCAAGTTGCGAAAGTCGGTGGCCAGATTGTGATCTTTTCGTATCTTGCTGATCAAATCTTGGATCGACGCGCCACTGACCCTTGAGAAGGCCTCATTGATCACGGCTCTGATTCCGCCTTGCTGACAGAAATGAGCTGAGCAGTATGGCGGATCAAGATTGGAGGCAATCTGGTTGAAGGTGGTTCTGAGAGATGCAAAGGGCGACTGGCCGGTGGCGCAGTCAACGTATGCTGTGACAAATCCTTGCCTGCGGGCATGTTCCTTCAGCATCCAGAGAAGATGTGTTTTCCCCCGTCCGTAAGGTGCGTGAATGAATTGTAGCTCTGCACCGCCACCACTGAGAAAAGGCAGCGTTTCATTCCGGAAAAGCGATATCTTCTCATCCAATCCGACCGAAATACGGAGAGCACTCTCCGCATCGGGTGGTGTTCCAGCCTCAGCCAGCCGGGCGAGAGCTTCCCTAGGATTCACCCTATGCCTCCCGCTTTTCGATCCTCAAGACAGCAAGTTGTGGCCCGAGTGTTTCGACAGTATCCAGGTTTGGAAGAGTCATGGCCCTGCCACTTGCCACTGTGGCCATGTTGGGGGTGCGAGTACGCAAAACCTCATCCCCCAAAGTCCATTCCCTGTGGCCGAACCGAGCAAGATCGTAGACGAACTGAGCGGTTGAATAGTTCTGGAACTTCTTTCCCTCCGGCTTCTTAATGAATTCCTCTGAGTTGATATGGCGCATCAAAACCAAGTATGCATATAGTCTCTGCACAGACACCCAGCCATCCCTGGCGACTTCTTCATCCTTGGCCACGCGGTATGAATGTTTCAAAAGGCGGAAAAACTTACTTCGGTCGAATGGCTGTGATTCCAGCATTTGTCGAGACTCTCGGATAATCTCAAAAACCCGAAGACCATCCACCTCCTCAAAATCACCAAAGACCTCACTCCCGACCTCAAGCCTGACCTTTTTCCCTCGGTACAGCACCTTGAACACCCCGAGGCGATCATAGTCGCCGTAACGTTTGAAGGGCACTTCCGCTTGCTTGGCAGCCTGCAGCAATACCTCCCGCCGTTCGTTCAGTGCTTGATCAACGCGCATTTGAACTTGGTTTCGCAGTCCATCTATCTTTTCGACCACCTGTTCAATGGAGACAGCCTTTGCGGCGGTCAGCGCTTCGCGTAACATGTCTGCAAGCTCTAGATCCGACGGCATTTTTGCCCGGAGTATTTTCGCGAGCGCCGCAGCAAGCTTGTTGATGTCGGTGGCATATTCTTTAAGCTCCATTGGATACTCCTCAAAGGCAGACAAAGAGACAATACAACGTTGGTCAGTATCGCGCGGGTACCAGATTTTGGGGTAACCCGGCGGATGGCGATGGCCAAGCTGGACACGAAACATCGGATGAGCGGGCGTGCCCGATTATGGATCCGGTTTTTTAAACCTATGAGATCTTAAAAAGATCAGGATATCGGTGTCGATGATGACGAGCTCTTTCATCAACACCCCCATTCCCGCCTGCGGACCCCACGAACCCACTCGCTGCTGTCTTCCATATCCTGCCTGTCACGCCAGATGGAGACGAACGGCTCCTCAGCCAGCTGAGTCTTCGGGCGCTGCTCTTTCGCAAGCGTTTGGTTGTCGCGTCTTCGAAGAAACTGGATGATTTCCAGAACTTCCTGCTGAGCCTCCGGGGGTTAGAGCGGCAATCTCGCGCCACACCTTTTCCTGATTCATTTCCTTGCTCCCACGTTGTCTTCTTCGTGGAAAATGGACGGCCCGCCCTTGAAACAGAGCCTTTTACGATGTTCATCGAATAGAGGTCGCGAGCCTCATGGGCAAAGCGATCAAGGCTCCATTGTCATTCCGACGCTCTTGGCCCCCGGTCTTCTTCGAATAAAAAACCTCATCTTCTCATACCACAAATCGGTCTCCGAGGCCCGCACGGAATGACGCCGAAGCGGGATTGAATACCGAAATCGGTTTCAGAACGCTGCCGAGGCCGCACAACCTCGGTGTCTTTGGGAGCCTTGGGCCTCCGGTTCATGAGAGGACTGCTCGATAGATACGGGGACGCTTGCGGCCTG
>CAYUJU010000030.1:0-36162 GCA_964445115.1 uncultured Methylobacillus sp. | reverse complement strand
CGCCGCCCGGTGCGGATTCGCCGAAGGTATCGATACCGACGACTGCACCTTCCAGGCCAACGTACTTGCGCCAGAAGTCAGGGTGCGCAGCTTCCACTGCAACACGCTTCACGCCCGGGGTCAGCACGCTGTCCTTGTAGGCTTGATCCTGACGGTCAAAGACGTTGGTGGATGGCATGGAAACCACGCGCACCTTCTTGCCTTCGTTGGTCAGTTCGGCGGCTGCCTTGATCGCCAGATCCAGTTCGGAACCGTTGGCGATCAGGATCACGTCGGCCTTGCCGGCGCAGTCCGAGAACACGTAACCGCCCTTGCGGACCAGGTCGAAGTGCGCTTCGTCGTGCTTGATACCCGGCACGTTCTGACGGGACAGCACCAGGCTGGTCGGGCCTTCGGTGCGCTCGACCGCAGCCACCCAGGCGATTGCCGTTTCGGTGGAGTCAGCCGGACGCCAGACGTCCATGCGCGGAATGTAGCGCAGGCCGGAGGTGTTTTCGACCGGCTGATGGGTCGGGCCGTCTTCGCCCTGACCGATGGAGTCGTGGGTCAGCACGTAGACCACGCGCTGATGCATCAGCGCGGACATACGCATACCGGACTTCATGTAGTCGGAGAACATGTGGAAGGTGCCGCCGAACGGCAGGATACCGCCGTGCAGTGCCATACCATTCATGATGTGGGCCATCCCGAACTCACGGACGCCGTAGGAGATGTAGTTACCCGGCTTCTTGCCATGGACGTGGTGTGCACCGGTCCAGTTGGTCAGGTTGGAACCGGTCAGGTCAGCAGAGCCGCCCACGAATTCCGGCAGCACCGCAGCCAGCGCGTTGATCGCGTTCTGGGATGCCTTACGGGTCGCAATGGTTTCAGCCTTTTCGTTGGTCGCCTTGATGAAGGCAGCAGTCACTTCCTTCCAGTTGGCCGGCAGTTCGCCTGCCATGCGACGCTTGAATTCAGCGGCTTCAGCCGGATAAGCCTTGGCGTATTCGGCAAACTTGTTGTTCCACAGGGTTTCGGAACCTTGGCCCTTGGTGCGTGCATCCCAGCCTTCGTAGACATCCTTCGGAATCACGAACGGTTCGTGGTTCCAGCCGATGTTGGCGCGGGTTGCGGCCACTTCGGCTTCACCCAATGCAGAACCGTGGCAGTCATGGCTGCCGCACTTGTTCGGGGAACCCCAACCGATGATGGTCTTGGTACAGATCAGGGACGGCTTGTCGGTGACCTTGATGGCTTCCTGGATTGCCGCTTCGATCGCAGCCGGATCATGGCCGTCGACGTTACGGACAACGTGCCAGCCGTAGGCTTCGAAACGACCGGCGGTGTCGTCGGTGTACCAGCCCTCGATGTGGCCGTCGATGGAGATGCCGTTGTCATCCCAGAAGGCGGTCAGCTTGCCCAGACCCCAGGTACCGGCCAGCGCACAGGCTTCGTGGGAGATACCCTCCATCATACAGCCGTCGCCCAGGAACACCCAGGTGCGGTGGTCGACGATCTCGTGACCCGGCTTGTTGAATTGGTTAGCCAGCAGCTTTTCTGCCATGGCAAAGCCGACAGCGTTGGTGATGCCCTGACCCAGCGGGCCGGTGGTGGTTTCAACGCCAGGGGCGTAGCCGTATTCCGGGTGGCCGGCGCACTTGGAGTGCAGCTGACGGAAAGTCTTGATCTCGTCCATCGGCAGGTCGTAGCCGGACAGGTGCAGCAGGGAGTAGATCAGCATGGAGCCGTGGCCGTTCGACAGGATGAAGCGGTCGCGGTCAGCCCAACTCGGGTTGGCCGGGTTGTGCTTCAGGTGGTTGTTCCACAGCACTTCGGCGATATCTGCCATGCCCATCGGGGCGCCGGGGTGGCCGGAGTTGGCCTTCTGAACGGCATCCATCGACAGCGCGCGGATGGCATTTGCAAGTTCTTTACGGGTTGCCATAGTCATTCCTATCGTTAATCAAAAGCGAAAAATACGCCGGCCTTTTGGAGGCTGGGGCTGAAATTCTATTTCTCTGGGAGTCTCCCAAGACTCAGGCATGTTGGTCTGATTATCCCGCCTGATTAGGGAAAGTGGCTCAATTATTCCCTTTTTATGGCTTCTGGGCAATAGCCAGCACACGTCCGAAGCACACGCTACTCATTGATCCATTTGATGGAACAGCCGATGGAAGGAATCTGTTCCAGCGGGCCATGACCGGTCTCGGCCACCTGCTTCATCGCGTGAAAGAGATCACGCGTGCTGTCAGGCGCCGTTTCCTTGCGCGATTCGTCGAAGCGACCGCGGTATTGCAGCTCATATTGCGCGTTGAATCCGAAGAAATCCGGGGTGCAGACGGCGCCGTAGGCCTTGGCAATCTCCTGGGTGGGGTCGATCACGTAAGGAAACGGAAAATCGAATTCCTGTGCCACCTCCCGCATGTGCTCTAAGCCATCCTCGGGATAATCAGTCGGGTCGTTGGACATGATACCAATGGCGTTCACCCCCAGCGCCTTCAGCGCCTTGAGATCAGCGACCAAACGCGGCCGGATGGCTTTGACATATGGGCAATGGTTACAGATGAACATCACCAACAGGCCACGCTCCCCCATGGCATCGGCCAGCGTGTGACGCTTGCCGTCGACCCCCATCAGATCGAATTCCGGGGCTTTCCAACCAAAATCGCACACCGGGGTTTGCAAACTCACCATGAACCTACTCCTTCACATAAAATAGGGAGCAATTTTATCATCGCCTCCGCGCACCCCAACGCCATGTCCACACCAAGGTTTTATTGCGACGCCATCCTGGGCCCCGGCGTCCAACTCGACTTGCCGGAAAACGCAGCGCACCACGCCAGCCGCGTGCTGCGCCTGCGAGCCGGCGACGAAGCGATTCTTTTCAATGGTGACGGCAGCGATTACCGGGTCGAACTGCTGCGTGTGAGCAAAGAGGGCGTCACCGCCAAGATACTGTCCTGGCAGCGCATCGAACGGGAATCCCCGCTGCAAGTCACGCTCGCCCAAGCCATCTCCTCGGGAGACCGCATGGATTTCACCTTGCAAAAGGCGGTGGAACTGGGCGTGGGCGCCATACAGCCGCTGGCTGCCGAACGCAGCGTGGTGAAACTGGCCGGGGAGCGCGCGGAAAGACGGCGTGACCACTGGCAGAATGTCGCCATCTCCGCCTGCGAACAGAGCGGGCGCGCTTGCGTTCCCGACGTGACAGCGCCGATGCCGATGCTGCATTGGCTGGGCGCGATGCCGGATTTCACCCTGAAACTCATGCTATCCCCCACTGCCGAATGCACCCTGCACGACCTGCCGCCCCCCAATGGTGACATCTGCCTGCTGATCGGTTGCGAGGGTGGTTTTTCCCCGACCGAAACCCAGGCTGCTGAGGGCGTCGGCTTCACGCCGGTACGCCTCGGGCCGCGCGTCTTGCGCACCGAAACGGCAGCCCTCACGGCCCTGTCGGCCATCCAGACCTTGTGGGGGGACTTCTGATGCGCGGTGGACGGGAAAATCAGGGATATCCGATGCTGCGCTGAAAAACACAGGCCTGACGCAAAATCAAACCAACCCCATGTGACGAGCGCTCAACGCAGCCTCGGCGCGCGAGGAAACATTCAGCTTGCGGTAGATTTCCTTGACGTAGCCAGCCACGGTATTGCGCGCAAGCCCCAGCATGCCAGCGGTTTCGTTCATCGTCAGCCCCTTGGCGATGATGGCCAGCACCTCTTTTTCTCGCGCGGTCAGCGGCTCGACGAGCTCGGCCGTGGGCGCACGAAAATGGCTCAGCACCTTGCGTGCGATGGCCGGCGATAACGGCGGCTGACCGGTGACGATGCCATTGAGCGCCTGCACGATAACCTGGCGAGGCTGATCCTTAAGCAGGTAGCCCTGCGCCCCAGCACGCAGGGCCGGGAAAATATGGCCATCGTCGTCGAAAATGCTGGCCACGATACACACTGTCTGGGGCGAGTGCTGATTGAACCACTCCACCACCGACACCCCGCTACCATCGGGCAAGCCAAGATCGATCAGTGCTACCTCGACCTGACATCCGGCCTGCAGACGCGCCAACGCCTCAGCGATGGTCGCCGCACTATCGACAATGATGCCGGGGAAGCTCTCCTCCAGCGCCGACACCAGCCAGGCACGGGAATCAGGCAGATCTTCAAGGATAAAGGCGGTTCGCATGGGCGGAAACATAGCACTTTTACACAGCATGGACTATATCGCTGGCGCATGAATGCGCCACCCCGTGTTCAGGGGGGTGAAATCGCCGCAGGCGGTGACAAACTACCAGTTTTGCAGTTCAATGCCGCCACAATGAATAACAAGACCACTGCACGTTTTTTTTGCGCCCTCCCCCTGCTGCTCGGCCTCGCCGCTCCCCTCCATGCAAGCGCAGAAGCGATTCCGTTCGCGTCCGGATTCGGGCTCGACACCATGGCACCCGCCGGGCACTGGGCAGCCCGCCTGGAAACACGCATCAACCGCTACGACAGCCGCTTCGACGATACCGGCAGGAAGCAGGACATGAGCGCACCGTTCGACGCAGTCCAACTGGATCGCACGATTTTCCCGGTACTGGGCCTGTTTGGCGGAGGCGCCTCGCTGGGCACCACGAGGTTCGACACCCACGTCGAGAACAGCTTTGCGCTGCTGACTGTGGGCTACGGCGTCACCGAGGACCTGACGGTCGGCGCCATCATCCCCTACGCGCGTTCGCACACCTACGCCCGTTTCAAGGTCAACGGCGGCAACATCGGATTCAACCCTGCATACGACCCCAGCCAGCCTGCCGGGCCTGGCAACCTGCCATTCGTCCCGACAGGCGGCCCTGTCACCCCGATGGGAACTGCAGGCGTGCAGCGCTTGCTGACCGACCCGGCTTTCGGCTATGGCTACGAGCCGCTACGCGACACCGTAAGTTCCGGACTGGGCGATCCGACCATCGGCTTTCTCTGGCGCTTCCACAAGAGCGCCCGCGAAAGCCTGATTCTTGGTCTTGGCGCACGCCTCGGTCTCGCCAAGGAGGATGATCCAGACAACCTGCTGGATGTGCCGCCGGGCGACGGCAGCAACGACATCCGTGCCCGTCTGGAGTATTTTCGCGACCTGGGCGCCGGTTTCGACCTGCGCCTGCTGGCCGAGAACTACACCCAGCTTGCCGATAAGGTGAAAATGCGTGTGCCGCAACCCGGGCAATTGCTGGCCACCGCAGATTCCACCGAAACGCTGGAACGCAACCTCGGCAACTACCGTGAATTCGACGTGGAACTCGGCTACCGTTGGCAGGACTGGCGGATTTCCGGCACCTATCACCGTTACGAGGAAAACACCGATCACTACCGATCCCGGCGCGGCACTGACACACGGGCACTGGAACAGAACACCTACACGGAAGCCAACCAATGGCGCATCGCCCTCGGCTGGAGCGGTATCGCCGCCTGGCAGGCCGGAAAATTGCCGTTACCGCTGATTCTCAAGCTGGAAATGCAGGATACGCAAAGCGGGCGCAATTTCGTCGACGTGCGCGACTTATACCTGCAAATCACCACCATGTTCTGACATGATGCCGCAAATACTCCGTCTCTACTGCTGGGTACTGCTGGCCAGCCTGTGGCCGTATGCACTAGCCCATGCAACCGTGCAACCACTGGAGCAGGCGGAATTCCGCCTGGACCCCGCGACCGCGCCACCGGCAGAAACGCGAGGCTGGCACCCTGTCGCACTGCCCGACCATTGGCGCAACAGCCGCCCGGACGTATACGGTCAGGGCTGGTACCGCTTCCATTTCCGGGCCGACAACCCAGGCATCGAACTGCAGGCGGTCTACCTGCCACGCATCAGCATGAACGCGGCCGTCTTCATCAACGGCGTCGAAATCGGCAATGGCGGACGCTTCACCGAGCCCATCGGGCGCAACTGGAACCGCCCGTTGCTGTTCCTCATTCCGCCCCACACGCTAAGGCCTGGACACAACGTCCTGCACCTACGTCTGCTGGCGCCGCACAACTCGCAGGCCGTGCTGGCAGCACCGCTGCTCGGAGATGAAAAGCAACTGCGCGAGATCTACGAGCGCACCTACTTCATGCGCATCACGCTCAACCAGACCGCCAGCCTGCTGATCGCCGGCATCGGCATCCTCATGCTGAGCCTGTGGTGGCGTCGCCGTCAGGATACCGCCTACGGACTGTTCGCCGCTGCCGCACTGATCTGGGCGCTGCAGTCGATCAACCTGTATCTGACGCAGGCGCCGGTCACCACACCCACATGGGAAGTGCTGGTAAACGCGACGTTTTCCATGATCGCTGCGCTGCTGCTGACATCGCTGCTGCGTTTCACGCATACCGACTGGCGCGGCTTGCGCCATTTTCTGCGCGCGATGCTGATTCTGGCGCCGCTATCAATGGCGCTGGCACCGAACCGGTATTTTCTCGACGTAACCGTGTTCTGGCACTTCCTGGCCGTGCTGGCGACTGCCGCCACGCTGGCGCTACTCGCACGTGCCGCCCTCCGCGGCAACCGCGACGCACGTTATCTGCTAGCCTCGGTAGGACTGGTGCTGCTGTTCGGCGCCCACGACTGGCTGATGCACAGCAAGACCGCATGGATGACCTTCCTCGTCCGCTGGAGCGGACAAGAATTTTTCCTGCTGCAGTTCGCCGCGCCGCTGCTTTTCCTCACCATGGCATGGATCATGACCATCCGCTACGTGTCGGTGCTGAACGACTTCGAAGCCCTCAACAGCGAACTGGAAGAGCGTGTCGCCGCCAAGCACCGTGAACTGGAAAGCCATTTTTCGCGTATCCGCGAGATGCACAAGGAACAGGCGCTGCTGGAAGAACGTGAGCGTATTTACCAGGATCTGCACGACGATGTCGGCGCCAAGCTGCTGTCACTGGTCTACCGCTCGGAAAACCCGAACAACGTCGACCTGGCACGCTCGGCACTGCAGGATTTGCGCGATGTCGTTTCCCGCACCACCGCCGAGCAGTTCCAGTTGGAAGACGCCATCGCGGACTGGCGCGCCGAATGCGAGCAACGCCTCAAGGATAGCGGCTTGCGCCTGGAGTGGCAGGCCGACACGGCCATTGCGGACTATCGGCTGACACAGCCGCAGGCGCTGAATCTGGGCCGCATCCTGCGCGAGGGCGTGTCCAACATCATCCGCCACGCACAGGCGACGCACGTGAGCGTGAAACTGGAACAGAACGCCACCCACTTGCTGCTGACCATCGCCGACGATGGTGTTGGGCTTGCACCCGGCACCCGGCCCGGGCGTGGCTTCAGCAACATGCAGCGGCGCGCGCAACGGCTGGGCGGGCAATTCAGCCAGACTGCCAACACGCCGCACGGCCTGGTGCTACACGTGCAGCTACCACTGCACAATCTGGCTAGAACGCCAGCTTCCAGCTGACGCTACCCGACCAGGTGGCGTCTTCACCTTCGCTCGAAGTATTGAGCGAGGCGGACAGCACGCTACCGGCACGCACGCGGTAATCCACTTCGGCACCAGCACGCACCCAATCCTGGCGCACCTCGGCTCCCGGCAGGCGGAAGCTGCTTACGCCGATGATCTGGCCCTGGACCGCCCCTCCGTGGTCGTCGAAACGATGCACAGCCTCGCCGGTCAGGCGCAAATCGGCATCCGCACTCAGCGCCGTCTTGAAACTGGCGCCGAGGCGCAGTTCGCGCGCAGCGTGTGTGCTGTCTTCATACTGCACCGGGAAGGCGCCGCCGCGCTCGCGATAACCGTCCATCTCGTTGCGCGTGTGGGTATAGGCGACATACGGGCTGAGACTGCTTTGTTGCCACTTGACCAGATCAAGCCAATCCAGGCGTGCACGCAGCGCCCAGACGCGGGCATCAGTCTCGCCGCGCGAACGGTCGATATTCGCGCCGTTGAGGTAGTGACGATCCATTTCCACATCCCAGCGGCCGTACAGCCCGGTCAGGCTGGCAATCAGGGAGGTGCCGATGCGGTAGTCCGCCTCCGCCAGCAAATGCTGGCCGCGGTAGTCGCCATCGCCGCCAAAGGCGAGATTCTGGCGCACGCCGCTGTTGCCCACACCGATACCGAGGCGCGTCGGGCCGAAATCGCCGCACACACCGACTTCTTCCAGATGCTGACGCACGTCACTGTCGTGATGACGGCCATAATCCGCCGTGGCCCAGGCGCAGCCGCCAGCCGGCAGCCCCATATCCATCAAGGGACGGTGATGCGCGCCGAACAGCGTCATCTGCGTGATCGATGCGCCGGTACCCAGCAGCATCGCCGTGTCGTACAGGGAATTGTAGAAATCCAGCATGCCGATGACCCCGGAACCGCCACCGACATTGCCACCTCCTGTATTACCACTACCTCCTGCGCCACCACTGCCACCTGTACCACTACCACCCGTATTGCTGTTGCCACCTCCGGAACCGCCACCCGCAGCGCCGGTAACACGCGCGATGAACTGCTGGGTATGCCCGTTGATCTGCCCCACCCCTGCCACGACATTGCCGCTGGCATCTACCGCTTTGGCATCCTTGAAGGTATTGCTGCCGACATTCACGCCATTTTCCGTCAACCAGTCGGCAATGCTCTGCATCCCACCCTCGGCCGTCCAGCGGAACGCTGTCACCTGGTTGAAGTTCATCTGTACGCCATTGACGAAATAGGGCCGGTCGGACGTGCCGACGACCACCGTGCCATCGGCATTCACATCATAGGCCTCGCTGAAACTGCCGCCTGCCAGTGCCCCGAGTCCGGCCATGCCACCCTCCTGCGTCCAGCGGAAGGCCTGCTTTACACTGCCATTGTTGCCTTCTGCGTCCGGGCCTGCCGACCAGCCGACCACCACGTTGCCGTCGGCGGACACCCCTGTCGCTCGACTCTGCGGTTTGCTCGGATTGCTGTCGAAATAGTGGTTGTCCTCTGCGAGCACCCCCAGCCCCGCCATGCCGCCGGCCGCAGTCCAGCGGAATGCTTCTTCCAAATACCCGCCGTCGTGCACCAACGTGCTGCCCACGTAATGGAAAGTTTCCGACGCGCCGTAGCCGACCACGGTCGCGCCGGTCGCGTCCGCATCCACGGCGCGGGTGCTGTACAGGCCGCCACCATTGATATCCTGCACGCTCCAGCCGCTATCGCCCTTGACCCAGCGCGCTGCGTGATAGCCGCCACCTGTCATCAGCGTCCCGGCATAGCTGGTGCCGACGATGACATTGCCATCGCCCGATACGCCCAATGCCTGGCTGGAGCGGGGATCTGTCCCCAGATCCGGCAGCACGCTCAGCACACCGTTCTCCCAGGCAAGTGCCGCATAGGGTCGGGTATAGGTGCCGGAATAGAAGGCATAGCCAGCGATCGTGCCGCCGTTGCCGGACGCTGCCTGCGCCACGGTCCAGTCTGGGATGTCGCCGGGCAGTGCCAGCGCATGTGCGCCGCTCTCGCTGAAGGTATAAGCGCGATAGGTGTAGGCGTCGAGACGGACCGCGCCAACCGCCAGATTGCCATCGCCCGAGAGGCCATTCAGCCCCGTGCCGATATTAGCCGGCAGACCGCCGGCATCATCCATTCCGGTCAGGCTGCCGCCCGCCTGCGCCAGACCGCAGCTCGAGAACACCCCACCCGATATCAATGCCGCAATCAGACGCTTGTACCGAATATCCATTACCCAACCCTTGTTTTTGTTTATAGGGGTGGGAATATAAACAAGGGCGTCTTACGCCAGTACCCCGCATTCAGGGGGGATCAATCATGGCATGCGCTTTGTCAGCGTCGCGCAACCTTGCATTCTGTCTGGCATTCACGCTTGCGCTGCCGCTCTGTCGGCTATCCAGACGCTGCGGGGGCACCTCCGCGCCCGGCGCCGGGCAAACTCAGCCCTGCGCCAACTGGCGCAAATGCTCGACCACGTTGCGCTCGCCGAGCTGACCCAGCAGGCCCGCGCGCCGCATCTTTTCCAGCACGTTTGGCCGCGCCTCGCACAACACCAGGCGCGTCTTGTGCCGCTTGCAGGTATCCATCAGATCCCACAGCGACTGCATACCGGTGGCATCGATAAACGGCACCCGGCCCAAGCGCAACACCAGCACCTCCGCGTGCCCGTGGACTTTTTCGAGCGCGTTTTCCAGCCGCTCGGCCGCGCCGAAGAAAAACGGCCCCTCCATCATGAACACGACCGTATTGCGCGGCAGCACGCAAGTCGACTCCTCGATCTCATCCTCCAGCAGCGCCTGCGGTTGCTGCTCGATATTCACCGCATCCGCCATGCGCTTCATGAACAGCAACGCGGCCAGCAACACGCCAATATTGACCGCAATCACCAGGTCACCGAACACCGTCAGTACAAAGGTAATCAGCAACACGGCCACATCCGAGTGCGGTGCCGTGCGCACCATGTGACTGAAGCGGTGAATTTCGCTCATGTTCCACGCCACCACGAACAGAATTGCAGCCAGTGCACATAACGGAATATGCGAAGCCATGGGCGCAAGCACCAACACAATGATCACCAGCGTCAGCGCGTGCACGATGCCTGCCAGCGGGCTGGTAGCACCATTGCGGATATTGGTCGCGGTACGGGCGATCGCCCCCGTGGATGCGAAGCCGCCAAATAGCGGGGAAAAAATGTTGGCCACCCCCTGCCCGATCAATTCCTGATTGGAATCATGCCGGGTCCCGGTCATGCCATCAGCCACGACGGCAGACAACAAGGATTCAATTGCGCCCAGCAGCGCAATCGTAAACGCCGGGCCGATCAGGTGCAGCACTTCGGAAAAACTCACGGACGGCAACGCAAAGCTAGGCAGGCTCTGCGGGATCCCGCCAAAGGCGGTGCCAATAGTCGCCACCCCCTCGAACTCGAACAGCCATTGCGCCAGAGTCGCCGCAGCCATCGCGACCAACGGCGCCGGGGTGCGCTTGAAATAGCGTGGCGCAATCAGCAACACCGCTAGCGTGAACAAGCCCAGCAGCGCTGTTTCCTGATGAAGCCCCGGAAACGCCTCAAGCAGATGCCAGACTTTCTCGTGAAACTGCTCGATACCCTGCACCGGGGCCAATCCAAAAAAGTCTTTCCACTGACCGACAAAGATAATGACGGCGATGCCACTGGTGAAGCCGACAATCACGGGATCCGGAATGTAGCGGATCACTCCTCCCAACCTGGTCAGCCCCATCAGCATCAGCATCACGCCGGCCATCAGCGTCGCCACCTGCAAACCCTCGATGCCATATTTGGCGGTAACGCCGGCCAGGATCACGATGAATGCGCCGGTTGGGCCGGCAATCTGCAAGCGACTGCCCCCGAGCAGCGAGGTCAGGCCTCCCGCCACGATCGCCGTGTATAACCCCTGCTCCGGCTTCGCGCCGGAAGCGATGGCAAAGGCCATGGCCAGCGGCAGGGCCACCACACCGACGATCACCCCGGCCAGGAGATTGTTGATCCAGTGTTCCCGGGACAGCAGTCCGGCGCGTTTGGCTTCCAGAATGGCAATCATGATCGTTGCAGCTACCTGCGTTTGTGATGATATGTTAATTATATTAACATGCGATTAACATAAATTGAGATGTCCACGATGGAAAACCGCACCGCCCGCCTGACCTTGCTGATCGACCCCGGCAAAAAACAGATTTTCGAGGAAATCTGCATCCGCAACGACCTCACCCCCTCCCAAGTCGTACGCCAGATGATCCGCGACTACGTCCAACAACACGGCACACCCGAGCAGATTGCACGCATGCCGCTGAATGCCAGGGCCGGCAAATAATGCGACAAACCGTCAAACTGCGTCCGCTGGCGGTGAGCGATCATCCCGCCCTGATCAAGCTATGGTCGACTTGCGCCGAAATTGACATTCGCCCCACGGATACCCCCGAAGCGCTCCATCGCTTCCTGGCCCGCAATGCCGGCTGCAGTTTCGGCGCGTGTGCCGGCACACGCCTGGTCGGCGCAGTCCTGGCCGGGCAAGATGGTTGGCGCGGCCACCTCTACCACATGGCGGTCAAACCGGACTTTCGCGAACGCGGCACCGGCGCCGAGCTCGTCAAGGCAGCCGTGACCGCACTGCGAGAAACCGGAGCCCCCAAGGTGCATTGTCTGGTGAAACGCGACAATCTGATCGCACAACAGTTCTGGGAAGCCTGCGGCTTTTCCCTGCGGGACGAACTCTATGACTACACGCTCTCCTGATACAGTGCCTGCAACGCTGCACAACACACTGACAAAACGACCGGCCCGCGCATGAAGCGCAAAGGCATGGCGCTGAAGTCCTTCTGTGCCTGGGATGGCGACACCCTGGTGCTGAACATTCTCGGCAAACCCAGCGCCAGCCGTGACGCCATCGGCAAGGCCAAGGGCCAGCAACTCAACGTCAGCGTGACCGCCGCCCCGGTCGCCGGGCGCGCCACCGACCACATGGTGCGTTATCTCGCGGGGCAATTCGACGTCAAGCCGGAGGCGATCGAGGTGGTATTCGGGCGCTACAATGTCAACAAGCAACTGCGCATCAAGCGTCCAGGGCGCCTACCCGCCGTCATCAGCAAACAGCTGTCAGCACAAGAAGATTAGCCAATATATTTGCGTTATTCGCATATTTCATTAATATATTTGCGTATATTACATTTCTATAGAGGGTGCCATGTCTTTAGGTGAAGCGTTGCGCACACGCCGCAAGGCACTCGGCCTGACACTCAAGCAACTGGCCATCAAGACCGGAGCCGACACCGGGAATCTTTCACGCATTGAACGAGGCGAGCAAGGGCTGTCTGAAGCCATGCTCTTCAAGTTAAGCGCGGCCCTGGACTGCTCCCCGGCCACGCTATACGCGCAGGCCGAAACCGCTTCCGGCGCCTCTCCGCAAACCCCGCCGCGCATCAACCTGCTGCAACCACAGGAGTTCGTGCGCTGGTTCCGTTCGGTAGCGCCCTACATTCATGCTTTTGGCGGTCGCACCTTTGTCATTGCCTTTGGCGGCGAGGTTGTCGACGACGGGCAGTTTGTCGCCCTGGCGCACGACCTCAACCTGCTGGCCAGCCTCGAAGTCCGGCTGGTACTGGTCCATGGCGCCCGCCCACAAATCGAATCCCGCCTGAAACGGTCGAGGATCGAGTCCCGCTTTGTCGGTGGCCTGCGTGTTACCGACAAATCCACCATGGAGGCGGTCAAGGAAGCCAATGGTGCCATCCGGGTGGAAATCGAGTCTTTGCTCTCCATGGGGCTGGTTAATTCCCCCATGGCCGGCTCCGACATCCGCGTGGCCAGCGGCAATTTCGTGACGGCGAGGCCCTTTGGCGTGCACGAGGGGGAAGACCTGCAGCACACGGGCGAAGTGCGCAAGATCGATGCAGTCGGCATCCAGAAGCGGCTGGATGATGGCGAACTGGTACTGCTGTCCCCCCTGGGGTACTCGCCCACCGGCGAAACCTTCAACCTGACGCTCGAGGATGTCGCCACCAGTACCGCCATTGCACTGGATGCTGACAAACTGATCTTCCTGATGGATACCGCCGGCGTGCATAACGTGCGGGGCGAACTGCTGAGGGAAATGACGGCCGAGAAAGCGCGCAACCTGCTGCGTCACACGCAAAGCGAAAGTGCTGTCAATATCACCGAGGATGTCCGTTACTACCTGCCCAGCGCCATCCGCGCCTGCGACCACGGGGTAGCGCGTACCCACCTGATCTGCCGGCATACCGACGGCGCAATCCTGCAGGAACTGTTCACCCATGAAGGCATCGGCACCATGGTGACCGAGATGCCGCTGGAATCGTTGCGCCAGGCCGAGATCGGTGATGTCGGCGGCCTGCTGCAGCTGATCGAGCCGCTCGAAGCCGAAGGGATTCTGGTCAAACGCGGCCGCGAGCGGCTGGAAATGGAAATCAGCCATTTCTATGTCATGGAACATGACGGCATCATTATCGGCTGCGCGGCACTTTACCCGTTTACCGACGTCCGCCAGGCCGAGCTGGCCTGCGTCGCCATCAACGCCTCCTTCCGCGGCGGCGGCCGGGGCGACCGGTTGCTGGCGTTCTGCGAAGAGGAAGCCCGCAAGCGCGGCATCCAGTCCCTGTTCGTGCTCACGACACGTACCGCGCACTGGTTTGTCGAGCGCGGCTTCAAGGAGGCCGACGTGTCGGCCCTGCCCCCCGCCAAGCAGCAGCTCTACAACTTTCAACGCCGGTCCAAGGTGTTCATCAAGCAGCTCTAGCACTTGGCGCCAGCACCGCTGGAGTATCTAACCATTCAAATTAAAGATATTGTTGTCTTTTTATCTTGATTAGAATATCATGCCCCTCAGTGCAATTGTTCCATCGGATGTCTCCTCCCTTGAGCGGCCGTAAGGCCGCTTTTTTTATGCCCGGATTTTGTCATCCGGCACCCTCTTGAAATTCCCAAAACCTCCCCCAACTAGGCAACAACAGCCCGATGGCTGCATCGTCAACCGCTTAGCGCAAGGAGAATCTCATGGCCAACGTCACCCGTTACGACCCGTTCCAGATTTCCAGCCTTGATCCGCTGGAAGATGTCTTCAAGGGGTTTTTCCGCCCCGTACGCATCGAGGGCACGCCGGAAGTGCAAATCAAGATGGACGTCCGCGAAGATGATCGCGGCTACACCGTGCATGCCGACATTCCGGGCGTCAAGAAGGAAGACATCCATGTCACCATCGATGGCAACCAGGTGTCCATCAGCGCCGAATCGCGCCAGGAAAAGGAAGTCAAGGAAGGCGAAAAAGTGCTGCGTGCGGAGCGTTACTACGGCAAGACTTCCCGCACCTTCTCGGTCGCCAGCGACATTGATGAGGCGACGGCACAGGCCAAATATGCCGATGGCGTGCTGGAACTGACCCTGCCCAAGAAAATTGCGGCGACCAGCAAGAAACTGGTCATCAACTAACCTCGAACATCTCCCACGAAAATCTCCTCCCTGTGCGGCCGCAAGGCCGCTTTTTTTTGCCCGGCAGCCGATCAAAACAAGCCAGTGATCTGACCAGACGCGTCCACATCGATGCAAGTCGCGCACGGCACCTTGGGCAAACCGGGCATGGTCATGATGTCATCGCAGATCATCACGACGAACTCCGCACCGGCTGACAAGCGTACTTCACGCACCGTCACCTCATGCCCGGAGGGAGCGCCGCGTAGCGAGGCATCCGTCGCAAAGGAGTATTGTGTTTTCGCCACACACACGGGGAAGTGCCCATACCCGGCCGACTGCAGCGCCTCGATGCGGGCCAGCACATGGCGCGGCGCACGAATCGCCGATGCGCCATAAATCCGCATGGCGATCTTGCGCATTTTCTCCCACAGCGTATCCGTCTCTTCATAGACGAACTTCATCAGGGACGGTAGTTCAGCCAGGCGTACCACCGTCTCGGCCAGGCTCACCGCGCCGGCACCGCCCTTGGCCCAGTGCTCCGCCACGACCACAGCCACGCCCAGAGACGACAGCCTTTCCCGCACCAGCGCCATTTCGTCTTCGGCATCCTGCGCGAACCGATTGATCGCGACCACGCAGGGCAGTCCGTAATGCAGGGTCACGTTGCTCACGTGGCGCTCAAGGTTAGCCAGCCCAGCTTCAAGTGCCTGCCGATCCGGCTGGGCGGCCTGAGCGACTTCGGCACCGCCGTGGTACTTGAGTGCACGCAACGTCGCCACCACCACACACGCTGATGGGCGCAGCCCGGACTTGCGGCATTTGATATCGATGAATTTCTCCGCGCCCAGATCGGCGCCGAATCCGGCCTCGGTGACCACGTATTCCCCAAGCCTCAGCGCCAGCCGGGTCGCGATCACAGAATTACAGCCATGGGCAATATTCGCGAACGGGCCGCCGTGCACGAAAGCCGGGGTGTTTTCCAGCGTCTGCACCAGGTTAGGCTTGAGTGCCGTTTTGAGCAATACAGCCATCGCTCCGTGCGCCTGCAGGTCGCGCGCCGTCACCGGCTGCCCGTCAAACGTCGCGCCAATGACGATGTTGCCCAGCCGTTCACGCAGATCCATCAAAGATTCAGCCAGACAGAAGATGGCCATCACTTCCGACGCGACCACGATATCGAAGCCATCCTCGCGCGTTTGCCCGTTGACCTTGCCCCCCAGTCCCACCACGATCTGGCGCAAGGCGCGGTCGTTCATGTCCATGACACGGCGCCAAGTGACCTGGCGCGGATCGATGCCAAGCATGTTGCCCTGATGGATATGGTTGTCGATCATGGCCGACAAGAGGTTGTGCGCTTGGACAATCGCGGCGAAGTCACCCGTAAAGTGAAGGTTGATGTCCTCCATCGGCACCACCTGCGCGTAGCCGCCACCGGCCGCGCCGCCCTTGAGGCCGAACACCGGCCCCATGGAAGGCTCCCGCAGGCAGACAACCGCCCGATGTCCCAAGTGATTGAGAGCATCCCCCAGACCGACAGTCGTCGTGGTTTTGCCCTCGCCGGCCGGGGTAGGGCTGATGGCTGTCACCAGAATTAGCTTGCCGTCAGGACGCGACGCCAGGTCGGTCAAGGCCTCCTTCTCGATCTTGGCCTTGAAGTGTCCATAGCACTCCACCGCCGCCTCAGGGATCCCCAAGCGCCGCGCGACCTCCACGATATCCAGCATCCTGGCCTGCTGCGAAATCTCGATATCGCTGGGCTGCATGCTGCCTCCGCTCGTGATGATCACCCGTCGAAACGACTATAGCGCCCCGGTTTATCGCCCGCAATACCCGTGATTGCCTTCGGCAAAAGTCCGATGTCTGTCACAAAAATTTCCCGTATTCCGAGTTAAAATACCCCTGTTCCGTCCTATCCTTATGGGAAAGTAAATGCTTACCACGACCACCGCCGCCCAGAAGGCACAAACCCTGGCCGAAGCGCTGCCTTACATCAAGCGCTTCTTCGACAAGACCATCGTCATCAAGTACGGCGGCAACGCCATGACCGACCCGCAGCTGCAGGATTGCTTCGCCCGCGACGTGGTTCTGCTCAAGCTGGTCGGCATGAACCCGGTCGTCGTCCACGGCGGCGGTCCGCAGATCAACGAGTTGCTCGACCGCCTAGGCAAGAAGGGCACCTTCATCCAAGGCATGCGCGTCACCGACGAAGAAACCATGGACGTGGTAGAAATGGTGCTGGGTGGCCAGGTCAACAAGGACATCGTCAACCTGATCAACCGCCACGGCGGCAAGGCCGTCGGCCTGACTGGCCAGGATGGCAACTTCATCCGCGCCAAGAAATTGCTGTTGGAAAACATGGAAGCCCCGGGTGAGTTCATTGATGTCGGCCAGGTGGGCGACATCACCAGCATCGACCCGGATATCATCGCCTTCCTCGACACCGGCGACTTCATCCCCGTCATCGCCCCGATCGGCGTGGGTCCCGAGGGCGAGACCTACAACATTAATGCCGACGTGGTCGCCGGCAAACTGGCCGAGGTGCTGGGTGCAGAAAAACTGATTCTGCTGACCAACACCCCGGGCGTGCTCGACAAGGCCGGCAATCTGCTGACCGGCCTCACCGCCAAGGAAATCGACGCCCTGTTCGCGGACGGCACCCTTTCCGGCGGCATGCTGCCCAAGATCAGCTCGGCGCTGGATGCCGCCCGCAGTGGCGTCAAATCGGTCCACATCATCGACGGCCGCGTGGAACACGCCCTGCTGCTGGAAGTGCTGACCGATGAAGGCGTGGGCACGCTGATCAAAGCCAAATAAATTCTGAACCACGGGGTAGACTGTGAGCACGGAGATGGGTTTCTGTTTTGCTTATCCCCGTGCACCCAGCGCACTCGGTGGTGCAATTTTTTAATCAGGATGATCTCCGCCCCCACTCAGCGGGTCTGGATTTTCGACCTCGATGACACCCTGCACGATGCCAGCGCCCACATCTTCCCGCAGATCAACCGACAGATGACGCAGTACCTGATGACGCATCTCAACCTGGATGAGCCCGCTGCCGACCAGTTGCGACGCGACTACTGGCAGCGCTACGGCGCCACCCTCAACGGCCTGATGCGCCATCACGGCACCGACCCGCACCATTTTCTGCATCACACCCACCAGTTTCCGCTACTCCACGACATGGTGGTGCAGGCGCATGGCCTGCGTGCCATGCTGGATCGCCTGCCCGGGCGCAAGGTGATCTTCACCAATGCACCGCGCGCCTATGCGTTGCGCGTGCTGGATATCCTGCGCATCCGCAATTGTTTCGAGCGCGTGTTCAGCATCGAATCCAGCGGCTTTCGCCCCAAGCCGGAAAAAGCTGGCTTCATGCGCCTGCTGTCCGAGATCAACGCCTCGCCGCGGCGCTGCGTGATGATAGAAGACAGCCTGCCCGCGCTCAGGACGGCCCGCCAGCTGGGCATGAAAACCATCTTCATCCACCCGCGGGCCAAACGCCCGGCCTATGTGGACGTGCGACTGAACTCCGTGTTAGCTTTACCCAAAATTGCCGCATTTATCTAAGGACTATCATGGCTACCAAACCCGGCGAACGCAAACAGCAAATCCTCGAAACCCTGGCCAAGATGCTGGAATCGCCCAAGCGCGAAAAAATCACGACCGCTGCCTTGGCGGCCAAGTTGGACGTCTCGGAAGCTGCGCTCTATCGGCACTTTGCCGGCAAGGCGCAGATGTTCGAGGGGCTGATCGAATTTATCGAGCAAAGCCTGTTCGGCCTGATCAACAAAATCACGTCGGAAGAGCAGGATGGCCTCAAGCAGGTGCGCCGCATCCTGACTGTGCTGCTGCTGTTCGCGGAAAAGAACCCCGGCATGTCCCGGGTGCTGATCGGCGATGCACTGGTCAACGAGGATGACCGCCTGCAGCTGCGCATCAACCAGTTGTTCGACCGCATCGAATCCACGCTCAAGCAAAGCCTGCGCATCGCCGAGACCCAGACCAACCGCAAGCTGAACCCGGAATCCCAGGCCAACCTGCTGATCTGCTTCGTCATCGGTCGCTGGCACCAGTTTGCCAAGAGCGGTTTCAAGCGCAAACCGATGGAATTCATCCACGAACAACTCACCCTGCTCTATGGGCTGGAGGAGTAGTTTTCGCGAGGGAATTGCCCATGCTCAGACGCACTCTGTCAACGGTATGCGCCACCCTTGTAGCGGGTTTTCATGCCCTACCGGTTGCCGCCGTGGTTGATCCCGACCTGCCGCGGCAGGCGGACCTGATGGTGCTCGGCATCGTGCTGGACCATACCGAAAGTTCGCAAAATGCCTTCGGCCTGAAACTGGTGCCGGATGACCCAGACGCCATCCGTCCACGGATGGCGCTGTGCAATCACGACAAGCGCGAGAAGCTGACGCTGGATTTCTACGAGCGCGATACCGCAGTGGTCATCAGCGAACTGCATGTCGAGCAAGTCACTACCCCGCACGTGGAATGCGTGGTGCCGCCGCAGCACATCGAGAACTTCGATTCCGGCAAGGGCATCCACCTCGGCATGAGCCTGCAAGAAGTCACCGCCATCCTCGGCCCCGACTTCAACACACACCCACATCCCGACGAAGACGTCATCAGCTATCGCATCGACGACAAGGATCTCGCCCTGCTGCAACGGCACAACGCGCCGGCCTACTACGGGCAGTACCACTTCCGGGAGGGCGTCCTCACCAAATACGAGATGGGGTTTGAATTCCCCTGACCAATCACGCTAAAGCCATCCCCGCTCCGCAAACGACACCGCCACATTCCCCGCGATCACGAAATGATCGAGCACACGGATATCCACCAGTCCGAGCGCCTGTTTCAGTGCTGAGGTAAGCATTTCATCCGCGCGGCTGGGCTCCGCCACCCCGGAGGGATGGTTGTGCGCCAGGATCACCGCCGCCGCATTGTGATGCAGCGCGCGCTTCACCACCTCGCGCGGGTACACGGAAGTCTGCGTGAGCGTACCGGCGAACAGCTCTTCCTGCGCCAGCACCCGATTCTGTGCATCCAGAAACAGCACGACAAAGACTTCCCGCGGCAAATGTCCAAGCTTGAGGCATAGATAATCGCGTACCGCTTGCGGCGAATTCAGGGCATCGCGCGTGCGCATGTCTTCCTGCAAGGCCCGCCGCGCCATCTCGAACACCGCCTGGAGTTGGGCGTACTTGCTATCTCCCATCCCGTTGACGGCCGTCAACCCTTCGCGGCTGGCGCTAAAAATGCCGTTCAGGCTGCCGAACACCGTCAACAGTTCGCGCGCCAGATCGACCGCGCTCTTGCCGGTGACGCCCACGCGCAGAAAAATCGCCAGCAATTCGGCATCGGAGAGCGCTTCCACACCCTTCGCCAACAGTTTCTCGCGGGGGCGCTCTTCCGCCGGCCAGTCCGTAATCGCCACGTCATATCCTTTCGTATAGAATTGAAGCGATTCATGAAATTACGCTTTTCCTGAGTGTCCGCCACGCACATTCAATGTCTGGCGTGACAACACAACATCAGACACTAAAAAACATCAGGTCAACTATTATGGCAGTTTCTTCCATCAAGCGCCTGCTGGTCGGCATTACCGGCGGCATCGCCGCCTACAAGGCCGCAGAACTCGTGCGCCTGCTGGTCAGACAGGGCATCGACGTGCAGGTCGTGATGACGCAGGCGGCCTGCCAGTTCATCACCCCGGGCACTCTGCAAGCGCTATCCGGCAAGCCGGTGTTCACCGACCTGTGGGATGACCGCATCGACAACGGTATGGCGCACATCGAGTTCTCGCGGGATGCGGATGCCATCCTGATCGCCCCGGCCAGCGCCGACTTCATCGCCAAGCTGGCGCAAGGGCGCGCAGACGACCTGCTCTCCACCATTTGCCTCGCCCGTGGCGGCTGCCCGCTGATGGTGGCCCCGGCAATGAATGTGCAAATGTGGGAAAACGCCGCGACCCAGCGCAACGTCAAGCAACTGCGCGCGGACAGCATCCATATCCTCGGCCCCGACAACGGCGACCAGGCCTGCGGCGACACCGGCCTCGGCCGCATGCTCGAACCGCAGGACCTGCTGGACGCCATCGAAGCCAGCCTGCAACCCAAACTGCTGGCTGGCAAGCGCATCCTGCTCACCGCCGGCCCGACCTTCGAGGCGATCGACGCTGTGCGCGGCATCACCAACCTGTCGTCGGGCAAGATGGGCTACGCCATCGCGCGCGCCGCGGTGGAGATGGGGGCAGATGTCACGCTCGTCAGCGGCCAATCCAGCCAGAAGCCGCCACTGGGGGCCAAGGTCATCAAGGTCACCACCACCCAGCAAATGCTCGCAGCCGTCATGGAGCAACTGGACCAGCAGGACATTTTCATCGGCGTGGCAGCCGTCGCCGATTATTACGTGCTCAACCCGAGCGAGCAGAAGATCAAGAAGGATGCCCACATCCTGACGCTGGAACTGGCGCCCAACCCGGACATTCTCGCCAACGTCACGAACATGCCCAACCCGCCGTTCTGCGTGGGCTTCGCCGCCGAAAGCGAAAACCTGATCGAATACGCCGAGCACAAACGCCGCCGCAAGAACCTGCCGCTGCTTGCCGCCAACCTGATTCAGGACGCCTTTGGCGGCGATGACAGCGAATTGGTGCTGCTAGACGACAAAGGCGCGCACCCCTTGCCGCGTGCGCCGAAACTGATCCTGGCGCGCCAACTGCTGAAACACGTGGCCGGCATGCTGAAAGACAAAAAATCCACAGGGAACAAACCATGAGTATCCAAGTCGACCTCAAGATTCTCGACCCGCGCCTGCACCACTGCATGCCGGCCTACGCCACACCAGGCTCTGCCGGCCTCGACCTGCGCGCCTGCACCGAGAACGTCACCACCATCCATCCCGGCGAAACCGAAATGATTCCCACCGGCATGGCCATCCATCTCGCCGACCCCGGCTACGCCGCCATGATCCTGCCGCGTTCCGGCCTCGGCCACAAACACGGCATCGTGCTCGGCAATCTGGTCGGCCTGATCGATTCGGACTACCAGGGCCAGCTGCTCGTCTCCTGCTGGAACCGCAGCCAAACCCCCTTCATTCTCAACCCCATGGAACGCATCGCCCAACTGATCATCGTGCCGGTGGTGCAGGCGCAGTTCAACCTGGTCGAGAATTTCGAAGCCAGCCAGCGTGGCGAAGGCGGCTTCGGCAGCACCGGAAAACATTGATGGACAAGACAATTCTCTTGCTCGCCACTATTCCGCAACTCAACTTTTACTTGAACCCTTCTCCGCTTTCGTGATATAAAAGCGGTTTTTCGAAATTCGGAGCACATCGACATGGCACGCGTCTGTCAGGTAACCGGCAAAAAGCCGATGGTCGGAAACAATGTTTCCCACGCCAACAACAAGACCAAGCGTCGCTTCCTGCCCAACCTGCAGAACCGCAAGTTCTGGGTTGAGAGCGAGAACCGCTGGGTGAGCTTGCGTATCACCAACGCCGCACTGCGCACCATCGACAAGAACGGCATCGACGCTGTTCTGGCCGATCTGCGCGCTAACGGCGAAAAGATCTAAGGAGCCCCTATCATGCGTGAAAAAATCAAACTGGAATCTTCCGCTGGTACCGGTCACTTCTACACCACCACCAAGAACAAGAAGACCATGCCTGAAAAGATGGAAATCAAGAAGTTCGACCCGGTGGTCCGTAAGCACGTGACGTACAAGGAAGCCAAGCTGAAGTAAGACGAACGTCAAACTTCAAGCCGACAAAAAGCCCGCAAATGCGGGCTTTTTGTTTTTCTGCGGGTCCGTATCCATTACATTAGCCTGACACGAAACAGTATTTTGCCGTCGTACCGGCGAAAGCCGGCATTCAGTGGCGCGGAAAGCGCGCCGTTACTAACTTAGTTTGACTGGATTCCGGGTTCCGCCGATGGCGGCCCCGGAATGACGGAATCGACCCACCAAATTCTTGTGTGGTGAGCGAAGACAACGCCGTTATTCGTTCTCCACCCAAGAATTACAGGAGGACTTTTTCGATGCCGCCTTGGTTGACCTTGGCGACATACTTCTCCATCCAGTCCTCACCCATCAGGTGCTTGGCCATCTCGACCACGATGTAGTCTGCATCGACCCCGGTATCATCCCCGTAACGCGACAGCCCCTGCAGGCAAGATGGGCAGGAAGTCAGGATCTTGACCGGTTGCTCGGGGGCGCCCGGCGTCAGGCCAAGTTTTTCCATGCCTTTTTCCAGCTCTTCCTGCTTGCGCATCTTGACCTGGGTCGCGATATCCGGACGGCTGACGGCAAACGTACCCGACTCGCCGCAGCAGCGGTCGTTGAGCGGCACCGGCGCACCCATCAGCGACTTGGTGACCTGCGCCGAGGCATAGGTCTTCATCGGCGTATGGCACGGCTCGTGATACATGTAACGGGTACCAGTCACGCCCTCGATCTTGACGCCCTTTTCCATCAGGTATTCGTGGATGTCGAGCAGTCGGCAACCCGGGAAGATCTTGTCGAATTCGTACTTCAGCAACTGGTCCATACAGGTGCCGCAGGAGACGATCACAGTCTTGATATCGAGGTAATTGAGCGTATTGGCCACGCGGTGGAACAGCACGCGATTCTCGGTGGTGATCTGCTGGCCCTTGTCGTGGTTGCCGGCAGCACTCTGCGGATAGCCGCAGCACAGATAGCCTGGCGGCAGTACAGTCACGGCACCCACTTCGTACAACATCGCCTGCGTGGCCAGCCCCACATTGGAGAACAGCCGCTCGGAACCGCAACCCGGAAAGTAGAACACGGCATCCGACTCGTCGCTCACCTTTTGCGGGTTACGGATCACCGGCACCATGGTCGGGTCTTCCAGTCCCAGCAGGGCGCGGGAGGTCTTGGTCGGCATCGCCTTGGGCATGGGGCGATTGATGATGTGGATCACCTGCGCCTTGAGTGGCGGCTTGCCTAGCGTGGAAGGCGGCTGCTTCTTGCCCGCGCGGATCAGGCCCAGCTTTTTGGCAGCACCATAGGCGAAGCGCTGCGCCTTGTAGCCGACATCGATCAGCCCGGTGCGTATCAGCTTCACCGTGGCGGGGTCCTTGGCGTTGAGGAAAGCCATGGATGCAAACGTGCCAGGATTGAATTTCTTCTTGCCTTGTTTGCGCAGGAAATTACGCATGGCGACAGAGACATCGCCGAAATCGATGTCCACCGGGCAAGGGTTCACGCAGCGATGGCATACCGTGCAGTGGTCGGCCACGTCGCTGAACTCGTCGAAGTGCATCAGAGACACGCCGCGACGGGTTTGTTCCTCGTACAGGAAAGCCTCGACCAGCAGCGAAGTCGCCAGAATCTTGTTCCGCGGCGAATACAGCAGGTTGGCGCGTGGCACATGAGTCGAACACACCGGTTTACACTTGCCGCAACGCAGGCAGTCCTTGATAGAGTCTGCGATCTCGCCGATCTCGGATTGCTCCATAATCAGCGATTCCTGTTCCAGCAAGCCGAAGCTCGGCGTGTAGGCGTTGCGCAGGTCAGCGCCGTGCATCAGCTTGCCCTTGTTGAAGCGGTCTTCCGGGTCCACCTTGCGCTTGTAGGCGGCAAAGGTCTCGATGGTGTTCTCATCCAGGAACTCCAGCTTGGTCAGGCCGATACCGTGCTCGCCGGAGATGACGCCACCGAGGTCGGTTGCCAGTTGCATGATGCGCGCCACGGCGGCGTTGGCTTCCTGCAGCATGCCGTAGTCGTCGGAGTTGACCGGGATGTTGGTGTGCACGTTGCCGTCGCCGGCATGCATGTGCAGCGCCACGAACACGCGGCTCTTGAGTACGGTCTTGTGAATTTCGTCCAGCTTCTCGAGCAGCTTCTGATATTCGCGACCGGTGAAAATCTGGTGCAGCGGCTTGCGCACTTCGCGCTTCCAGGAAATGCGCAGATGATGTTCCTGCACGGCACGGAAAGCCGGTGTCATGGCGCCCAGCCCGGCCGCCGACATCAGTTCCATGACGCGCTCGCCGAAGGCCTGCAACGGTGAATCCAGTCCCTGCAGCACAGCCTGCCAATGGCTGCGCGTCTCGGCGATCAGTGCCAGCGCCTGAGCACGGCGGGTTTCGACGCGCTCGGCATCCGCCTGCGTGTCTTCGTCTTCCAGCAGCGGCAATTCGCCGCGCAGGAACGCTTCCAGCTCGTTCAGCAAGCGCAGCTTGTTGTTGATGGAAAGCTCGATGTTGATGCGTTCGATACCATCGGAGTAATCCCCCAGGCGCGGTAACGGAATCACCACGTCTTCGTTGATCTTGAAAGCGTTGGTGTGGGCCGCAATCGCGGCGGTACGCGCGCGATCCAGCCAGAATTTCTTGCGGGCATCGGCGCTTACGGCGATGAAGCCTTCGCCACCGCGGGCATTGGCCAGACGCACGATCTGCGATGCGGCCTCGCCCACGGCGATTTCGTCGTCGCTGGCGATATCCGCGATCAACACCATCTTGGGCCGCCCGCTACGATTAGCCTTGGTAGCATAACCGACCGCCTTCAGATAGCGCTCGTCCAGATGCTCCAGACCCGCCAGAATGGCGGCCGGGTGGGCATCCAGATAATCCTTGATTTCGACGATGGCAGGTACGGCCAGCGCCACGGAACCGAAGAATTCCAGACAAATGGTGCGCACGTGGGCCGGCATGCGGTGCAGGATGAAGGTAGCCGAAGTGATCAGGCCATCGCACCCTTCCTTCTGGATGCCGGGCAGACCAGCCAGGAACTTGTCGGTCACATCCTTGCCCAGACCCGTCTTGCGGAAATGGCCGCCAGGAATCTCCAGAATTTCCTGACCGGTTTCGGTCTTGCCATCCTCGCGGTAGCGCGTGATGCGGAAACGTGCCACCTCCACGTCATGGATCTTGCCCAGATTGTGGTCCAGCCGCTCCACTTCCAGCCAAGTCGCGTCCGGCGTCACCATGCGCCAGGAGGCCAGGTTATCCAGCGCCGTACCCCACAGCACGGCCTTCTTGCCGCCGGCATTCATGGCCACATTGCCACCGATACAGGAGGCATCGGCCGAGGTGGGATCGACCGCGAACTCCAGGCCTGCGTCGGTCGCTGCTTCCATCACGCGACGCGTCACCACACCAGCCCCGCAGCGGATGGTCGGCACGCGACTCGGCACGCCCGGCAAGGCACGCGGCTCGACACGGCCGATGGTGTCCAGTTTTTCCGTATTGATCACAGCGGACAGCTTGGTCAATGGCACTGCGCCACCCGTGTAGCCCGTACCACCCCCGCGCGGGATCAGCGTCAGGCCAAGTTCGATACAGGCCTTCACGATGGGCGCGACTTCTTCCTCGGTATCCGGCGCGATGACGACGAACGGATATTCCACACGCCAGTCGGTGGCATCGGTCACGTGCGACACACGCGCCAGACCGTCGAACTGGATATTGTCCTTGCGCGTGAACTTGCCCAGCGCGGCCAACGCCCGCTTGCGCAGGTTGGCGGTCTGGCGGAATTCCTGCTCAAACGCCGCAACCGCCTGACGGGCCGCCATCACCAGCTTGAGCACCTTGACGTTACCCTGGCTACGCTCGTCGATCGCCTTGATGCGATGATGCAAGGCACCGGTCAGCGCCTTGAGGCGCTTGGGGTTGGCCAGCAGATCGTCCTGCAGATACGGGTTACGCGACACCACCCACAAATCGCCCAGCACTTCGAACAGCATCCGGGCGGAACGGCCTGTCTTGCGCTCGCCGCGCAGCTCGTTCAGGACCTCCCAGATCTCTTCACCGAGAAAACGGATAACGATTTCGCGGTCGGAAAACGAGGTGTAGTTATAGGGAATTTCGCGCAGACGAGCAGTCATGACCAGAATTCAGAAGTTCTAAAGATTGAAATTATATCATGGCAAAACACCACAATAACCCTTTGATATATTTTGCCTTTTTCAAATATGGCTAATGTGCCTTTTCCCAGTTGGGACCAACCCCGACTTCAACCAGCAGCGGCACATCGAGTTTCGCCACATCCGCCATGAGGCGGGGCAGGTGTTCGCGGACCAACGAGAGTTCATGTTCGGGCACTTCCAGCACCAGTTCGTCATGCACCTGCATGACCATCCGGGTAGCCAGTTTCTGCTCGGTCAACCAGCGATCCACGGCGATCATGGCCAGCTTGATCAGGTCGGCCGCCGTGCCCTGCATGGGCGCGTTGATGGCAGCCCGCTCGGCGCCTTGCCGGCGCATGCCGTTGGGGCTGTTGATCTCGGGCACCCACAGGCGGCGACCGAACAGGGTTTCGACATAGCCTTGCGCGTGGGCTGCAGTGCGCGTGTCCTGCATGTAGCGCGCGACGCCTGGGTAACGGGCAAAGTAGCGGTCGATGTAGCTTTGCGCCGCGGCACGATCCACGCCCAGTTGGCCCGCGAGGCCGAAGGCCGACATGCCATAGATCAGCCCGAAATTGATCACCTTGGCATAGCGGCGCTGCTCGCTGGTCACCTCGCCGCGTTCGCAGCCGAAAATTTCCGATGCTGTCGCACGGTGGATATCCTCCCCCGCCGCAAAGGCCGTCAGCAAGCCTTCGTCACGCGACAGATGCGCCATGATGCGCAACTCGATCTGCGAATAGTCGGCAGACACAATGCTGCTCCCCGGTGGCGCGATAAAGGCTTCGCGGATGCGGCGCCCTTCCGCCGTGCGCACCGGGATGTTCTGCAGGTTGGGGTCGGAGCTGGCAAGGCGCCCAGTCACCGCGACTGCCTGGCTATAACTGGTATGGACGCGACCGGTTTGCGCATCCACCATTTTCGGCAGTTTGTCCGTATAGGTGGACTTCAACTTGGCAAGACCACGGTACTCCAGCAGCACTTTGGGTAGGGGGTGGTCCAGCGCCAGTTCCTGCAACACGTCCTCATCCGTCGAGGGCGCGCCAGACGGCGTTTTCTTGAGCGGCTTGATGCCGAGCTTGCCGAACAGAATCTCCTGCAACTGCTTGGGCGAGCCCAGATTGAACGGTTGTCCAGCCAACTCATGCGCCTGCTGTTCCAGCTGGATCAGCTTCATACCCAGTTCGTGACTTTGCGCCTGGAGCATGGCGGTATCGAGGAGCACACCGTTGCGCTCGATGCGGAACAGAATGTCCATCACCGGCATTTCCAGATCGCGGTAGATATGCGCCAGTTTGTCGTCACGCTCGACCTGCGGGTACAGGGCCTGATGCAGTTGCAGGGTGATGTCGGCATCTTCCGCCGCATATTCGGCGGCCTGATCAATCGCCACCTGGTTGAAACCGACCTGCTTGGCGCCCTTGCCGGCCACCTGCTCGAAGGTGATAGTGGTGAGGCCGAGATGACGCATCGCGAGGTCATCCATGTTGTGCGTACGATGACTTTCCAGCACGTAGGATTGCAGCAGCGTGTCGTGGGCGATGCCGTTGAGCGCGATGCCGTGGTTGGCCAGCACGTGCTTGTCGTACTTGAGGTTCTGCCCCACCTTGAGAATGGCCGGGTTTTCAAGCAATGGCTTCACGCGCTGCAGCGTCGTGGTGAAATCCAGTTGCATCGGCGCACCAGCGTAATCGTGCGCCAACGGCAGGTAGGCTGCCGCACCTGCTTCCACCGCAAACGACATGCCGACGATTCTGGCCTGCAGGGGATCGAGGCTGGTGGTTTCGGCATCGAAAC
Source organism: uncultured Methylobacillus sp. (assembly GCA_964445115.1). Classification (GTDB taxonomy): domain Bacteria; phylum Pseudomonadota; class Gammaproteobacteria; order Burkholderiales; family Methylophilaceae; genus CAIJXJ01. The sequence goes on along the minus strand of CAYUJU010000030.1, from coordinate 7,645 downwards.
AGACCAAAGGTGCGGCGGCCAGCTTGCCCAGCCAGCGCTGCAGCGCCTCTTCGGTCAAAATGGTGTCGTAGTGGCGCGTGTTGACGGCGCTGGCGGCGAACAAATCGCCGGAGTCGGCAGGCGTATTGACGGCCTGCGGAACGGCGGCCGCCGGTGTCTCCCTGATCGGAATATCCAGCTCCCGGCGCCAGGTTTTGAAATCGAATCGCTCGAACAACTCGGCCAGCTTGGCTTTGTCCTGCGGCTGCGGCGCGAGGTCGGCCAAGTTCTCGCGGATGCCGACATCACAGCGAATGGTGATCAACTCGCGCGCCGTAGGCAACCAGTCAAGCGCCTTGCGCAGGTTTTCGCCCACCACGCCGGTGATCTTGTCGGCATTGGCGATGATGTTTTCCAGCGAACCGTACTGGGTCAGCCATTTCACGGCCGTCTTGGGGCCGACCTTTTCCACGCCCGGCACGTTGTCCGATGTGTCGCCGATCAGCATCAGGTAATCCACCATCAGCGATGGCGGAATCCCGAATTTCTTCTCCACCCCTGCCGGGTCCAGCACTTCATCCACCTTGCGGAAGGCGTCGCGCATGGTGTTGACCACGGTGATGCGCTCGTTCACGAGCTGCGAAATATCCTTGTCGCCGGTCGAGATGATCACGCGCATGCCTTCACGCTCGGCCTGCCTGGCCAGCGCGCCGATCACGTCATCGGCCTCGACACCTTCTTCCACAATCAACGGCCAGCCCATGGCACGGATGGTTTCGTGCAACGGGGCGATCTGCGCCCGCAGGTCATCCGGCATGCTGGCGCGGTTAGCCTTGTACTCCGGGTAAATCTCATCGCGGAAGGTTTTGCCCTTGGCATCGAACACGCAGGCGCTATAATCGGACGGGTAATCCTTGTGCAGACGGCGCAGCATGTTGAGCACGCCCTGGATCGCCCCCGTCGGCTCGTTGGCACGATTGCGCAAATCCGGCATCGCGTGGAAGGCACGGTAAAGATAGGACGAGCCGTCCACCAGCAGCAGAGTTTTCATTTTTGAATTCCGGAAAGTTAGGTCGAGATCATCATGTCGGTCAATGAAAAACTTCCTCAGGCCATCGAAGCCGATGCGACCCGCAACAACTACTCCGCGCAGGAATCCTGGCGCGTGTTCGAGATTATGTCAGAGTTCGTCGATTCGACGGAACGCCTCAAGGAAATCAGCCCAGCCGTCTCGATCTTTGGCAGCGCCCGCACGCCGCCTGACCATACCTATTACAAGCTCGCCGAAGACATCGCTCGCCAGCTCTCCGATGCCGGTTTCAGCGTCATTTCGGGCGGTGGCCCCGGCATCATGGAAGCCGCCAACAAGGGCGCCTTCTACGGCAAATCGCCCAGCGTCGGCCTTAACATCCAGTTGCCGCACGAGCAGCACAATAATCCCTACCAGGATATCAGCCAGACTTTCCATCACTTTTTCGCCCGCAAGGTCATGTTCGTGAAATTCGCGGCGGCCTACGTCGTGATGCCGGGCGGGTTCGGCACCATGGACGAACTGATGGAAGCGCTCACGCTGGTACAAACGGGCAAGACCCGCAGAATCCCGATCATTCTGGTATGCAGCAGCTTCTGGCAAGGCGTACTGGACTGGTTCCGCAACGTGATGGTGGAAGAGGGCATGATCAGCATCGATGACATGGACCTGATTCAGGTCATCGACGAACCGAGACAGGTCGTCGAGGCCATCTTCAAGCACTACGAAACGCGTGGCTTCGAACCCTCGGCACAGGAACGCGAAATCCAGCTCAATTTGTAACCCGCTTTCTGCTAGAATCCGACCCAGACACCCCCTAACGACACGAGGTCACCATGTCACGCATTCGTACCCTGGTTTTGATGGCACTCTGGCTGCCGATGCTCGCGATCGCTGCGCAGACGCCGCCCGATCTGGAGCCGCTCCCGGAGCCGCCCGACACGCCGGAAGGCTACGAAGCCGACCCCGCGACCGAACCGCAGGTGACCATCGTCAAGCGCGGCGAGGACAGCATCGAGGAATACCGCGTCAACGGCGAGCTGTACATGCAAAAAGTCACCCCATCGCATGGCGTGCCCTACTATCTGGTCAAGGAATCCGTCGATGGCGGCTGGTCACGCATGGATGGCCCCGGGGAACCCATCGCCGTGCCACAGTGGGTGCTGTTCCGCTTCTAACCTTTTCAGGAGGGCTCGCGGGCCCTCCCGCCGTTTTATGTCCGTCTTCACTACCGTCACTCCCGAGCAACTGCAGATCTGGCTCGCGCACTACCCGCTGGGCACGTTGCGCGACCTCAAGGGCATCGCTTCGGGCATCACCAACACCAACTACTTCGTGACGACGGAGCAGGGCCGCTACGTGCTGACGCTGTTCGAGAAGAACAGCGCGGACGAACTGCCCTACTTCCTCGACCTGATGGCACACCTCGCCGACCACGGCATTCCCTGCCCTCACCCGGTCGCCAGCGTGCAAGGGCGCTACCTCGATGCTCTCAACGGCAAGCCGGCCGCGCTGGTCAGCTGCCTGCGCGGCAGTTCGCTCGAGAACCCCAATGCCGCACAATGCGCCGAAATGGGCCGCGTGCTGGCCCGCATGCATCTGGCGGGCGCAGGCTTTGCCCAAACCATGGACAATCCGCGCGGACCCCATTGGTGGAACGAGACCGCAGCGACCCTGATGCCGATGCTGGATGCCGACGACTGCACCTTGCTGCAAAACGAACTGGCCCATCAGGCCGCGTTTCGACACAGCTCCCTGCCCCGCGGCGTGATCCATGCCGACATGTTCCGCGACAACGTGCTGTTCGAAGGGGACACCCTGACCGGGCTGATCGATTTCTACTATGCCTGCAACGACGCACTGGCCTACGACCTGGCAATCACCGTCAACGACTGGTGCGTGAACGGCGACGGCACTCTGGACATACCGCGCCTCAAGGCCATGCTGCAGGCCTACCACGCGGAGCGGGCACTCACCCTGGAAGAAATGCAGGCATGGCCAACGCTGTTGCGCGGCGCCGCGCTCCGGTTCTGGCTATCGCGCCTGTACGACAAGCATCACCCGCAACCGGGCGAACTGACGCATGCCAAGGACCCAGGCCATTTCCGCCGCATTCTGGCGTTGCGGATTGCCGACACCCCCAACATACAGGCCATGCTGGCCGCACACTAGAAAGACAAGGGAGACCTCATCATGGAAGCACGCCAAGTCGCCGCAGGGCACGGGTGGAACTGGATCGCCGATGGATTTCGCCTGTTCAAGGAAAGTCCGGTCATCTGGATCGCACTGTTTTTCATCTATGTCCTGATCGCGATGGTGCTGTCGATCATCCCGCTGTTCGGGCCCATTGTGCTCAACCTGCTGGCCCCAGTGTTCATGGCTGGGTTCATGTTGGGCTGTAAGGCCATCGAGGAAGGGGAAGAACTGGAAATCAACCACCTGTTCGCCGGGTTCAAAATCCATACCTCGCGCCTGATCACCGTGGGCGGCATCTACCTCACCGGCATCATCGTGATTGTCGGACTCGTCTTCATCGCCACTGGCAGCGCCGCGCTGCTCAGCGCCACGCCTGGCCACACCACCCCTGCAGAAAACAGCCAGATCCTGCTGGCCGTACTGATCGCGCTGGCGGCGGTGGTGCCGCTGGTCATGGCCTACTGGTTTGCACCGGCGCTGGTGGTGTTCCACGACGTCAAACCGGTGGAAGCGATGAAACTGAGCTTCCAGGCCTGCCTGAAGAACGTCGTGCCTTTCCTGATCTACGGCATCGCCTCCATGGTGCTCATGCTCGTGGCGATGATCCCGCTGGGCCTGGGGCTGCTGATCATGATCCCGACCATTACCGCGTCGCTCTATACCAGCTACAAGGACATCTACAACCCGCCCACCACCGGCGGCGGCGAAATCGCGATGTAAACCACGGCGACACCACCATGCAAAAGGGGCGGAATCATCCGCCCCTTTTCGTTTCTAACGGCGCATTCCAGCACTGCCTCGTCAGGCTGGCTGCAGCTTGGCGTATTCCACCAGCAGCTTTTTCAGCCCGGCGTTACCAAAGTTGACTTGCACGATCAGTTCACTCGGGTTGCCTTCGTAACTGACCACCACGCCCTGACCGAACTTGGCATGTACCACGGCCTGCCCTACGCGCCAAGGATACTGCGACGACTGGCTGGACGAATGTGCACGCGGCGCGCTGAACGCCGGCTCAGCCGAAAACTTGGGCGCAGGACGAGAGTTGATGCGTTTTAGCAGTTCACCCGGAATCTCGTCCAGGAACCGCGATGCCACGCCGTAGCGCACTTGTCCGTGCAGCATGCGGCTCTGGGCATGGGTGAGATACAGACGTCGCCGCGCGCGGGTCACTGCCACGTACATCAGTCGGCGCTCTTCTTCCAGCCCGTTGGCTTCGTACATGCTCTGCTCGTGGGGGAACAGGCCTTCTTCCACGCCGCAGATGAACACGACATGGAACTCCAGGCCCTTGGAGGCGTGCACCGTCATCAGTTGCAGGGCATCCCGACCGGGGTCCGCCTGATGCTCGCCCGCCTCAAGGCTGGCAAAGGTCAGAAACGCTACCAGCAACGCCTGTGCGGCACTGCCGGCCTCGTCCTCTGCGCCGGAGTCAGTACTGCCGTCGTGCTCCTGCACGAAAGCGACCGCGGCGTTCACCAGTTCATCCAGGTTGGCGATGCGTTCCTCGCCTTCCTTCTCTGCCTGATAATGCACCCGCAGGCCGCTCTGCTCGGTAATCACATCGATCATTTCCGGCAGCGGCAGCCCATGGCACTGTTCCTGCAGCGACTTGATCAGCGCGACGAAGGCAGGAATGCCCTTGGTCGCCAGTTTGCCGACAGAGGCCGCTTCCGCGGCGCCCCACAGGCTGCATTCGTTCTGCCGCGCGCCTTCTTGCAATTGTTCCAGGCTACGGGCTCCGATGCCGCGTGTCGGAAAATTGATGACGCGCAGCAGCGCAGTATCATCGTTCGGATTGGCAACCAGGCGCAGGTAGGCCATGGCATGCTTGATTTCGGCACGTTCGAAGAAGCGTAGACCACCGTACACCCGGTACGGCAGCCCGGCCGAGAACAATGCGTGTTCCAGCACCCGTGACTGCGCGTTGGAGCGGTAAAGCAACGCCATGTCGGACAAGGCCTGGCCATCGGCATGCAGCGCCTTGACCTCGTCAACGATGAAGTTCGCCTCCTCGATGTCGTTGTAGCCTTCGAACACCCGCACCGGCTCGCCGGCGCCGGACGAGGTCCACAGGTTCTTGCCCAGCCGGTTCTTGTTATGCGTGATGATGGCGTTGGCGGCATCGAGGATATTGCTGTGCGAGCGGTAATTCTGTTCCAGCTTGATGATCTTGTGCACGCCGAAATCGTGCTCGAAATCCAGCATGTTGCCGACCCGCGCACCGCGGAAGGCATAGATCGACTGATCGTCATCGCCCACGGCAAACACGCAGTTGTCCTTGCCGGCCAGCAGTTTCAGCCACAGATACTGCAGGCGGTTGGTATCCTGGAACTCATCCACCAGCACATACTTGAAACGCTGCTGGTAATGCTCCCGTAGCGCCGTTTCGCGTGCCAGCACCTCATAGCAGCGCAGCAGCAGTTCGGCGAAATCCACCACGCCCTCGCGCTGGCATTGCGCGTCGTATTCGGCGTAGATGTCGCGCATGGTCTCGGAGTGCTTGTCGTAGGCCTCCAATTGGCTCGCGCGCAGGCCTTCTTCCTTGCTGTTGTTGATGTAATTCATCACCTGCTTGGGCGGGTATTTCTCGTCATCGACATTCATCGCCTTCATCACGCGCTTCACGGCAGACAACTGGTCGGCAATGTCCAGGATCTGAAACAGCGCTGGCAGTCGCGCCTCGCGGTGATGCGCGCGCAAGAAACGATTACACAGGCCGTGGAAGGTTCCGACCCACATGCCACGCGTGTTGATCGGCAGCATGGCGGACAGGCGCGACAGCATCTCCTTCGCCGCCTTGTTGGTGAAGGTCACCGCCAGCAGGCCACTCGGGCTGATCTGGCCAGTCTGGATCAGCCAGGCGATACGCGTGGTCAGTACGCGCGTCTTGCCGCTGCCGGCCCCGGCAAGGATCAGTGCGGACTGGTAAGGCAGGGTCACCGCTTCCAGTTGCTTGTCGTTAAGGCCTTCAAGAAGGTCAGTCATGGATACTCTCGGCAAGTCCTGTCAGAAGACGCGAAGATGGGGTGCCCGCCTGCGGACTCGCCACATCATGCGACAAGATCCGAGTAACGCCGGTATTGTGACCCCTGCATCAGGACATATAAACAAAAAATGCGTGTGCCACTGGGGCTACACGCATCAAATTTCATTATTGCGGGAACTTATTTTCGTGATGCAACTCTTATTCTGTAGACGCTATCGTCTCCCGCTTCTCCTCCCTGAGCGGGCGCCATATCCCATATGGCATCTTGCGCCCCGGTTTTACTCCCCTTTAACCGGGGCCTTTTTTTGCCTGTAACGGCTGTATCGAGACGACAAGATGGCTGCAGTATAAGCGCAACTTTCCGGATTCGACAAGCAAAAAAAGCCCCGCTCGCGCGGGGCTTTTTCTTTGGGACAACGAAGCGGGTGGATTAGAAATCCATACCGCCCATGCCGCCCATACCACCTGCACCCGGCATGGCCGGTGCATCTTCCTTCGGCAGCTCAGCGACCATGCAGTCAGTGGTCAGCATCAGGCCAGCCACGGAAGCCGCGTTCTGCAGTGCGGAACGGGTGACCTTGGTCGGATCCAGCACGCCCATTTCCACCATGTCACCATAGGTGTCGTTGGCAGCGTTGTAACCGAAGTTGCCGGTGCCTTCCAGCACCTTGTTCACCACCACAGAAGCCTCGGCACCGGTGTTGGTGACGATCTGACGCAGCGGCTCTTCGATCGCGCGCAGCACGATGGCGATACCAGCGTCCTGGTCGTGGTTGTCGCCCTTGGCAGCTGCAATGGCCTTGCGAGCACGCAGCAGTGCAACGCCGCCGCCAGGCACGATGCCTTCTTCAACGGCAGCACGGGTAGCGTGCAGCGCGTCTTCGACACGGGCCTTCTTTTCCTTCATTTCGATTTCGGTGGTGGCGCCGACCTTGATCACGGCCACACCGCCAGCCAGCTTGGCTACACGCTCTTGCAGCTTTTCACGATCGTAGTCGCTGGAAGCTTCTTCGATCTGCTTCTTGATCTGGTCGATACGGGCCTTGATGTTGGCTTCCACACCAGCACCGTCAATGATGATGGTGTTTTCCTTGCCCACTTCGATACGCTTGGCCTGACCCAGGTCTTCCAGCTTGACGTTTTCCAGCTTCAGGCCCAGTTCTTCGGCGATCACGGTACCGCCGGTCAGGATGGCGATGTCTTCCAGCATGGCCTTGCGACGGTCGCCGAAGCCAGGCGCCTTGACGGCGCAGGTCTTCAGGATGCCACGGATGTTGTTCACCACCAGGGTCGCCAGTGCTTCGCCTTCGATGTCTTCAGCGATGATCAGCAGCGGACGGCCAGCCTTGGCGACTTGTTCCAGTGCCGGCAGCAGGTCACGGATGTTGGAGATCTTCTTGTCAAACAGCAGGACGAACGGGTTGTCCAGCAGCGCGATCTGACGATCCTGGTTG
>CAYUJU010000029.1:0-36341 GCA_964445115.1 uncultured Methylobacillus sp. | reverse complement strand
ATTTGCGGTATTCGTCCAGCGTGGTCGCGCCGATGCAGTGCAGTTCGCCGCGTGCCAGGGCCGGCTTCAGCATGTTGCCGGCATCCATGGCACCTTCCGCCTTGCCGGCACCCACCATGGTGTGGATTTCATCAATAAAAACAATGGTGCGGCCCTCGTCCTGCGCCAGTTCCTTCAGCACGGCCTTGAGACGCTCCTCGAACTCGCCGCGGTACTTGGCGCCTGCCAGCAGCGCCGCCATATCCAGCGACAGCACTTTCTTGTTCTTCAGCGTCTCCGGCACCTCGCCGTTAACGATGCGCTGCGCCAGGCCTTCCACGATGGCGGTCTTGCCCACGCCGGGTTCGCCGATCAGCACCGGGTTGTTCTTGGTGCGGCGTTGTAACACTTGAATGGCACGGCGAATTTCGTCATCGCGGCCGATCACGGGATCGAGCTTGCCCTGGCGCGCACGCTCGGTCAGGTCCAGCGTGAATTTTTTCAACGCCTCACGACTGCCCTCGGCCTCGGCATCCTGCACGCTCTCGCCGCCGCGCACAGCCTGGATCGCCTGCTGAATGGCCTGCTTGTTCAAGCCGTTTTCCTTGAGCAGACGACCGGTTTCGCCCTTGTCGTCAGCCAGCGCCAGCAGGAACATTTCGGACGCGATGTAGGCATCCCCCGCCTTCTGGGCAGCCTTGTCGGTGAGGTTGAGCAGATTGTTGAGGTCGCGCGACAAACTGACCTCACCCGCGTTGCCCTCGACCTTGGACAGACGACCAATCGCCTGCTGCAGACCGTTGCGCAACGGCCCGAGATTCACCCCCGCCCGCTGCAGCAGCGAAGCGGTCGAACCATCGTCCTGCTGCAACAACGCCATCAGCAAATGTTGAGGCTCGATCGTCGGGTTGTCGTTGCCCACGGCGATGCTCTGGGCATCGGAGAGCGCCTGCTGGAACTTGGTGGTCAGTTTGTCGAAACGCATGGCATTTCCTTCACGGACGAGTTGTATTATCCCCTAGATGGGGTGGGGCAACATTTTTTCAAGCCATCCCCTCATGAAATCCGATTCTCTGTCGATAAGACGGGAAGGGGGAGTTTGCGCCGTCCCGGTGCGTCTCGCGGCGCGACCATCCGGCTTGCGCTGCAAGGTTGCCAGACAGGCCCATCCCCATACACAATAGGACCCTCGAACAATAATTCACAGCGAAGAGACGCATGGGGCAGAAACAGACAAGCGAAGCTGCAGTCATCCGACAACTGTTCTCAGAGGCGCAAGGGCTGGGGTTGATTACGGTCGCCCCCGACCTTCGCGTGCTGTACGTCTCCCCGCATGCAGCAACCGTGTGCGACATGCAAACCGCCATCCTGCCGGAATCGTTGCACATCCGGCTGCGGGATGCCCTGGAAAATGCGCAGCCGGTGTTCGTCTGGCGAACCACGATCAGTGGTCGACCTTGCGACTACGAAGTGCGCCTTTCGCATACGCAGGATGCGCAAGGCCTCACCACCGCGCACCACCTGCTGATCACCGAGGCGGGCATCGCCTCTTCCGAACTCCAGCGCGAAAACGAAACCCTGAATGCGCTGGTGACCGTCGACTGGCTGCTCAACACGTATGAACAATGGCTTTCCGCCTTGCCGGAAGCCTTTCCCAAGATAGGCCACGCCGCGGGATTCTCCCGCATCCAGCTATTCCAGAAGCTTCTGAACGGCCACCGCACAGTGCGCATGTCCAGCCCGTATCGCTGGGATGCCGTCGAACCTGACCTGGACCACCTCGCCACCACCGGCCATTTCGCCCTCCCGCCCCGCTGGCTGCAGTTGCTCAAGCAGGGCAAGCCCGTGTTCGGGTGTCGCGCCGAATTCCCGGCGCCGGAACAAGCCATGCTGCAACAGCGCGAAGTCGAATCGCTGGTGCTGGCCCCCGTGTTTTCGGGCCGTGACTGGTGGGGGCTGATCAGCTTCGAGCGGGATCAAGCCGGCGCCCCGTTCACGGAAGTTGAACTCGAACCGCTGATGGCAATCGCCCGCTCCCTGGGCATCGCGGTACGCCGCCAGCAGGACAGCGAGCGTCTGGAACAGGCACGGCTGGCCTTCGACTGCACATCCGAAGGCATCATGATCTGCGACGACAAGAAACGCATCACGGCCGTCAACAGGGGGTTCACCGAGATCACCGGCTACAGCAAGGAGGAGGCACTTGGCCGCACGCCGGAAATTCTCAGCTCGGGCAAGAACAGCCCGGAGTTCTACGCGGCCATGTGGCGAGCGATCACGGAGGACGGCGGCTGGCGCGGCGAAATCTGGAACCGCCGCAAGAACGGCGAAATCTACCCACAATGGCTGACGATCACCTCGGTAAAAACCCGACATGACCGGGTGTCCCACTACGTGGCTGTGTTTGCGGATATCTCCGAAGCCAAGGAATCGCAGAACCGCCTGCACCAACTGGTCAACCATGACCCGCTCACCGGTCTACCCAACCGCCGGCTGTTGAACGAGTTGCTGGACCGCAGCCTGCGGCACTCGGATCGCAAGAGCCAGCGCATCGGTCTGCTGTTCGTCGACCTGGACCGCTTCAAGAGCGTCAACGACACCATGGGACACCACGCAGGCGACCAGTTGCTGACCAGCGTGACGCAGCGCCTAACGTCCTCGGTACGCGAATGCGACACCATCGCCCGACTGAGCGGCGATGAGTTCATCATCATGATGGACAGCCTGAAACAATCCGAAGATGCCGCCATCGTGGCGCGCAAAGTCATCGCCGCCCTGCAACAGAGTTTCATCATCGACGGCAAGGAAGTCTTTATCGGCGCCAGCATCGGCATCAGCATCTACCCCGAAGATGGCGATACGGCCAACGACCTGATCAAGGCAGCCGACATCGCCATGTACCAGGCCAAGCACGAAGGCCGCAACGACTATCGCTTCTACACACCCAGCCTGGGCGAGACGGTGCACGAACGCCTGACGCTGGATACCATGCTGCGCCACGCGCTGGAGCGGCAGGAGCTGGTCGTGTACTACCAGCCGCAGATCTCGCTGGTATCGGGAAAAATCATCGGCGCCGAGGCGCTGCTACGGTGGCAACACCCGGAGCAAGGGGTCATTTCGCCGGGCAAGTTCATCCCGCTGGCCGAAGAAACCGGCCTGATCATTCCGATCGGCGAATGGGTGCTGCGCCAGGCCGCACACGACCTGATGGCGCTCGGAGAACACGGCTACCCGCTGGAGTGGGTCTCGGTCAATGTCTCGGCGGTACAGATCCACCGCAGCCAGTTCGCCGACACGGTGTACGGCGTGCTGGTCGAAACCGGCTGCGACCCGTCCCGGCTGGAACTCGAAATCACCGAGAGCGCCATCATGAACAACGTCGAATACGTGATCGACGTCTGCCGCAAGCTCAAGGGCATGGGCGTCAGACTCGCACTGGACGACTTTGGCACCGGCTACTCCTCGTTGTCCTATCTGAAACGCTTTCCGCTGGACAAACTCAAAATCGACCAGTCGTTCGTGCGCGATTTGCCGCAGGATGCGGACGACAGTGTCATTTCCGGCGCGATCATCGGGCTGGGCCACAATCTCGGTCTGAAAGTCATCGCAGAAGGCGTCGAAAAACACGAGCAAGAAGTCTTCCTGCGCGGGCGCGGCTGTGAGGAAGCACAGGGCTACCTCTACGGACGCCCTGTTCCCCTCGAGACCCTGCTAGAATTGCTGGCAACCAGCCACGCGGTCACCCCATGACGGAAAACCCCCATTACATCACGCCTGACCAATTGCGCGTTGGGCTTTACGTCCACATCGATCTGGGCTGGATGGACCATCCGTTCACCTTCAACAACTTCAAGATCAAGGACGAAGCGCAGATCGCCGAGATCAGGAAGCTCAAGCTGAGCCGCCTGCGCTACGACCCCACTCGCAGCGATTGCGAGCCATCACCAGTCGCCACGGCCGCTGCCGAAACAGCCGCCGAGGCTGTAGAACCGGTGACACCGCCACCCGCCGAGGAAAATCCGGAGTTGGAGAAGCAACTGCGCCAGCAACGACGCCTCGCGCAGTTACAACAAGCCATCGCCGAATGTGAGAAGAAGTTCGGAAAAGCCACCAGCGAAGCCCGTCAGATCGAACGGGACATTCTGCAGACACCGGCACGCGCGATGCAGCAGGCGGACGCGCTGGTCGGCGGCATGGTCGAATCCCTGCTCACTGAAGGCGAAATCGTGCTGCACGCGATGCAGCCGAAGCCCGGCGCCATTGAACATCACACCCATACCCTCAACGTCGCCGTCATCGCGCTGATTCTGGCAAAGTCGCTGGACATGCCTGCCGAAGATGCTGTTCGGCTCGGCCTCGGCGCCCTGTTCCACGATGTCGGCAAGAGCCAGATACCCGACCGGATCACGCGCAAAACCGAGCCGCTCACCAAGGCAGAACTGTCGCTGGTGCAGCAACATAGCACCATGGGTGCCAAGTTCGCCAGCGAAGCCGGCATGCATGATCAGGTGGTACGCATCATCCTGCAGCACCACGAATGCGTGGATGGATCCGGCTATCCCGGCAAGCTGACGCACGACCAGATCGATCGCCTGGCGCGCATCGCGGCAATTGCCAACCTCTACGACAACTTGTGCAACCCGCTCAACGCGGCACAGGCCATGACGCCCTACGAAGCGCTGTCACACATGTTTGCGCACCAGCGCAGCAAGTACGACGCCGAACTCCTCAAACTGCTGATCAAGAATTTTGGCGTATACCCGCCCGGCAGCCTGGTGCGGCTGTCCAGCGGCGAGCATGGCATCGTCGTCTCGGTCAACCCCAGCAAACCCTTGCGCCCCTACGTCCTGGTGCACGCCCCGGACGTCCCGCGCGACAAACCCCGGATCGCCAACCTCGGCGAAGAAGCCAGCCTCAGCATCACACACTGCCTGCGCCAGAACCAGGTCGCCAAGGATGTGGTCGACTACCTGCAGCCCGCCCGCCGCATCAATTATTTCTTCGACAAAGAACCCCAATCAGAAGCCTGATGCCTCAGCCTCGGCGCTATCGGCGCGCTGGAAACCACCACTCTAGCCGGCACTGACCGTCACGTCGTTTGTCCAGCCGGAGTCCTGCATAGACAATATCGCTGACAAATAAACCCTTGGTATTTATTAAGATATATAATTATTTTATACATCCAAGAACCATGACCAAGTAGACATTTACGTTAATGGCAAAAGACAGCTGGTACACCACCAATCAGATGAAGTTGTTTGCGATCAAGGCGCCACCAGGGATGGTCAAGCTGATGAACGCAGAAGCAGCCAATCGAGACATGACGAAGCGTGACTACTACCGATCCGTACTCGTCAGCTTCCTGCCACAGGCGGACACCCTCGCATGCCTCGCCTCCTACAAGAGCCCCGACGCAGACATCCTGCGTTTCTGGATGGACAAGGATATCTACGACCTGATAGAGGAAGTCTCTCTCAAGAAGCGAGTCTCCTTGTCCTCTGTGTGTTACACGGCGTTTTTCAATCACTACCAGAAGCTGCAGAATCAGTCTGATAACGCCCTGTAACATGGGGTAGCAGGTTGATTCCCCCCGCCCGTATTGACCTGAAAAGGCGGCGGCTATCTGCTTCAATCATCGCTCTGCTGCATTCACGCTGGTCGCCGCAAGTCATGCGGACAGAGTCCACATGACGCCCCGACAGGTGCGACAACGTGTCGCATGGAGGCTCTTGCTCCCCGCCTGTATAATTCCGGACAACAATATCCATACTGATTCCCACGGAGTTATTTAATGTTGATACGCCCTCGTCCGCTCGTCCTCGCGATCGCAGCTGCACTACCCCAACTGCTGGCTTACGCTCCGGCCTTTGCCGACCACGATATTAGGACCCCGGAAGTGGAGGTCGCCGAGGATCGCTTGCTGCCGCTGCCTTCGCTGTCCGACAGTCGTCTGGATGAAAAACACCTGACACACATGCGCGCCCGCACCAGCGACACCGCTTCGTTACTGGAGAATGAGCCTGGCGTTAGCCTGTACCGGGCTGGCGGCGTTTCCAGCCTGCCGGCCATCCACGGTCTCGCTGATGATCGCATCCGCATCAAGGTGGATGGCGTGGATCTGGTATCGGCTTGCGCCAATCACATGAATCCGCCGCTGTCCTACATCGACCCCAGCAACGTGGCCAGCATCCGTACCTTTGCCGGTATCGCGCCGGTCAGCCAGGGGGGCGACAGCATTGCGGGGACGATCGCCGTCGAATCGGCCGGGCCGGAGTTTGCCGAGAACGGTGACACTCTGCTGACCAAAGGCCGCATCGGGACTTTTTACCGCAGCAACAACCAGGCGCGTGGCGTCAATCTTTCCGCCACAGTGGCAAGTGACAAATTCTCGGCACGCTACACGGGGTCACTGGTCGATGCCGACAACTACCGTGCCGGCGGCAATTTCAAACGCACGGCCGCAGCCCCCGGTCCCGCCAGCCTGAAGGAAGTAGGTTCCTCGTATTACCGCGCCGAAAACCACGCGCTGGCGTTCGCCTTGCGTCAGGACAATCATCTGATGGAGCTGAAGCTGGCGTTCCAGAACATCCCGGAACAGGGCTTCCCCAACCAGCGCATGGACATGACGGACAACGACAGCCACCAAGTCAACCTGCGCTATACCGGCCAGTTCGACTGGGGGCAGTTGGTGGCGCGCGCTTGGCATGAACGGACCCAGCACAAGATGAACTTCGGACAAGACAAGCAGTTCTGGTATGGAGCAGGATCGAACATAGCAGGCATGCCAATGGAAACCGAAGGACGCAATACCGGACTTGCGCTCAGGGGCGACATCATCCTGTCCCAACGCGACATTCTGCGTGTCGGCGCCGAATACCAGCGATATCGACTGAGCGATTGGTGGGATCCGGTAGCTAACTCAATGATGATGAGCAACAACACGTTTTGGAATATCAACAGCGGCCAACGCGACCGCTATGCCGTTTTTGGCGAATGGGAGGCGCGCTGGAACAACGCATGGACTACGCAACTTGGGCTGCGTCACGAAACCGTGCGCATGGATGCCGACCGCGTTCAGGGATATAACAGTGGCATGTACGGCGACCCTAATAACCCGGCCACTCCACCCGGGGCTTTCAACGCAGACGACCGCAGTCAGCGTGACCAAAATCTGGACATGACCGCACTAGCCAGTTATAAGCCGGGCAACACCAGCAGTTACGAGGCCGGTTTTGCGGTCAAGACCCGTTCTCCCAACCTTTACGAACGCTACACCTGGGCTGCAGGTACTGGGGCGGGGATGATTAATAATGCCTTTACAATGGTCATGAACATGAACAACTGGATGGGAGATGGCAACGGCTATGTCGGCAACCTCAACCTCAGCCCGGAAATCGCCAAGACTTTCAGCCTGAGTGGCGACTGGCATGACGCCGCCAAGGAACAATGGCAGGTGCGGCTCACCCCGTACTACAGCCATGTCACCAACTATATCGACGCGGTTTCCTGCGCCACGGTGGGCAAGGCCTGCCCTGCCCGCACCGACGGTTTCTCCAACCTGACGTTGGCCAACCAGACCGCACGCCTGTTCGGGGCTGATCTCTCCGGCAACCTGGCACTAGGCGGAAATGACTGGGGACGTTTCGAGCTGCGCGGCCTGGTGAACTACGTGCGCGGAAAAAATCTGGACAGCGACGACGACCTCTATAACATCATGCCGCTCAACGCCCGCCTCGCGTTGGATCATCGACTCGGCGCATGGCAAAACACGCTGGAGAGCCGTCTGGTGAGCCGCAAGGATCAGGTGGAAGCGGTGCGCAACGAGCGTGAGACACCGGGCTTCGCGCTGCTGAACTACTACTCCAGCTACTCCTTCAAGCAGGCCAAGCTCGATTTTGGCATCGAGAACCTGTTCGACCGCAAGTACTACGATCCGCTGGGTGGGGCTTATCTGGGCCAGGGTGCCACCATGGGCACCAGCGTGACAGCGGGGACGCGTGTGCCGGGCATGGGCCGCTCGATCAACGTCGGGCTGACGCTGAATTTCTAATTGGCAGCTCGGCAAGCTCCCACAAAAAACCGCCTGTATGGCGGTTTTTTGTTGCCCTCGCCCCGCGTCAGGGCTGACTAACGCGCAGGCTCCGTGACAAACCCGATCCGCACCAGCCCGGCCCGTGCTGCACCGGACATGACCTGCGCGACCTTTTCATACGAGACCAGTCGGTCCGCACGGATGTGCAGTTCCGGTTGCGGCGTGATTTGTGAGGCGGCGAGAAAGCGTGCTTCCATGTCCTGCGGCGCAACCACCTCCCCATTCCAGAACAGTTGGCCATCCTGCTTGAGCGCGAGTTCGATATGCTCGGGCCGGGTCTGGTTGGGTGTGCTGCTGGCCTTGGGCAGGTCGATCTTGACCGAGTGGGTCAACAGCGGCGCGGTGATAATGAAGATCACCAGCAACACCAGCATCACGTCCACCAGCGGCACGACGTTGATATCGGCCATAGCCTGCTGACGATGTTTGGATTCGAAACCGCCGATGCTCATCTGGTTTCTCCTTCCACCGACAGCATGACATACAGGTCATGGGCGAAGCCGTCGAGGCGCGCCAGCCACAGCCGGTTACGGCGATTAAAGGCGTTAAAGGCCAGTACGGCCGGGATGGCGACAGCCAGCCCCATTGCGGTCATGATCAGCGCTTCGCCGACCGGGCCGGCCACCTTGTCGAGCGTACCCTGCCCGGAGAGGCCGATCTGCACCAGCGCGTGGTAGATTCCCCATACGGTGCCGAACAGGCCGATGTAAGGTGCGGCGGAGCCGGCCGAGGCCAGCACGGTCAGGCCAGATTCGCTGCGGGCCGACTCCTGCTCGATGCCGTTGCGCAGGCTGCGCGTGAGGAACTCGGAGAGCCCGCCAGCCGCTGCCAGCCTCTGCAGACCACGCGTCTTGGCGTCGTGCAGCGAGGCCATCGCCTGTGCAGCCAGCTCGGCGAAGGCGTTATCCACCGCATGCTTATGCAGCATGACAGCCATCGCCTCGACGGAATCCTGCTGCCAGAACTGCTCGATGAAGCGGTCTGCCCGGCGGCGCGCCAGCCAGTTGCTGAGCGACTTCATCACGATCAGGTACCAACTTGCCACGGAAAGAAGCAGCAAAAGACAAAGAACCGCCCTTCCCAACCCATCCGTCTGTGCAAAAAAATGTGCAAATCCAATTCCCTGTTGCATCATCGACGACCTTCCAGAACAAAATTAAAGGGTTGAAGCGCCACCGCGGCGACGGCCTTGCCTTCACGCATCGGCGGATTGCATTGCCACAGCCGGACCGCCGCGACACCGGCTTCATCCAGACGCCGGAAACCGGTGCTTTCCTTGACCTTGACGGCGGCGATATGGCCTGTGGCATCGAGTTCGACCCGCAATACCAGCTTGCCGGACTCGCCAAAGCGCCGTGATCCGGTGGGGTATTCCGGGGGGAAGCGGTGAGGACAGCCCACCGCCAAATCCGTGGCAAGCATGAGCGGCTCTGGCGGCGGAGCCGCCACCGGCGCTTCCTCCGGGGGGCCGGGTTCCACGGCCACCTCATGGATTTCCGCCGTGGCTTCCTGCACCACGGGCGGGGGCGGCGGCACGGCAAAATCGGTGGGTAGCTGCACCGGCACCTGCGCCGCCAGTAGCGTGGGCGGGGGCGCGGCAGGTTTCTCGCGCTGCGGTTTCGGCTTGGGCTGGCTGGGGGGGGGCGGTGGAGGCGGCGGCTCAAGCTCGGCCGGCGGCTGGATAAAACGGACAAACACCGTGGAATCCTGCGCTGCAGCTGGCATCATCTGGTAGTCATACAGCATGACACCACCAGCGACGTGCAGGGAGGTGACCATCGCCAGGCCGATCATGCGCTCCACACTCAGGCCACCCGACACGCGCGAATGGGGCACACGCACGGGGGAGCTCGCCATCACCAGCGCCCTTCCAGCGTCAGCAGCACGGTGCGAGGGCCCTTGTCCGTGGTGTCCAGCAGCCAGGCGTTAGCCCCATCCACCAAGCGCTGATCGCGCACGGTATCCGCGCCCAGCAGGTTCTGTCCGGACAGGCGCAGGTTGAAGACTGGATTGAGTTTCACCAGCCAATAGGCGTCCAGCAAGGTGCGCGCCTGGGTGGAACCCCAGCGCTCGCCGGGAATGTCGGTATCGGTGCGTCCGGCGATCTGGGCCGACATGCCATAGCTGGAGTTCCACTTCGGCAGGTTCTGGTCCAGCCCGAAGGAGAGCATGTAGTTCGGCGTTTCGCGCGCGGTGCGGGTGATACCGAGCAGATCGTCCTCCACCCTAGCGTGCGGCAAGGTCAGATGCGCTTTCAGCGTGGCGCCCTTCCAGCCCAGACGGTCGGTACGCAGCTTGCCATCCAACTCCCAACCCCAGTGCAGCGCATCGCCCACGTTGTAGGGGCGATCGACCCAGCGCGCGCCTTCGAGCAAGCTGCGGCGCTCGATGAAATCCTGCGTGGCGCGCACATACAGATTGGCGCCGACGACTCCGGCCTCTTCCGCCAGATAGCGCTCCAGCACCCACTCGAAGTTGAGGCTGCGCTCAGGCAGCAGGTTGGGATTGCCGCGACGGTCAGCTTCCAGTGGGGCATTGGGGGTCACGCTGCGAGTGGTCGCATTGCTGATTTCGTCCAACTTGGGGAGTTTCATGCCGGCCCCGAGGGAGGACCGCATCACCCAGCGTTCCATCGGCTCCCATCGCACGGCCAGCGAGGGCAGCCAGGCCGTTTCCTGATGCGACGCCCCATCGGCCTTGTATTGCATCTCTTCCAGCCGGAGCCCGGCGGTCAGGGTAATCGACTGGGCCGGCGTCCATTCATCCTGCGCCCACAGTACGAATTCGCGCTCGCTGGCATCATGATTCTGACGGTCCACAAAACTGCCGTCGAAGGTCTGGTCTTCTTCGCGATCCAGATGCACGTACTCGCTGCTCAACGAAACATAATGCTCGCCCAGCGGCTGATCCCAGCGCAGGGCGGCATTGATTTCCCGCTCCGCCCCGCGGGTGCGCTCGATGGTCGTAGTCAGGACGTTGGCGGCATCGTGCGCCCGCCGCAGCACATCCAGATCAGTTGTACCGTAGTTGTAGGCCATCCGCCCGGACAGCTTGCGCGGACCGAAGAATTTTTCGCCTTCGGCACGCAGCCGCATTAAGCGGCGATGATTCTTTTCGTCATTTGCCCGGTCGCCGTCGGACATCAGGCCCGTGGCGTCGGCAGGGTTGGCCCAGGCGAACAGGTCGCTATTGGTCTCGGTGACCCGGCGCCCGTCAAACAACAAGGGGGAGAGCGAAAAGGTATCGCGATCCTTTTTCCAGGTCAGCCGGGGCGTGATCACGAACTCGCGGAAGGTCTGCAGGCCGTCATCACGTTCGCCCTCCAGCGCCGTGCGGGTACCGCCGGCCCAATCCTGCCGCAACAGGGAGCGGCCGCTGGGCGTGCGATGCAGGTTGAGGGTCACGGGCACCGACCAGGAAAAACCATCCACCCCGTTGTTTTCGGTCCAAGTCAGCTGGGTATTCGGTTCGTCGCCGCGATAACCAATCGCCGCCTTGAGCGCGGTCGACTTTTTGGACAGCGCCTTTTTCATGACGAGATTCACGGTCACCGGCGCCGAACCGCCGAACTCGGCTGAGGATCCTCGCAGGATTTCCACGCGCTCCAGATCGCCCGCTGGCAAGCGTCCTACCACGCCTGAAACCATGCGCCCGCCACCGGCGGGTTTTTCACCATCCACCCGAATATCCACGGATTCTCGCGACATGCCACGGGCACGGGCACGGGCACCGCCAGCATCGCCGCCCAGATCGACGCCGGGCAGCTTGCCCAGCACTTCGCCGATGGTCATGACGCCAAGGTTGTCGATCTCCTGACGGTTCAGGATGACCTTCTGCGTGGTGGACTGTTGCCGTACCGTGAGCGGATCCTGTTTGCCGGTCACGCTCACCTCGGGCACCACCACCTGATCGGCCGCCTGCGATGGCAGGGCTACCAGCAGGGCAACGTGCATCCACCATGTCGTGGGTTTCATCATCTGCAATACCTTCATGCCACCAGCAAAATACGACGGATACCCAGCAACACCAGCACCAGCGTCGCCCCCCAGCGAATCCAGCGGGTGATCCACTCGCGGTTGTCGCGCAGGTGCCGCCCCAGCAGGCTGATCAAGGGCAAGAGCAGCAGCAAGGGCGTCAACGCCGCCCCCAGGCCGAAGGCCACGCCGTGCGTGAGGCCGGTCTGGATGCTGCCCGCCGCAGCGCACACCGCCAGCAGCGAGGCCAGAGGGGCGCACGGGGTCAGGCTGAGCGAGAATCCCATGAGTACAGGCGGTGCCTTGCCAGCATGGCGGACTGCGCCGCAAGGTCGGTGGGCGTTGCCTGCACGCAGCAGCCAGAGGCCCGCCGCGATCGACGACAGGCCGATCAGTACGTTGCCCGTGCCGCCTCGCAGGGCTTGCGCCAGCCACACCCCCGCCCCGCCCGCGATCGCGCCCAGCAGGCTGTAGGCGAGGATGCGCCCGGTCACGAACATGCCGGTATCCCACAGCGCCTGACGTTGCGACCCGCCCCGACCCAGAATCCAGGTACCCATGAACGGCAGACAGGTGGCGGTGCAGGCGGTCAGGCCCAGCGACATGCCGAGCAGCCAGATAGTGAAGAAGGTGGTTTCCTTCGGGATCAGCGTGGGGTCGAAAAACGCGTTCATTCGGGTTTGCCCTGCGTGGTGACTTCGACCGGCTTCAGCCAGATCACCTTGTTTTTCGGCATGCCTTCGGGGCTTTCCTGCTTCACGCGCTGCTTGTAGTAATCGCGGCCGGAACCGAATAGTCGAATGCCGAAGAACTTGATCTGGATCACATCGTCATCCGGACAATACTCGGCGCAGCGCCCGCACAGGGTGCAATCTTCATGGAAAGCCTTGCTGCCATGCTCGCGGCCGATTTCATGAATATCCATCGGGCACGCCAGCTGACAGATGCTGCATTTCTCGCACTTCTGGTTCTCGCGCTTCACCAGCCGCATGGGTGAGAGTTTCTGGAACAGGGCGTTCCACGAGAGCAGCGGGCAGATGCGGCAGAACGGCTGGCGCACCGCGAGCGCAGCGATGATCACGAAGCCGAACAGCGCGTTGCCGGCAGCATTCAACATGAAATCGATGGCAGAAGAGGTCTGCGTCGCCACCTGTTCGACATCCGCCGTCAACAGGGTCGTGGCGAGGCGCGAGGGGCAGACCTGGCAATACGGTGCGCCCAGGTCGTCAGAAGCGACGCCCATCCCGGCCAGCAACGGCAGTCCCAGCACGAACACCAGCAGCATGATCCACTTGGCCGGGCGCACCTTGCCGACGTTGCCCGGTTTGAAGCTGTGCATGGGGCGGCCAAGACGCCGACCGATCCGGTAGAGCAACTCCTGCACCGTGCCCATCGGACACACCCAGCCGCAAAAGGCCTTGTTCAGGAAGAAAAACAGGGCAAAGAACGTCCCCACCGAAATCAGCGTCGGGATGAACACGTTCAGGGCCACATGCTGCGCATTGGTCAATGCCTCGCCAATGCGGTGATGCAACTGATGCTGCGTCACGATCAGGATGCAGTGATCGCCGGTCATGTCGTCATAAGCACACGAAAGGGACGGCAACGCCTTGGAAATGCGGTCCACGGTATACGTGCCCAGCAACGCACCGCCGTAGACGGTCACGAACAGCATCACGATCTGTACGGTGAAACGGAAGCGGCCCAGGGTCGGGAAAATCTTCTTTAGCATGTTATTGCTCTCCTTCACCGGCTTCGGCAGCCGCGGCTTTTGGCTTCTTGCGATGGCGCAGCAGCGGTGCAGCCCCCAGCATGCCCAGCGCCACGAACCCCAGCCCCAGCGCGAGGCTGCGCTGGTCGAAGGCATCAGGCCCGTAACTCTGGCTGAACGAGGTCAGATAAGTCACGCCGCCCTCGACACGCTCTGTCGCCAGCACGAACTCGGCAGACTTGCGCCCGTGCATGTGCGGGGCAGACTCACTGGGAGGCGGCGCATCGGAGAAATCATCCGGCAGCGTCACAGCGACCGTGCCCTTGGCGTCGGAGACCAGATCCTGCCGGGTGCCGTTCTGCGTCTCCAGACGGACCTTCTGCCCGGCCACAGGCTTGCCCTGATAACGCGTGACAAACTTCCAGACCTCGTTGGCGCGGTAACGCGAATGCTCCCGCGGAAAATGCTCGGGGATGATCTCCAGCGCCGATTTCTGCTGCATCAGCATCGCCGTCGGGTTCACCGCCCCGCGCTCCCCCATGTAATAGACCGTCGAGGCGACCACGACCTTCTCCGGCGTCTCCTCGGTCGCGCTCAGCCAGTGGAATCCCCCGACCTTGGGCTTACCCAGCTTGGCGGTCACCAGATCGTAATCCAGCGTACGACGTGCCTCTGCCGACTTCGGGTCGCTGGCATAGCCCTCGACCCTGGCCGGGCTGAAATTCCTGGGCAGCAACGAGACCTCTCGTTCCGCCCGCGTCCGCCCGCCCATCATGATCTTCAGGCTGGGCAACGTCGTCCAGGACATCGCCGCGCCATGCCTTTTTCCCGCACCGCCCGCCGCATGTTTCGCATGCCCGTCGTCGGCATACGCCAGATGCGCTGTCGCCACCAGCGGCAAGACCAGCAGCCCCGCCCACAACAGCCAGGCCTGCACGGCAATCTTTCGATCAGAAGTCATAGGAAACCCCCACGCGGATGGTCAATGGTGTGTAGGAACCGGCATTGCCCTGGCCGGCCTGGGCAGCCATCACCTGCTTACCGGCCACCGTGCTCTGTTGCACGCGGGTGGCATATTCACGATCAGTCAGATTGAGCGCATGCATCCAGACCGACCATTTGTCATTGCGATAGCTGGCGCGCAGGTTGAATAGATCCGGGCGACTGTAGGTGCCACCGGTGTTTTTGTTATCGACGTAGTAGCTGGCGATATGGTCGCCTTCCAGTTCCACCAGCCAGCCGGGGGCTGGCTTGAAACCGAGGCGCAAATTCAGCTTTTGGCGCGGAGCAGCCTGATAATCCCGGCCGGAATAATCAAACCCACCGACACCCACGGTCTTGTAATCGGTGAACCAGACACGGGAGTTGGTATAGGTTGCTCCGACATCCAGCCATGAGGTGGCAGCCCAACGGAACGTCGATTCGAGCCCACGGGTAGAAAGCTGGCCCGCCGAATCCTGAATCGTACAAGCCGCACCGCCATTGAATGCCGCCGCCTCGCTTGCCAGACAGTCTCGCGTAACCAGAAAACCGTCTGCATCGGCATCAAACAAAGTGACGTCATATTTGAGGCCGAGCCGGTCGAAAGTGCCACGAAACCCTATTTCCCGTGTAATCCCGTTCTCAGGACT
Organism: uncultured Methylobacillus sp.; assembly: GCA_964445115.1. GTDB lineage: Bacteria > Pseudomonadota > Gammaproteobacteria > Burkholderiales > Methylophilaceae > CAIJXJ01. The sequence goes on along the minus strand of CAYUJU010000029.1, from coordinate 20,954 downwards.
CAAAGGACGACCAATCACGTTATTTGGCGTACCGACCGGACTTTGATTCGCAACACTGCTGGTCGACTGCGGATTGAAGGTCTCCCCAAGGTTGGCCCACACCAGATGATTCGGCGCCCAATCATACGTAGCCCCCAACCGATGCACCTGACCTCGGCGTGTCATCTTATGGACATCATTGTTGGCGGCAGTCCGGTCATCGACGTCGTATTCGATGACGCCAAAGCGTTCGCCGAAGTGCAACCGAAGCTTGTCGAATGGAGAAAATTCAAAATGAACGAAAGGCGTGGATTCTTGAGTCTTGGTTCTGTTACCGGCACTGGAGATCGTGCTTCTTGCCCACAAGCCGGACTGCGCCTGTGTTGCGTTGAAAACATTCCCCCATGTTTTGGAATCACTCAGAATATCGATCGACTCCCATCCAATATAGGCCGTAGCCTTGGCGAGATCGAACTCCTGCCGATACATGGCCAGGGTCGTCTCTGTCACCGTATCGTTTTCCTTGATCGTATTGGTAATGTTTCTGACGGAAGGCGCCCCCGATATCACGTTCACATCCTGACAACGCACCTGCCCTGCCAACGGCGCGAGGATCGTATCGCAAATCACGTTATTCGCCCCGCCAGAACCACCATTGCCGTTATTCTGTTCACTCAGGCTGATTCGCGTCCTGGCAAAAGTAAATTCGCCCCGATCCCCAATCAGTTGTTGCACCCGGAAGGACATCGTTCGGTATTCATCGTCATATTCCCCATATGTCCCAGGAACGGTTTGCTGCCAATCCCTGTCATGGGACACCGATTGAATATTGGTGCCATTCAATACCCAGTTCTTCAGCCCTGAAGTGGAAGCTGCAGTCAGCGGAATCGGCCCTGCCCATCGATAGTCGTACTTCAGATAATTCAACCCCAGCGTGATGTTGGTAGAGTCGGTTGGCTTGAACAACGTCCGCAGCGCGAGCCCATCCTTGTGCTCTTCTGCCGGGTTGTTGTTGGCAGGAGCGCTGTTCTTGCGCCACCCATCAAAATCCAGCGTGCTCCCGGTCAGGATCACCCCAAGCCGACCATCGGCAAATGAATCTCCCGCAAAGAATTTGGTACGCTTGAACCCATAGCTGCCGAATTCCTGCGAAGGTTTGAAGGTCAGTTCCTTGGGGGGCTGTTTGGTAAACACGCTGATGGTCCCACCAAACGCCCCACTGCCGTATAGTGCGGAAGCCGGGCCTGTGATGACTTCGATACGCTCGATATCGGCTTGATCTACCTCATCCAGGACGGAGGTATTAGTAGAAGTCGCCCGCATACCGTCGATGCGGTTTTCGGTATAGAGCTTGCCACCATCGGGAATCCGCATGTTGCGGATCATGCTGATGCCGGGGACGCGTTTGCCCAGTTCGAGCAGGTTGTTGCCGAGTTGCAGGTGATCCAGCTCCTCCTGCGTCACGACGGTCCCGGAAATCGGGGTATGTTCGGTCAACACGCCCAGTTCGGTGCGGGCATGGATATCTTCCGCCTTGCTGGAAGATACGGTCATCACATCCAGTGTCTGTTCTGCGGGCGGCTGGGCATCCCCCACCGCCGCGTCTGCGACGGGCACATCCTCGGACGCGCTCGCCACCACACCTTGTGCCAACAGCAGGCACGCCATCATCCCTATTGCACGCTTATTCATGCCGATCCCTAATTAAATTCGCTGGAAAAGGGACCCGCCCGCCCCCATTCGGAACGGCCCCCAAACCCGTCGAATTCTAATTAAGACCTCAACATCCCGGAATGTGACATGTTGCCGCGCGGCAGAATGTCGCAGGGGCTGCCCCGGCATGAGCCGGGGCAGCATGGTGGCGCCTTACTCGATCATTTCAGCCCATTGATCCAATCGGCAATCTGACGAATGTCCTCGGCCGGCACCTGCGGCATGGGTGGCATCGGTGGGAAGCCTGGCCAGTTTTCAGGCTTGGGCGCATGCACCAGCGCAACGATCTGGTCAGCGCTGTAGCCCTTGGCGGCGACATCCTTGTAGGCTGGCCCCACCACCTTGGTTTGCGGATTGTGGCACACCAGGCAACCGTGCTTTTCTGCCAGCGCCTGTCCGGCCGGCACATTTTCTGTTGCCGCCGCCTTCGGTGCATTCTTGGCGGCTTCAAATGCCGCGAGCGATTCTTTCTGGAAGGTCTCGGTCTTGGCCTTGGAGGCTGCCAGCACCGGGCCAACCAGGCCCATACGCATCCCATGACGCAGGCTGGCCATGGAAATGATGGCCACCAGCATCACAGCGACAATCGTCCAGACACGGGCCGGCGGTAGATCGTCGTTGAAGAAATCCTTGAGCAGTTGATACACCGCAAAGATCGCCAGCACGACTGTCAGCAAAATCAGCCAGTGATAGCCGTTGTTGAAGAATGCTTCGATGCCGTAGTCGGGGAAGCTGAACAGCACCAGCGGACCGATAAAGAAGTTGAGTACGGTAGGCACCAGAAACCAGCTCTTGCCGGTGCGGGTGAGAATGACACCGGCCTCGCGGTCTGCAGCATCTTCGCTGCGACGCTTGTACATCCCGTACACCAGCATGAACACGCCGGTCACGGCAAAGGTGGCGAGGTAAAAATGCACCAGGCGGAAGAGGGTATCCGAACGCAGCAGCACATCCCAGAAATGGGTGTTGTACGTCCAGGTGCTCGGGGTCATCGCCAGTTGCACCGTGCTCATGAAGGCCAGCGGCAGCGTGAAGAACAAGGCCACCCCCACCACGCCGATAAAGATATGCAGGGTCTTGCGATGCTCCAGCGTATGCCAGGTGTATTTGTACAGATACGACAGCAGGAAGGCGACGATATTGCCGTAGATGATGTGCAGCCAATGCGGCGAATTCATGATCGAGGCCGAATAGAACAACGGCGTGATCAGAATACTCACCAGCAATAGCGGTGCCACGCCCCACAGGGCCCCCATGTTTTCGGAGATGGTGACCGGCGTGGTCAGCAGGTAGCCCACCCGGTCGAAGATCGGATTTTTCTCCTTTGCGCCCTTGCTGTTGAAATACACCGAGGCCAGCGATGCCCCCAGCAGCACGTTGATGAACAGAATATGGATGACCCACGAAACGATCAGCAGCCCGTGGAAAAACGGTTCCATGAAATCCAGCCCCATGGTGGGCAAGGGCAACGGAATGTCGCCGGGGATGATATTGAAATGCATGTCAGTATCCTCGATTCAAAATGGGTGCGTCATTTCACGATGACGGGTGCGCTGGCAGACAGCAGGTCGTCGTTGGCTTCAACCCTGTCCTGCACCAGATAGGCGAGGTAGGCAGCCAGTGCGTGACGTTCCTGTTCCGTGCCGGTGAAGGGCGGCATGAAGGGCGTGACCGGGGAGTTGAGCGACCCCAGACGCTGGAAGATGACCGCCTCGTCTCCCCCAAGGGCCCGGACGCGCGACTTGATCGAATTGACGCCGTTGACGGTGTGGCAATACCGGCATTGCATCTGATACAGATAGCGGCCCGCGACCAGTTTGTTCTGCTCGGTAATCACGCGATATTCCGGCGGGACAAACGCCGCGTGTTTCAGATAGCCATCCTGATTCAGATACGGCACATCGGCGACGCGGACCCCGTTGGCATACATGTAGTCGTAGATGATGTAGGGCTTGCGCACGAATTCGCGCACCCGCTCGAACTCGCCGATCAGCCCCATGGAGCCGATCAGCATGAACACCGCCAGAAACAGCGGCGCTCTTTTTGGATTGGCATAAATCGCCAGCGCATTGAACAGCACCATCCCGCCCAATCCCAGGGTCAGGTAAGTGGCGTATTCCGGATGTGCCGCCATGCGTCGGGTGATGGCGCCCATCCAGAACAGATCCTTGGCCGCTTGCGGAAACTGGTCGTAATACCAGCTACCGAACATCGCAAACATGGGAATGCACACCAGCAACACGGTGCCGTAGAGACGCATGGCTTTCTGGCGCAGCTCGAGGTCGTTGCGGGTGTAGAACCACGACAGCAGCATCGCCATGGCCGAAGCCCAGGCAATCGACCAGAAGGTACGGAAGCCGAGCGACGGGAACCAGGACGGGTTCAGCAACGCGGCGACATAATCCGGTTCGGCCGGAAAGTACGACTTCAGCCAGTTACCCGGCGTCATCATGAAGCCTAGAATCGCGGTGATGATCGCCATGGTGAACCACGACGCCACGGCATAGGTCACGCCCAGACGAAAATTCTTCTGCTTGGCCGGCGTCCCCAGCGGGCTGGATTTCCAGGTGAGGAACCACCACAGCAGGAAGATCATCTCGATGTTGAACACGATCCACTCGATGAACCATTTCCAGAAGAACACCCTTAACAGGGCCCCGATGGCAGCCGGGTTGATAATGTTGATGTGGATCCAGATGCCGATGCCGGTCAGGGCGCCAACGGCGGTCGCGAGAATGAAAAACGTGAACAGGATCTTGTAGGAAAGCGCATCCAGCTTACGGTCATTGTTTTTGATGGCAAGCCACTGGCTCAACACCAGAATGACACTCCCCCCCACCGCAGCGCCGTGTGAAATGAACACGTGCAAGATGGCGTCAAAAGCGAACAGCAGACGATGCCCCAACAGCGGCATATCAAAAATCGGGTAGTCGAACATCACGCATCTCCTCTGGCTAAAGTCATCTCATCCCCCCAGTGTTGTTCCCGCATTTGGGCTGACCGGATCATATGAGGATTAACTCATCCGAAAAAGTGACATGTTGTCGCGCGGCAACTCGACGCGCGACAACCCGCCACGCGACAATTGGTCGCAGTTCCCGGCCGGGCAGACGAGCGTTAGAATGCGCCCATGCTGTTTCAAACCAACACCTCCCACTCCGCCGCCAATCGCAACCTCCGCCGTCTGTTCTGGCTGCGCAACGTGATGGCGGCCGTGCTGGCCTCTGCGGGTGCTTCCGCCTACTTTCTTTACGACATTCAGGTGCCCCTCTACGCGCTGGCCGGCGCGATTCTGCTGATGCTGGGCCTCAGTGCCGGCACCTGGTGGCGGCTCGGTTACAGCACCCCGGCCACGGACCTTGAGCTGCTGACGCAACTCCTGCTCGACATGGCGATCCTGTCGGGCCTGTTCTACGCCACGGGCGGCTACACCAACCCATTCGTCTGGATGTATCTGCTGCCCATCACCGTGGCCGCCGTGGCGCTGCCGTGGCGGCATACCCTGCTGATCGCCGCGGCGGGCATCGCCTGCTACAGCGCCCTGATGTTCTGGTACACACCGCTGGACATGCCGGGCGGCGACATGCACGCCATGCACATGCAGCACGACAGCGGTTTCGGCATCCATCTGCTGGGGATGTGGGTCGGCTTCGTGGTCAGCGCGGCCGTCGTTACCTTGTTTGTCGCCCGCATGGCCCACACGCTGCGCGAATACGATCACCAGCTCGCGGAAGCACGCGAAAAACTGCTGGAAAGTGAGCGCATGCTGGCGCTGGGATCCCTGGCGGCAGGGGCTGCCCACGAACTCGGCACGCCGTTGGCGACCATGGCAGTGGTCTGCCGCGAAATGCAGGCAGAACATGGCCACCAGCCGGAGCTCTCGGGGGACCTGCAGGTGTTGCGCCTGCAGATCGACCGCTGCAAGGCGATTCTTTCCACACTGACGGCGTCTGCCGGCCACCCCCGGCCCGAGGACGCGCAAGGCGTGGCGCTGGACCACTACCTGGCGCAGTTGATCGAACACCGGCGCGACGCCCACCCCGCCATCACCTTCCAGGTCACTCTGGCGGGCGCCCCGCCGGCCCCGACGATCTTTTCCGATCGCACATTGGGCCAGGCGCTGGTCAACCTGATCGACAATGCCGCGGATGCCGCCCGCGAAGAGGTGACGATTGCAGGAGAATGGGACAGCACCTTGTTGATTCTGGACATTTGGGATGACGGGCCGGGATTGGCGCCGGAAATCGCACAAAAAATCGGTACGCCATTCTTCACGACCAAGGAAGATCGCGGCATGGGGCTGGGGGTCTATCTGGCCAGAACCGTGCTAGGGCGCTTCGAAGGCAGTGTCACGCTCGAGAACCGGTCTGAAGGCGGCACGCACGCCCGGATCCGCCTGCCGCTCACGGGACTGCTGCTGAGGGATGCGCATGACTGAATTATCCGATTGGCCCAGCCTGCTGCTGGTGGATGATGACACGACCTATTGCGATGTCATGGCGAAGGCGTTGCGCAAGCGCGGCTTCGAGGTGTTCGTCGCCCACGATGTCGACGCGGCTGCTGGCATGGCGGGCGAAGACCCGCCGGAATTCGCCCTGGTCGACCTCAAGATGCCCGGCGACTCCGGCCTCACGCTGGTGAGAAAGCTGCACACGATCGAGCCTGCGACCCGCATCGTGGTGCTGACCGGGTTCGCCAGCATTTCCACCGCCGTGGAGGCGATCAAACTCGGGGCCACGCACTATCTGGCAAAACCTGTCGACGCCGATGAAGTGGTCGCAGCCTTCAACAAGTCGGAAGGCAATCCCGACATTCCTGTCGCCCCTAACCCCCTCACCGTCGACCGGCTCGAATGGGAGCACCTGCAGCGGATCCTCTCCGAGCACGAGGGCAATATTTCGGCCACGGCACGGGCACTCAACATGCACCGGCGCACACTGCAACGCAAGCTCGCCAAGAGCCCGCCAAAACTCTAATCCCCTGCCTTGCTCCACCGTGCACCGGGCGGCATCGCACCGGCACGCCATCCCCGCGGTTTTTGTGTCAGAATGATCCCAATCGGGATTGCGGGGGGCGCATGAAGCTACGCCATCGACTTACGCTCATTGCCATTGTCAGCGCGCTAGCGTCGACCATGGTCGGCATTGCCGCGATGCATCACATCGCGGCGGGCCAGTACCTGCAATCCAGCATCGAGCGTCTCAAGCACGAAACCCGGGTGCATGTGGCCGACGAAATCAGCACCATGCGCAGGGCGGAAAACAGCCTGATCGTGCTGGCCGACCTGCTGAAAAAGTCCCTCGCCCGCCCGCCACTGCCCGGCGAGACCGAAGCATTCGACCGATTAACCAGCAAGGACGAGTTCGGCGTCATCCGCAATCGCAAGGAGCGTTTTGACGGCACGACAGAGGCAGGCCTCTTCATGGCACCCGACGTCAAGCTCACCGACCGGGAAAAACGCGTCAAGCTCCGCGCCATGCAGGTGCTGACCGACTTCGGTGCGGGGGCACTGCGTCATTTCGACGGCGTGTGGTTCGACCAGCTCAACAAGACTTCCGTCATCTTCTGGCGCCGCGATCCCGATTTCATCTACAAACTCCCCCCTGATCACGACTACACAAAAACGCTCTGGAACCAGCTCGCTTCGCCAGAACTCAATCCGCAACGCATCCCGCGCTGGACCCCTGCCATCCTGGAATCACCCGTAGGCGTGTGGGTCGTCAGTGCCGTTTACCCGCTCGACATTGACGGTAAATGGGAAGGCATCGTCGGCCACGACATTGCCCTGACAGGTTTGTTGCGATCATTTCGTGACACCGATTCCTACGCCAGCACTGAACATTTCCTGATCGACAATTTCGGCAACTACATTCTGGCGGGTCGCTGGCAACAGGCACTGGAAGCCAAGGCCGACGGATACAAGCCCGACCTCGACCGGCATCCCCAGCTGAAATCGTTGCTGGAAGGCAAGACTCCCGTGGCAGACGGCACCGTCATCCGCTTCGGGGAACGTGATTTCGCCGTGTTCTCGCTGGTGATCGACCAACTGCAATGGCACTATTACCGGCTGGTCCCGGTCGACGAAGTGCTCGCGCCCATGAACCGGCTGTTCACCTACATCGCCCTGCTCTTGTCAGCCATCGGCGTCATCATCGCGATGATGATCCGCACCTTCACCAGCAGCCTGGTGGTCAAACGCATCAAAAAGCTGGTCGAAGCCGCGCGCGAAATCGGGGCAGGCCATCTCGACAAGCGCAGCCACATTCAGGGGGACGACGAAATCGGCGAACTGGGTTCAGCCATCGACGGCATGGCCGCGAATCTGGAACTCGACCGCACACTGCTCAACGCCAGCGAAACGCGCTATCGCACGGTCCTCGAAAACATCAAGGAAGTGGTCTACCAGACCGACCATGCAGGGCGTTTCACCTACCTAAGCCCGGCATGGAAACAAATTTCTGGTGTCTCGCCCGAGGTGTGCATCGGCCATGAATTATGGAATTTTCTGGACCCGCGCGACCGCGATGCCAAACGTGAGGAATTCCGCCAGCTCGTCAGTGGTCAGCGTACACCGCCCTGCATCAGCGAGTATCGCCTGCAAACGGCTGACGGCAAGACCCGGTGGGTCGAAATTTACATTCGCCCGATGACCGGCGGAGAATCTGCGTACACCGGGAGCATGGATGACATCACGATCCACAAGATCAACCAGCTCATCGACAAACTTTTCTACGAACTCGGTCGCAACGCCCTGCACGAAATCATTGACAACCGGTTACAGCAGGAGCTGGTGCAGCGCCTTGCCGATATCTACGGCTGCGACATCGTGTTGTCGCGCATTGATCGCCGATCGCAGGGGGACATTGTCACCTCCTTGCGCGACAACGCCGCAGTGGTCGACAGAATCAGGCGCCTCCATCCCCACCAGGATCTGGATCAGGTCCTCTTGTTCCCCGATTTCCCGGACGAATGGAGAGCCTTGCTGCGCGATCATGGCATGCACACGGCGTTCGCGGTTCCCCTGGGGCAAGGCGGTGAACGGCTGGGCCGCATCGTCTTCATCGCCCCACCGGAAAACGCCTTTACGGAAGAAATCCTCGTCTCCATGAAGGCGTCGGCAGAGCGGGTGCGCGCCCTGCTGCAGATCGAGCAGGACCAGAAGTGGCTGCGCCTCGTCAGCAGCGCCCTCAAGACGGCAGCCAATGCCATTTTCATCTCCCGCGCCGACGGAGAAATCGAGTGGGTGAATGCCGCCATGATCTCGCTCTCCGGCTATGATCGCGACGAACTGGTCGGCCAGACGCCCCGCATTTTCGATTCCGCCAGCCATCCGCCGGCGTTCTGGCAGCACATGTGGACGACCATCCTCAGCGGGCAGTCGTGGCAGCATGAGGTGATCAATCGCCGCAAGGACGGCTCGCTGTACCCCATCAAGCAGACCATCACCCCGATCGAGGATGCGAAGGGCAGCATCAGCCATTTCATCAGCGTGCAGGAAGACATCAGCCAGATCAAACAGACCGAAGAACAGCTGCGCCACGGCGCCTCGCACGACCTGCTGACCGGTCTGCCCAACCGGCTGCTGATGCACGAACACCTGCAACATGCCATCAATACCGCCAAACGCAGCAACAACCTGGTCGGCGTCCTGTTCGTGGACCTCGACCACTTCAAGATCGTGAATGACTCTCTGGGCCACCTGGCGGGCGACCAGCTGCTGCGCGAGGTCACTGCGCGCCTGTCGGCCTGCTTGCGGGTGGGAGACACGCTGTCACGGCTCGGCGGCGATGAGTTCGTCGTGCTGTTGCCGGCCATCAGTTCACCCCTGTACACCGGCGTGGTGGCGAAGAAGATGATTGAGTCGCTCCGCGATCCCATCCTGATCGGAGACCACGAACTGACCACCGGCTGCAGCATCGGCATCAGCCTGTACCCGCTGGACGGCGAAGATGCGGACACCCTGCTCAAAAATGCCGACACCGCCATGTACAACGCCAAGGAGAGCGGCCGCAACGGCTTCCGTTTCTATGTGCCGGACATGAATGCCCGGGTGGTCAAGCGCATGGCGCTGGAGAGCGATCTGCGCCGCGCGTTCTCACAGGACGAACTGGAACTCCATTACCAGCCGCAAGCTGAAATCCTGACGGGCCGCATCATTGGCGTCGAAGCCCTGCTGCGCTGGCGTCATCCGCAACGCGGCATGATTTCACCGGTCGATTTCATTCCCGTCGCGGAAGAAACCGGGCTGATCGTCCCGATCGGCAAGTGGGTCATGCTGCATGCCTGCCGGCAGCTCGCCGCCTGGGAGGCCCAGGGCCTGTCGGGACTGTCGATGGCGGTCAACGTCTCGCCCCGCCAGTTCAAACACGAGGCCATCCTGGCCGCGACGCGCGAATCACTGGAGGAAACGGGCATCAACCCCGCCCAGCTCGAGCTCGAAATCACCGAAAGCCTGATGCTGGAGCACGTGGAAACCAACACCGATATCCTGCGCCGTCTGCATGCCATGGGCGTGCGATTGGCGCTGGACGATTTCGGCACGGGATTTTCCAGCCTCGGCTATCTGCGCCGCCTGCCGTTCCACGTGCTCAAGATCGACCGCACTTTCGTCAACGATATCGGCATCGACGCCGATGACACTGCCATCGCCGTCTCCATCATCGGGCTCGCCCACAACCTGGGCCTGTCGGTGATCGCAGAGGGGGTGGAAACAGAAGAGCAACGCAATTTCCTGCGCAAGCACAAATGCGATTTCGAACAGGGCTTCCTGCTCTCCCGGCCCCTGCCCCCTGACGAACTGGCCAAGCTGCTGCGCAACACCAAGGAAAACACGCCATGAGAACCATCGCCCCCTTCTGTCTGCTCCTGCTGACATACCCGGCCGTTGCCGAGGAAGCCTCTGCGCCAGTCTCTCCCCACCACTGGAGCGGCGGCGTCCAACTGCAATCGGAATATCTGGTGCGTGGCCTGTCGCTCTCGTGGCACCAGCCCTCGCCCATGCTGTATCTGGATTATGCGCACGACAGCGGCTGGTACGCCGGCGGCTGGGTTGCCGGAGTCAACACGCGTGTTTACAACCAGGGGCAATGGGAAGTGGGCGGCTACGGCGGTTTCAGCGGCACCCTCCTGGAAAAACTGGGATGGAACGTCGGCGGTATCGTTTACCACTACCCCGGCGCCGAAAGTTCACCGCAATTTTCTGTCCCCACCAGTTACGATACCGCCGAAGTTTACGTTGCCCTCAGCGCCGGACCTTTCATGGGGAAATACTGGCGCACCCTCACCAACTACTGGGGCGTCACCAGCAAGAACCCGTGGTGCTGGGATACCGGTTGCACGCCGGTCAATGGCGACTCGCACGGTTCGCAATATCTCGAAGGCAACCTGACCTTCAATCTGCCGCATGACTTCACGCTCGGACTCCACGCGGCACACCAATGGGTAGAGCACTACGACCAGCTGAATTATTCGGATTACCGCGCCACGCTGGACAAGAGCTGGGGAAGTTGGACCGGTACACTGGGTTACAGCGGGACCAATGCGCCCAAGACGGTCTACACCTACACCTCTCGCGGCGAAACCGAAAACATCGCCAAGGACGTGCTCTTCATCAAGCTCACCCGCACTTTCTAGGCGGCATACCGCGGGCCCTGCGACACTATGTCACATTCCGCATCCGACCGGCTTGCCCTAGAATTGCCTCAGCAGGTTTCGTCAGCGGCGGCCTGTCCCCCCACAGAATGGTACCGGCGTTACCTCCATAATGCCGTGCCAGCCAGTGGCGAGACCTGCACCCCTTCGATCCCGGCTCGGGACGCCATATCAGAACGTTTTCCTTCCACCGAACTCAGGCTAGAATCTCACTGATTCCACGCTTCTCGCATTACGACACTCAATGGACAAAAAAACCCTGTTGCTGGTCATCCTCGGCGCCCTGGTCGCCCTCATCCTCGGGTTTGGCGGCATCTGGCTCGCGTTAGGCGGCGCCTCCACCTCCAAGGAAGACCGACACGCTGACAAGGCAGCGGCGGCGGCAGCAAAGGCAGAAGAAAAAGCAAAGGCTGAAGCCTTGCTCACGACCACCCTCGACATGTTCCAGTTGACGCTTCCCTGCCTGCGCGACGCCAACGGCAACACGCCCATCGTGCACGCCGACCTGCAACTGGTGGTCCCCATCAAGCACCGCCTCAAGGCTGAACAACAGGCTTCCCGCGTGCGGGACATCATCGCCACCTATCTGCGCAACCACGACGTCACCGTGGTCAACAAGGATATGGAAGGCTTCAAGCGGGACATCATCGCGCAGGTCAGAACCGAACTGGAGGTGGACATCGAGGAAATCCTCGTGCTGCGCTTTGACTACGACATACTGCGTGCCAGACCATGATGAAAGGAGCCAACCCCATGCCACATCGTCTCGTCATCTCCGTCCTCTGCGGCCTTGCGTTTTCGGTGCAGGCGCTTGCAGACGACACCGAAGCCCGTTATCTCGAGGAGAGCCGCAAGACTGCGCAGGAATTCCTGCAGAAACTGGGTGGCACCCTGAAATCGCAGCTGGAAAGCGCCGGCCCGGAGCAGGCCGTCAACGTCTGCAAGCAGGTCGCCCCTGCGATGGCAGCGGAATATTCCAGGAACGGCCGCGTGGTAAAGCGCGTTTCGCTCAAACCGCGCAATCAGGCGCTCGGGACCCCGGATACATGGGAAACCCGCATGCTGCAGAATTTCGAGGAAAACCTGAAGGACGGTGCACAGGTCTCCACCATGGAAACAGGCCTCATCACGGAAGACAAGGACGGCAAGTGGTTCCGCTACATGAAGGCCATCCCCACTCAGGTCATGTGCCTGCAATGCCACGGCCAGCCTTACCAGATTTCCGAAGGGGTCAAGGCGCTGCTGGCAAAGGAATACCCCGATGACCAGGCCACTGGCTATAGCGCCGGGGCCATTCGCGGAGCCGTCAGCATCAAGGTCAAGCTGGATTAATACGAAGCGGGGACGCGTCCTCCGCCGGCCTCCGCGTGGGGCCGGCGGCATGACTGCGGCACGCGCCATGCATGGGCTGCGGCCGCCGGGCATCAGCCGCTGAAACGCTCCTCTTTCCAGGGATCGGCCTGGTCGTGGTAGCCGCGCTCTTCCCAAAACCCCGGCTTGTCGTCAGCCCGCAATTCGATCGCCTTTAACCATTTCGGGCTCTTCCACGCGTAGCGCTTCGGCACCACCAGACGCACCGGCCCGCCGTGCGCCTTGCTGAGGGGCGCCCCGAAGACGCGATGCGCCACCAGCACGTCATCGTCCAGCAAGGCATCCAGCGGGAGGTTGGTGGTGTAGCCGTCATAGCCCAGCAGGGCAACGTAGCGTGCGCTCGGCAACGGGCTCGCCAGCGCGAGGACATCGCGTGCCAGCACGCCCCCCCAAGGCAAGTCGAGCTGAGACCAGCGTGTCACACAATGAAAATCCGAGATATCCTCGACCTGCGGCATCGCCTGCAATCCAGCCCAGTCCAGACGCACTTCCGTGGTGACATCGCCATGGATACGCAACGTCCATCGGTCCAGCGGCACGTCCGGCTGCACGCCGAGATCGAGTACGGGGAAGTTGGTGACCAACGTCTGGCCCGCGGGGACCCGCTCATTCGGATGTACCTTGCCCGGCTTGGCACCGCGCTTGGCTAGAGCAATCTTGCTTTCGATCAGTTTTTTCCAGTCAGGCATCGCGCTGTCTCCTGTTCGCGAAACTGGTAGCTCAGGACTTCACGTCCGCAGGCTTCCTGAACTCTTCCCACAATAGCAGCACAACGCCGCAGAAAATGGCGGAATCTGCCAGATTGAAGGCGGGCCAGTAATAGGTCTGGTAATGGAAGAACAGAAAATCCACCACATGCCCCAGCGTCACCCGGTCGTACAGGTTACCGAGCGCCCCACCGAGGATGAGCGCGAGCCCAAAGCAGAACAGCTTCTGCTGCGGGTGCTTGCGCAGCAGAAGCACGATCACGCCGGATGCGATCAGGGCAATCGCACTGAAAAACAAACGCTGCCAGCCACCGGCGCCGGCGAGGAAGCTGAACGCCGCCCCTTCGTTGAAAAACAGCACCAGGTCGAAATACGGCGTGATGACGAGGTGCTCGCCGTAGGTAAACGCCGCCTCGACCAGATGCTTGGTATATAAATCCAGCGCGATCACCACCGCGCTGACGCCCAGCCACTTAAGCATGACTGCGCGGCTCGCCGGCCCCGTGCAGGTTGCAGGTGCAACGCCCGCAAATCTGCGGATGCGCGGCATCGGCCCCGATATCGGCGCGGTAGTGCCAGCAACGCTCGCACTTCTGGTGCGCGCTAGGCGTCACCACGATTTTTTCGTCTGCCGCCGCATGCAGCGTGGAGCGCGAGGTGATCAATACGAAGCGCAGGTCGTCGCCCAGCGAGTTGAGGGCGTCATACAGGGCGCCGCTGGCATACACGTCCAGTTCCGCCTGCAACGACGACCCGATCCCGCCCGCCGCACGCACTTCTTCCAGTTGCTTGGTGACACGACCACGGAACTCACGAATCAACGTCCATTTTTCCAGCAAGCCGAGGTCGGTCGTCGGGAACACATGCCACTGATGCAGCAAAATACTGTCCTCGGCATCGCCGCCCACGTCCAGCCAGGCTTCCTCGGCGGTAAAGCTGAGGATGGGCGCCATCAGCTTCAACAGGCTCTGCGTGATGTGCCACAAGGCGCTCTGCGCGGCGCGGCGCGCCTTGCCATCGCTGCCCGAGGTATACAGCCGGTCTTTCAGAATATCGAGGTAGAAGCCGCCCAAGTCTTCCGAGCAGAACCCTACGAACTTCTGGGCCACGACGTGGAACTCGTAGCGGTCGTAGGCGGCCAGCATGTCGGCCTGCAAGGCACTCGTCATGGCCAGCGCGTAACGGTCGATTTCCAGCCACTGTTCCACCGGCAGCATATCCTTGGCGGGATCGAAGTCGGCCAGGTTCGCCAGCAGGAAGCGCAGGGTATTGCGGATGCGGCGATAGCTTTCCACCACGCGCTTGAGGATTTCGTCGGAGATGGTCAGTTCGCCGGAATAGTCGGTCGAGGCCACCCACAGGCGCAGGATGTCGGCACCATAGGTGTCCATCACCTTCTGCGGGGCGATCACGTTGCCCTTGGACTTGCTCATCTTGTGGCCGTTGCCGTCGACGACAAATCCATGGGTCAGCAGCGCTTCATACGGCGCACGGCCGTCAATAGCGCAACCGGTCAGCAGCGAAGACTGGAACCAGCCGCGGTGCTGATCGGAACCTTCCAGATACAGGTCTGCCGGATGATTCAGCTCTTCGCGGCGCTTCAGCACCGCGGCATGCGTTGCACCAGAATCGAACCACACGTCCAGCGTATCCGTCACCTTCTTGTATTGGGCGGCATCCTGCGGCGCGTGCTGCTGCAGGAAAGCATCGCCATCCAGGCTGAACCAGGCTTCAATGCCCTGCTGTTCCACCTGCAGGCACACTTTCTCTAGCAGCGCGACCGTGTCCGGATGCGGCAGACCGGTTTCCTTGTGCACGAACAGCGGCATCGGCACGCCCCAGTTACGCTGGCGCGACACGCACCAGTCCGGGCGGTTCTTGATCATCGCTTCCAGGCGGGCACGGCCCCAACTCGGGTAGAACTGGGTATGCGCCACGGCAGCATTGGCCACGCCGCGCAGGGTCTGGCCATCCTTGCCGTGCTGGCCCATGCCGATGAACCACTGGTGCGTCGCGCGGAAGATCACCGGTGTCTTGTGGCGCCAGCAGTGCGGGTAGCTGTGGTTGAGACGAGCCGAAGCCAGCAGGTTGTTCTGTGCTTGCAGCGTTTCGATCACGGCCTTGTTGGCATCCCAGATGCTCATGCCGGCGAACAGTTCCACACGGCTGTAGAACTTGCCGTCGTCGCCCACCGGGTTATCCACCGGCAGGTCATAGCGGCAACCCACGGCATAGTCTTCCAGACCGTGGGCCGGCGCAGTATGCACCAGGCCGGTACCGGCATCGGTCGTCACGTGGTCGCCGCAGATCACCGGCACCTGACGGTCGTAGAACGGATGCTGCAACTTCAGATGCTCCAGCGCCGAGCCTTGGCAGTTAGCGATCACTTCCACGGATTCGTAGCCGTAGCGCTTAAGGGTCGATTCCGCCAGTTCGCGCGCCAGAATCAGCAGGCCGTGCGGGGTCTGGATCAGGTCGTAGGTCAGTTCCGGGTGCACACACACCGCCTGGTTGGCTGGCAACGTCCACGGCGTGGTGGTCCAGATCACGGCCGAAATCGGCTCGGTAGTGCTGCCGATGCCGAACGCCTTGCACACGGCAGCCACATCAACCGCACGGAAACCGACGTCAATCGCCGGGGAATTCTTGTCCTCGTACTCCACCTCGGCCTCGGCCAGCGCGGAGCCGCAATCCACGCACCAGTGCACCGGCTTGGAGCCCTGATACAGGTAACCGTTGGCATAGATCTCGCCGAGGGCACGCATGATATCGGCCTCGGTCCTGAAATCCATGGTCAGGTAGGGATTGTCCCAGTCGCCCAGCACGCCCAGACGGATAAAGTCCGCTTTCTGGCGCTCGACCTGCTGCTTTGCATACTCACGACACAATTCACGGAACTTGGCAGGCTCGATGTTCTTGCCATGGTTCTTCTCGACCACCAGTTCAATCGGCAGGCCGTGGCAATCCCAGCCCGGCACGTAAGGCGCATCGTACCCGCTCAGGGTCTTCGACTTGACGATGATGTCCTTGAGGATCTTGTTCACCGCGTGACCGATGTGAATATCACCATTCGCGTACGGCGGGCCGTCGTGCAGGATGAACTTGGGGCGTCCCTTGGCCACCGCGCGAATCTTCTGGTAACGCTTCTTCTCCTGCCAGGCTTTCACCCAGGCCGGCTCACGCTTGGCAAGGTCGCCACGCATCGGGAAAGGGGTATCGGGGAGGTTCAGCGTATCTTTGTAGTCGGTCATGATTGTGTCTTGAAATAATCTCTCGCGGCCTGCTCGTCAGCCGCAATCTGGCGCTTCAGCGCCTCCAGGTCCGGGAATTTCTCTTCGTCGCGCAGCTTCTTCAGGAAATGCACGCGCACGTGGCGACCATAAATATCCTGATCGAAATCAAACAGATGCACCTCGAGAAGCGGTTTCGCATCCTGTTTCATGGTCGGACGCACACCGAGGCTGGCCACCCCAGGCAAGTCGCGCTCGCCCAACCCGCTCAATTTTACCGCATAGATGCCAAAAAGCGGCGGACGCTCATGCAGCATGTAGATGTTGGCTGTCGGGTACCCCAGTTGACGCCCCAGCTTATCGCCGTGTCCCACATGACCGCTGATGCTGTAAGCTCGTCCCAGCAGACGCTCCGCCAGCGCCAGATCGCCAGCCGCCAGCGCCTCGCGAACAGCCGTGCTGGAAACGCGCGCGCCCGCCACCGTCACATCCGCCAGAATATCGACCGCGAATCCTTGGGCACGTAATTCTTCAAGCCCCCCCGCCCGGCCAGCGCCAAAACGGAAATCTTCGCCCACCAGAATCCGGCGCACCTGCATTTTGTGGAGCACATCGCGCATGAAATCCTGCGCGCTGATGCCGGCAAACTGCCGATTGAAACGGCACAGAAACACGCGCCCGATGCCGGCATCGGCGAACAGTTCCAGTTTCTCGCGCAACGAGGTCAAACGGCTCGGAGCCGTCGCAGGCGAGAAAACTTCGCGCGGATGCGGCTCAAAGGTCATCACCGCCGACACCATGCCCTCCGCCACCGAACGCTCACGCAGTCCGGACAAGATGGCCTGATGCCCACGATGCACCCCGTCGAAATTGCCGATCGCCAGCACGACGGGCACCTCGGAGGGCGCGATGTGTCGAAAAATACGCATTACACTGCCGCCCTGCGTTTGAAATCGTTCAGGCGGAAGCCCATGGCCCACAGCGCCACAAAATACGTGCCGGCGCCGGTAACGACCAGTACGGAAAGACGCAGGAATTTCTCCGTCGCCGCATAGTCCAGCCAGTGCGCGGCATCGCCTGCCGCCAGCCAGAGCACGCCCGCCATCAAGCTGACCGCAATCGCCAGTTTCATCAGGAACGGCCCCCATCCCGGCTGTGGCTGAAAAATCCCGCCGCGCCGCAGGTGGTAAAACAGCAAGCCCGCGTTCATGCAGGCTCCCAGACCAATCGCCAGCGCCAGCCCGGCATGGCGGAGATGCCAGACGAACATCAGGTTCATGGCCTGCGTCGCGAACAGCGTGAACAGCGCGATCTTCACTGGCGTCTTGATGTTCTGCCGCGCGTAGAATCCCGGCGCCAGCACCTTGACCAGAATCAGCCCGAGCAGCCCAAGGCTGTAGGCCATCAGTGCCTCACGCGTCATCCACAAATCATGCGCAGTAAACTCGCCATACTTGAACAGAGTCGCCACCAGCGGCACCGCCAGTACCGCCAGCGCCACCGCCGCCGGCAAGGCCAGCAGAAAGGTCAGACGCAGCCCCCAGTCGAGCAGCTTCGAATATTCGCCCTCCACGCCATCGGCATAGGTCTTGGACAAACTGGGCAACAAGATCGTCCCCAGCGCCACGCCCAGCATGCCGGTCGGAAATTCCATCAAACGGTCAGCGTAATACAGCCACGACACGCTGCCGGTTTCGAGGAAGGATGCAAAAATGGTATTGATCAACAACGACAACTGCGCGATGGACACGCCGAACACCGCCGGCCCCATCAATTTCAGAATGCGCCAGACGCCTTCATCCTGCAGGTTAAGGCTGAACCGCGGCACCAGGCCAATTTTCAACAAGGCCGGGACCTGCAGGGCCAGTTGCAAGACTCCGCCGAAAAAGACGGCCCAGGCCAGCACCATGACCGGCGGGGCGAACCGGTCGGCAAAGCCCAGCGTCGCGATGATGAACGACACATTCAGCAACACGGGCGTAAACGCCGGAATGGAAAACCGGCTGTAGGTATTCAGCACCCCACCCGCGAGCGACACCAGCGAGATAAACAGGATATAAGGGAAGATGATGCGCAGCAGATCGACCGTCAGCTGAAACTTGTCCGGACTGGTATGGAAACCGGGCGCACTCAGATACACCACCCACGGCGCTGCAAGAATGCCGATCACCGTCACCGCAAACACCGCCAACCCTAACAGGGTCGCGACGTGGTTCACCAGCACATGGGTTTCCTCAAGCCCGCGTCGCTCCTTGTATTCCGCCAGAATCGGCACAAAGGCCTGTGAAAACGCCCCTTCGGCAAACAACCGACGCAGCAGATTGGGGATCTTGAACGCGATGAAAAATGCATCGGTATAGACGCCCGCGCCGAACACCCGGGCAATCAGCGTGTCACGCACGAACCCAAGGATGCGGGAGAGGAAGGTCATGCTGCCGACCGTCGCCAGCGCTTTAAGCAGATTCATGCGTAAGATGGATTTCGCGTTGCAAATCAGAAGGTCGCTATCTTACCATGGCGAGGCACACTTCTTCCTTGCAAAACCCCGCGCACCTCTGTATGATTGCGCGTTTCAATTTTTGCTTAATTCTCAGGAGTTTCCATGGCAAACAGCGCACAAGCTAGAAAGCGCGCCCGTCAGGCGGTTAAACAGCGCGCCCACAATGCGAGCCTGCGTTCTACCCTGCGCACCGCGATCAAAAAGGTCATCAAGGCCGTTGAAGCAGGCGACAAGGCAGCCGCACAAGCCGCTTACAACGAAAACATCAGCGTGATCGACCGCATCGCCGACAAGAAGATCATCCACAAGAACAAGGCCTCTCGTCACAAGAGCCGCCTCTCCGCTGCCGTCAAGGCAATGGCCGCTGCTTAATCAGTCGCGTGTTCTTAAAAAAGGCCAACCCCGCGGTTGGCCTTTTTTATTTGTCTCTCGCCACCACTGGCGGTCAATACCCTCCTCAGTTACCCCCCCCCCACAGCCTCTTTCAGCCCCGCCCCTTGCTACTATCGTGCTTGCATCATTTATTTTTGTTAATTATTGTTCATTCATTTAAACGGCATCCATACCCCATGAAGCGCGGGAGCAGACAGATAATGTTCATCAGACAGTTTCTTGCCTTACTGATTGTTTTCGCTGCACCTGCAGCGCTCGCTGACGACCCGAACAACCTGCTGAGCCTGCTTGAGCAGAAAAAATATCTCGAGATTGAAAAGCGGATTACCGACGCCGCCCAGCAGGCAGATAAAAGTGCAACTCGCGAACCCGAACTGACCAACCTGCTGGATCAGTTCTATTCTCCCCAGGCATCCCTGGAACAAAAGCTAAACGCCTGGGTACAGGCACGCGGCGCATCTTACATTCCATATCTTGCAAGAGGAATTTATCTTGACTCCATGGGATGGAACCGTCGCGGTGCCAAGTACATCAGCGAGACGAGCGGCAAGCAACTGGACGGGATGCAGTTTTACTTTGAAAAGAGCTACAAGGATTTCGCGAAATCACTGGAAATCGAGCCGAGACAAGCCAGCGCCCAGTGTTACATGATGGAAATAGCGATGAATTACGGTGATCGTGAATTACCTGAAAAGCTATACCGCCACGCCCTCGCTCACCGTCCTAACAGCCTGGCTGTGAGGTGGTATTTTCTGAGCACCCTCCTCCCGAGATGGGGAGGCACATTGGATCAAATGTCCTCCGTAGCAAAGGCAGCCCGCTCACTTCATCAGGCAAACCCAAGTCTGAAAGTACTGGAGGGGCGCATCTCCGCAGAACAAGGCGATCAGGCTTATTTTGCAGGGCAGTACGCCGAAGCCCTGAACGCCTACAAACAGGCATTGAGCACTGGCGAGCACTGGTATTACCTGAAACAACAAGGTGAGGTACTACTCCGCACCGGGCAATATGAAGCATCGGTGACCAGCCTGAGCAAGACTATCGCGCAGCGCCCGGCGTATTGGCGGGCCTATGACCAGCGTGGAGTCGCTTATCAAGCGATGGGAAAACATGCAGAAGCCATCCAGGACTTTACTGTCGCGATCCGCAACGCCGAGGGAGGCAGTCGGCTGATCAATGCGAGAGGCGAGTCCTATCTGGCGCTAAACAAAAGTCGTGAAGCATTGCGCGATTTTGAAGAAGCGCTCAAACAGGACCCGAGCAATACCGACTATATTTCCAATCGCGACAAGGCAAAATCTCTGCCGCCATCGCGATAAAAGTGCAGACCATCCGGCGGGTGGAGCTTGGCTCCTCGAGCGTGTCCCGAATTTTGTGTAAACGGGGTTTAGGTTAGCGGTTTGGCATCCG
>CAYUJU010000028.1:0-36462 GCA_964445115.1 uncultured Methylobacillus sp. | reverse complement strand
GACGGCGAGTCGGAAACCGCCCCGCTGGCGACGTCGTGGCATTCCAACAAGTTCCTGAACCCGATCCGAGATGGCGCGGTGCTGCCGATCCTGCATCTCAACGGCTACAAGATCAACAACCCGACCATCTTGTCACGCGTCTCGCACGAAGAGTTGGAGTACCTGTTCAAGGGCTACGGTTGGACCCCCTACTTCGTCGAAGGCAGCGACCCGATGGAGATGCACGCCAAAATGGCCGAGACGCTGGAACGCTGCCTCAGCGACATCCGCGCCATCCAGCAGGAGGCGCGCGGCTCCGGCAAGGCGACACGCCCACGCTGGCCGATGATCGTACTGCGTTCCCCCAAGGGGTGGACCGGGCCGGCCAGCGTTGATGGCCACAAGGTGGAAGGTTTCTGGCGTGCCCATCAGGTGCCGCTGGCCGGCGTGCGCGAGCATCCGGAACATCTGGCACAACTGGAAGCCTGGCTGAAAAGCTACCACCCGCACGAACTGTTCGACGAGCACGGCACGCTCAAGCCTGAACTCAAGGCATTCGCGCCGACAGGTGCACGTCGCATGAGCGCAAACCCGCACGCCAACGGCGGCCTGCTGCGCCGCGCGCTGCGCATGCCGGATTTTCGCGACTACGCCGCCACCCTGCCCGGCCCTGGCAAGATCACCGCAGAGAATACCCGTCCGCTGGGCAAGTTGCTGCGGGACATCATGGCGGACAACCTGAACAACTTCCGCGTGTTCGGCCCGGATGAAAACAGTTCCAACAAACTGGACAACATCTACGAAGTCAGCAAGAAAACCTGGCTCGCCGACCTGTTGCCCGAAGATGCCGACGGCGGCGAACTGTCGCCGGATGGCCGCGTGATGGAGATGCTGTCCGAGCACACGCTGGAAGGCTGGCTGGAAGGCTATCTGCTGACCGGGCGCCACGGCTTCTTTTCCACCTACGAAGCCTTCGTCCACGTCATCGACTCCATGTTCAACCAGCACGCCAAGTGGCTGGCCATGTCCAAGGAGGTCGCCTGGCGCGCGCCGGTCTCCTCGCTCAACCTGCTGATCACGTCAACGGTGTGGCGCCAGGACCACAACGGCTTCACGCACCAGGACCCCGGGTTCCTCGATGTGGTTGTCAACAAGAGCCCGGAGGTCACGCGCATCTACCTGCCGCCCGACGTCAACTGCCTGCTTTCGGTGGCCGACCACTGCCTGCAAAGCACCAACTACATCAACGTCATCGTCAGCGACAAGCAGAAACACCTGCAATATCTGGATATGGATGCCGCCATCAAGCACTGTACCAAGGGCATCGGCATCTGGGATTGGGCCAGCAACGATGACGGCGGCGAGCCGGACCTGGTCATGGCGAGCGCGGGTGATATCCCAACCAAGGAGGCACTGGCGGCGAGTGTACTGTTGCGCGAAAGCTTCCCCGACTTGAAGATCCGCTTCGTCAACGTGGTGGACCTGTACAAACTCACGCCGCAGAGCGAGCACCCCCACGGCCTGTCGGACCGCGACTTCGACAGCCTGTTTACGGTAGACAAGCCGGTGATCTTCAACTTCCACGGCTACCCCTGGTTGATCCACCGGCTGGCTTACCGCCGTACCAACCACGTCAACTTCCACGTGCGCGGCTACAAGGAAAAGGGCAGCATCAACACACCGCTGGAACTGGCGATTCAGAACGAAATCGACCGTTTCAGCCTGGCCATCGATGCGATCGACCGTATCCCTACCCTCAAGGTCAAGGGGGCGCACGTCAAGGAACGTCTGCGCGACCGCCAGATCGAGTGCCGTAACTACGCATATGAACACGGGATCGACCTGCCCGAGGTCGACCAGTGGACATGGCCTGACTGAGGAAACGCGCATGGAACAGGAAAGAAGACAACACACCGAGCTGCGCGACATCTTTGAAGACGCCTGCACCATCGCTGCCCCTTTTTTTGACCCCAACAACGGGATCGGCGGCGTACCGATGTCACGACATGCGTATATCGCCATCCACGAACGCTTTCCAGAACTGACCGCACAGAATCTGTCTATTCTGGTGCACGCCGTGGAGCGCACCGTCACCCTGCGCATGCGCGCGAATCCGGCCGCGTGAACATCCTGACCATCAACAGCGGCTCATCCAGTCTCAAGGCCAGTTTCTTCAAGGCCGACGGGACACGCCGCAACTTTCGCTACGAGCACATCGGCCACGGCTTTCCGCACGACCATGCCGAAGCGTTCCGGGCACTGCTGCACGATTTGGGCGACGACCATCCGGACGCCATCGGCCACCGCTTCGTCCATGGCGGCGAGATCACCGATGCCGCGCGCCTCGTCGACCACGCCGAACGCGATCGCCTGGAGAGCATCACCCACCTTGCCCCCTTGCACATGCCGGGCAACCTGATCGGCGTCGATCTGGGGTTTGAACACTTCGATGTCCCGCAGATCGCCTGCTTCGACACCGCCTTCCATGCCACGCTGCCCGAAATCGCCTGGCGCCTGCCAATCCCGCGTGAACTGGGTATGCGGCGCTACGGCTTCCACGGCATCAATTACGCCCACGTCGCACGCCAGCTACCCGGCCTGATCGGCGAAACAGCCCACGGCAACGTCGTGGTCGCCCACCTCGGCAACGGTGCCAGCCTTTGTCTCATGCGCAACCTGCAGTCCATCGACACCAGCATGGGCTATACCCCCGCCGGCGGCATCCCCATGGGCACGCGCAGCGGCGACCTCGACCCCGGCGTGATGCTGGAACTGGCCGGGCGCTATGACGAAATCGAACTGTACGATCTGGTGTACCACCGCATGGGCCTGCTCGCCCTGTCAGACGGCGAAAGCAACGAAATGACCGACCTGCTGGCCAGCCAAAGCGAAGCCGCGCGCTTCGCGGTAGCCTATTATGCCCGCCAGGTAGGCGCCGCCATCGGGGCCTACGCCGCCAAGGCGGGCGGCATCGACGTACTGGTATTCACCGGCGGCATCGGCGAGCATGCCGATGCCGTACGCGAGCAGATTTGCGCTCCACTCGCTTTCATGGGTATCGCACTCGATGCCGTCGCCAACCGGCAGCATGCCACCCGCCTTGAGGCGGCAGCGTCAAAACCCGTCCTCATGATCCCCGCCGACGAAGAAACCGAAATCGCGCGCCTGACGACCACACTGCTGCAAGTCCCTGAGAAAAAATAAAAAACCAACCCGCCGGATAATTGCATTCGCTTCCCATCCGGCCTAAGATGTTGCTACAAAAAACAGCGCGGTGATCCCGGGTCGGGCGATACCGCACAACAATAAGCACGTATCGTCGCATAGGGGCTGTATGCCATCGAATGCCCACACCGACCCCCTTTCCAGAGGGGTCATGTTATTCATCGCATGGGCGCTGATCGCAGCGGGCATCGGATTCGCCACGCTGTTTGCGTTCGAACCTTCCATACCTCGTTCCCGCATTATCCTCAACATCGTCGTCGCCCTGATCGGGCTCATCACCCTGCGGCTCTATCGCACCGGGCGTCAGCAACCGGCCACCCACATCGTCGTCTGGGGCATGTATGCCGTGATCGCCTACTCGCTCTGGCGTAACGGCGGGCTGAACGCCCCTAACGTCCACAACTTCCCAGTACTCATCGTGGTCACCGCCTGGCTGCTCGGCACGCGCCCGACGCAGTGGCTGAGCGCGATCATCGCGGCCACGCTGATTTTCTTCCACGTAGCCGGGGCGCAGGGGTGGACCCCGCCGCCCAGCGCCCACCCCCGCCAGTTGCACGACCTGATCTACTATCTGATGATCATATTCATCACCGCCGGCCTCACCCTGCTTTCACGCAAGAGTTACCTGATGCGTATCGCCGAGGTGGAACATGGCATCCAGTTGTTGTCCGCCAAGGATGTGGAGTTGCAGAAACTCTCGCGCGCCGTCGAACAGAGTCCGGACAGCATTATCATCACGGATCTCGACGCCAACATCGAATACGTCAACGACGCCTTCGAGAACATCACCGGCTATCGCCGTGACGAAGTCATCGGCAAGAACCCGCGCCTGTTGCAATCGGGAAAAACGCCCAAGGTCGTTTACGACGACCTGTGGGCCAAACTGACCCACGGGGAAAGCTGGCGCGGCGAGTTGATCAATCTGCGCAAGGACGGCACCGAAATCATCGAATCAGCCATCATTGCGCCCATCCGCCAGGCCGATGGCTTGATCACGCACTACGTCTCGGTGAAACAGGACATCACCAAAATCAGGGAAGCCACGGACAAAATCCACTACCTGACCAACTTCGATCATCTGACCGGCCTGCCGAACCGCACCTTGCTGATCGACCGCCTCGAACGCTCGCTGGCCACTGCCCACCGACAGTCGCGGCTGGACGCGCTGATCGTGATCAACATCGACCGTTTCAAGAACCTGAACGAAGCCCGCGGCATCGGATTCGGCGACGTGCTGCTCATTGCCTTCAGCAAGCGCATCGCGACGTTGCTGCGAGAAGAGGACACCTTGGCGCGGCTTTCTGGTGACGAGTTCGCCATCCTGCTGAGCAATGTAGGCGGGAACCGTGAACTGGCTGGGCGGCGTGCCATGTCGGTGGTGGTGAAGATTCCGGAAAGCCTGCGCAAACCCTTTCATTTCGGCAACGGCGACGAAGTCTCCATGTCCGCCAGCATCGGGATCACGCTATGTCCGGAAAACGGCGACGACAGCGTGCAGAACATCATGCGCCGCGCTGACACGGCGCTGCATCGTGCCAAGGAGGCCGGTGGTGCCCGCATCGAGTTTTTCGATGCCGCCATGACGGAGCATGCAGAGCAACGCTTCCGTGTCGAACGCGAGTTGCGGCAGGCGATCGCGCACGACGAACTCCAGCTATACCTGCAGCCGCAAGTCGATGCCAAGGGCCGTTGGGTCAGCGCCGAGGCGCTGGTACGCTGGCAGCATCCGGAACGCGGCCTGCTGGCACCGGGAGCCTTCATCCCGATCGCCGAGGAGTCCGACCTGATCGTGCAGCTCGACCTCTGGGTGATGACCGAGGCCTGCCGATTGATCGCCCAGGAAGAAATTCAGGGCACCCCGCTCAATCTCTCCATCAACGTCAGTCCACGACACTTCCGGCAAGCGGATTTCGTTCCTCAGGTCATGCAGTTGCTCGAATCCACCGGGGCCGATCCAACCCGGCTGACACTGGAAATCACTGAAGGGCTGGTGATCGACAACCTCAACGAGGTCATCGCCAAGATGAGCGAACTGACCGCCCATGGCATCCATTTTTCCGTGGACGACTTCGGCACCGGCTACTCTTCGCTGGCCTATCTCAAGCGCCTGCCCATCCACGAACTGAAGATCGACAAGACCTTCATCCACGATGCCCCCAGCGATGCCGACGATGCGGCACTGGTCGAAACCATCCTGGCCGTGGCCCGCCACATGCGGCTCAAGGTCGTGGCCGAAGGGGTCGAGACCGAGGAGCAGGCAGCATTTCTCAATGCACGTGGCGGCGTCATTCACCAGGGCTATCTGTTTGGCAAACCGGAACCGGCCGCCTTCTGGGTGAAGCGTCTGCGTCAGGGCGACATGAAGCGCTCCTGATCGGCCGGCCATGCCATGCTGAATTAGCGATTGGTGACATCCGAAAATCACGTCATAATGCGCCAGCCGCGCCGTATCTGGCGCCCAAGGTCTGCCATCCTGAACACGTATCGCACATCCGCCTGTAGCCCCTTTCACCCGGTCACGCGCCGCCTGGTGGCCATGGCGGTCGCCCTCGCGTTCAGCATCACCTCGTTGCCGACCCACGCCCGCTCTGCGCTAGCGGCCCCTGCGCCGATCAGCGATGTCTACTCCGAAGCGGACATGCGGCTCTACCTCGCCACGCTCCCCGCCATCGACTCGCCCTGCGCGGGCGAAGAATGTGCGCTCAACGCCGAGTTCGATGCGCGCGTACAACGCCTCGGCGCCCGAATCGCCGCAGCCGCCTACGACCTGCACCCGGACCTGAGCCACCGCATCAAGCAGTTTGAATTCAAGCTGGCGGAAAAAAAGGACGCAGGCGTCACCTCCAACGCGTCCGGCACCATCATGGTCCTGCGCGGGACCCAGGCCATCGGCCTGAACGACGATGCCCTGGCCTTCGTCCTGGCACGCGAGATGGGCCATGTCATCTCACAACACCACGAAGAGAACACCACGACCCGCATCCTGCTCTCAGTCGCAGCGGGCATCCTGTTCCCGGCACTCAACCTGTTCGGCAACAGCGCGGCCGTGGCACAGGCCACGTCGTCCGCCACCACGGCCTCATCTGCCACGCTCGCCACGACGGCAGCCTCGACCGCGACTTCCTGGCTGGGGGCCCAACTGGTGCTAAATAGCATGAAGCCGGAACAGTTGAGCGAAGCCGACCAGGTCGCGCTGAAGCTCATGGAATCCATGGGGCTGAGCCATCGTGACCTCGCGCTGGCGCTGGAAAACAGCGCGGAATTTCACCCGAGCAACATCTGGTCTGAGGATTTCAGGAACTCCATCCTCCAGGTACGTTCGCTGGAAACCGCGGCAGAGGCTGGAGAGCCACTGCCGGAGATCGAGGGTCATGACCCCATCACCGGAGAAGAGTCCGCCCAGGACGGCACGGCGCTGACCTTGCTGGACAGCGAAGGCCATCCACTCCCGCCGCTGCAGGAGCCGGACGCGGTCGAGGCAATCGCCCTGGCAGAATCCACTCCCGTCGATCCCGCACCTGTCCCAACCGCACCGCCGATCACCTCCGTCCCAGTGCCTGTGGTCGCCTCTCCTCAGGCAGAAGCGCCCCGCGCCACCGGCAAGGCGACCACCCCAGCGGCCGGGGCCTTGGCATCGGCACCCCCTGCGCGTTTGACGCAGTTCACCAAAGGCAAAAAACTCTCCCAGGCCCGGTTGAAACCATCGACAAAATCCGAGGTAAAAAAAGTGGGCGGAAAAGTGGCGAAAAAAGCGACGAAAGCCGTCGCGGCGGTCAAAGCCAAAGGCTTGAAGAAAGCCGGAAGCATCCCTGCCGTCAAAGGCAAGTCGGTGGCCGGCAAGAAATCTGCGAAAAAGAAACCCTAGCCGCCCGGGCCTCCCGCATGGGTCCCCTCACCCGTGAAGGTCAGGGTCCGCCCCATCAACTGGTGAGCACCAGCGCCCAGACGGCGGCGAGATTGATCAGGCTGAGCATTACGGCCGCACTGCCGATATCCTTGGCGCGTTTCGCCAGCAGATGATTTTCGAGCGAGATGCGATCGACCGTCGCCTCGACCGCTGAATTCAGCAACTCCACGATCAGTACCAGCAGCACGCTCGCAACCATCAACGCCCGCCCGACGCCCTCGGCCTCAAGAAAAAAGGCCAAGGGGATCAGCACGGCGGCGAGCAGCACTTCCTGGCGGAAAGCGTCCTCGTTCTGATAGGCCGCCTTGAATCCCTCAAACGAATAACCGGTGGCGTTGATCAGTCGGCGCAGGCCGGTTTTGCCTTTGAACGGGCTTTCCATGGGGGGATATCCTCACAATAGGGGGTAATGGGCGAAACGGAGTATAGCAAGGGATGTCGACGGGCTAGAACAATTGCAGCACACTCCAGGCCACGCCAGCGCCGATCAGCGCACCGGCCAGCACATCGCTCGGGTAATGCAGCCCCAGTACCACACGCGAGGCGCCAACCAGACAGGCAAACGGGACCAGCCCCCACGCCAGCGCAGGAGCATGGGCCACGGCGACCAGCGTAAAGGCTACCGCGTGCAACGTATGTCCAGAAGGAAAACTGAACTTGTCGAGCGGCGCGATACCGATCGCAATATGCTGGTGCACCTCGAACGGGCGTGGGCGTAGCGTTTTTCCCTTGATCGCCTTGTAAATCAGCGTCCCGCTGCCGCCTGCCAGAAGCATCTGCATCACCACGAAGGCGGCCCCCTCCCCCGTCGTCAACAGCAGGCCCAGCATCAGCGCATACCAGAACACCCCATCGCCCAGCCGGCTGACCACCCGAAACAGGTGCAACACCGGCCAATAGCGGCTGGATCGATTGACCATCAGGCACAGCGCCGTGTCCATCGCATGCATGCGGTGCAGCGTCAAAAGCAATCTATTCGGCATGCATGCTCCCATGGACGGCAGCATGCAGATAGCCATGAAACTGCTGGCA
Source organism: uncultured Methylobacillus sp. (assembly GCA_964445115.1). Lineage (GTDB taxonomy): Bacteria > Pseudomonadota > Gammaproteobacteria > Burkholderiales > Methylophilaceae > CAIJXJ01. Next base: position 28,319 of record CAYUJU010000028.1, on the reverse strand, counting down.
TATCGCACGCCATGAATGCGCCGCCAAGGCCGAACTAGCGCGCCGCCCCATTTCTCGGACGCGATCTGGCTGCCCTGCCAATACCTGCGCGCACTCCACAAACGCCGCCTGGTCACCAAAAGGCACCAGCACGCCATTGTCGTCATGCCGGATCAACAGCCCCGCCGCCGCGTAGTCGAAGGCAATCACTGCCAGACCGCTCGCCATCGCCTCCGGCACTACGTTGCCAAAAGTTTCGGTCTGGCTGGCAAACAGGAACAGGTCCGCCGAGGCGTAATGCGCTGCCAGCGCCTGCCCTAGCTGCACCCCAACGAATACGTGATGCGGATGCTGACGACGCAGACGTGACATGGCCGGGCCATCGCCCACCCACACCATGCGCGCACGGGGATTGCGCCGCTCGATTTCGGCGAAAGCCGCCTCAACCGTCTGCAAATTCTTTTCCGGCGCCAGACGGCTGACGTGAATCACCACAAGATCGTCGTCTGCCGCACCCCATGCTGCGCGCAACGCCGAACTTCTCCGTGCCGGGTGGAACAACCCGGTATCGACTCCGCGCCCCAGCACCGCGACATTCCGATAGCCCTCTTGTCGCAGGGTGGCCTGCAACACCGCGTTCGGCACCATGGTAAAGGCAGATCGATTGTGGAACGTGCGCAAATGCCGCGTCACCAGCCCACGCAGCCAGCCGACCCGGTAATGGGCGCAATAACGATGGAAATTGGTATGAAACGTACTCGTGACCGGGATGTTCAAACTTCGCGCCACATGCAGTGCCGCCCAGCCCAGCGGCCCTTCGGTCGCGATGTGCACCACGTCGGGATGCTGCTTACGCCACTGCCGGCGCAACTGTCCTGCCACCGGCAGCCCGAAACGCAGTCCCGCATAGCCCGGAATCGGCAGCCCCGGCACCAGCAGTTCATGCGCCAGAGCGGAGGCATCCGTACGCTGGCGCGGCCGGACCAGACTCACGTCACACCCCTGCGCCCGCAACCCGTCGACCAGCCGCGACAAGGTCATCGCGACCCCGTTAACCTCCGGCGGCCAGGTTTCCGTCACCAATGCCAGCTTCAACCCTGCCGTGGCAGTGTCGTGGGGAGTCGATTGCAGCGTGCCATCCATGCTGCACAGCATGGCCAGCGCACGTGAATAAAAAATGACAAATCCGTGAAGGATTGACGACAGCGCCCCATACTCGCCGTCATGCGCAAGGCATTGCTGCGCCGCACCCAGCGATCACTCTGAATCAGGGGCTCTTGAGGGGAGTAGTCCGCGATACAGCGCCTGTACGTAACGGTTGGGGTAAATGGCGACCAGAACCGCGCACAGCACAATGCTCATCAGCACCACAGTGTAAGTGATATCGCGCATTTCATTCCCGCCGGCTAATCCATGCTGCGCCGGAATGGTAGCCAGGACTGCGGCGGCCAACCCTTTGGGTGCCATCATGGACGTGATTGCAAGATCACGCGCCGTAAATCCATCCCCGGTGGTCAGGCGCGTGACGACAATCCGCATCAGGAAAAGCGCGATGACGATGATGGCTGCCGTCAGCAGCAACTCTGCCGCCCCCAATTGGATGGAAATACCGAGATACACGAAGAAAAACGTCTTCAACAGGAACACTGCCTCACTGTAGAACATCCGTTCTGTCTCCGTCAGCGGCGTGATCTTTTTACCTTCCAGCGCCTTGATGCGGGACATCCCCAGCTCCTCGTAATTGGTCAGCGTGATCCCGAAGGCCAGAGCTGCAATCGCGCCGGAAAACCCCATGCCTTCCGTCACCCCGTAGACGATGAACACATAGGCGACCGTCGATGAAATCGTATTGGGGAAATTACGCACATGGCGCAACACCATCAGCCAGCCGAATCCCCCCAGCACGCCAATCACCATGGCAAACACCAGCGCCGCCAAGACCCCTCCGATCAGTCTGCCGGGATCCAGACCGCCTTGCGTCCCAGCCTGCAACAGCGCAAAAACACCAAGGATACAAAACACATCGGTCAGTGCAGATTCGAGCACCAGCACAGTGCTCGGTTTTTCTGACAATCGCAGCGTAGCCACCATGGGGATCACGACGGCAGACGCCGTGCCGCCGAGAATGGCCCCCAGCATCGTGGCGGAAATCCATGGCAAATCCAGCATCTCATGGCCAATCAGGGCGACCAGCGCCATGCTCAGGGCAAAGCAGGTCAGCGTCAGTTTCCCGGTCGTCCCGATGGATTTACCGAGCACCTTCAGGTCTAGCGATGTGCCGCTCTCGAACAGGATCACGACCAAGGCAATCGTCGACAGCACCGACCCCATTTTGCCGAAATCGCTAGGAGACACGAGCCCCAGCACTGGCCCGGCGAGAATCCCGAACAGCATCAACATCAGGACATCCGGAATATTGGTTTTTTGGAAGAGTTCGGACAAAAAGTGTGCAACAAATACCAGAACGCCCACCAGCAGGATGATGTTGGACAAGAGTTTCTCCCGCAGCAATCTCAGAAATCAGAAAATCCGCCTTGTGCCGGTTGGTCGAGCAAATTGGCATTGGCGCGGATGGCGAATATTACCGCCAGCCAGATCAAGGGCACGCCGAACAACAGGAGCGCATCCTTCAATGCATGCACCTTCAGGACATGCTCTCTCTCCTGGTCACGCAGCACCATCGCCTGCGAAACCAGTTGCGTCCGGTACGCCAGCCATGTGGGGGATGTCAGGGGGAAACTGGCAAAACTGCCCTGATACGGCATCCAGGTGCGCGATGTATCACCGGGGGTGATTTCCACCATGTATTCGATCCCGACCTCTCCAGTGACACCAAACGCATCAATCCAGTAATTTCCCGTCAAACGGGTACGCGTCAGCAAATCCCGGTGCGCATCGGTGGCCTCCATCAACTGCCCTGACTGCACCATCGGGATGTAAACGAACCGGCTTTCCGACAGCAGGGGGGCGTAATGCGGCAGCAAAGTCTTGCCGACCAACCCGGTCCATGCAATCCATCCGAGTCCCCAAAGCAGCAGGGCTTTTCTGGCAGTCATGACGGAATGACTTGATCCAACCGGTCGGCAATCTCGGCGGTCAGCGTGGCAAGGTTGCGGGTGATGCCGACAATTGCCGGTTTTCGTTCCGGAATGGCGTACAACGTATCCAGCAATTGGACGGGGTCCAGGCCATCCAATTCCAGATCGATCACGACCATCTCCGGGTCATGCCGCCGGAGCCAGGCCATGGCATCCCGCTGCCGTGCGACATGCCACACGTCATGATCTTCTTCCAGCGCATGGATGACAGACTGGCTCCGCGCCGTATCCTCGCAAATCAATAACGCTTTACTCATGCTTTATTCCAGTGCGGCAGAAAAACCTTCAGAGACAAGTTGCTCCATGGTATAGAACCCGTTTGGGCGGCCATGCAGCCGTTTGATGGCATACAACGCTCCCTGACCGAAAGCGGCACGGCTGATCGAATCGTGGATGAGTCGTATCGTCTGATGGGGAAAACCGAAAATAAGCTCATGTCGTCCGACGATGCCGCCGACCCGCACCGAATTGACCTGCTTCTCGGGATCGAGCCCCAGCAGTTCGGCGATTCTGATGGCCGTGCCGGAGACCTCCTTCTTGTCACGGAAATGCTCTTCCACCACCTCCACACCCGCATGCGGCGCCAGTTTCCGCAGGATTTCCCCGGCAATGATGATGAAATTGATCCCCAGCGTAATGTTCGGGGAATAAAGCACCACCGACTTCTCGCTCGCCTCCTGAAGACGTTCCAGATGGTGTGACTGGTAGGCAGAAACGGCAGAAATGACACCGATCCCACGTTCCGCCGCCAAAGGCGCGTACGTCAGGCACGCGTCCGCATCCGAGAAATCCACAATGAAGTCGACGGCATGCGCATCCAGCAACTCCTGCATATTCAGACCATGTGCGGCGAATACCGGAATCGTGTCAGGAATCCCGGATTCGCCGCCGTCACTGGCGCGCACCACCCAACACAACGCCACCTCCGGATCTGCCAGAAACTGTCCAGCAACCTCTCGTCCGGCCTTGCCCAAGCCGAAAAGTCCTAAGCGTATTGCTCCCATTTTGCGCTGACTAATCGGATTGTGTCGGAGAGACAAAAGACGAAGAGGGCGTTGATGGGGTTTCCCGAAGTTCGATCTCACGCAGCACATCCTGCAACCGCTGGGCGTCCGCGGACAAGGTAAAAGACTGCTTCGTGTAGGCAGCCCACGGCACAAGATACTGTGTGAAATCGCTCGCCATCAAAAAATACAGCGGCGCCCTGGCGGCGCAGTTCCCGATCAGGTTGCTCATTTCCTGCATCAACCCGCCGTAATGCGCACGAAATCCGCCATCAATCACCATGATCATGCAATCGTGCTGGGCAATCGCCGCGCTCCCCTTGGCAAAAAAGGCGCGCGCATCAAGCCGATCGACCATGAGACCGACCGATTCAAAATACTGCTTAATCTTGCCGGACACGGTACTGTCATCAGAAACAACAAGTATCTTGCGCAATCGACTGCCCCCCGTCCTGAGGCATTGATCGCCCCCATGGATTCATTCACTTTTTTCTTATGTAAAACACAAATTCGCTTCCGCTCCGGACTTCCCTGACCAGTTCAAAATGATGGTTGCGAACCAGCGTTCTGATATTGCTGACGGTGCCATGCTGCGAAGCCACCAGCTTCAGCACCTCCTGCCCGGACATGCGATCCAGCGCTTCTTTTGCCCGGATGGTAGGAATCGGACAGTCGTCCTGTGATGCATCAACCAATACCTGGTAATCGATTTTCATGACACTCCTCCTCGGTCACCGTGAAGCAATTGTACAAATATATTTGTAGCAATACAAATTACCCAATCCCCTCGCCCTGAACAAACGCGGCATCTCACCCGGGTGCAAGGCGCCCCTCCCAGCCTCGCCATCGGCATCATCAGACACGGTTGACACAACATTCACATTTGTACAAAAATATTGCCGCTGTAATCTCTCCCTTGGTTACAGCGAACCTCCTATGAGCGGGATAGCCTTAGCCACTATCCCGCTCATATTCAACACCAAACGGCATCCGCTACGTTGGACGTACCAGCATGAATGTTGCGCAGGCTTAAGGTAAAACTCCCTTCAATGCCCGCCGCATTCATATTGCTGACGGGCAACATCAAATGTCTGGCAAAGATCAGTTACTATAGAAGAGTCATTTACCCAACACGCCAACGCAGCATTCGAGATCATGGCCATGCCTGAAAGCCCCGACAATTCAAGCGTTTCCGCCCTGGAAACGCTGAAACTCTTTCGGGTTATTTTCAAGTCCGCCCACAAGCATTTTCACGAGATCGAGAAAACGGCCGGTATTGGCGGAGCTTCGCTTTGGGCACTCGCAGAAATTGCAGAAACATCGAACTTGACTGTCTCCGGCTTGGCCAAGGCCATGTCGATACATCAGTCAACCGCCAGCAACCTGATGGAAAAGCTGGAAGTCAGCGGCTACATTCTCAGGACCAGAAGCCTGGAAGACCGGCGCGTGGTATATCTGTCGCTCACGGAAAAAGGGCGAGAAGTTTTATCCAAGGCACCACCACCCTATCGCGGCATTCTGCCAGACGCATTGCTGCGCCTGAATCCAAAATCCCGCGCCATGCTCAACACCTACCTGACGGAGTTGATCGGCCTGATGGATCACACGCACACCAGTGGAGCTTTCGAGCCCTTGGGCAAAACCTGACGCGCATGACCGTATCAGGCTGAAAGCAACATCGGAGTAGATATTACTGATAGCACCAGATGCAGGACTTCCCCTCCATACAGCCCTCACTGAAGACTGATGCGACAAGCCTGGCGTGGGTCCGACAACACACGACGGACACCTGCACGTCACCTTTAATCCAAGCAGGGATGCAACCAGAACGTTGCCAGTGACAGGACGTCTCGCGAGGACCTCACCCAGACGATAGGGGGTTGGTGGCCGGAGGAGGATCGAACTCCCGACCTTCGCATTGCGAATGCTAAATTCGTTGTGTTATATTACATTTTGTTTCAATTAGATATATCATTGCATTATCATTAATGCACCAATTTTGCGCCAAATGGGAGCAATATGGCAACAATAAATCAACGTCCAAATGGTAAGTGGCAAGCCAGAATCCGACGGGATGGAAAGGTTAAGACTAAAACATTTTCCACCAAGTCAGACGCCGATGCTTGGGCAAGAAAAATCGAATCCGAAATCGAGCGAGGTCTCTGGCATGATGGCTCGATTGCCGAACGCACCAAGCTTAAGAATGCGCTCAAGGATTACAAATCGGAACTAACTTCGTTAAAAAAAGGGAAGGTTCAAGAAGAGTCGGTGATCGACATCCTTCTTGATGACCCGATAGCAGAACTCACACTTGCTCGTGTTCGTGCGGCAGACATTTCCGCTTTAGTCGAGCGATGGAGAAAAGTAAACTATGCCCCTGCGACAATCCAGCGCAGACTTTCTATTCTCAAACATCTTTTTGAAGTAGCACGGAAACGATGGGGCATGGAGTCACTGGCCAACCCAGTAAAGCTTGTTCAACTGCCGCCGCTGAACAATTGTCGTGAACGACGAGTTGAAGAGGCAGAGATTCTTGCCATATGCGCGGAAAGCTCCAGCACTCTTCTTCCTTCAATCGTACGGATAGCCGTTGAAACCGGAATGCGACGAGGAGAAATCGCGGCATTGCGCTGGTCTAACATCGACCTTAAAAAACGTGTTGCCCACCTTTCCGAAACCAAGAATGGAGCAAAACGTGATGTTCCATTATCTTCGCGCGCTACTTCAATACTAGAATCCATGCCCAGAAATATCTCTGGGGAGGTATTCAATATCCGTGCCGACGCCATTTCGCAAGCATTTGAAAGGGCTGTTTCCCGTTGCAGGGAATCGCGACTGAAAGAGCTTAAAGCCGCGGGAGCAAAAATATCAGCAATCGAGGCAGATAAGTTTTGCCAGGATTTGAGATTTCATGACCTTCGGCACGAAGCAACAAGCAGACTCGCGGAGAAACTGGAGATGCACGAACTAATGAAAGTCACAGGGCACAAAGACCCTCGCATGCTCGCCAGATACTACCACCCAAGGGCTGAGGATTTGGCCAAAAAACTGGGTTAACCAAATCTCATAAATCTTCCTTTCGCTGGAAAGGGCACACCGACACCATCCTGGATGAGGGTCCCACCTTCATCGCTGAAGTCGTCGCTGAACATCATCCAATGACTCATTAAATGATCATCCGCTAGAGCACTGCGGTAAAATTTACCGATGACAAAATCAGAACTAATCTCCCGACTCGCCCATCATTTTCCTGCTCTCACCCAAAAAGACGTTGAAATAGCAGCCAACACCATTCTGGATGCAATGTCGGTTCAGCTTGCGCAGGGGCAGCGGATCGAGATCCGAGGATTCGGCAGTTTCAGCATCAATACCAGGCCACCCCGGCGCGGACGCAACCCGAAGACTGGGGAGCAAGTGATGGTGCCTGAGAAACATGTGCCGCACTTCAAGGCAGGGAAAGAGATGCGGGAGGTGGTTAATCAGCAATGTTCTTAAAGGACATGAAAGTTTGTGATGTTAAGGCGTTTCACTGATTCTTTCTTGCACAGGGGAAAATCCGAATGCGAGGCAGAAGGGGCGGTTTTCGGCCGTACTGCCGCATCAGTACCCGTATCGCCTACCGATCAGTACCCGACTCGTTTAGCGAGCTGCGGTTGGCGGGGAAAGCCTAGTCTGACTTGCCGAACTTGCTCATGTCCAGACGATAGGTTTTTCCTTCATCGTCGTTGGATCTTTGCATCGGTCCACCTGATTTCAAAGCGCGGCTCCAACCCATCTCGAAGCGATTGAATTCATCCGAGTAAACCGGGTAGGGATTCTTGTTAACCCTGCCGCCAGATCGGGTGTAAGCTGCGGCACCTTCTTCAATGATTGGATCACCTGATGAAGGTGGCATAAAACCTTCCTCAACCGATTGCAGTAGATCCGCAATCGAGCTGCTTGATGAAATGCCCGCGTCGGATTGAAAGGCGCCTCCGAACGGGAGCCTTTCCACTCTCAGTGTCTTTGGGGACCTAAAAGCCTGGTCGAGGATCTGCTGATGAACGTAGTGATCGCCATAGTGCCCGCCGCATGATTGGCAGATCGACATGAAGTATTCTTCGCCAGCCATGGCGCTGTAATCGACCTGGAAGTTCGGGTGGCGCTCAATCACTTGCGCCATCAGATCATCCGGCAACGAACCAACGTAACTCAGCAGAAACCCCTCGCCTTTGTTGAATTCCTTGAATTGCGGTTCTTCCGGGATGTCCAGGTTGGTTGTCGCGATGGCTGCAACCGGGTTCGACTGACCGCAGAGGTTGCACGGCTGGTCGGCTATCAGGAGATAGAGAGGAGATGAGACGAGCAGGGGCTCTGCCTCAGCAGAATCGCTGGCGTACCTAGAATTCATAAAGTGCCTCCGCGCACCAAAATTTTCTAACAAAGCTAGGGTATTAATTTTTTAATTTCTGCTTCAGCCTTTGCCGTCAGTCCTTCGTCTTCATAGGCCTTGACCTGATTGATGATCTTTACAGCTCGATCAACTTTTTGCTGTGTTGTGGTGTTGTAGTTATTTCCCAAGGACGTTAAAACATAGAAGAAATAATCCTTTTGATTCGTGCAGAACAAAAAGGAAAGTCCCAATATCCACTTCTCAAATCCAAACGATTCAAATGGATATCCATTGAGTGCGTTCCAATATTTTGCTAATCGAATTGTTGGTTTGATAAGACTGGCGTGGGCACCATTCTTGTTTATCAACTGTTGATTGAAGTCATTAGGATTTGTGTCCCTCCACGCAGAAGGCCCATTAGGAATTTGATAGCCGTAAAAAGTTTTTATCGCTGGGACCAAGTCGAACTTTATATGGTTTAGTTCCAAAACAATCGCAGGACTAGATTGTGAAATTTCTGAAGTGGCGTAGCACTTCTCTGCAAACTTTGCCATTCGGTTCAAATATGTCTGCGGCTTGCTCCCGTCATCATCAAGCACCACCATGTAATCGATGTCCGAGTGTTCATCCATTTTTCTTGGGAGGATGGTGTCACGGGTTGAAGATCCAAACCGGAATTGTTGGACGATGGATTTCTCAAAATAAACATCAATCCTACCTTCCAAAGTAGAGATGGATTTGGAAATCGAGTCTTTTTCGCTGCCGCTTAACACGGCATTACTGGCAGTCCGCTGTAGATGCGTAAGAACACTCATGTATTATTCCTTATCCACATCATAGTCCGACTGCCCTTCCTCAATACCCTTCCTTGCAGTTTGAAAGGATCGGTCAGGGATCCCGGGACTACTTTGATTTAAAGAGTTACGGCGTTTAGACAAGTCTTTCACTTTTGCGGCTAAAGTTGATGGTGCAATTCCTTCAATTGTCTCGATCTCCCGAAACATTCGTGCATCATTGCGTAGCGCATGATATTGCCCGGCCGCGGCCTTGTGTGTCGCTGCCCGTTCATTGGGTTTCAGAAAGGTAATTAGCCCTGTCAGAATCGCTGCAACTCCAGATAAAGCCACCGCCAATTCTGGGCAATATTTAACTGACAGGCCTGTCACTGCCGCACAAAGAGTCGCAGGAATGCCTAGCCATAGGTGACGCCGAGTCCAGGTGCCGGCGGCGTTGTAATGCCCTTTACTACTGTATTTGCAATCCTCTTCAATCCTTGATGCCTCTTTGGCAAGAGCTGCTATTAGTTCGGTATCTGGCATTATTTAGTCCAATTTCAAAACGTCATTATTCATTACATCTCGGCTTGGTCGAAAAATGGACCAAAATTCAGTTTGCGCCCCGGATTGCATAGCAGAAAGATGCCCCCTACCGCTCCCTTCCCGCCTCATGAAACGCCTGTCTGACCGGTGACAGCAGATATTCCAGCACAGTCTGGTCGGCAAGTTTGATCTCGGCGGCGACCTGCATGCCGGGGGTGAGGTTCAGAGGCGTGTTGTCCGCGACCAGTTGCTGGGTGTGGAGGCGAATCAGGGTGCGGTAGCGGGTCTGGGGGACGGTGGTGTTGGCCGGGTTGTTGGCGGTGTTCTGGTTGGCATTGGGGGTGTCGCTGGCGTCGGCACTGACCTGGGTGACTGCGCCGTCGACCATGCCGTATTTCTGGAAAGGGTAGGCGGAGAGTTTGAGTTTGACGGTCTGCTCGGGGTGCACGAAGCCGGCGTCTTCGTTCTTGAGCCAGACTTCGGCTTGCAGGGGCTCGTCGACGGGGACCAGGGTCATGAGGACGGTACCTGGTGAGACGACGGTGCCGGGGGTGTGGGTGGCGAGGTCCTTGACGATGCCGGCCTGGGGAGCCTTGAGTTCGAGCAGGCTGTTGCGGTGTTCCTGTTTGGCCCATGCCTGCTGGAGCTTCTGGTAGTCGGTGTAGGTGGTGGTTTTTTCCAGTTGGAGTTTCTGGCGGTAGTTGGAGTGGATCTGGGCGAGTCGCTTCTCGGATTCGGCGATGGAGGCCTTGAGGCTTTGCACGGTGTGTTCCTGGGCCTTGAGGTCTTGTTCCTTCTCGATGCGTTCGCGTTGTTTCTCCAGCACCATCAGGTTGCCGGCAAAGCCGGTCTGGCCGAGCTTGGCGTAGGCTTGTTCCTGGTTGCGGTAGGAAGGCAGGGTCTGTTCCAGTTTCTGCCGGACTTCCTGGTTGGCGGCGAGTTCCTGACGGTAGCGTTCGAGGGTGGCGCGCTCTTCGGCGAGTTGGTCTTCGAGGGCGTGGCGGTTGGCGAGATATTCGGCTTCGACGTGACGGAACATGTCGGGGGCATCGCCGGTTTGCAGCCTGAAGGGTTGGCCGGCAAGTTCGGCCTGTACCCTGCGTAATTCAAGTGCCTTGTGTTGCAGTTCGGTACGGAGCGTCTTGCTGTCGGCGTCCGAGAGATTGGCATCCATGCGCACGAGGATCTGCCCGGCCTTGACCTGTTCTCCTTCCTTGACCTGAATCTCCCGCACGATACCGGCTTCGGCCGGTTGCACGATCTTGAGGTAGGTCATGGGGACGAGTTTGCCTTCGGCGACCGCAACGATGTCGAGACGACCGAAGGCTGCCCAGATGAGGAGGATGGCGAGGAGCAGCAATACGCCGCGCAGCACGACCCGTGGCAAGGGGGATGGCGGCGCGTGTTCCACCCCGAGGATGCCGGGGTGGAATTCGTGCAGGTCGTGGCGGTGAGGGGGCGGCGCTTGCCCATCCCCTTGCGGGCGTAGCCAGCCGATCATGCGTACCCCCGCTCGGGGGTACGTGGACAGGATGACCGCCTCATCCCAGCTTCACCAATTCCGCAGACCAGGTGCTCGGAGCGTTGAGCGTTTGCGCGCTCTGGCCGAAACTTGCCGCGTTGATGACGCTTTGCGCAGCATTGAGGCCGATGCCGGTGAGGCTGCCGGCCTTGCCGTATTGGTAGGCCAGGTCGCCGCCGATGGCTTCGGTGTCGCTGCCGACCTTGAGGCGGGCAGTGAGCCTTGCATCGGTGAGGGCCCAGTTGGCGGTGGCGCCGGCGGCGTCGAAGTCGGCGACGAGGTTGGCGAAGTCGAAGTGTTCGACTTTGTTGTTGCGGAGGACATCGCTACCACCCAGACTGAAGTCGGACATGGCGTCGGCGATGACTTGCAGGTCGAGGACGCTGTGGTTGCTGGCGGCGCTGTACCAGCCCTTGAGGGTGATCTGGTCGGTGGCGCCCGCTTTGAGGATCAGATCAGTACCGCTCTTGGTGAGGCTGAGGTCGGCGTATTTGATGCCTCCGCCGAGGCTGAGGGTGTTGTCAGCACCAGTGGAGGCGTTGAGGATGTCGGCACCGTCGCCCTTGTTGAAGGCGATGACGTCGTAGCCGGTACCGGTGGTGAGGGTGTCGTTGCCCGTGCCGCCGATGAAGAGTTCGTTGCCGGTGCCGCCGGTGAGGGTGTCGGTGCCTGCCCCGCCGTCGAAGAGACCGTTGCCTATCGTATCGCTCAGGGTGTCGTTGCCGGCCATGCCCTGCAGGAGGTCGTTGCCGTCGGCTCCGTTCAGGGTGTTGTTGCCGGTGTTGCCCTTGAGCAGGTTGCCGAGAGTATTGCCGGTGCCGTTGATGGCGCCTGTTCCGGTGAGGGTGAGATTCTCGACGTTGGCAGACGCGGTGTAGGTGACCGAGCTCTGGATGGTGTCGGTACCAGCGCTGGCTGCTTCAGTGATGACATCCAGCGTGTTATCCACGACGTAGGTGTCGTTACCCAGTCCACCGACCAACGTGTCGGCCCCGGCACCGCCGTTAAGGGTGTCGTTGCCGTCGCCGCCAGTGAGGGTATTGGCGGCACTGTTGCCGGTGAGCACGTTGTCGAGGGCATTACCGGTGCCATTGATGGCGGTGGTGCCCGTGAGGGTGAGGTTCTCGACGTTGGCCGACAGGGTGTAGGTGACCCCAGACTGCACCAGATCCGTGCCTTCATTAGCAGTTTCAGTAACCACATCCGAAATGTTGTCCACCACGTAGGTATCGTTACCGAGTCCGCCGATCAGCGTATCGGCACCGGTGCCGCCATTGAGGGTATCGTTGCCAGCGGCACCCGTGAGGGTGTTGACGGCACTGTTGCCGGTGAGCACGTTATCGAGGGCGTTGCCGGTACCGTTGATAGCGGTGGTACCGGTGAGGGTGAGGTTCTCGACATTGGCAGAGAGCGTGTAGGTGACGCCTGCCTGGACGAGGTCGGTGCCGCCGGTAGCGAGTACGGCGTTGGTTTCCGTGACCACATCGGCGGTGTTGTCCACCACATAGGTGTCGTTGCCATCGCCGCCAATCAGGGTGTCCGCGCCGGTACCGCCGTTGAGGGTGTCGTTGCCAAGGCCGCCGTTCAGAGTATTGGCCGCCGTGTTGCCGGTAAGGCTGTTATTGAGCTCGTTGCCGGTGCCGTTGATGGCGGTGGTGCCGGTCAGGGTGAGGTTCTCGACGTTGACACCCAGTGTCCAGGTGATGCTGGACTGGATGGCATCAGTCCCTTCGTTGAGGTTCTCCGTGACGACATCGCTGGCATTGTCGACCACGTAAGTGTCGTTACCGACGCCACCGATCAGCGTGTCGGCGCCGGTACCACCGTTGAGGGTGTCGTTGCCAAGACCACCGTTCAAGGTATTGGCCGCCGTGTTGCCGGTGAGGCTGTTGTTGAGCTCATTACCGCTGCCGTTGATGGCAGTGGTACCGGTGAGGGTCAGGTTCTCGATATTGGCGCCCAGTGTCCAGGTGATGCTGGACTGGATGGCATCAGTCCCTTCGTTGAGGTTCTCCGTGACGACATCGCTGGCATTGTCGACCACGTAAGTGTCGTTACCGACGCCACCGATCAGCGTGTCGGCGCCGGTACCACCGTTGAGGGTGTCGTTGCCAAGACCACCGTTCAAGGTATTGGCCGCCGTGTTGCCGGTGAGGCTGTTGTTGAGCTCATTACCGGTGCCGTTGATGGCGGTGGTGCCGGTCAGGGTGAGGTTCTCGATATTGGCGCCCAGCGTCCAGGTAATGCTGGATTGGACGGTATCGGTCCCGCCGGTGGCGAGCACGGCATTGGTTTCCGTGACGACATCCGAGGCGTTGTCGACCACGTAGGTGTCGTTGCCATCGCCGCCAATCAGGGTATCGACACCGGCACCGCCGTTGAGGGTGTCGTTACCGAGGCCGCCATCCAGGGTGTTATTGGCGGCATTACCCGTGAGGCTGTTGGCGAGCTCATTGCCTGTACCGTTGATGGCAGCGGTGCCTGTGAGAGTGAGGTTCTCCAAATTGGCGCCCAGCGTGTAGGTGATGCCGGATTGCACCGTATCGGTCCCGGCACTCGCTGCTTCGGTAACGACATCCAGCGCGTTGTCCACCACGTAGATGTCGTTGCCGGTGCCGCCTGTCATGGTGTCGGCGCCCGCACCGCCATCCAGGGTATTGGCACCGGTGTTGCCGGTCAACACGTTATCCAGGGCATTGCCGGTCGCGTTAATGGCACCGGTGCCGGTCAGGGTCAGGTTCTCGACATTGGCGGAAAGCGTGTAGGTGATGCTGGATTGGACTGCGTCCGTGCCTTCGCCGGCGGCTTCGGTGATCACGTCAGCCGTGTTGTCCACGATGTAGGTGTCGTCACCCTGGCCGCCGACAAGGGTGTCGGCACCGGTGCCGCCGTTGAGGGTGTTGGCTGCGCTATTGCCAGCCAACGTATTGTTGAGAGTATTGCCGGTGCCGTTGATGGCATCCGCACCCATCAGGATGAGGTTTTCGACATTGGAACCCAATGTGAAGGTAACAGAACTCTGTACGGCATCTGTACCGGCGCTTGCCGCCTCGGTCACCACGTCTGCGGCATCGTCGACGATGTAGGTATCGTTCCCGGCGCCGCCGATCATCGTGTCCGCACCAACGCCGCCATCGATAATGTTGTTACCAACACTACCCGTCAGCGTATTGTTGAGGGAATTCCCGGTTGCATTGATTGAAGTGCTACCTGTCAAAGTCAGATTTTCGACATTTGCACCAAGCGCATAGCTGATGGAGGACTGCACACTATCGACTTCGGCAACTTCAGCAGAGGTTTCTGTCACGACATCCCCTGCATTATCGACTACATAGGTATCGTTACCAGAACCTCCAATCATGACATCGGCTCCTGACCCGCCGTTCAGCGTATCATTACCGTTGCCTCCATCCAGCATATCAGCCAGACTGGCTCCGGTCAGAGCATCGTTGCCATCAAGTCCAAATATTCGATTTCCACTAGTCAAATACCCTATCAACACGTCGTTGCCCGAGGTGCCAATAATGTCACCAGAAATATGCGATTGAATCTCTGAGCCCACCCAAGTAACCCCATCACTAAATTGGATGGCTTCTACCTCGTATAACGAATCACCAGAAAGCTGCCCCTGAATCGTGACTTGATCAGAAGTTCCGTATGAGAGAGTCAGATCGTTACCATTGCGAGTGACAGTTACTTCGCCAGATGTGACGTCTGAAAAACGGATCGTGTCGAACCCCGAAATGCCCGGCTCTCCAGACACCTCATTAATCACATCTACACCATCCCCTTTGCTTAACAGGTAGGCATCGTCACCAGTGCCGCCAACAAGATAGTCATTCCCCGCCCCGCCCACGAGGCTGTCGTTTCCTTCATTTCCGCCAATATAGTCATCTCCAGCCAACCCATAAATCCGATCGTCAAGATTAACCCCTTGGAGAAGATCGTTGTCCGTGGTGCCGACAATTGCCTCGTTGATGGCCTGAGTTTCAGCCAGCCCCCATTGAACGCCATCGCTGAACTGGATAATTTCAATCTGATTCGATGGATTTCCGAATTGCGACTGGACGATGACTTTGTCAGACACCCCGGAGATCAATACAAGATCATTTCCACTACGCGATGCAATGACATCCGTAGAGGCAACATCAAGGAGTCGTACCGTATCGACTTCAGGACTCCCTGCCCCTGCGAAAGCTGACCCATCACTTACAACATCCAATCCATCGCCTTGGCCAAAAATGTAGGTGTCGCTGCCATCGCCGCCACTTAAAAAGTCTGCGCCCACCCCACCCAACAGAGTGTCATTTCCAGAGTTGCCAGCAAGCGTATTTGCCCCACTGTTACCGACTAAGGCGTTGTCGAGCTCATTACCGGCTGCGTCAATTGATGCTGTTCCTGTCAAAGACAGATTCTCGAGATTTGCAGCCAATGAATATGTAACTGTTGAATTTACGCTGTCGACACCCTCGCCAGCATTTTCAAAGACAATATCTTGAGTGTTTTCTACAAAGTAGGTGTCGTCCCCAAGTTGACCTGCCATTCGATCAGTTCCGCTTCCACCATCAAGCGTATCCTGCCCGTCACCACCATTCAGAATGTCATTCCCCAAACCGGCAATCAAAACATCATCTCCGGCGAGGCCAAACATTTCATCATTGCCGACTGTGCCAGACAGTGTCTCACTTGAATTCGAGCCGACAACCTCATTCAACATGAAATCACTGGCAAGCAATACAGAACCATCACCAAAACTAAATTGCTCGATCAGAGTTGGATTTGTGGCTGCATAGAAGTGTTTTATGGTAACTATCGAACCGTCATCCATCGACTCAAACACAAGGTCTTCCCCTGATCGTCCAAATCTAACCGATGAAGGTAGCCAGTTTAAAACCACCCGGTCCGTTTTAAGTGCTGACTGGTCTGAGCTTTGTATTACTGCGAAAGTGGGGCGGCCATTTCCGCCCACAAAGATTGTATCGTTGCCATATCCACCATCTATCACATCATGCCCGGCACCAGAGAAAATAGTATCGTCACCAGCCTCACCAAAAATAATGTTGTCGCCGGCATTTCCACTGAGACTGTTGTCCATAGAATTGCCTGTGAGATCGGCATTATTGTTGCCGGTCAAACGGCCATTCTCGATATTGCCACCAAGTGTTAGAGATATCAGCGACTCAACCGTATCAATACCTTCATTAGCGTTTTCTAAGACAGCGTCTCCGGTGCCTACTACATAGGTATCATCACCAATTCCACCCGCGAGTTGATTGGCTGCCGAATTTTGCGATCCATCGAGCCGGTTTGCTCCCCCATTGCCGACACCGGAAATTGCATCAAGGCCAGTCAACACGAGATTTTCAACGTTTTCACCTAACATGTACGAGAGCGAACTGTAAACTGTATCAACCCCTTCGTTGGCTTGCTCAACAACCACGTCGTTAGCATTGTCGACGTAGTAACTGTCGTAACCGAGTCCGCCTATCATGGTGTCAGCACCACCGGCACCATCCAGAATATTGTTTCCAGCATTTCCATTCAGCGTGTTGTTCAGGTCATTCCCAGTTCCACGCAACGCGTATTGAATATTGGGCACATTCCAGAGGCCCGAGTACGGATTCCAACCCTTATAAGCTTCAAGTACGAGATTTTCTAGATTGGCGCCAAGCGTGTAATCGTAGATGCTATAGACCGTATCAATCCCCCCGTTCTCAACCTCTACAATTGAATCCTCTAGCGGTGGCAGCGTGTAGTAACTCTCATAAGATGGCATTGAGGTTGATGTGCTTGCTGGATCCAGATAGTAGCTATCATTACCTAGCCCCCCCACTAAAGTATCTACACCGAAACCGCCGAAAAAAACATCATTCCCACCCATCCCATAGAGCGTATTTGCAGCTTGGTTGCCAATAAGTCTATTTGCATAGTCGCTACCAGTTCCATTAATCGCTGTCGTACCGGTCAGCGTCAGATACTCGACGCTTGAAGAAATTGTGTACGAAACCGAACTGTAGACCAGATCGCTTAGTAAACCTCCCGCTCGTACGACGTCACCGGCATTATCGACATAAAACACGTTGGACTGATTGGTCTGACCAATCATCAGATCCGCACCCAGGCCGCCATCGATCACAGTATTGCCACGGAAAACATAGCCCCCACTACCATCAATGACATTGTCCAGCGCGTTGCCAGTGAGATGCGTGGTAAAGGAGTAATTGCCATGACCAAGATCCGCAACTGATAGATTTTCCACGTTATCGGGCAGCGTGTAATAAGCTGCATCGGTAACGATGGTATCTATCCCTCCTGCTGCCAATTCTGTCACCACATCACTTTGCTTGGCATAGTAGGTATCATCGCCTGCACCACCGATTAAAGTATCAACGCCATCCTTTGAAGTAAGGATATTACTGCCAGCATTACCGATGATCAGGTTATTGAGGCTATTCCCTGTCAAGTTGACATTCAGATAACCCGTTGCAGTGATATTTTCAACATTCGTTGGCAAGGTATAAGTCACCGAGGTCTGAACAGTATCCAGACCTTGGCCCACTGCCTCGATAATCGTGTCGCCAGTGTTGTCCACCGCGTAAATATCGTCACCCGCAGTGCCGGTCATGGCCGTCACTGCGCCAACCACGGTATTGGCCTGAATAGTTGCAGCATCCCAGGCTGGGTCGCTTGCAAATTCAATGCGATCGTTATGAGCGGTTGGATCACTAAAATAGCCACCCCATGTAATTTGGGAAGGGCTCTGATCAAGGACAATGATTAAGTCATTGTATTGGCGAAACAGTGACACATCTTGCGGAAGTACTCCGCTTCCCAGGACAAACCGGTTATTGCCTGCCGTATCGTTGACGTAGTCAATACCATCTCCCCTACTGTATAGGTAGGTATCATTACCGACACCCCCATACAAAGTATCATTGCCGACACCTCCACTCAGGGTGTCATTGCCAGCTGCACCGTACAAAACATCATCACCGCCCGACCCGGAGAGCAAGTCGTCCCCTTCATAGCCACTGATGGTATCGTTTCCGGCAAGCCCGTCGATCGTATCTTCCCAGTGGAACCCTGTCAGGAAGTCAGCATTGAATGACCCTGAGGTAAAGAAAGATAGCACTGTAGTCACATCCCAGACTGTGCCATCAGCAAATACAAATTGCTCGACCTTGTAGCGATTGTCCTGAAAGGCTAAAAAATTCTTGAGTGTCAGATAATCAGAGGTTCCTTTGATTTGCAACGTGACATCATCCAATGCCCGAGTCACCAACATGTCTGCCGGGGAAACGCCAGACCCGAAAATCACTTTATCAACGTTTCCCGGTAATTCAGCATTGCTTTCGGTGATGGTATCGATTCCGGACCCTTTTCCAAATAAAAAGGTATCATTTCCCAATCCACCTGTCAGACTATCATTACCCTTTCCTCCATCCAACGTATCGTTACCCGCCCCTCCATCCAACGTATCGTTCCCGTCATAACCATTAAGTGCGTCATCAATTGCGCTCCCTAACAGGTAATCTGCGCCACTAGTACCGATCATGGATTTTTCGGTCAGCGTTGCCACATCCCAGATCGTACCGTCTGCAAAAACCACTTGCTCAACCTTGTACTGAGTACCGGAAAACCAAGAATCAACTTTCAACTGATCCACACCACCACTGAGCGTAAGGTACAGATTTCCTGCCATATCTCTCGACACGGAAACATCCGAGGGCATAACTCCCGTGCTAAACAACACCCTGTCAATATTGCCCGCCGTTGCATCCGAGTCTGTCACCGTATCTTGCCCAGCCCCTCTCCCGAAAACATAGGTATCGTTACCAGCATTGCCGATCAGAATGTCATTGCCAGCACCACCGTCGAGCGTGTCGCTCCCCGCAGCCCCAGTTATCGTGTCATTGCCATCAAACCCATTCAATACATCATTTCCTGCGGTTCCCACCAAGTAGTCCGATGAACTCGTACCAATCATGGACTTAGCGAGAAGCGCAGCAACATCCCAGACCGTCCCGTCGGAGAACAAAACACGCTCGACTTTGTAGGCATCAGAGCTAAACCACGAATTGATCGTGAGCTTATCCACCCCTCCACTAAGAACAAGACTCAGATTACTGCTCGCATCCCGCGCAACAACTACATCTGTTGGAGCCACTCCAGTTGCCAAACGAACGACATCGACATTACCCACGGTCGAATCGAAATCTGTTACCGCGTCTTTACCTGAGCCAACGCCAAACAAATAGGTGTCGTTACCCGCCAGCGAAGAATTACCAGAGCCTCCAAATAAAGTATCGTTACCTGCCCCCCCATCCAATACATCGCCACCCACGCCTCCATACAATGTATCGTTACCTAAACCTCCATCAAGAACATCGCTCCCGGAATCACCATATAGAGTATCGACTTCAGATCCGCCAGAAATGGTGTCATTACCAAAACCGCCAAACAGAGTATCCATTCCAGCACCACCATCAATGACATCATCCCCACTCATGCCGTAAATCAAATCATTGCCCGCAAGCGCGGAAAGGACATCGTTTCCAGCAGAGCCAACATAATTATCAGCACCCGTGGTAAGTTGGTTGTTGGTTAAATGCGCCACAATCGCGGCCTGATCCCATACGGTTCCGTTGTCAAATTCGATTCGATCAATCGCATTACCAACGACAAAATGGTTGAGTACCGTTATTTGGTCACCTCCAGCAGCATAAGAGACAAGCAAATCATCTGCATTCCTGAAGAGCACAACAGCACTTGGTAGCAAACTTGTAATGCGCAGAGTATCCGTCTTCCCAACCGAACCATCAAAGTTGTTGATCACGTCCACCCCTGAACCACTTCCCCATCGGTAGGTATCCGAGCCAGAGCCGCCGTTATACAGGTCTTCCATTGCACCGCCGCTGAAAACATCGTTACCGTCCAGCCCATAAATCCGATTGGTGCTATCGCTGAAACCAGTGATGACGTCGTTGCCTGCCGTGCCATTGGTAAGCACATGCGCCTTGATGTCCGCCTTGCTCCAGATCACACCATCGCTGAACTTGATCTGCTCGGTCTCGTAGGCGGCACTGTAGAACTGGTTCAAAAGCGTGACCTGATCCCCGATTGCTGTCTGAATGACAAGATTGCTGTTCGTGCCGGGGGTGCGCGACAGGGTGACATCGGTAGATTTGATGTCGGTGAATTGCAAAGTATCGAGGTTACCTGCAGTAGCATCGTTTTCGCTGATGGTGTCGGCACCATCGCCTGTAGCGAAGAGATAGGTATCGTTGCCAGTGCCGCCCAGCAAGGTGTCATTGCCGAGGCCGCCGGTGAGCTGGTCGTTCCCGGCGTTGCCCTGCAGCGTGTCGTTGCCGGCCAGGCCGAACATGTTGTCATCCAGTGTTGCGAGACCGGTGACGAGGTCGTCCCCTGCCGTGCCTTTAACAACCACCTTGGCTTTGATATCCGTAGTCGTCCAGGTGACGCCATCTGCAAAGGTGATCTGTTCGACTTCATTGGCGCTGCCGGCAAACTGCGATTGCACGGTAACTTGATCACTGCCTGCAAATTTTACGATGAGGTCGTTGCCGACGCGCACCAGTTCAATTACATCGGTGCTGTTGATGTTAGTGAAATTCAGCGTATCCAGATTGCCAGCAGTAGCATCGTTCTCGCTGATAGTGTCGGCGCCGTCGCCTGTGGCATACAGGTAGGTGTCGTTACCGACGCCGCCTTGCAGGCTGTCGTTGCCTGTACCGCCGGTCAAGTTATCGTTGCCGGCGTTGCCTTGCAGGGTATCGTCACCTTCCAACCCTTGCAGATCGTCATCGCCCGTGGTGCCGAGCAACGTGTCATTACCTGCCGTCGCCGGGGCAATGGTGGCCACGAGGCTGTCGAGGGTGGCGGCATCGATGGTGGTATCGGCAAACTTGAGGTTTTCAATGCGGTGGGCGTTGCCGGCGGCAAAATGTTGTTGCAAGGTGATTTCGGCGCCGTTGGCCAGGGTGACGACGAGGTCGTCGTTAGCAAGGCGGCGATAGCTGGCACCGGTGCTGACGAAGTTGGCGCCGAAATCCACGGTGTCTGCCGTGCCGCCTGCGTCGTTGATGATGGCGAGTTGCGAGTTCTGCGTCTGGTAGATGGTGTTGGCGGTGGTCGCCGTGGCGGTGTTGCTGAGTTTGGCGAGATCGCCGCCGGTGCTCATGGTGGCGTTGGCAACGCTGCTGGTGGTGTTGGTGTAGCTGCCGGGGGCAAAGCTTTTGAGGAGTTCGGTGGCAGTGAGGGTGCTGTCGGTGAAGCGGATGGTTTCGATGATGCCTTCGGTGCCTTTGAGGATGGCGGCATCGTTGTTGAATTCCTGCAAATGCGTTAACGGGTTGTAGGTTGTGCCGCCCCATGCAATAAATATGGTGCTGCCGCTACGGGTAATGCCAACCTGGCTTCTTGCCACGCCCAATTCAAGTACGTCGGTGCCGCTTTCGTCGTCAATGGTGTCGGTACCGTCGGTGGCGGCGATCTGGTAGGTGTCGTTGCCAGTACCGCCATTCATGTAATCGGTGCCAGTGCCGCCGATGAGGGTGTCGTTGTTGTCGCCGCCGAAGAGGCCGTCGTTGTCTGCTCCGCCGTTGAGGTTGTCGTCGCCCGCGTAGCCTGAAAGGGTATCGTCACCGATGCCGCCGTCGAGGGTGTCGTTGCCGAGTTCGGTTTTGTTGAAGTAGTCGGCACCGGAGAGTTGGTCTTTGCCTTCTCCTCCCACAATGAAGTCGTCGCCGGCCCCGCCAACAAGAATGTCGTTGCCGTCACCGCCGTCGATGAGGTTTTTGCCGTCACTGCCCGCTGCAACCTGAGAGGTGCCGACACCTCCGAAGATGACGTCTGCGCCAGTGCCGCCGATCAGGATATCGTCGCCACCGCCCCCAAAGACCCAGTCATCCCCCGCACCGCCGTAGATGACGTCGTTACCGGTGTCGGTCGCGGCTTCGGTGATGCCGGATTGGGTGAAGCTGACCTTGTATTCGGTGTAGTCGGTGAGGGGGGTGACGGTGCGGGTGGTGCTCCAATCGCGGTAGGTGGTGGTGCTGATGCCGTCGCCGTAGAGGGTGTCGTCGCCTCCGCCGCCGATGAGGACGTCGGCGCCCTGACCGCCGGTGAGGAGGTCGTGGGTGGCGCTGCCTACAAGGGCGTCGGAGCCGCTGCCGCCGTCGAGCCAGTCGCCTTTGTCGCTACTAGCGGCTTGGGTTTCACCCTGGGCGATGGCGTCATAGAGGTCGAGTTTGTCTGCGCCGTAGAGGGTGTCGCTGCCACTGCCGCTAAACAGCAGGTCGGCCCCGCCGTTGCCTTCGATGAGGTTGTTGCCGGTGGCGGAGGTGGTGACGAGGTCGGCGCCTGCGCCACCCTGCACCCAGTTGTTGCCGCCGCGGTTGAGGTACACACGGTCATCATCGCCGCCGGGCTGGATGAGGTCGTTGCCGGTGCCATCATAGAAGGTGTCGGCGCGGTTGGGGGATGCGATGCTGGGGTTGACGATGACGTTGCCGAGGCTGTCGTAGCCGAGCTGCACGCCGGCCGTGGCGGGGTCCTGGTCGATGGGGGCGAGGTCGCCTGTGAGGGTGAGGGAGGTGGTGGGAGCTGTGACGGTGTTGGTGCCGGCACCGAGGGTGATGCCGAGGTCGCCGTCCGTCCAGCCTTTGACCAGCATGCGTTCGCCGTTGCGGAGGATGGTGAGGGTGTTGCTGCCGTCGGGTTGGGCGGTGAGGCTGTAGCTGATGTTGTGGGTACGGTCGAGCCAACTGGTGGGGGTGAGCTTTTGCCATTGGCCTGCAGCGAGGCCTTGGTCGCCAGCGAGGGTGAGGCCGTCCCATTGAATGGTGCCTAAGCCATCGACGTCGACGAGGGTGTCGGTGCCGTCGCCTGAGGTATAAACGTAGGTATCGGTGCCCAGGCCGCCTTCGAGGTAGTCGTTGCCGTGGCCGCCAGTGAGGGTGTCAGCGCCGGCTTGGCCGTAGAGGCGGTCATTCTTGTTGCCGCCAAGAATTGAGTCAGTGCCATCTCCACCAAATCGATATTGCGTTCGATTGTCGTCGGAGGTTGTGATGCTACCCAAATGGATGGTGGTGTTGCTGGTTGTGTCGTAAAACAGGGTGTCAGGTTTACGGTTATCCAACGTGGTCAGTGCCGCAAATTCGTTGAAGTCGGTCGAATTTTGCTTGATGACCCAACTTAGCATGGCAGCTCTGTCTTGCAACCATTCGTCGGTGACCCCACGACCAGTAACGCTGTAAAGATCAAGTTCGCCGTTCGTGTTGAACTGTGTGTAGTCTGCTCCCACGACGACAAAGGGGTTCAATTCCTGTAAAGCGTAGCGGTAGGCTATATTGTCTTGGGCAACGCTGATGATCTGGTTGGCCGTGAACGCGGTGAGGTCGCGAATATTCAACCCATTCCCTAGAATTGCTTTGAAACTAGGGTGATCCAGCAAAGAAAAGTATTTTTCGAAGAACGCGTTACGGGTTAAGAAATCCCCTCCATCGACAACAGAAATGCTTGGTTCAGTTCGGGCCAGGCTAATCGTTTGCCCCGTAAAGAGCTTATAAAACTGTTCCAGCAACTTTTCGTAAGTCTCTCCGGAAAAGTTTGAAACAGAGGCCAGAATGCTGCCTGCTATTTTGCTCGTCATAGCAGGATCAATCTTTGCCATCATCGATTGAAGGGCAAGCGTCTCCGTGAAATGCCCAATGTCATGCGTAACCTTTTCAGTAGTGATATAAATTTCCGGACTGAATGGACTACCTGTCACATTCGATGAGACAACTTCATTATCATCCCCGGGGATAGCATCCTCAGATTCCAGTGTCACGACACGGTTAACGATAGAGTTGACTGGCAATGGGTGTGCCCCATAATCGCTGAAGAGCGCCAATAGCCCATCAGCTCCGGAAAATTGCGTTAATACACTACTGGCTGGGTTATAACCGGGGGCATTGAAGGTGTAGGCTTGGGTGAAGGTTTCAGGGAACAACGCTACAGCCAAAGCTGCCAGATGCCCACCCAAACTGTGACCGGTAACCGTCAATTGCTCATTCGGGCCAATCAATTGGCCCAGCCCCTTCCCGTCATGATGGGCTTCTAGCCAGAGAAATTCGGTGTGAGGTGGGATGGGCGATGGCCCAGAAGTAAGATAAGTGACGAAATCTCGGCCATCCGTGGGAGGCAACAATCCAGTTTTGACTTCAAGCTGGAGTACACCGGTATCTATATCAGAAGCTTTGAGCACTTGCACATAGTTGAACAACGAAACCACCTGCTTGAACGCAGCTCCTAAGAATCCGATCTCACTGAGATCGGCATCAAGCAAGTCTTGAAAAGTCTGCCCTGGCTGCCCCGGTTCAGTGCCGGCAATCGCCAACACCTTGCCATAAGTCGGATTAGTCAGCAGCATGGCAGCAAAGCCGCTGGATGGATCACTATGACCAGTGTCCGGACTTGTCTTGTAGTACGGGGAGAGCATGGTCCAGTAGTCGGTATCGGTAGCACCGAAACCAAAAATATTATTGGCAAGCGCCTCAGGGACTCGCCCTTGAGCTTTGGCCAAACTAATGATGTCTGTTACTGATGGATTTTGACCTTTGCTACTCAAATCAATATACGCAGCCTGAGAGAGTTTGGCGTAAGTGTAGTAAGTTTCCAGAGTATTCATCATGGCTCCCTTTGAATTCAGTTATTGGGCTGCTTCGGAATTAAAACTTGCCGGATAAAATTATCCGTTGGTGCCCCGTGACAACCGGTACTACCACCATATCCAAACCATCGATAGACAAGAAAACGATCCACCCAGCCAGGTAGTGGATTAAATATTGGATACTCGGCCAATACCTTCCCAGATAGTCGATTTCGAATTAAATAGCCACTCGTTTCCACGCGACTTTCTTTATCTAGGCGCCATGGAACACTGACAACCTCATACTCCGCTGTTGGCTGGTCTAATAACTCGAAGGAAATCGCCCCGTCCGATTGCTTTTTATAGCGAACTATTCGACCGCCTGGAGATTTCGCTTCAACAAAACGATATGGAAATCTTTCCAAATCATCCCTGCCGCCAATATCACCATAGAACCCCTCCACCTCCACCGTCTTGTAAATATGCAGCCCCGCAGTTGGGCAAACCTTAGCCATCGCCAGCGAGTTAACCGTAACATCGCCAAGCGGAATGGCGTAGGCAACTACAAGCAGTAAAATCGCCAAGGCCGTTTTCTTGGCGACATGAATAGGCTGCTTGAGCAGTTTCCATAACGCCCAAACCACAAAAGGCAGGTAGAAAAGCGTCAGAAAAAAAAGTGACATCTCGGTGATATAAAACTTCATGCTGTGATCCTCCATTCCTCATCATTTGCTGCCCCGTCTCTCCCGCCCCCAAATATCCAGTCATCCCCGGCGCCGCCGTAGATGACGTCGTTACCGGTGTCGGTCGCGGCTTCGGTGATGCCGGATTGGGTGAATGGAATAAATGGGGTCAGAGACATTTAAGCCCTCCCCTCAATTGGCAGTTGTTCATGTTTCCCTTCCCCTTCTCTACATGCGTCGGTTGCTTTCCTCGGGCGACCACGCTTGCTCATCTGCGCCTTTCGCCCCAGCATGGCTTCGATCTCTGCCTTGAATCGTCCTGTTCCGGTCACTAGCTCACCATTGAGGCCAGTCCTGATCTCGGTGAGCGTTTGCGGGTCAAGATGGGCATTGAAGAGTTCTCGGTAGGCTGACTGCCGGTCTTTCGGTGTCAGGCCAAGCCTGCTGTATTCGGCGTGCGGGCTGATGAGTTCATCATGAGTACCGAACGCATTGGTCCGATAGCTGGTCCATTTGTAGTCTTCTGGATGCTTTACCATGTCAGCCCTCACGGGGTTGAGTTCGATGTAGCGCATGCAGGTGAGGAGGTATTGCTCGCTCTGTACCAGGCTGGCTTTGTAACGGCCTTCCCATAGCGTGCCGCTGCGCTTGTAGCTGTGGTTGATGTATTGGACGTAGCGCCTGCCTACCGATTGCATGAGGCGGGAGATGCTGTCCGGTTGCCCGGGGGTGATGAGCAGGTGGACGTGGTTGGTCATGAGGACATAGGCGTGAATGGCGCAGTCATGCTTTTTGGCAGCCTCTTTCAAGCTGTCGAGATAATGGCGATAGTCTTCTTCGGCAAAGAATGTTGCCTGGCGGTTGTTGCCACGTTGAATGACGTGTTGCGGGTTGCCGATCAGGTTGAATCTTGGCTTTCTTGCCATTTCGCGCCTTTCGAGAAAACTTTCAGAGAAATTCAGTAAATCTAGAAATTCTTTGAAAATCGTCTCTGACCCCATTTATTGTGTGCAACAGTGGCAAGTTCGGCTTCCCACCCAGCCTTGGCCACATCAAAGTCAGCCGAAATTGACGTTAGATATGCTGAAAGAAAGTCCTTTCCAAGACCCATCAAATCTACTTCGGCCACTAAATTTGTATTGTTTTGAGCATCGGTCATGTTTTCATCTTCCTTGCATTATGTAGTGGATTAGTTGACTTCCTTGGATACATACCCGGACATAAGAGTATGTAGGATCAATACTTGCCAAGAAATTACTATGGATGAAATCCAGAACAGTAGGGTCCCCATTAACGCTGTACCTATTCTGAACTGCGTAAACAGCAGAAACATGCCCTTCCCTCGATTAAGTACCATTTGTTCAATATCTTTTTCGGAAATAACATCCAATCCAATGTAGTAGATAAACATCAAAGTTATCCCAGTCGATAACAAAAACAACCGGATAAGACTTGCCCTATTCTCCCAATTCCGACCAGGAAGTATTGCCCAAGAAAAAGCCATCCTGACCGCAAACCAAGGCATGCAAAGCCACATAACGACCAAGTACAAACGCATGCTCGACGGATACGCAGATACTTGAGGAATGCCATTAATCGCAGGCAATAGATGTGACATGACATCTGCGATGTCTTTTAGGTACGGTATGCTTGCTGCCATTTGTTCTGGCACAAATGCAAGAATCACCCCAAGTAAGACATATGGTCTCAAGACTTTTTTTATAGCAATGCCATTCGCAGTTCTGGCATCTTCTTCCGTAAAAACATCACTGTTTTCATCGTTCATGCTGCCACCCTCCATTCCTCATCATTCGCTGCGACTTTCATGCCTGCCTCGCTGATTCCTTCCGGGTCAAATGCTAGCCGACTCTTAGCCCCCCAAAAATGCGACACGTTGTCGCACCGCTGCGTGTCGTTACCTGCCGTTGCCGGCGCGATGGTGGCCACGAGGCTGTCGAGCGTGGCTGCATCGATAGTGGCATCGGCAAACTTGAGGTTTTCAATACGATTGGCATTGCCTGCGGCATAGTGTTTCTGCAGGGTGATTTCAGCACCGTTGGCCAGGGTGACGACGAGGTCGTCGTTGGTCAGGCGGCGATAGCTGGCGCCGGTGCTGACGAAGTTGGCGCCGAAATCCACCGTGTCTGCCGTGCCGCCTGCGTCGTTGATGACGGCGAGTTGGGAGTTCTGGGTTTGGTAGGTGGTGTTGGCGGTGGTGGCCGTGGCGGTGTTGCTGAGTTTTGCGAGGTCACCGCCGGTGCTCATGGTGGCGTTGGCAACGCTGCTGGTGGTGTTGGTGTAGCTGCCGGGGGCAAAGCTTTTGAGGAGTTCGGTGGCAGTGAGGGTGCTGTCGGTGAAGCGGATGGTTTCGATGATGCCTTCGGTGCCTTTGAGGATGGCGGCATCGTTGTTGAATTCCTGCAAATGCGTTAACGGGTTGTAGGTTGTGCCGCCCCATGCAATAAATATGGTGCTGCCGCTACGGGTAACAAATAAATGGGGTCAGAGACATTTAAGCTCTCCCCTCAATTGACAGTTGTTCATGTTTTCCTTCCCCTTCTCTGTATGCGTCGGTTGCTTTCCTCGGGCGACCACGCTTGCTCATCTGCGTCTTTCGCCCCAGCATGGCTTCAATCTCTGCCTTGAATCGTCCTGTTCCGGTCACTAGCTCACCATTGAGGCCAGTCC
>CAYUJU010000027.1:0-36971 GCA_964445115.1 uncultured Methylobacillus sp. | reverse complement strand
AGATGAAGCTCTTGGCCGTGCCGCGCAAGATGCCGAGCATGACCGGCTTCGGGCTCGAAGTCACCGAATACCTGCCATAGAGGCTGGCGCATGAGTATGAAGATTTCGAGATTGCTGCGTGTCCATGGAAAAGTGCATGGCGTGGGCTACCGTAAGAGTATGCATGATGAGGCCAGTCGACTGGGTCTGGTTGGGTGGGTAAGAAACCGTCGTGATGGCACGGTGGAAGCGTTGGTGTGCGGAGATGAGGGGGCTGTTGAAATTCTCTTGGTATGGGCTGAAAGAGGTCCACTCTTGGCGCGGGTAGAGAAAGTTGACGTGTCTGAGCCGGTCGGCTCTTTTTACCGTGAATTTTCTATTTACCCTACCGAATGAAGGTGGCTTTGGGTGCTGTCGGCTCGGAATGCGGGGGCAGGCGGCTCGCGTCGCAAATCTAAGACAATCCCGATTGATTCGGCATGAGAGCTTCTCATCGCATTGGCGCCAGTCTGCCCGTCAATGCCCTGGCGCTTTGTGGAAAAGTGCTCTGGCCCCAGCAATCTGTTGAGCTGGTGTTGTGTAGGTAACACTTACAGACTGGTTTTGAAATGGAGTGCTCATCCTTCATGTCGATTGCGCGTCAGGGGATCTGCATGGAAGTGGCTAATAATCAATGGGATGAAGTTGGTTGGTGCTTGCGATCCCGTTCCCTTGATCGATTGGTGTTAATTGGCATGAATGTTGCCAATAGATAGTTTTATCCCTGATGGTAGAGAGAGAGACTGGATTGGCCTAGCCTCTCTAACACTCGCTCCTCCATGAGAAGTATGGCCCCGTGGACAAGATCTCGAGGCCAGCAGTAATGCAGTCTAGTTAAAACGTAGAGTAGGGCCAATGGAGAGCGTTTATGAGTCTTGATGTTTATTGGTTTCTCCCAAGTTCCGGGGATAGTCGTTATCTGGGTAAATCCGATTATGGGCGCGTGGTAACCAACGAGTACCTGAGACAGGTCGCAGTGGCTGCGGATAATCTTGGCTACGACGGTATTCTGATTCCAACTGGTGCAGGTTGCGAAGATCCGTGGGTGACAGCGTCCACATTGGTTCCTGTGACTTCCCGGCTGAAGTTTCTTGTGGCGGTTCGCCCAGATACTGTTTTGCCGACAGTTGCTGCGCGCATGGCTGCAACACTGGATCGTGCTTCGAATGGACGATTGCAAGTGAATATTGTATCCGGTGGAGATCCTGCAGAGTTGGCGGCGGATGGTGTGTTTCTTGAACACGATCAGCGATACGGCGCTGCCGATGAGTTTTTGGATATCTGGAAAGCGTTATTGTCGGGAGAGAAACTGGACTATCAGGGCGAGTACTACCACGTGAAGGGGGGGAGAAGCCTGTTCCCTCCCCAGCAAAAGCCTTATCCACCTGTGTATTTCGGTGGGTCTTCGCTCGCGGCGCAAGCGCTCGCAGCCAAGCACGTCGATGCCTACCTCACTTGGGGTGAACCGCCTGCGGCTGTGGCAGAGAAAATTGCCAGCGTACGAGCACAGGCAGAAAAGCTCGGAAGAACCGTGCGTTTCGGCATTCGCCTGCATGTCATCGTTCGTGAAACCAACGATGAGGCTTGGCAAGCCGCCGAGGATCTCATCAGCCGTCTTGATGATGAAACGATTGCGCGCTCTCAGGCGCACTACGCCAAAATGGATTCGGAAGGTCAGCGGCGGATGGCGGCGTTGCATGGAGGCAATCGTGCCAAACTGGAAATCAGTCCCAATCTGTGGGCTGGTGTCGGCCTGGTGCGGGGCGGGGCGGGGACTGCGCTCGTTGGGGATCCCCAAACCGTCGCAGCGAGAATGAAGGAATACGCTGATCTTGGCATCGATAGCTTTGTGCTCTCTGGGTATCCGCATCTTGAGGAGGCCTACCGTTTTGCGGAGCTAGTGTTCCCCCTGTTGCCCGGCAAACGTGTGAGTTCGTCACAGGGCTTCAATTTTACTGGCGGGCCCTTCGATGCAGCGATACAGGATGCAGTACAAGTGAAAGTGTCACAAAGCTAGACACTGCAAACTCAAGCGCCGGCACCTGCTCGGAAGCTTGCATGAAAATCTAGAGAGAACCTAATGACAAAAATTATCGATTTACGTAACCGCCCGTCTTTCTTGCATGATTTCTATGGAGCGACCCCTGGAACCAAGGCTTATGACGTTGCCCGCTGGCTTAATCGGAGAACTGGGTCAATGCATGACGAACACTTCGTACGATCCCACACCTTGGATGGGTACATTGAGGAGGTTCGTGAAAGTGGAATTACCAAGGCGGTGGTTGTTGGCCGCGATACCCCGGCCCTGAGTATTCCAAATGAACGGATACACGAAATTACCTCTGCATATAATGAGCTGGTCGGTGTCGGATCTGTCGACCCTCAGGCTCACGGAGCTGAGCAGGCGGTTGCAGAGGTAGAGCGTTCCATTAAGGTTCTGGGGCAGGTGGGTATCAATGTTGAACCCGGTTTTGGTAAGCCGCCGCTCAAGGCAGATGACCCTGTGTTTTTCCCCGTTTATGAAGCGTGCGCGCATCTTGGGGTCCCTGTTTTTTTGATGTCCGGGCCGACCTCGCCCAGCCTTGAGTTCACTGACCCTTCAGCTGTCGGGCGTGTGGCCGCAGCGTTCCCCAGTCTGTCGATTATTTGCTATCACGGTTTTTATCCTTACGTGAATGAAATGATTGGCGTCGCGTTCAGGTATGACAATGTTTATGTCGTTCCCGATATGTATATTTTCCTGCCGGGAGGAAGCCTTTACGTCGAAGCTGCCAACGGGTTCATGAAGGATCAGTTGTTGTTTGCGACATCATATCCGTTTAGGGCGATGAAGCAGACAGTCGATGATTTTCTGAGACTCGGGTGGCGAGACAATGTCCTGGAGTCCGTGCTTCACGAAAATGCCGAGCGCGTGCTTAAGTTGTAACTCCCGAGTTTCTGCCAGAGCAGGCTTTACTCCCGGGTCCAGTGATGGGCTTGAACTTGACCAGGTTCTGTAGAGTTCTGATTGTAGGCACCAGGGGATATATCAACTTGACCGGTGGTGTTTGGGGCGGGTTAGCGAGAGATATTTGTAAGCTGGCGGTGATTTTTAGTGATCATTTGCCTCGAAATTTCTATTGCTTGCCCAGCCCTTAGGTTTCCACGGAAGTCTAGTTTCCCATATTTTTAAAGGCTGGCCTCATCTCCTTGAGATAAGGAATTTTGCGCCAGGTTTGTGCATTTTCAGTGATCAATTCAGCCTCCTCCTCGGAACCAATCCAGACGGAATCTCGCACCCCAACGGGATCTGCTTTCATTCGCCTACTGGGATTGTGCTGGCGTACACCGATGCTTACCGTGCAAGTCATCGTCAGCCAAGTGATGCTTCTTGCGCTTGGACTGATTGGCCTAAGCTCAGCTGGGCTTGGTGTCGACTATTTGCATGCCTACCTCGTTCCTGGCACGAAACCCGTTTCCTGGCCCGTGGGCCTTGTGCCTCGCAATGACTGGTCGCCTATGAGGGTGCTTGTTGTTATCGCTGCCATCGTAGTTGTGTCAGCCTTCATACGCGGTGTTTTGGCATGGCTCAGTGGCGTTCTCCTTGCCCGACTGGTGCATCGGAACGTGATTGCCAACCTCCAGACCTCAGTGTTTGCGAAGCTGCAGCATCTTCACTTCGGTTTTTTTGACCAGCATAGCCGGGGGGAAATTATCAATAGGGCCACGGGTGACATTGCTTCGATCCGGGTATTCTTCGACACCGTCCTCGTCCAGGTATTTGTTAC
The DNA here is from genome assembly GCA_964445115.1 of uncultured Methylobacillus sp. GTDB lineage: Bacteria > Pseudomonadota > Gammaproteobacteria > Burkholderiales > Methylophilaceae > CAIJXJ01. Next base: position 33,186 of record CAYUJU010000027.1, on the reverse strand, counting down.
GGCACTCACCATTCTGGTGTATCTGGTGTACATGGTGAATATCCATGTTGGCCTTACCATCGCCTGTCTCGCGCCCATTCCAATAACGATCGCCCTCTGTATTTATCATTCCCGAACGGTACATCCTCTCTATCTACAAAATAGATCGTTATTTGACAGGATGGTGCTTACGCTTGCTGAATCGATTGAAGGCATCAATGTCATCAAGGGATTCGCGCTGGAAGCGGAGATTTTTGACCGGTTTCGAGATGGCAATCATGCCCTGAAAAATCAGCAAGATCGTATTTTCTGGCGGATGTCTCTTTTTACTCCAACAGTTGACCTCTTGACGCAACTAAGCTTGTTCATCCTGCTTATTTATGGGGGATGGCTTGTCCTTCAGGGGAAGCTTGCGCTCGGGTCCGGGCTGGTGGTTTTTGCCGGATTACTACAGCAATTTTCGACACAAATTACCACGATCACCCAGATTGCTAATGGTATTCAAGAAAGCCTTACCGGCGCTCGTCGTGTCTTCGATATTCTGGATGCACAAACCGGCCTGCCACAAGTTGCTCATCCGGCTGTTCCATCGTCCACCAGCGCTGGTTCCGTGCAATTTGAGAATGTGTCATTCCGCTATGGGAATGACAACCCGAATGTATTGAGCAACGTTTGTTTTTCGGTCCGCCCCGGGGAATGCATTGCCATTGTCGGAGAAACCGGGGCAGGAAAGAGTTCCTTGCTGAACTTGATTCCTCGTTTTTATGACCCATGTACTGGCCGCGTCTTTATTGATGGAGTCGACGCTCGCGAGTGGGACATTCAGGCGCTGCGTCGTCGTGTGAGTGTGGTTTTCCAGGAGAATTTTTTATTCAACGATACCGTAGCGGCCAATATTGCATTCGGCCGACCCGATGCCAGTCGAGCTGACGTCGTGGCAGCGGCTCGTGCCGCTCGAGCGCATGATTTTGTTTCATCCTTGCCGGATCAGTACGAAACTGTTTTGGGGGAAAGTGGCGTCGACCTATCTGGCGGTCAACGCCAGCGGTTGACCATTGCCCGCGCATTGCTCGCTAATCCGTCCATCCTTTTATTGGATGATCCGACGGCTGCCATTGATCCTGAAACAGAACACGAAATTCTTGCTGCAATTGAACTTGCCCTGGCTGGGCGCACTACATTTGTGGTTGCCCATCGGCTTTCGACTTTGCGGCGCGCCGACCGAATCCTTGTCCTGGAAAAGGGGCGCATTGTACAAATCGGCACTCATGTGGAATTGCTTCAGCAGGCTGGACCGTACCGAAGCGCCGCATTGCACCAAATGGTCGATGATGAGAGTCGACGCATGCTGGCTGAAGAAAGCGGGACGACCGATGCCACCTAAACCATTTCTTGCCCCGCCCCATAAGCTGGCATCTGACAGCGTTTTTGATTGGAGGATATATCGACGCCTGTTCGGCCTGACGAGACCATATTCTGGCATGCTGCGTATCGTTCTTCTGACGACGTTTATTCGAGCTTTCCAGCGCCCTTTGCTTTTTTGGGCATTGGCCGAAGTCATTAATCACGCCGTAGCCTCTGGTCGGTATTCTTCTGTGCTGATTGGTGCCGGATGCTATTTTGTTCTTGCACTCTCCACATCGATCGTCGCGCATTATCGCCAACGTAACCAGAATCTTCTCGGTGAATGCCTGGTCCATGATTTGCGTAACCAGATTTTTGCTAACCTGCAACAGCAACCCCTCGGCTATTTCCATAAGACCAAGTTGGGTAGCATTCTGTCGAGGGTGGTCAGTGATCTTGAGTCTGTACGCCGAGGCTTGCAACTTTTTGTGTTCATCGGCCAGGAGTTTCTGCAACTTATCATCTGCGGTGGCCTCATGGCGTGGTATAGCTGGCCTCTTTTCCTCATTATTTTGACCTTTGCTCCCATCCTGTTGTGGGCGAACCGTCACTTTCTTCCCCGCATTCACCGTCTTTCGAGAGATGCTGCTGAAAGCAGTAGTCGGCTTACGGGGAGTCTTGCCGAGTCTGTACGAGGTATTCGAATCATTCAGGGCTATACTCGTCAAGGCCATGGAGCGGAGGCGTTCAATGCCCATGTTGACCGGGTGGCTGACGATAACGTTAGGCTTGCTACTGAGTCAGCGATCTATGCTCCATTTCTGGGGTTAACCGGTCAATTCTTCCTGGCTGTTCTGCTGATTGTCTGCGGTTATGGCGTCATGAATGGCATCAGCTATCTCGATATTGAAAGTCTTGTTGTGTTTTTCTTTCTTCCAACAAGCTTCTTTATGTCCGTGCAAGCCGCTGCCAGTTACTACCCCGGGCTTCTTGCTTCACAAGTCGGCGCAGAGCGTATCTTCCAGCTCATTGACATGCAGCCTGAGTGGCGTGATTCCGAGACCGCAGTTCCATTGCGTGACCCGCGTCAGCTCCCCATTGCAGCAAACGTGCATGTTTCCCCATCGATGTCCCAGGGAGCCCGTGTGCAGTTTCACGCGATTGACTTCGGGTATGCCGCTGACCGCCCCATTCTTCATGACATCACGTTTAATGTGGAGCCTGGGCAAACGGTGGCCCTGGTAGGCCACACTGGTTCTGGTAAAAGCTCGATCGTCAATCTTATTACCAAGTTCTATCAGCCGCAGTCCGGGTGTTTGTTAATCGATGGAATCGATATTCGTAATATCACCTCGGACTCGCTGAGACGGCAACTGGGAATCGTCCCCCAGACTAACTTTTTGTTCACTGGCACAGTCCTTGAGAATATACGGCTAGGTCGTCCTGAGGCTACAGAAAGCGAAGTTGCGGAGGCGGCCAGAAGACTTGATTGCCTGGACCTGCTCGAGGGGCTGCCTAAGGGACTAGACACCCAGGTGGGTGAAGGCGGTGCAGGATTGTCTCTGGGCCAGCGTCAATTAGTTTGCTTTACCAGAGCATTGCTTGCTGACCCCCGTATTCTCATCCTCGACGAAGCAACCAGCGCAGTCGATCCCGTAACTGAATATCGATTGCAGCAGGCGCTTGCCCACCTTTTGGCAGGTCGCACTTCATTCGTGGTCGCGCATCGACTTTCCACAATTGTGAACGCGGACCAGATTTTAGTGCTTGAACAAGGACGAATTATCGAGAGAGGTACCCATTACCAGTTGCTTTCGCAACGAGGTAGGTATCACGAATTGTACCGGGAGTTCGTTTTCTCTGGATTCACGGGTGAGCGTCCTTTGGACGACGCACAGGAAGCGCCAATGGCTGTGCTTTAAATTTTATCACTCGAAGGCGGCTGGGCTCGAGTCCCTATAGCATACAAAGGTTTTATGAGGTGGGAGTTCGAAATGATGGCGGCATTAACTGCGGTTCGGGAAATTGGAACCCACCTTTGTGAACGACTTTAATACGAGGCTAATGCGCTTTAGGCTTGGGCAAGGGAGAGTTGTTTACGACTTTACTACCTCGAAACAATGGTGGCGAGAAAGCGACTGACCGCCAGATAGGACCCAGCCCAACCCAGGCACGCAGAGGCGCCGAGGAGTGTCAGCGTTGCCTGCAGATCAAGCAGATGCAGCCGGAAATCGGAGCCGTACAGCGTCGCGAGGTCTGCGATCGAGTGATTGAACAAGGCGACGGCCGCGACCAGCAGTAGCCAGGCCGCGACACCACCGCCCAGTCCGTGCAGGGTGCCGGCGTAGAGGAAAGGGCGGCGGATGAAGGCGTCAGTGGCGCCGATCAGTTGACTGACTTCGATTTCCTCGCGCTGTGTCAGGATTTGCAGGCGGATGGTGTTGCCGATCACCGCGAGCAGGGCGAACCCTAGCAGGGCAGCCAGTAGCAGTACGGCCTGACGGGCGATCTGTAGCAGGGAATAGAGGCGTTTAACCCAGGCGGCATCCAGCTGGGCGTGTTCAACGCCTTCCAGGGTCTGGAGTTCCTGTTGCAGTTGTTCGACTGCGGCCGGCTCGTTGTTCTTGCTGTGTACGATGAAGGCATCAGGAAGCGGGTTCTTTTCCAGGCCCCCGGCGTCCTCAAGGCCGGCTTTCTGTTTGAGGTCAGACCATGCCGCATCACGGTCGACGAATTGCACCTCCTTGAGCATGGGGTGGGCCTGCAACGATTTTTTCAGGGAATCGACGCGTTGCTCGCTGACGTTCATCGTCAGGAACAGACTGATTTGCGGGTCTCTCTCTACGTCGCCGGCGAGTTGGCTGACGTTGTCCAGCAGCAGGTAGAGTCCGGCCGGAAGGCTGAGCGCAACGCCAATGACGGCGAGCATCATGGCCGTGGCGGCGCGGGTGCGGCGTATCTTGTCGAGGACCAGGCTGAGCGCCTGACGGTGTTGGCTGATCCATTGTTTCATCATGCCAGCGTCCCTTGGTGCAGGTGCAGGACGCGCGCCTGGCTGGCGGCGATCGTCGCCGCGTCGTGGGTGGCGATCACTACGGTAACACCGACCTCATGGAACGCACGGAACAGCTGCATGATCTCGGTCGCGTAAGTTTCATCCAGGTTGCCGGTCGGTTCGTCGGCAATCAGGATGGCGGGGCGGCTGACCACGGCGCGTGCGATCGCGAGGCGTTGCTGTTCCCCGCCGGACAGGGTGATGGGCATGGCTTTTTCCTTGCCGAGCAGGCCGACCTTGTCGAGCGCGGCCCGGACGCGTTTGCCGGCTTCCTGCCCCACGATGCCGTTGATGTAGAGCGGTAGCGCGACGTTCTCGAACACGTTGCGGTCGTAGAGCAGTTTGTGGTCCTGGAATACCAGCCCGAACTTGCGGCGCATGTGGGGCACGGCCGCCTGGCGCAGCTTGGCGATGTTCTGGTTGCCGACCAGCACGGTGCCCGAAGTCGGCCGCTCGATCGCGGCGATCAGCTTGAGCAGTGTGCTTTTGCCGGCGCCGGAGTGGCCTGTCACGAACACCATCTCGCCTTTTTCGATCTCGAAGGAGATCTGGCGCAAGGCTTCATAGCCGCCAGGGTAGAGCTTGCCGACCTGGTCGAAGCGGATCATGCGAACAGCGCCTCGACGAAATCGCGCGCGTTGAAAATCTGCAAATCATCGATCTGCTCGCCAACCCCGATGTAACGGATGGGGATGGGACGTTCCTTGGCGATAGCCGCGATCACGCCGCCCTTGGCAGTCCCATCCAGCTTGGTCAGGGCAAGCCCGGTGACCTTGAGGGCATCGTCAAAGGCCTTGGCTTGCACCACGGCATTCTGGCCGGTGTTGGCGTCCAGGACCAGCAGCACTTCGTGTGGGGCGCCAGGCAGGGCCTTGCCGATGACGCGGTGCACCTTGCGGATTTCTTCCATCAGGTTGAGCTGGGTGGGCAGGCGGCCTGCGGTGTCGGCCAGCACCACGTCGATGCCTTTGGCCTTGGCGGAGTTGACCGCGTCGAAGATCACGGCGGCAGGGTCGCCACCCTCCTGGGCGATGACATGCACATTGTTGCGTTCGCCCCAAGTTTGCAGTTGTTCGCGTGCTGCGGCACGGAAGGTGTCACCCGCCGCGATCAGCACCGATTTGCCCTGGCGTTGCAGGGCGTGGGCCAGTTTGCCGATGGTGGTGGTCTTGCCTGCGCCGTTGACGCCGGCGAGCATGATCACGTAAGGCTGGTGGGTGGAGGTGTTGAGCGGCTGGGCCAGTGGCTCCAGCAGGCGGATCATGGCTTCCTGCAGGGCGGCACGCAGTTGCGTCGTGTCGCTTAGCGATTGGCGCTTGACCTCCTTACGGACATCTTCCAGCAAGGCTTGCGTGGCGCTGACGCCGACGTCGGCGGTCAGCAGGATGGTTTCGAGTTCTTCGTAGACCTCTTCATCGATCTTGCCGCCGCCGAACAAGGCGCCCAGCGGATTACCGAATTGGGTGCGGGTGCGCGCCAGGCCTTGCTTGAGGCGCTCGGCCCAGGTGGCGGGAGCTTCGGGCGCTTGAACGGGATCGGGGGCTTGGTCTTTTTTGAAGAAGTTCAGCATGAGCGCATTTTACCCCGAGAACCAAAGCGATGCAGCCCGGGTCATAGCGAGGCGGTGACACCCGGTATAATCGCAAAAACAACAGGAGTGACTCAAATCGTGCAGACGAAGCTGATTGGTTTTTTGCTGGCGCTGCTGCCAGCCTTGGCGTTTGCCAATACCCACGAATACAAACTCGACAATGGGCTCAAGATCGTGGTGCAGGAAGACCACCGCTCGCCGGTGGTGGTGTCGCAGGTCTGGTATCGTGCCGGCAGCCTGGACGAATTCAACGGGACGACGGGCGTGGCGCATGTGCTCGAACACATGATGTTCAAGGGCACAAAGCAGGTGCCGGCCGGCCAGTTCTCCCGCCTGATTGCCGCTGCAGGTGGACGTGAGAACGCCTTTACCAGCTACGACCATACAGCGTATTTTCAGCAGTTGGAAAAATCCCGTCTGGAGCTGTCGCTCAAACTGGAAGCCGACCGCATGGCGAACCTGCAACTCCGTGCCGACGAGTTCGCCAAGGAAATTCGCGTGGTGATGGAAGAGCGTCGCTGGCGAACCGAGGACAAACCACAGTCGCTGGTGTACGAGCAGTTCCGTTCTGCCGCCTATCAGGCGCACCCTTATGGCCGCCCCATCATCGGCTGGATGAACGATCTGGAGCAGATGACCGCTACGGACGCGCAGGCCTGGTATCACCGCTGGTACGCGCCCAACAACGCGACGCTGGTGGTGGTGGGCGACGTCAACCCCAAGGAAGTGCTGCGTCTGGCCAAGCGTTACTTCGGGCCGATCAAGGCGCAGAAACTGCCGACGCGCAAGCTGCAGACCGAGCCGGCGCAGCGTGGCGAGCGCCGCGTGACGGTCAAGGCGCCTGCCAAGTTGCCTTATCTGATCATGGGCTACCATGTGCCGGTATTGCAGAATCCTGAGCAGGACTGGGAGCCCTACGCCCTGGAAATCCTGGCGGGGGTTATCGATGGCAACGCTTCCGCACGGCTTAACCAGCGGCTGGTCCGGCGCGACCGCATTGCCGTCGACATCAGTGCGGGGTATGACCTGATCAATCGCGGCGGCACGTCATTGTTCATGCTGGACGGCACCCCGAGTGATGGCGTCTCGGTCAATGATCTTGAACAGGCGATCTTGGGAGAACTGGAGCAGGTGAAAGAGGAGGGTGTGACCGAGGTGGAGTTGCAGCGCGTCAAGGCACAGGTGATCGCCGCGGACGTTTACCAGCGCGATTCGACCTTCTACCAGGCCATGCAGATCGGTCAGCTTGAAACGGCGGGGCTCTCCTGGAAGCTGTTGAAAGACTACCCAGCCCGGTTGCAAGCGGTGACGGCGGAGCAGGTCCAGGCCGTGGCCCGTAAGTACCTGAACAACGATAATCTCACCGTGGCAACGCTGGATCCTCAGCCGATCGACGAAAATGCCCCCAAGCACAAGGAGCCTGCCCATGATCGCCGCCACTAATCCACGGAAGAGCATGATGCGTTTTGTCGCAGCAGTCGCACTGATGGTGCTTTCCGCACTGCCAGCCTCGGCAGCTTTGCCGATCCAGCACTGGCAAACCACTAGCGGCGCCGAGGTCTACTTCGTGGAAAACCACGATCTGCCGATCCTGGACTTGGCCGTGAATTTTCCCGCCGGGAGCAGCCGCGATACGCGTGAAAAAGCCGGGCTGGCCGGGCTGACCCAGCACATGATGTCGCTGGGTGCCGGCGGTCTGAGCGATAGCGAGATCGCGAGCCGCATGGCCGATCTGGGCGCCATCCTCGGGGGCGAGCAGGATCAGGATCGTGCCAGCGTCTCACTGCGGACCCTGTCCAGCCCACGTGAAAGCGGTGCAGCACTGGAACTTTTTGGCACGATACTGCAACGGCCGGATTTCCCCGAAAGCGTGCTGGAGCGCGAAAAGGCGCGCATTGTCGCCGGCCTGCGCGAGGCGGCTACCCAGCCCGAGAGCATTTCGGGCAAGGCTTTCACCGCTGCGCTGTATGGCGATCACCCCTATGGCATCGCCAATGCCGACACACCGGAATCGGTGAGCGCGGTTCAACGGGCAGACCTGGTGCAGTTTTACCAGACGTATTACCGTGCCCAGGGCGCCGTGATCGCCATCATGGGGGATGTGAGCAAGGCCGATGCCGCTCGAATTGCCGAGACGCTGGCCGCCGGCCTGCCGCAAGGCCCCAAGGTGGCGGCACCGCTGCCCGCGGTGCCTTATCCGGCCCAGGCAAAAGTCGAGCGTATTCCGCATCCGGCATCGCAATCCCACATCCTGCTGGGATATCCCGGTATCAAGCGTGGCGATCCGGATTACTTCCCCCTGTACGTCGGGAATTACATCCTGGGCGGCGGCGGCTTCGTCTCGCGTCTGACGGAAGAAGTGCGTGAGAAGCGCGGGCTGGTCTACAGCGTGTACAGCTACTTCATGCCGCTGGCGGAGCTTGGGCCTTTCCAGATTGGCTTGCAGACCAAGCGTGAACAGGCGGATGAGGCGCTGGCGGTGGTCAGGCAGACGCTGGCCAAATTCATTCAGAGCGGGCCGACGACCAAGGAGATGAAGGCTGCCAAGGACAACATCATTGGCGGCTTTCCGCTGCGGGTCGACAGCAACGGCAAGATCCTCAGCTATTTGTCCGTGATTGGCTTCTATGGCCTGCCGCTGACGTACCTGGACGATTTCAACCAGCAGATTGCCAAGGTGACGCCGGCGCAGGTGAAAGAGGCGTTTGCCCGGCGTGTGCGCCCGGACCACATGGTGACCGTGATCGTGGGTGGCGATGCAAAACCAGATCAGAATTAACGCGGGAGAATGGCGCAGCCGAGTGTTGCGCTTCCCGGATGCGCTGGGCCTGCGTCCGACGCCCGATCGGGTGCGGCAGACCCTGTTCAACTGGCTGGGCCAGGAGTTGCACGGCAAGGCTTGCTTGGATCTCTTCGCAGGCAGCGGCGCGCTGGGCTTCGAGGCACTTTCGCGCGCGGCCGCTGCAGTGGTCATGGTGGAGCAGAACCCTGCGGTGCATCGGGCGCTGACCGATAACGCCAAGCTGCTGAAAGCGACGCGGCTGCAGTTGCTGAAACAGGATGCCCAGCAATTTCTGGCGCAGAACCGGCAGCGTTTTGACGTGATTTTTCTTGATCCTCCCTACGGTCAGGGCTGGCTGGACAAGCTGCTGCCGCAATTGACACCACACCTGGCGCCAGACGGTGTCGTGTACGCCGAGGCCGAGCACGCGCTCGATGCGCTGGCTGGCTGGGCGGTCTACAAGCATGGCAAGGCGGGCAGCGTGCACTATCACCTGTTAAAATGCGCGCATGAAACCTAAGGCCGTTTATCCCGGAACATTCGATCCGCTCACCCGTGGGCACGAGGACATCGTGCGCCGCGCGGCCGGCGTGTTCGATGAGGTCATCGTCGCGGTGGCAGAGAATACGTCAAAGCGTTCCACCTTTAGTCTGGCCGAGCGGGTAGATATGGCGGCGGAGGTGCTGGCGGACTGTCCTAACGTGCGTGTGGTGGCTTTTTCCGGTCTGCTGATGCAATTTGTCCGGGAGCAAGGTGCGAAGGTCGTGGTGCGCGGGTTACGGGCGGTGTCGGATTTCGAGTATGAATTCCAGTTGGCGGGCATGAACCGCAAGTTGTATCCGGAGGTCGAAACGCTGTTCCTGACCCCGGCGGAGCAATACATGTTCATCTCCGCCAGTCTGGTCCGCGAGATCGCGGCACTGGGTGGCGATGTCAGCCAATTCGTGCCGCCGCTGGTGGAAGCGCGTTTGAAGCAAAAGATAAGTAAGTAGCAAGGAATAAGCATGGCCCTGATGATCACCGATGAATGCATCAACTGCGACGTGTGCGAGCCCGAGTGCCCCAACGGCGCGATTTCCCAGGGCGAGGAAATCTATGTCATCGATCCCAAGCTATGTACAGAATGTGTGGGGCATTACGACAAACCGCAGTGCCAGGAAGTCTGCCCGATCGACTGTATTCCGTTCAATCCCGATGTGCGGGAAACCAAGGACGAGCTGTACCAGAAGTACCTGAAGATTTCCGCCGCGGCCAACAAGTAAACGCGGCGGCCTCATAGCCTAGTTGCCTAGGCCCCTCATTCCGCAGCGGCCGGCGTCTCGGCATCGAACTCGCGGATCTCAAAATCGTGCGTCACTTCCGCGACCTTGCCCAGCATCAGCGAGGCAGAACAGTATTTCTCTGCGGAAAGCTTGATGGCGCGCTCGACCTGCGTCGGGTTCAGGCCAACCCCGGTCACCACGAAATGCACGTGAATCTTGGTGAACACCTTGGGGATGGTCTCCGCACGCTCGGCCGTGATTTCAGCCACGCAGTCCGTGACTTTCTGGCGTGCCTTCTTCAGGATGGTCACCACGTCGAACTGGGTGCAACCGCCCATGCCAATCAGCAGCAGTTCCATCGGGCGCATGCCCAGATTGCGGCCGCCGGCTTCCGGTGCGCCATCCATGACGAGCGCGTGGCCGCTGCCGGATTCGCCCACGAAGCATACGTTTTCAACCCATTTGACTCGTGCCTGCATGTCGCATTTCCTGAAGTTTGCCAAAACGTGATTCTAGCTGATTCGTGCGGTGCCGGCAGTCTGTGCGATGCCGAAGGGGGCCATTAGCAGGGTTAGATACGCTGTCGTCAGGACTTACCGAAATCACCATCCGTATGTCATATCAGGGGCTGGCACGGTGTAAACTTCCTCGCATTACGAAGGGGTAGCCACATGCAATACCACGATTTACGCGATTTCATGGCGCAACTGGAAGCCACAGGCGAGTTGAAGCGCGTCGCGCGACCGGTGAGCCCAGTGCTGGAAATGACCGAAATCTGCGATCGCGTGCTCAAGTCCGGCGGCCCGGCCATCCTGTTCGAGCAGCCGGTGGGGCATACCATCCCCGTGCTGGGCAACCTGTTCGGCACGCCGCGCCGCGTGGCGCTGGGTATGGGCGAAACGGAGGTGTCTGCCTTGCGCGACGTGGGGCAGTTGCTGGCCTTTCTCAAGGAGCCTGAGCCACCCAAAGGGCTACGGGATGCCTGGGAGAAATGGCCCAAATTCAAGAAGGTGCTCGATATGGCACCCAAGGTCGTCAGCCGTGCACCCTGCCAGGAGGTGGTGTGGGAGGGCGAAGAGGTCGATCTGGGACGGCTGCCGATCCAGACCTGCTGGCCGGGCGATGTCGCCCCGCTGATTACCTGGGGCCTGACCGTGACGCGTGGCCCGAACAAGCCGCGCCAGAACCTCGGGATTTATCGTCAGCAGGTGATCGCGAAAAACAAGGCCATCATGCGCTGGTTGGCGCATCGGGGTGGGGCGCTGGATTTTCGCGACTGGTGTGCCGCCCACCCAGGCGAGCCGTTCCCCGTGGCGGTGGCGCTGGGGGCCGATCCCGCCACCATTCTGGGGGCGGTGACGCCGGTACCGGACACGCTGTCCGAATATCAATTTGCCGGCCTGCTGCGCGGCAGCAAGACGGAACTGGTCAAGTGCGTGGGGAGCGATTTGCAGGTGCCGGCGGGCGCCGAGATCGTGCTCGAAGGCCACATCCTGCCCGGCGAAACCGCGCCGGAAGGGCCTTATGGCGACCACACTGGCTACTACAACGAAGTCGACCACTTTCCGGTGCTGACCATCACGCGCATCACCATGCGCCGTGACCCCATCTATCACAGCACCTATACCGGCAAACCGCCCGACGAGCCGGCTGTGCTGGGCGTGGCGCTCAATGAGGTGTTTGTGCCGTTGCTGCAGAAGCAGTTTCCGGAGATTGTGGATTTTTATCTGCCGCCGGAAGGATGCAGCTATCGCCTGGCGGTGGTCAGCATGAAGAAGCAGTACCCTGGCCATTCGCGGCGCGTCATGATGGGGGTGTGGAGTTTCCTGCGCCAGTTCATGTATACCAAGTTCATCATCGTGACCGATGACGACGTCAACATCCGTGACTGGAAAGAAGTGGTGTGGGCCATGACCACGCGGGTAGATGCGGCACGCGACACGGTGATCGTGGAAAACACGCCGATCGATTATCTGGATTTCGCCAGCCCGGTGTCAGGCTTGGGCAGCAAGATGGGAATTGACGCGACCAACAAGTGGAAAGGGGAAACCACGCGCGAGTGGGGACGCCCCATCGTCATGGACGAGGCGGTCAAGACGCGCGTGGATGGGATGTGGCCCGAGTTGGGCCTGTAGCGCTTAGGAGCCCTTGCGCTCTTCAGCCATCTTTTTGCGCCAGTAAAGCGCCCAGCCGACGATAGTCACGGTCGCGCCGACGATCGTGATCACGATCAGGTAGCCAGCCATAGAATCCTGGAACAGAGCTTTCAGCATTTCACACCTCCATGTGGGTAATAACAGGACGATATTATCGTATTAATACTGCCTGTCAAAGTGGTTATTTAGGCTCTGGATTCAGCGTACATCCAGCAGTTCGACATCGAACACCAGCGTGGCGTAGGGGGGGATGACGCCACCCGCACCGCGTGCCCCGTAGCCCATGTGGGAGGGGATGATCAGGGTGCGCTTGCCGCCCACCTTCATGCCGTTGACGCCTTCGTCCCAGCCGCGGATCACTTGGCCGCCGCCCAGCAGGAATTCGAACGGCTCGCCACGATCCTTGGAACTGTCGAACTTGTCGCCATGGCCTTCTGGCTTGCTCGGGTCATACAGCCAGCCGGTGTAATGCACCACGACATTGTTCAGCGGCAGGGCTTCGGCACCACTCCCCACGGTGTGGTCGATGGACATCAGGTCGTTGACGGCTTTAGGCAGGGTGGTCATGGCAGATTTATCCTTGGCAGATGACGTGTTGTTCGGTTCCGCAGAGCATGCGGTGGTAGTGCCGAGCGCAATGAGCAGCGCGCTGATCAGCAGGGGCTTGTGTTTCATTCGACGAAGTCTCCAGAAAAGTGTTGATGCTGGTGGATCATACCTCAGCGTCTGGCGTGAATCCATTCCAGCAAGGCCTCTTGCGCCGGGCGGTAAGCGCCGGCGCGCGGGTGGTTGACCATGAACACCACGACCCAGCGCCGTCCCTTGGCATCCAGCAGGTAGCCCGCGACCGAGCGTACCCCTTCCAGCGAGCCGGTCTTGAGATGCGCCCGCCCGGCGATGCCGCTGTCTTTCATGCGCTGTTCCATGGTCCCATCCACGGCGACCACCGGCAGCGAGGACATCAACTCGGGCATGGTCGGGCTGGCGTAGGCGGCCAGCAGCAGTTCGCCCAGATGGCGTGCGCTGATCCGTGCGTCGCGTGACAAGCCGGCGCCGTTGTCGATCACCAGTTCCGGAAAATCAAGTCGCTTGTCCTCCAGCCAGCGGTGGATCGCCTGCCCGCCATTGTCGATGCTGCCGGGTTGGCCGGATCGCTCGCTGCCGATGGTCAGCAGCATCTGGCGCGCCATCACGTTGTTGCTGTATTTGTTGATCAGGCGAATGACATCTGCCAGCGGGGGAGAGGTGACACGAACCAGCAGCGATGCGGTGTCGGGCATCGCGCCGATGCGCAGCTTGCCGTTGAAACTGCCGCCTTGTTCACGCCAGAGTTGTTTGAACAACTCGAATACATAGGTCGCATCGTCCAGCAGGCTCAAGTCCAGCGTTTTCTCCCCGCAGGCCAAGGAGTAATTGCCACCGAAGGTGATGGTGACCGTACTGCCGTTGGGTGAGACTTTGTAAGCCAGCCGGTCCTTCCAGTCCGCACAGGGGACCTGGCTCAGTTTCAACTGGTTGACCAGCACTAGTTGCGGCAGGGCGGGGTCGGTGTCGATCACCACCTTGCCGGTCGTGGCATCGCCGCGAAAGCGGAAGCGGGTCGCCTTGAAATTGACCAGCATGGCATCCGGGCCCGCGTTGTAGGCACGATAAGGCTCCCCGTCGAAAGCGCCCGCGTCATGGTTCTGCGGCTCGAAAAAGCCCCGGTCCAGCACCAGGTCGCCGCGGACGTCGCGGATGCCTTTCTGGCGCAAGCCGCGCATCAGGTTCCAGAAGTTTTCCAGCGTCATCGCCGGATCGCCATACCCTTTCAGGATCAGGTCGCCGTTCAGGGTGTCGCCCTGCACCGGTCCAGCGGCATACAGGTCTGTGCGCCAGGCGTAGGAGGGGCCCAGCAGCTCCAGCCCGGCATAGGTGGTCACCAGTTTCATGGTCGAAGCCGGGTTGCGCGCAGTATCGGCGTGGTGCGCGATCAGCGGCGCGTGGCGGTCGACCTGTTGCACGAACACCGAAACCGCGTCGGCAGGAATCCCGGCAGTGCGCAGCGCCAAGGATACCGGTGCCGGCAATTCGGCGTGGGCCGGGAACGCCGTCAGCAGAATCAGAAGCAGCAACTGCCTCATGATGTGGTTTCCAGCATCGCGCCGATCGACGAGACCACGAACGCCATCTCCTCTGCCGTCACGATGTACGGCGGCATGCAATACACGGTGGTGCCGATCGGCCGCAGCATCAGCCCGCGCTGGAGGCCTGCGAGGTAGAAGTCGCGGGCGAAGGCCGGGTTCGCAGTCTCCACGTCGAACGCCCAGATCATGCCCAGGTGGCGGAAATGCCGGACGGCGGGATGCGCTTGCAGCGGTGCCATCAGGGCGGTGAATGTCTCGGCCTTGCGGCGATTGGCGGCGATGACGTCATCCTCGGCAAAAATGTCGAGCGTGGCCAGCGCGGCACGGCAGGCGAGGGCATTGCCGGTGTAGCTGTGCGAGTGTAAAAAACCGCGCGTGACGGCATCGTCATAAAACGCGGCGTAGACCTGATCGGTCGTCAGCACCGCCGAGAGCGGGAGGTAGCCGCCGGTAATGCCTTTTGACAAACACATGAAGTCAGGCCGGATCCCTGCCTGCTCGCAGGCGAACATGGTGCCGGTGCGCCCGAACCCGACGGCGATTTCATCAGCGATCAGGTGTATGTCATATTGGTCACACAGGGCGCGGGCGCGTTGGAGATAGGCCGGGTGGTACATCGCCATGCCGGCTGCCCCCTGGACCAGCGGCTCCACGATCAACGCGGCGGTTTCGGCATGGTGTTCGGCCAGATGGGTTTCCAGCGCCTCGGCGCAGCGCAGCGCGTAATCTTCGGCGCTCTCGCCGGGGGCGGCCAGCCGCCAGTCGGGGCTGGGTACCTGGGTGCTCTGGCGCAGCAACGGTGCATACGTGTCCTTGAACAGGGCGACATCGGTCACCGACAGGGCCCCCACCGTTTCGCCGTGGTAACTGTTCTGCAGGCTGATAAAGCGTGTTTTCTCCGCATGGCCGCGATTACGCCAGTAATGAAAACTCATCTTCAGCGCGATTTCGGTGGCCGATGCACCA
Source organism: uncultured Methylobacillus sp. (assembly GCA_964445115.1). Lineage (GTDB taxonomy): Bacteria > Pseudomonadota > Gammaproteobacteria > Burkholderiales > Methylophilaceae > CAIJXJ01. The sequence continues at coordinate 17,925 of CAYUJU010000027.1, read as the reverse complement.
TCCGACCCATAAAACGCATGGCCCAGCCCGGTCAGTGCGGCCAACCGCTCCGACAGCGCCACCACCGGTTCGTGGGTAAACCCGGCCAGGATGACGTGCTCCAGCGAATCCAACTGGTCTTTCAGCGCCGCGTTGATGCGCGGATTGGCATGGCCAAACAGGTTGACCCACCACGAACTGACCCCATCCAGGTAGCGCTTGCCATCGAAATCGACCAGCCACGCCCCCTCGCCCCGCGCAATCGGAACCAGTGGCAGGGTCTCGTGGTGCTTCATCTGGGTGCAGGGATGCCAGACAGCGGCAAGGCTGCGGCGCAGCAGGGTGTCGTTGTTCATGGCGATATTATGCGCGACCTCTCCACCAAACAAAAAGGGCTTGCCCCAAAAGACAAGCCCCCTCGATGGCTGCGGATGGCCGGATTTACTGCGTGACGATCTTGGCCTTGCTACGCAGTTTCTGGATCAGGTTGCCCACCTGCTGGCGCTGCATCTCGTTGCGCAGTTGATCCTTCACCGATTCAAACGATGGCGGCTCGGTCGCACGCACGTCATCCAGCCGGATCACGTGCCAGCCGAATTCGGTCTGTACCGGGCTGGCAGTGGTGCTGCCTTTCTGCAGCTTGGCTACGGCATCGGCAAACGGTTGCACCATGCTCTCCGGTGCAAACCAGCCCAGATCCCCCCCCGTTGTCGCTGCTGCCATCCATCGATTGCGATTTCGCCAGCGCCGCAAAGCTTTCGCCCTTGGCCAGCTTGTCGATCACGGCCTTCGCCTCTGCCTCGGTTTTCACCAGAATATGGCTGGCCTTGTATTCCTTGTTGCTGGTCATCGCCTTCAGCCGGTCATACTCGGCCCGCAGTGCAGCCTCGTCGACCACGTTTTGCTGCAGATAGTTTTCAAGATAGGCGTTCACGCGCAGGTCCTGCAGCACCTGTTGCTCCCTCAGCACGAACTCCGGCTGCTTGGTCAAACCGGATTGTTTCGCCTCCTGATCAAGCAGTTCCGCCGCGATCAATCGATCGATCACCGCCGCGCGCGCGTTGTCATCGACTTTTTTGCCCTGCGCCGTGGCCTCCTTGAGGACGTGATCCACCAGCGATTGCTTGATGGCAACCCCATTCACGGTTACCGGGTCGGCGGCCTGCGCAGTCAGGCAAACACTGCCTGCGAGCAGTGCGGTCGAGAACAACTTTTTCATGAGGACTCTCCAATGGTTAAGTCGCTTTCACCGACCCCGGTGCAAGCGACGATACGTGATCAGGCGGCAATACTACGCCGTATTATGTGGAGCGTAACTTAAATTTTAAGTTATAAAAATATAAGTAAATATAATTTATAGTTTTTAATATTTCTCCTGATAATGCACTCGTCATTCATGATGCATCACCGCCGTTTTAAGACAACTTGCAGGGCGGAATACAAACACTGCTAAAGCGTCACCTGTGCCAAGGCACTGCTCAGGTTGCGCAACGTAACCGTGCCACAGGAGACACAACATGCAACAGCACAACTTTCTGCAATGGCTCGACGAACAAATCGAGCGGATATCCGAAACCAGCAACAATCAACCTATCGAGCAACAGCATGTTGAACTCGGCGGTTTTGGTTTTCCGCACTACGCCGAGTTCGATAGCCCCTCGACAAATCATTTTCTGCACGTGTAAACGCAATGCCTATTGGCTTCGTTATTCGCCTGAACACACGGGAATCTTTGCACCCCGGTGCAAAATCCCCCGACACAGGGCGTTGAAAGGTTCGTGTAAGTAAGCGCGGATAAAGTTGAGATCAGACGCCCCAGGTCAACACCGACAGAAAGGATAAATAGGAACAAGATGAACAGAAAAATGCAGCAACCTGCCCATCAAATTGCCAGCCAGATCAAGCGCCCGCCCATCACTGATGCGCGGCACCTCGATGATCAGTGCGAAGGCGACGTGACGTGGGAGGAACGCATGAAACGTCTTAACCCCACCTGGCACCGTACCGACTATTCCCTGTGGGATGTGTATCACGAATAAGCCGCCGCGCAATGCATCGAGCGTGGTGAGTTGGAAATGAAAAAAGGACTAGCAATGGCTAGTCCTTTTTTTATATTGGGCGAGTTCAGATTTGCCCGCCCACCCCTTTGAACTTCTCGACAAAAGCGGCAATCTTCTGGAAGACGCTCTGCTTTTTAGTCAGGTACTGCGGGTTCAACGGGCTCATTTTCGGCAGAATGGCATTGAACTCCGTGCCGTTGTCGCTGGCAAATTCCCGTTTCAGAGAGGTGGCGATATAGCGCTTGGCCGCCTCTGCATCCAGGCTCTCGCTACTAATGAGCTCCTGCGCCTCTCGCTGCTGTTCCGCCTGTGCAAAGGTAAAGAAGGCATCTATCACACTGGCCTTATCACCGATCTGATCCAGGTCAGTTTGATTGATAAAATCAACCAGCAAGCTCTCTTTGGCACGGTTGCCCAGGCTCGCACGAATCACCCGGCGCACATCTTCAACCAGTGCGGCTTTGTCCTTGACCCTTTTGTTGTTCTCAAAAATCAATTCCAGAATGTAATCCAGATTGATTTCTTGAGACTTCAGCAGATCCACCTCAAACACCACGTCATCCCAATCCAGGGTGGAGTTTCCATTCTCGGCGGCTGATTTTTCGCGGCGTTGCCAATCGCGCACATCGTTATAGGTTGAGCGGTAATCCTGAATCGTCCGTTCCGTGGGTAGATGAATCGCTTGCAGCGCTGCAAGCGATTCGTCGTTGACATAATACTTGGCCTTGAACGCCTCAACCGCTTGAGGGTCGCTTAAATCCACGCTTTGCAAGGCCTTCAGGCTGGCGAATTCATCGTAGTTCTGCAGCACGTTCTCAATGCGCAGATACTCGCCAAACAGTTTCACAAAAGCCTTTTTGTCGGACTCCTTTTCAATCGCGGCAGGATCAGGAAAGCGCTGCTCCAACTCCCTCACCACGTCGGCAAAGCCGCGCCTTGCCTCACCGGTCGCCACATCGGAAAAGCCCTCCATGTATTCCTGATAGCTCTTTTCCAGCACCACGTTCTTGGTGTTTTTGTCACCGAACAGGGTGATGGCATCAATGGTCGCCTGCTCCAGATCGCGGAAGGTGACGATGTTGCCGAAGGTTTTGGTGGCGTCAAAAATGCGATTGGTGCGTGAGTAGGCCTGCATCAGGCCGTGGTAGCGCAGATTCTTGTCCACGAACAAGGTGTTCAGCGTGGGCGCATCAAAGCCGGTCAGGAACATGCCGACGACAATCAGCAGGTCGATTTCCTTGGCTTTGACCTGCTTGGCCAGGTCACGGTAATAATTCTGGAAGCCATTGCTATCGACGCTGAAGTTGGTTTTGAACAGCGCGTTGTAGTCCGTGATGGCCGCGCTCAAAAACTCTTTGGCGCTGCTGTTCATGGCCGACACATCAAAACTCTCATCCTGGATGTCGCCAATCGCTTCCTGCTCTTCGTTGGCGGCAAACGAGAAGATGGTCGCCACTTTCAGTGGCTTGTCGCTGCTCTTCTGCAGTTCCCGGAAGCACTCGTAGTACAGCTTGGCAGCATCCACGCTGCTGACGGCAAACATGGCGTTGAAGCCCTTGTTGCCCGCGTGCAGGCGGTGGGTCTTTTGCCGGAAGTTGTTCAGGATGTACTGGGTGATCTCGCGGATGCGATCCGGGTGCAGCAGGGCCTGCTTGTTCTCCGCCGCACTCAGCTTCTTCTCGTCCGTCTCAGTCTCGATGGCCTTGAACTGCGGTCGGACATCGTTGTAGTCCACCTTGAACTTCAGGACCTTCTCGTCGCGGATCGCATCAGTAATCACGTACGAGTGCAGCTCACGGCCAAACACGCTCGCCGTGGTTTCGGCGCCCAAGGCGTTCTCGGGGAAGATGGGCGTGCCAGTGAAGCCGAACTGGCAGAATTTCTTGAACTTCTTCTTCAGGTTCTTCTGGGCTTCACCAAACTGGCTGCGATGACACTCATCGAAGATGAACACCACCTGCTTGCCGTAGATGGGCAAGTCCGCCTCGCTCTTCATCAGATTGTTGAGCTTCTGGATAGTGGTGACGACGATCTTGTTGTCGTCCTTCTCCAGGTTGCGCTTCAGGCCTGCCGTGCTGTCCGAGCCATTCACGCTGTCCGGCGAGAAGCGCTGGTACTCCTTCATGGTCTGGTAGTCCAGATCCTTGCGGTCCACCACGAAGAACACCTTATCGATGAAGTCCAGCTCTGTGGCCAGGCGCGCGGCCTTGAAACTGGTCAGGGTCTTGCCGCTGCCGGTGGTGTGCCAGATGAAGCCACCGCTTTCTGTGTTGCTCCAGTTTTTGGCCTGATGGCTGCTCTTAATCTTCCACAGAATTCGCTCCGTGGCGGCAATCTGGTACGGGCGCATCACCAGCAGCGTGTTGCTGACGTCAAACACCGAGTAATGCAGCAGCACGTTGAGCAGCGTGTGCTTCTGGAAAAAGGTGGCGGTGAAGTCTTTCAGGTCCTTGATCAGGGTGTTGTCCGCCTTCGCCCAGTTCATGGTGAAGTCGAAGCTGTTCTTGTTGCGCTGCGTGGTATTGGCAAAGTAACGGGTATCGGTGCCGTTGGAGATCACGAACAGCTGCAGATACTTGAACAGGGAATGCTCGCTGTTGAAGCTCTCCTTGCTGTAGCGGTGCACCTGGTTGAAGGCTTCGCGGATAGCTACGCCGCGCTTCTTCAGCTCCACCTGCACAAGTGGCAGGCCATTGACCAGAATCGTCACGTCATAGCGGTTGGCGTGACTACCCGTCTGCTCGAACTGCTTGATCACCTGCACCTTGTTGCGGGCGATGTTTTTCTTGTCCAGCAGGTAGATGTTCTGGATGCGCCCGTCGTCAAAGACAAAGTCGTGGATGTAGTCGTCGTGAATCTTGCGGGTCTTCTCGACGATGCCATCACTGGGCTTGTCCAGCCAGGTTTCCACAAAGCGCAACCATTCGCCCTCGGCGAACTGAACGGCGTTGAGTGCCTGCAATTGCACGCGCACGTTAGCCAGCAAGTCGGCAGGCGTCTTGATGAACGAAGCAAACTCGTAGCCCTGATTGACCAGATCCTGGATCAGTTCGCGCTCCAGATCGCTTTCACTCTGGTAGTTCTCGGCAACCTTCCATTCCCGCTCGTACCTGTCCAGAACAATGAAATTCCGGGACTCGGCGATGGTTTTGTAGTCGCTCATTCTTCGGCGTCCTTCCTTTTCAGCAGCTTCTTCACGGTGCGATCGAAGTCGGATTCGATGCGCTGCTGCTTGTTGAACTTCTCATATTCAGCAACGGCTTTCTGCTCTGCCTGAAAGCGGGTGACTTTGCCGTAGCCTTCCAGAATCCGGTATTCGTTGAAGGACAGAAACTTGTCCACACTTGCGGCAAAGCTCTCCATCGTGAAGGCGGTGCGCCGCTCGATGATGCCCTCGATGTAATCGAAAAAAGCAGAAACGGTCCGTTCCAGTTTCCGGATTTCCTCTTCGCTTAAGTAATTTTTCGCCACCAGTGAATCGGATTTCAGCACCCGGCCATCCGGCGCGTTCTTGTAGGTGGTCATGCCCATCAGGGGCTTGCTGGCATCTGCCTTCAGCGAAATGATTTCGGCTGCCGTGTGGCCGGTGATCGCATAGTGAAACTTGTCTTGGACATGGGCATAAAACAGGCGTGTCGTCTCGGATTTCGGGTCGTAATCGATACTGCATTCTGCAAAAATGTCGGTGATCTGCTGATAAATCCGTCGCTCGCTGGCGCGGATCGAGCGCACCCGCTCCAGCAGTTCGCGGAAATAGTCCTTGCCAAAGTAACGGCCGTTTTTCAGCCGCTCATCATCCATGGCGAAGCCCTTGATGATGTACTCCTTGATCAGCTGGGTGGCCCAGATACGAAACTGGGTAGCCTGCGCCGAATTGACGCGATAACCCACCGAGATCACCGCATCGAGGTTGTAGTACTGGGTCTGGTACTTTTTGCCGTCTTCGGCAGTTGTTTCCAAAATGGAAATAACTGAATCAGGGTCTAACTCATTGCTTTCAAAGATATTTTTCAGGTGCTTGGAGACGGCAGGCACACCCACGCCGAACAACTCCGCCATGCGCTTCTGGGTCAGCCAAATGGTCTCGTTGGCGAGCAGAACCTCCACCTTGATCGCGCCATTCGGGGCGGTGTAGAGCAGGAATTCCGTGGTTTGGTCGCGCAGGGTGAGCTGGTGTTTTGGCATGGGCGTATCCCTTTACGCACTGGCGGCTGAAGCGGTTTCTGGTTTGGGAAAGTTGAACAGCAAGTCGCGGTAATACGCGTATTGCTTCTGGCGCAGCTCGATTTCGCGCGGCAAGCCTTCGGTGAGGGAGTTGGTCAGGGCATCGAATTTGTCGAGGATGGTGATGATGCGGGCTTGCTCGGCTAGTAATGGAACAGGTACCTCATATGACTCGAACTCTTTCACGCGCACATGGGGAACACCAGCCCCTTTCTTCATGGCATGAATGTGCTCCTGTTTATTTTGAAGCACGTGATAAACAAACTTTGGCATGAGGATGTTCACGTTCGGATGGACGCTAAAAGCATCGGTCAGAAATATAGGCTGATTCCAAAAGCTCACATAACCCGCATAGGCGCCTGATCTGGCAATGACGATGGTTTCACCTTCCCTGTTACTTTCTCCGTGGAAGTATGTCGACGTCGGTCCGTTTGCAACCACCGGTATTTCACCGGGTGTTGTTTGCTTCTGTGTAATTGCCGTACCTCGGCGAAATTGCGCCACCTCTCCCAACGTCTTCCACTCCACCTCACCGTCCTCAAAACTCAACAGCTTGTCGCGGTAGTAGTTGTATTGTTTTTTGCGGGTGGTCAGCTCGGTGGTCAGCTCGGTGGTCAGCTCGGTGGTCAGCTCGGTGAAGGCGTCCAGGATGCGAACGATTTCTGCCTGGATTTCAAGCGATTTTTTGGGGTTGTCGGGGCAGGGGATGGGTACTTGTATCTTCCTAAACCTCTCTTTGGAAATATTGAAGCGAGTGACGCCGCTTGCGGTTTTTGCAATTTCCATCCGCATGAAGCCACTTCTAAAAAGATGCTTCACAAATCCCGGACTCAGAGGCACGCCTTGGTTGAACCTGACCCCAAAAGAAAAACTGTTTAGATAGATCGGACCTTCGAAATCCTCGACGACCACCGAGGACATGCCAGCTTCTTCTGCAATTTCGGAAGATCCAGTGAACAAAACGTCGCCGATCTTAATGCTATTCTGCTTTTCTGACTCTGACACCTTCACATTTTCAAGGCAGGAAAAATCAATGCTTGAATTTGCGAAGATGTTTTTATACGTTACATACTTGGCCTTCCCCCCCTCAAAGTCTTTCTTGCTTTTTCCAGTGAGTCCCCCGTAGAGAGACGAGATTTCTCCCAGTGGCCGCCACTGAACATCTGCTTCGTCCAAAATCTTGACCAAGAAGTTCACGTCGCTCATGCCTCCAGCTCCTCGCCTTCAATTTCCACGACGATGGCATCAATCTCCTTGCGCAGCTGGTCGATCCGGGCAACGGTGGTTTTCAGCTCAGCGTTGAGCTGGGCGATATCCACCACCTCACGGTTGTCCTTGGCCTCGACATAGCTACTGACCGACAGGTTGTAGTCGTTGGCCGCCACCTGCTCCAAGGGCACCGACTTGGCAAAGTGATCGACGTTGGCCTTGCTGTCGAACACAGCCATGATCTGCTCGATATGGCTATCCAGCAGCACGTTGTTATTGGTTTCTTTCTTGAATAGCCCGCTGGCGTCGATGAACTGGGTGGTGGTGTCTTTCTTGTTCTTTGCCAGCACCAGAATATTCACGGCGATGGTGGTGCCAAAGAACAGATTTGGCGCGAGCGAAATCACGCTCTCGACATAGTTATTGTCCACCAGATACTGGCGGATTTTCTGCTCGGCGCCGCCCCGGTAAAAAATGCCGGGGAAGCAGACGATGGCGGCGCGGCCCTTGCTGGATAAATAGCTCAAGGCATGCAGCACAAAGGCAAAATCGGCCTTGGACTTGGGCGCGAGCACGCCGGCCGGGGCAAAGCGTTCGTCGTTAATCAGGGTGGGGTCGTCGCTGCCTATCCACTTCACCGAATACGGCGGGTTGGAGACGATGGCATCGAAGGGCTTGTCATCGGCAAAATGCGGGTCTATCAGGGTGTTGCCTAGCTGGACGTTGAACTTGTCGTAGTTGATGTTGTGCAAGAACATGTTCATCCGCGCCAGGTTGTAGGTGGTGTGGTTGATCTCTTGCCCAAAAAAACCGTCTTCGATGATGTGCGCGTCAAAGTGCTTTTTGGCTTGCAGCAACAGCGAGCCGGAGCCGCAGGCGGGGTCGTAAATCTTGTTGACGCTGGTTTGCTTGTGCATGGCCAGCATCGCAATCAGCTTGGAGACATGCTGCGGGGTGAAGAACTCGCCGCCGGATTTGCCGGCATTGGCGGCGTAGTTGGAAATAAGAAATTCGTAAGCATCACCAAACAGGTCAATATGGCTGGCGTCGAAGTCGCCAAAATCCAGTTCCGCCACGCCCTTGAGCACGGCGGCCAGGCGGGTGTTTTTGTCTTTGACGGTGTTGCCGAGGCGGTTGCTGGTGGTATCAAAATCGGCAAACAGGCCTTTGATGTCGCCTTCTGAGGGGTAACCGTTGGCAGAGCTTTCGATGGCAGAAAAGATTTTTGCGAGATCGGTATTCAGGCTGTCGTTGCTATTCGCGCCTTTGGCGATGTTGACGAACAGTTGGCTCGGGTAGATGAAGTAACCCTTGGTTTTAACGGCATCGTCCTTGATTTCCGGGGTGATGACATCATCCGGGAGTTGCGCGTAATGGATGCTGTCATCGCCACCTTCGATGTAGCTGGCAAAGTTCTCGCTGATGAAGCGATAGAACAGGGTGCCCAATACGTATTGCTTGAAATCCCAGCCATCCACTGCGCCCCGAACATCATTGGCGATTTGCCAGATCTGGCGTTGCAGTGCGGCACGTTGTTGGGTGCTTGTCATTCTGTCATCTCTGTTTTGATATGTTGTTGTGAGAGGAAGGTGTGTTCCGTGTACTGTGCGAGAGAGGCCGGTATGCGTTCGTGACGGAATTCCTGGCAGGACACAACAGAATCACGTAAATCTCATGCAAGGTTTTTTGCGTTATCGGCTCACGGGTCCCATCGCGTCAATCTTGGCCAGCAAGGTCTTGGTCGCCTCAATCAAATCCTCAATCAACCGCTCCTCGACATCCACGAAGCCCTCATATTCCGCAAGGTTCCGTTTTTCATGGGCCTTGGCAAAGATACGCCATACTTCCGGGCCTAAACCAGTCGTGTGTTCCAGTACCTGAAACACCAGATATCGATTTTCCGAACGATAACCATGCCAGCGAAGCGCAGCCAGGGCCAGAGAATGTGAGGCGTTGTAGGCCAGATCGAAACGACTTTCGATGGACAACGATGCATTGCGCGCGTCAATGAGGCGTGCGCGCCCTGAACGCTTCAGGCCATCGAACTCCTGCTGGCTTGGCGGCTCGGCCTTGAGCTGATGCGCCTTGGACAGGTTATTGAGTTGTTCGGATGTCATGCTCCGATCCTATCAGGAAAATCTTGGGCTGTTCCAGAACACGTTTCAGGAAGTCGCTTCCCGAAGACAGCTTTCCGGTGAACTCTGCTTGCGTGTAGATTGTCGGGTTCACCGGTCGGCCGAGCGACTTTTCAGCCTCAGTCAGTAACGGGAATAATTCTGCGTACCCGAGCTGCTCTGAGATCACCATCAGATCGATGTCGCTCTTAGCCGTCTCCTGTTTCTTCGCGACCGATCCGAAAATGAACGCGATCTTGATACTGTTGGCGATGGGCATCAAGGCTTGTCGCAATACGTCACCGACACCAAATGTCTTGAGTATGATGCCGCGCAGTTCTTCAAAGATAGGGGAGGCTGGATTGGCCTGATAATGCTTCTGGTTGCCGATGCGGCTAACGTTGATCAATCCGGCCGTGGCCAACTTATCCAGCTCACGGACTGCGGCGCCGACGCCCACCCCGGCGATACGAACGATCTCATTTCCGTAGAAGCTACGGTCAGGTTGGCCAAATAGCAGCGCCAGCACTCGTTGCTGTACCTTGGTGAAGAGTACGTCAGATGTATTGGTGTAGTTCATACCCATTTAGGGAATCATAACACCCAAATAGGGAATTATCAACCGGGGTGCTTCATGCGGTTTACCCATGAACTAGATGAAAAGACAACGGGCCTGCAACCGTTAAGCTGCAAGCCCTTGTTTTATTTGGCGCGCCCGAGACGATGAAGTTGGGTACCGAAGGGTGGAGGTTTCATTGTCTTTTGCCAGCAGTCATGAGTGAAATCCGCTCACTCCCATTGGCTATTGGCTAAAAGGGGTGTTTTGTTAGATTGGAGTTGTCGTAACGAGAATCACCTGAAACTTTTTCGCCGCCCCAATCTGATACCTCGAATTGCTGATCTTCTGAATCGCAGGGTAAAGAAATTATCGGCCCACGCAAGAAAAAACAGGCAGGCGTCGGGCGTATCAGTCTGAGAGTTTGGTCAGCAGCGCGGTGATCTGCGCAATTTCATACCGGGACAGACGTTCTCTGATCCACGCCGTGAGTACGGCATCCAGTTCCCGTGTGGTCTTGTCGAGCAACGGCATGGCGGCGTCACTCAGGTTGACGGGTTTGACCCGCCTGTCGTCTTTTTTGGTCATGCGGGATATCAGGCCGCGATGTTCGAGTTCGATCAATACCTTGGTCAGTCCGCCGGAAGTAATCAGCATGGACTTCTGGATATCCGAAGGGGTCAGCGTGTGCGGGGGCGGAGAGCGCCGCAAGGTGGCAAGGACGTCGAATTCCCCCAGGCTCAGTCCGTTGGCTGAGATGATCTCTATGGCGCGCGAATGCTGCGCAATCTGAGCATGGAACAGCGAGATCCTCAGCGGCAGCGTGGCTGCATCGTAGGCTTCGGGCCAGTGTTGGCGCTGGGCTTCCAGAAATGAATAAACTTTGTTCGACATGAACTTCTGCCAGGGCGATAAGGGGAACGGAAATATTATCTTGCAAGAAAGATAATCGTGCAATATCATCTTTCCGGAAATACATTTAACCAGGTTTAGCCCTGATCAGCGCCTTGGGAATCCTCATGCCATACTTCAACAGACTCGCTTTCATCACTTTTCTGATGCTGACCGCCTGCGGTGAGCCGTCGAAACCAGGTGCCGCACAGGCAAATCCTGCACCGCAGGTCAGCGTGGTCGCCGCCCGCCTCGAAAGCGTGCCTGTGGTGACGGAGTTGCCCGGGCGTACGTCACCTTATCTGATCGCAGAAGTCCGCCCCCAGGTCAGCGGCATTATCCAGCAGCGTCCGTTCAAGGAAGGCAGCGAGGTAAAGGCTGGCCAGCTGCTGTATCAGATTGATCCATCGCCTTACCAGGCGATCTACGATAGCGCCAAGGCAGCGCTGGCGCGTGCCGAAGCCACGGTGTATGCCGAACGGCTGAAAGCACAGCGCTACGCCGAGCTGGTGAAAATCGATGCAGTGAGCAAGCAGGCCAACGACGAGGCGACGGCGGCCCTCAAAAAAGCGGAAGCCGAAGTTGCCTCGGCGCGTGCAGCCGTCGAGAAAGCCAGGATAGACCTGGCCTACACCCGCGTGACTTCTCCCATCCCCGGCCGCATCGGTCGCTCCGGCGTGACGCCGGGTGCGCTGGTCACGGCGAATCAGGAGAACGCGCTGGCAGTGGTGCAGCAACTGAATCCGATTTATGTCGATGTCACCCAGTCCAGTGCCGAAATGATGAAGCTGCGGCGTGAACTGGATGCCGGAAAACTGCAGCGCGGTGCTGGCGATTCGGTTGCGGTGACGCTGCTGCTGGAGGACGGTACGCAATACGATCATGCGGGCAAGCTGGCTTTTTCCGAAGTTTCCGTTGACCAGAGCACCGGCAGCGTGACCTTGCGCGCCGTCTTCCCCAATCCGTCCGGTGTCCTGTTGCCGGGCATGTACGTGCGGGCGCGTTTGAATCAGGGGGTGCAGGGTGACGCCGTCCTGTTGCCGCACGCCGCGATCAGCCGCGATCCGCGTGGCAATGCCACCGTGATGATCGTTAATGCGCAGAACAAGGTTGAGGCGCGTACCGTGACTACTGCGCAATCCCTGGGCGATCAGTGGGTGGTAACGGCCGGCCTCACGGCAGGCGATCGCGTGATCGTAGAAGGCCTGCAGAAAGTGCGCCCCGAGATCGAAGTGGTCGCGCAAGAGTTGGCCGCGCCTGTCCCCGCAGACGTGAAGTGAGGTAGGCGCCATGGCCCGTTCTTTGCCTGGGTCATCGCCATCGTCATCATGCTGGCGGGTGGGCTGTCCATCCTCGCACTGCCGATTTCGCAGTATCCGGCCATCGCACCGCCGCAGGTCGCGATCAACGCCAACTATCCGGGGGCCTCGGCAAAGACCGTGGAGGATTCGGTGACCCAGGTCATCGAGCAGAAGATGACCGGGCTGGATGGCCTGCTGTACATGAATGCGTCGAGCGACGCCTTCGGCCGTGCCACGATTACCCTGACTTTCAGCGCAGACACCAACCCCGACATCGCGCAGGTGCAGGTGCAGAACAAACTGCAGGGCGCGTTGCCGCTGCTGCCGATGGAAGTGCAGCAGCAGGGGGTGTCGGTCGCCAAGTCGGCGCGCAATTTCCTGATGGTGATCGGCTTCGTCTCCGAGGACGGCAAGCTCAAGGCCAGCGACATGGCCGATTTCCTGGTGGCCTATGTGCAGGATCCGCTGTCGCGCGTGAATGGCGTCGGCGAGACGCAGGTCTTCGGTTCGCAGTACGCGATGCGGGTCTGGCTTGACCCCGACAAACTAAACAACTTCAAGCTGACGGCGGCCGACGTCAAGGCCGCGATCCGCGCCCAGAACACCCAGGTAGCAGCAGGCCAACTGGGTGGTACCCCGGCGCTGCCGGGGCAGGGCTTCTCCGCAACGATTACTGCGCAAAGCCGCCTGCAGACCGCAGAACAGTTCGAGGCCATTCTGCTGCGTACCTCAACTGAAGGCGGAGAAGTGCGCCTGGGGGATGTGGCGCGTGTCGAGATCGGCGCCGAGAACTACGGCGTGACTGGACGCTATAACGGCAAGCCCGCGGCCGGCATCGGTATCAAGCTGGCGGCCGGTGCCAATGCCCTGGAAACCGCCGACGCGGTGCGCGCCAAGCTGGAGGAACTGAAACCCTATTTCCCGGCCGGCGCCAAGACCGTCGTGCCTTACGACACCACGCCGTTCGTCAAGCTCTCGATCCGTGAAGTGGTGATGACGCTGATCGAAGCCATCGTGCTGGTGTTCCTGGTGATGTACCTGTTCCTGCAGAACCTGCGTGCGACGTTGATTCCGACCATTGCCGTGCCGGTGGTGCTGCTCGGCACTTTCGGCGTGATGGCGGCGTTTGGCTTTTCGATCAACACCCTGACGATGTTCGGGCTGGTGCTGGCCATCGGCCTGCTGGTGGATGACGCCATCGTGGTCGTCGAGAACGTCGAGCGTGTGATGACGGAGGAAGGCCTGTCGCCGAAGGAGGCGACGCGCAAATCCATGTCGCAGATTACCGGCGCGCTGATTGGCATCGGTATGGTGCTGTCTGCGGTGTTCGTGCCGATGGCCTTCTTCGGCGGGTCCACCGGGGTGATCTACCGCCAGTTCTCGATCACCATCGTCGCCGCGATGGCGATGTCGGTGCTGGTCGCCATCGTGTTTACCCCGGCATTGTGCGCCACCATGCTGAAGCCGGTGCAAAAAGGCCATGGCCATGGCGAGGGCGGCCTGTTCGGCGGCTTCTTCAGCTGGTTCAACCGCGGCTTCGAGCGCGGCAGCCGTCGCTATGAAACTGCAGTCGGCGGCGTGCTGAAGCGCGGTTTCCGTTTCATCCTGATTTATCTGGCCATCATCAGCGTGCTGGTGGTGCTGTTCGCGCGTATGCCGACCTCGTTCCTGCCGGAAGAGGATCAGGGCATCATGTTCAACCAGATCATGCTGCCGGCCGGGGCGACGCAGGAGCGCACCATCGAAGTGCTGAAGAAGGTCGAGCAGCATTTTCTGACCGATGAGAAGGACTACGTGAACTCGATTTTTACCGTCGCCGGTTTCAGCTTTGGCGGCAGCGGTCAGAACATGGGGATCGGTTTCGTCAATCTGAAGGACTGGAAATATCGCAAGACACCCGGCTCGGACGTGAAGTCCATCGCCGGTCGCGCCATGGGGGCGTTCTCCCAGATCCGCGAAGCCATGGTGTTTGCTTTCGTGCCGCCCGCGGTGATCGAGCTCGGCACTTCCAGCGGGTTCGACGTGCAGATGCAGGATCGTGCCGGGATCGGTCACGAGGCCTTGATGGCGGCGCGCAACCAGTTCCTCGGCATGGCAGCGCAGGACAAGCGACTGGTCGGGGTGCGCCCCAACGGCATGGATGACACGCCGGAGTACCGGCTCGACATCGACCATGCCAAAGCCGGTGCGCTGGGCCTGACCGTGGCCGACATCGACGATACCCTGTCCAGCGCTTGGGGCGGCAGTTACATCAACGACTTCCTCGACCGCGGACGCGTCAAGAAGGTCTATCTGCAGGGCGAAGCCGCCGCGCGCATGGTGCCGGAAGACCTCAATAAATGGTATGTCCGCAACAACCGTGGCGAGATGGTGCCATTCTCGGCCTTCGCCAGCGCGCACTGGACCTATGGTTCGCCGCGCCTGGAGCGCTATAACGGTCAATCTTCGGCCGAACTGGTGGGGCAGGCCGCGCCCGGCTTGTCCTCCGGCGATGCCATGGCTGCCGTTGAGGAGATCATGAAAAAGATGCCGGCCGGTATCGGGTATGAATGGACCGCGACCTCCTACGAGGAACGCCGTAGCGGGTCGCAGGCGCCGGCACTGTTTGCCTTGTCCCTGCTGGTGGTGTTCCTCTGCCTGGCCGCCCTGTACGAAAGCTGGTCGGTGCCGTTTGCGGTGATCCTGGTGGTGCCGCTCGGCGTGCTGGGCGCGCTGCTGGCTGCGACCGGACGCGGGCTGTCCAACGACATCTATTTCCAGGTCGGCTTGCTCGCCACTATCGGCCTGTCCTCGAAGAACGCGATTCTTATCGTGGAATTCGCCAAGGCCGAATTGGAAGCTGGCAAGGACCTGATGACGGCCACCCTGGATGCGGTGCGCATGCGTTTGCGCCCTATCCTGATGACCTCGCTGGCCTTCGGCTTCGGCGTGCTGCCGCTGGCCATCGCCAGTGGTGCAGGTTCCGGCAGCCAGAACGCGATTGGCACCGGCGTGCTGGGCGGCACCATTGCTGCAACGTTGCTGGGCGTGTTTTTCATCCCGTTGTTTTATGTCGTGATCAAACGTATTTTCAAGGAGCACACTGACGTGGACGCCATGCATCAACCCGAAGTAGCGACAGAGGAGAAGCTGTCATGATCTGGCGTCATCTACCGGTCGTGGTCCTGCTCGCTGGTGTGAGCAGTGCCTGCAGTTTCATTCCCGACTACATGCGGCCGGCTGCCCCGGTGCCCGGTCAGTTCCCGCATGCCGAGCAAACGGCGGCAAGTTCCACCCCGCTGGATGCCGTGGCTTGGCGCGACTATTTTGCCGACGCGCAATTGCGCGAAGTCATTGCCCTGGCGTTGCAGAACAACCGTGACCTGCGGGTGGCGGCGCTCAATATCGACAAGGCGCGTGCGCTCTACCGCATTCAGCGCTCCGATCTTTACCCAGGCGTCGGCATTACCGGTAGTGAAACCGCCCAGCGCGTGCCCAAGGATCTGGCCGGCGGCAACGAAGCCGACACCACGCATCAGTACAGCGTCAATCTGGGATTCTCGTCCTACGAGATTGATTTCTTCGGCCGCATACGCAGCCTGAACCAGCAGGCGCTGGAGCTTTACCTGGGTACCGAGGAAGCCAGGCGCAGCGCGCAGATCAGCCTGGTCGCGGAGGTCGCGAATGCCTGGCTGACCCTGGCAGCGGACCGGGAGCGCCTGGATTTGTCCCAGCGCACCTACGATACGCGCAAGAAATCTTATGAGCTGATCCGTCGCAGTGTCGAAGTCGGTGTCGGCGAAGCCATCGAGCTGCGCCAGGCGGAAACTCTGATGGAAGGCGCGCGCGCCGAAGTCGCCCTGTTCAGCGCGCGCGTCGCCCAGGATGAAAATGCGCTCAATTTGCTGGCGGGTGCCAGCGTTTCTGCGGAATGGCTGCCGGCCAAGCTCGGCGACAACGTCAGTGCGATCGCGCAAATTCCGGCAGGTGTTCCTTCCGAAGTGCTGACACGCCGCCCGGACGTGCTGCGTGCTGAGCGTGCGCTGCGCGCCAGCAATGCCAATATCGGTGCCGCGCGCGCTGCGTTCTTCCCGACCATTTCGCTGACCGCTTCGGCCGGTACCGCGAGCGCCGCGCTCAGCGGACTGTTTGCCGGCGGTTCGGGGGCCTGGTTGTTCCTGCCCCAGATCCGCTTGCCGATTTTCGAAGGCGGCCGGCTGGAGGCCAATCTCGAAGCCGCCAGGATCGAACGCGAGATCAAGTTGGCCGAATACGAGAAAACGATTCAGGCCGCCTTCCGCGAAGTGGCTGACACCCTGGCCGAACGCGCCACGCTGGGCGAGCAACTGGACGCACGCACCCGACTGGTGAAAGCCACTGCCGAGAGCTACAGGCTATCGGACGCGCGCTACCAGGCCGGCGTCGACAGTTACCTTGCCTCACTTGATGCGCAGCGCACGCTGTTCGACGCCAAACTGGCGCTGATCAACATCCGCCTGGCGGATGCGGCCAACCGCGTGACGGTTTATCGAGCGTTCGGCGGCGGTTGGGAGTAGTCCGCAGGGTCAGGCAGCAGGCTGCCTGGTGTGTCTCGAAGTCGAATTGTGGCGTTTTGGCAGGAGGCCACTCCGGTGAATTCTGCCCGGAGTATGACACCGCCAATTCCGGCAATCAGCATTTCCTGCGGACAGGGCGGGACGGGAGCGTGCCAGCGGCGACTGGCCGGTGCATCCCGTTTCGCGTTGCTCGTTTGCACACTCGATTTTCTGAGCCAAACCCCGAATCAGAATTGGCACCCACATCTAAATCCAATATCTGGGCTCACCTGAAATCGCAATCCAGCAGGTGTCTGATCACTGGCTGGCTTACATCCCATTGTCTTAAACCAGTTGGTATATCCAAACAAACTGGTAGCAGCAACTCCTGTGAACTGAAATCGGCCTTTCATGTTGCAGGGATGGATTTTGGGGTGCCATGACAAGCACCTCAAAAGCTTTAAGGTCGCTGAAACCCAACTCCGGGGAACTGTGTCATCGACAAGTTACAGTGGCGAGTAAACCGTATTCCAATAAATGTCTTTCACGAACACGGGCTAGAAGTCCGATTGCCTTATTTTTTAGGAGAGGCCCACATGAAAATTGTGTATCGCTTAGTACTTATGTTCGGGCTGGTGATCATGACTAGTAACGTCCATGCTGAATCAGGCGCTGTAATGGTGCTGGACTTCCAACTCGACGATCACTCCGATCTGCCAAATGCACCAGGGGAATTGGAAAGCGTTCGGCATCTCACATCGGCTTTTAAAGAAATTGAGGGTTCTGGTGTAAAGCTTGTACCCGTGAGCGAGAACCTAAGGGCAATCATGGACACAGAATCGCCCTCATATCTATCAGAAAGGATCGAATCAGCTTCAGCAATAGCTGAGCAGTGGTACGGAATATCTTCTGATTGCGGTAGGCGAATACTATTTCAACGTGGTTGATTCCAAGTCACAGAAGAAACGGCCTCGGGAGGAATGGGTCAAGACCAGCATACCGGCCATTATCGACGCCGCAACCGAGGGTGTAAGAATTTTTGTGTAAACGGTCATTTGGCAGGAAACTGCCGCTACC
>CAYUJU010000026.1:0-37041 GCA_964445115.1 uncultured Methylobacillus sp. | reverse complement strand
GGCAATAGACGATGCCGGCATCGTTCGGGTGCTCGCTTTCCAGAAAGGCTTCCAGCTGTTGGCGGGCGTTGGCCTTCTGGGCGACGCGGTACTTGATGTTGGGGCGATCGAAACTGGAAACGAACTGTTGTGCGTTTTCCAGCGCCAGACGCTCCACGATCTCGCCGCGGGTCGGCGCGTCGGCCGTGGCGGTGAGCGCGATACGCGGCACCTGTGGAAAGCGCTCATGCAGCACGGTGAGCTGACGGTATTCGGGCCGGAAGTCGTGACCCCATTGCGAGACACAATGCGCTTCGTCAATGGCGAACATCGCCAGGCCCACGTGTTCCTGCACCTGCTCCAGCAGGGTCAGGAAGCCCGACATCAGTAGCCGTTCCGGTGCGACGTAAAGGAGGTCGAGTTCCCCGCGCAGCATGCGACTGGTGACGTCTCTTGCCGCTTCCGCATCCAGACTGGAATTGAGAAAGGCCGCACGCACGCCTAGTTGCGTCAGCGTATCGACCTGATCCTGCATCAGCGCGATCAGCGGGGAAACGACAATGCCCACACCCTCGCGCAGCAGCGCGGGAATCTGGTAACACAGCGACTTGCCGCCGCCAGTGGGCATGAGCACCAGCGCATCACCACCTGACGCCACGTGCTCGACGATGGCCTCCTGCGATCCGCGAAAGTCAGGGTAGCCGAAAATGTCGTGCAGTAGCTGCCGGGCGGGGGTCATGGATGAAACGCTTTTACCACGGAGCGCACGAAGGAAACCGGAGGAAAAGGCATGTCCCGGTACCCTTCGGATGCGCTGTGGTACAGGCCCTTATTTATGGCGTTGCCCGCGATGCACCGGCTGCGGGTTGAACAACGGGGTCTGCGGCAGGGACTGGTGCAAGGCGGCTTCGGAAAGCCCTTTGCGTGGCTTGGCCTGCGGCTGTGCTTGCGGTTGGCGAGGTTTCTGCCCAGGTTGGTTCGGCTTGCCCTGGCCTTGCCGCTGCCTGGGTTTTTGGCCTTGCACTTTCTGCTCATTACGCGGGCCGTGCTCGCCGCGATCGCGGTTGTTGCGGCCTTGGCCATCGCCCTGGCGCTTGCCTTGGCCCTGCCCTTGCGGGCGGCGCTGTTGGAACTGGCGTGGCGGGCGCGGGGCTTCAGGCTCGGGCTTTTCCGGCGGGGTGAATCCTTCCACGGGAACACGCGGGATCTCGCGTTTGATCAGCTTCTCGATATCCTTGAGCAGTTTGAGCTCTTCGTGGTCTACCAGTGAGACGGCAGCCCCGCTGGCGCCAGCGCGGCCGGTGCGGCCAATGCGGTGGACGTAGTCTTCCGGTACGTTGGGCAGTTCGAAGTTCACGACTTGCGGCAACTGGTCGATATCCAGTCCGCGCGCGGCGATGTCTGTCGCCACCAGCACGGGGATAGTCCCAGCCTTGAACTCGGCCAGTGCCTTGGTACGTGCCGACTGGCTCTTGTTGCCGTGGATGGCCATGGCCGGAATGCCATCCTTGACCAGTTTTTCGGCCAAGCGGTTGGCGCCGTGCTTGGTACGCGTGAACACCAGCACCTGTGTCCAATTGTTGGCCTTGACCAGATGGCTGACCAGATCGCGCTTGTGGCTCTGTTGCACCAGGTGCACGGTTTGCTCGACCATTTCGGAGGCGGTGTTGCGACGGGCGACTTCGACGAAGCCCGGGTTGTTCAGCAGGCCGTCGGCCAGTGACTTGATCTCGTCGGAGAACGTGGCGGAGAACAGCAGGTTCTGCCGCTGCTTGGGCAGAATCGCGAGAATCTTCTTGATGTCGCGGATGAAGCCCATGTCCAGCATGCGGTCGGCTTCGTCCAACACCAGGATTTCGATGCCGGAGAGGTCCAGCGTCTTCTGGCCGACGTGGTCCAGCAGGCGGCCCGGCGTGGCGACCAGAATATCCAGCGGTTTGCGCAGGCGGTCGATTTGCGGGTTGATGCCCACGCCGCCGAACATCACCATCGAGCTGTGCTTGAGGTACTTGCCGTAGGTCTGGACCGATTCCTCGACCTGCGCGGCCAGTTCACGCGTCGGCACCAGCACCAGTACGCGCGGCCGGCCGGCCTTGAGCGTGACGGGTTTGTCGTTCAGCAGTTGCAGAATCGGCAGGGTGAAGCCGGCGGTCTTGCCGGTCCCGGTCTGCGCGCCAGCCAGCAGGTCGCCGCCCTTGAGCACCTGGGGGATGGCCTGTGCTTGCACTGGTGTGGGTTTGGTATAGCCGGCGTCTTCAATGGCGCGCAGCAACGGTTGTGCCAGACCTAGGTCGGCGAATTGGATGTCTTGAGACAATTTAATACTCCTGCGACGGCCTACGGCTCCCGGGGAGCGGCACCAATCGAGGCAGACGGATTAGGGATCAGAGCGATCGATAGAACAAAAGACCGGTGCGCTGATTGGCAGGGCGCACGGAGTGCAAGGATTATACGTTGAATGGATGGGGATGCAAACGTGTGACGGATGGGGCTGACTTGGCGTAAGCAGAAAAATGAGGTCTGAGCTAACCCGGTTATCCCGGTCCCCGATTAGCCAGACTAAAAGGTTAAGCGTCATGGCGTGGATAAACCGATAAGCTGTATTGGCCCACCGCATCGTAGAGATAGAGCTCGCGGAACATGGTTCTCGGCAGCCCGCTACGCACACGTGTCATCAGATACTCCCACTCGTCTGGCATATACGGCAGGCTGAGTGTGCAGTCGATTATCAAAATGGTGTTATTCGGATACTGCACGGCAGACTTGTCCGCGATTCGATTCAATATTAGCGCGGCGTCCTTTTCAACGAACTCTAGGTTGGAGTGGCTGACCGGAAGAGATTCAATTTCGCCGTCGTTGAGTCGGCGCACCCCATCTGCCCCAAATGCTAGCCCTTTTGTGTCAAGCAGTTCTCGGATTAGGTAATCATTTGGGTGCATTGAGCATGTGACCTCTAGAAAGGCGCTTTCCGGATAGTAGTTCTGGTTGACGTAGGCCCCACGTTGTAACACTTCGGCGTCATACCGCTGGCTTCCATTGATCCACTGCACCGACATATAACGGCCGGGACGATAGCTTGCCTGTATGTATTTGCAGATCGGGAGTATTTCCTCAAGCAATTTCTTATCAGGGCGAGCACGTCTGCGAAATCGAGATACGCCTTCTGGAGTGTTGCGGATCGACTCAAAGAGGGCGTAGGCCCTAGAACAGAACTCTAGGCCATCGAGAAATTGGCCATCGAATTGAGCGAGTGGATCGTGGTCCATGACGATTAACGCAAATTAGACTGCCTATTTGATGGAAATTATTCCGTCAAATAGGCAGGCGTTGCGAGAAAGTGTTACTTAGCAACGCGCCCAACCTGCTACCGAACTTCCGGCTTCAAATCAAATGCCACGCAAACCCGCTCTTCATCCGCGCTGAACGGGATGGTGCGGTGGAACAGCGACGAGGGGAACAGCACGATGTCGCCGACTGCCTGCACCACGATGTGCGAATCGAAATTGTCGTGCTGGCGTGGGTAACGGTCGCCGTCGGTACCGTATTCAAAGCCGGCTTCGGTGGAGCCCGGTTCGCGGGTGGGGAGCTTGAGATAGACGCAGCCGCTGATCCAGCCTTCTTCGTGGATGTGTGAGCCTAGGTTGCCGCCCTTTTTCATCTTGAGATACCACGAGCTGCTGAAGTCGATTTCCTTGGGGAAATAACGAATCAGGTCGCAGTCCTCGCCGGCGTAGTGCTCGCGATATTCGGCGATTTTCTGTTTCACCAGTTTGGCGAGGGCCTGGAAGGCGGGTTCCGGCCGTTTGAGCAGGTTGCCGGCGGATTGCATGCCGGAGTAGAGGCGGCCCTGCATGCGCGCAGCGATGGGGGTGCGGTCAATGGTGTCGAGCACATCCTGTAGCAACTGGCTGCCGGGTTCGGATAGCTCGGGGATATTGGTATGCCAGGCGAACCGCATCGGGTCCGGGCAGAAACTGTATTCGTCCGGTACGCCGAAATTGATGGCATGGTGCTTGGACAGTGTGGCGAGCATGATGGACTTGCGGCCGGAGTGCACCATCTCCTGCAGCTTTTTGCGGAACTCGTCGTATTGGCCGATGCGGTACATGCACCCCATGGCGCGTTCTTCAAAGTCTTCGAAGCGCGAGCGCTGGTAATAGGGAATCGCTTCTGCGTAGCGTCTGGCCAGCGAGAGGAATTCGCCCATGTTGTAGTTGGCGTTGGGGTGATCTGCCTGAATGGCGATGGCGTTTTCATAGCACTTGATCGCCTCGTCCATGTTGCCCCGATCGCGAAAGATTTCGCCCAGGTTGTTGTGCGCATCGGCGTAGTTGGGGTTGAGTTCCAGCGCCTTGAGGTAGCTCTCCGAGGCTTCCTGGTGCTTGCCCTCATCGCGC
Source organism: uncultured Methylobacillus sp. (assembly GCA_964445115.1). GTDB lineage: Bacteria > Pseudomonadota > Gammaproteobacteria > Burkholderiales > Methylophilaceae > CAIJXJ01. The sequence continues at coordinate 32,665 of CAYUJU010000026.1, read as the reverse complement.
AGGGCAGTGCCGAGGTTGAAATAGCCGCGGGCGTCGGCGTGGATGGCCAGCGCCTGACGATACAGACTGGTGGCTTCTTCCAGCTTGCCCTGTTTTTGCAGCACGGTGCCAAGGTTGCCGATGGCTTCGTAGAAGCCCGGCTCCAGTGCAATGGCCTTGCGATAGGCCGCGACGGCTTCGTCGAAGCGGCCGTGCTCCTGCAGGATGATGCCCAGGTTGAAATGCGCCACGACCAAGTTAGGCCGCAGCTGGATCGCCTTGCGGTAGCCGGCGATAGCCTCGTCGACGCGACCCAGTTGCCCAAGAACGGCGCCGAGGTTGACGTAAATCTCGGCGATGCTCGGGTCAATCTGCAACGCCTTGCGATAAGTGTCAGCTGCTGCTTCGAATTTTTGCAGATTCTCCTGCGCCACCCCCAGGATGTTGTACAAGATGAACGCGCCAGGATAGCGGCTGATCAAGGCCTGTGCACTGGTTTCGGCCTCGGCGAACCGGCCGCCGTTGACCAGGTGGATCAGCGAGTTGACTTCGGATTGACTGGGCTGTTGCGGCTTCATTTCAAGTCCTTGGTTCCGGTAGGGGAAACGGGATGTGTTTGTCGCGAATAATACTAATGCAAAACGCTTATCTACGCAGCTTTTCGAGGTCGCTCTCGGTCAGCCAGCGCCATTGGCCCTCGGGCAGATCGTCCGGTAGCGTCAGCCTGCCGATGGCGATGCGTTTGAGGGCTTCCACCCGGTTGCCGGCGGCGGCGACCATGCGTTTGACCTGATGGTATTTGCCTTCGCCCAGCGTCAGATGCAGGGTGTGGCTGCCGACGGCCTCGCAGGCCAGTGCGGCGATGGGGGCGGGTTCGTCGTTGAGTTGCACGCCCGCGACCAGCACCTTGGCGAATGCCTCGTCCACCGGGTGCTTGGCCGTGACCTCGTACACCTTGGGTACTTTCCACTTGGGCGAGCCCATGCGGTGGATGAAGGTGCCGTCATCCGAAAACAGCAGCAGGCCGGTGGTGTCTTCGTCCAGCCGGCCGATGTTCTGCACGCCGCGTTCTCTCAAGGGCGTTGCCAGCAGGGCGTGCACGCCGGGATGGTACTGGGGCTTCAGCGAGCATTCGTAGCCAGCCGGCTTGTTCAGCATGACGTAGGCCTTTTCGTGATACGGCCAGTCCTCGCCGTCCACGGTGAGCACCAGCCCCTCGGTCGGGAAGTCGCGTGCCGGGTCGTCGCAAAGTTCGCCGTTGACGGCGACGCGTTGGTCATGGCACATAAGGCGGCAAAGCTTGCGGCTGCCAAAGCCTTGGGAGTGGAGGATGCGTTCGAGTTGCATGGTATTGTCAGTGCCGACTAAGGTTGTATGCAGAGTAATGGGGGGTTACTAGGTATGGCACGCGCCTTGCTGGGTCATGATTCATCTCTCGATACCAGGGGAAATCATGTTCGTCCAAGGCCTGAATCATACGACTTATTCCGCAATGGCGTCATCCCAATCCACCGCGTTGCGGCAAGATGCGCCATCTTCAGCGGCAACAATTGCCGATACCATCACGATTTCGGATGCTGCCCGTACCTTGGCTGCCTCATCCTCGCCAGCCGAAGAGGCGCCAAGCCTGCGTTATCGGCGCATCATGCTTGCCGATGCAAAAGCGGATCCCGATCTGGCCAAAAAGGCTGCAAGGGAATACGCGAATGACCGTTCCCATGAATTGCATGGCCCGCTGGTGGACATCAGGGATTACCCCACGATTCGTTTTTCGGCGACCGGCGAGGTCGTGACAGAGGAGAGCCTTGCCGCGTTCAAGACCGAGGCGGCCAAGGCGCGCGAGGGGCGCATGGCCCTCTACCAGGCGGAGAAGGCGAAAGGCACCCCGGACGCCGAGATTCTCGAAAAGCTCTTTGCCTATACCGATACCCTTTCGGACAGTTATTTGAGCAAGATCAACTGGACTCGCCCCGGCCTGGCCGCATGAGGCGGATACTGGGGGCGCTGATTCAGGCGACTTGCTGGCGCGAGGCAAGCAGCGCTTGATAAATTTCCAGATCATGCGCTGAAAAACAGCAGAACAGGATCTCCTCAAAGCTGTCGGGGAGCGCTTCCCAAAATGCAAGTACGGCATCAACGGCGATGGGGGCGGCAAGCCCCACCGGATAGCCGTACACCCCGGTGCTGATGCTGGGAAAGGCGATGCTGCGGGCTTGCGCCAGCCGCGCGCATTCCAGCGACTCGCGATAGCAAGCGGCGAGCAGGGCGGGCTCCCCGGCGTCGCCGCCATGCCAGATCGGCCCGACCGTGTGGATGACGTATCGGGCTGGCAACTGGAACCCCGGCGTTACCTTGGCATGGCCGGTTTCGCATCCGCCCAGCAGACGACACGCTGCCAGCAGTTCGTCGCCTGCCGCCCGGTGGATGGCGCCATCCACTCCACCACCACCCAGCAAGGTGGAGTTTGCTGCGTTGACGATCGCATCGACCCGCAGGGTGGTGATGTCGGCTTGAAGGGCACGCAGTCGGGTGGGCAACATGGACGGATTGTGTTGGGCGTTAAGCGCGTCGCGAACTTATAATGCCTATGATTCCAACTGTGCACACAGGCGATGAAAAGCATCATATCCCGCGATAATCCCACCTTCAAGCAGTTGAAAAAGCTGGCGGATTCGGCACGTGAGCGCCGCAAGGCGGGGCAGACGCTGCTGGACGGCGTGCATCTGGTCGACGCTTGCCTGCAAGCCGGGATGACGCCGCAGCTGCTGGTCGTCAGCGAGAGCGGTGTGTCGCACCCTGAGGTGTCTGCCTTGCTGGCACGCGGGGATGCCTTCCATACGATTTGCCTACCCGACCCGCTGTTTGCGGAGATCACCCCGGTGGAAACGCCGGTTGGTCTCGTGGCCGTGATCGAGACCCCCTCGTTGCCCGTGCCGGCAAAGCCGGGATTTGCCCTGATGCTGGAAGACCTGCAGGATCCGGGCAACCTCGGCACTATCCTGCGCTCGGCCGCGGCGGCAGGCGTGCAGGTGGTGTGGCTGTCCACCGGCTGTGTCGATGCGTGGTCGCCCAAGGTGCTGCGGGCCGGCATGGGCGCGCATTTCTCCCTGCCTATCGTGGAACGGGCGGATCTGCACGAAGCCGTCGCCCGATTTCAAGGTATCACCCTGGCGGCCTGCCTCGGCGGTGAGTCGCTCTATACGCTGGACCTGACGAGCCCGGTAGCTTTCCTGATCGGCAATGAAGGGGCGGGATTGAGCGCCGAATTGATGCAGGCGGTCAGCAAGCGCTTCACCATCCCGATGCCGGGCAGGATCGAGTCACTCAACGCTGCTGCTGCCGCATCGATCTCCATGTTCGAAAGAGTGCGTCAAACCAGATAGCTTGCACCAATCAAGCGCACGTGCGCATTCACCACCACGGTAGAGTGTCGTAGTTTTCAGGATAGTGCATTGATTGCGATTGGTTAATTTTCCTAGGCACGCAATGTGCTTTTGCCCAGTGGTTCTTCACTGACCGACGACCTGTTTGGGGGCGTCTATACACGACCAATCTTTCGACTTATGGCGAGCATCAACCTCAACCAACTGCTGCAAGATCGTCAGCGCATACTCGACTCTTTGATGGAGAATCTGCATGGGATGGTCTACTGCTGCCTCTATGACGAGGCTTGGAAAATGCTTTTTGTCAGTCAGGGAGCTTACGAGCTAACGGGGTACACGGTTGAAGAAATCATGCATGGGGATTTCAATTCCTATGAAGCGCTTACCTTTGAGCCGGACCGCAAAGGTGTCCGTAAACAAATTGATGAAGCAATTCAGTCAGGGGGGCGTTTCAATGTTGAATACCGCATCCAGCACGCAGATGGCTCATTGCGCTGGGTCCTGGAAAGTGGGAGCCCCATCTTCAATGAAGCAGGGGAAATCGAGGCGCTGGAAGGGTTTATTCAGGACATCACGCAACGCAAACGCAGTGAAGAAGCACTTAAAGAGGCTGAGGCGCGATATCGGTCTATATTCAATAATGCGATCGAGGGGATTTATCAAACGACTGCAGACGGTCAATATCTAAATTTTAACCCCGCCTTAGCCAAGATATACGGATATGACTCAGCGGATGATCTGTCGCGCGGGATTTTGGATATTGACCGTCAACTCTATGTGCAACCGGGCAAGCGTGCCGAGTTTATCCGGATGATGCGGGAACGAGGCGTGGTACACAACTTTGAAGCAGAGGTGTATCGCAAAAACGGCGAGGTGATCTGGATTTCCGAGAATGCCCGTGAGGTTCGAGACGAAGCGGGTAACCTCCTGTTCTACGAGGGAACGGTAGAAGATATCACCGAACGCCGAAACCATGAGCAACAGCTAGAATATCTTGCAACGCACGATAGTCTGACTTCTCTACCCAACCGGGCATTGCTTGCCGATCGTCTGCAGCAGTGCATCAGTTTTGCACATAGGCACCAGGAAAAACTGGCGGTCGCTTTTATTGATCTGGATGAATTCAAGTTGATCAACGACAGCATGGGCCATCACGTGGGTGACCAACTGCTGGTTGAAATGGCGAAACGCCTGAGCGCTTGTGTGCGGGAGTCCGATACTCTGGTTCGATTGGGAGGGGACGAGTTCGTGATGTTATTGACCGGTCTGCAGAGAGCCGAGGATATTGCGCAGAGCATGCAGCGTATCCTGACCATGGTTTCCCAGCCCTTTGTGATCAAAGGATGGGATTATTCCGTCTCATGCAGTATCGGGGTCAGCCTGTATCCGGATGATGGTCGTGATCCGGGCGATCTCCTGAAACATGCAGATGCCGCAATGTTCAAGGCCAAGCAATCCGGGCGTAACAATTTCCAGTTTTATACCAGCGAACTCAATCGTAGTCTGATGGAGCGCCTGGATGTCGAGTTTCGACTGAGGCAGGCACTTGAACGGGAGGAGTTCCTGCTTTACTACCAGCCCAAGATGGATTTCTCGACGGGACGGATATGCGGCGCAGAGGCATTGATTCGTTGGCAGCCTCACGGCGAATCCATGGTGTCGCCACTCAGTTTCATTCCAATTGCTGAAGAGTCAGGATTGATCAAGGATATTGGGGGGTGGGTAATGCGCGAGGCCTGCACCATGGGCGTTCGTTTGCAAAAGATGCATAAAAGACCGATGCCGATCGCTGTCAATGTCTCGCCAAGACAGTTTCGGCATTTCGATCTGGTCGGTACGGTGGAACGGGTGCTGGCCGAGGTGGGACTGGACCCGCGATTGCTGGAACTCGAGATCACCGAGGGAACGCTGGTGCACGACACCGGCCAGTTCATCAAGACGCTACAGGCACTAAAATCCATCGGTGTGAAACTCGCGATCGACGATTTCGGCACGGGCTATTCCAGCATGGCGTATCTGAAGGACTTTCCTGTTGATCGCCTCAAGATCGACAAGGCGTTTGTGGGCAACCTGGAAACGGAGCCGGCCAACATCGCCATCCTCAAAGCGATTATCGCCCTGGGCCATAGTCTGGAACTGAAGGTGGTGGCCGAAGGGGTGGAAACGGCCTACCAGCAGGCATTCCTGCATGGCATCGGCTGCGATGAACTGCAGGGCTATGTATTCAGTAAGCCTTTGCCCGGAGAGGCCTTTCTGCAACTGCTCGGCCAGTAATTCACTGTTGCCTCAGTGGCGGGTGTTGCTGCCCTTGATCGCATCTTCGGAGAACAGTTGCGCGGCATCCACCGGATCGAACGCGTAGAGGCGGTTGCAGAAATCGCAGTGGATTTCGATATTGCCCTGTTCCGCCAGAATACTTTCCACTTCATCCCGTCCCAGCATGCGCAACATGCCGGAGACGCTCTCGTGCGAACAGTTGCAGTGAAAGCGCACCGGCTGGGCGTCGAACAGACGCAGATCTTCCTCGTGGAACAATCGATGCAGGATCTCTTCTGCGGGCAGTTGCAGCAGTTCTTCGGATTTGAGCGTCGCCGCCAGATGGCCGGCTCTGGCCCAGGCATCGGCATCCTGCCCGGTCTGCTCGGGCAGCTTCTGCAATAACAGGCCGCCCGCCTGGCGGTCGTCCGCGGCGAGGATCAGGCGCGTATCGAGCTGTTCGGAGCGCGTCATGTAGTTCTGCAGGATCTCCGCAATGCTGTCGCCCTCCAGCGGCACGATGCCCTGGTAAGTCTGTTTGCCATCCTTGGGGTCCAGCGTGATGACGAATCGTCCATTGCCCACCAGTTCCGCCAGTCCCGCCTCGGGGAGGTTACCGGTCCATTTGGCCGTCGCCCGCATGGTCAGCTGTCCGGTGCATTCCACTACCAGCAGTGAGACGGGGCCCTTGCCCTGAATCTGGAGCACCAATGCACCCTTCAGCTTGAGCGTTGCTGCCAGCAAGGCTGCCGCGGCCATCAGTTCACCCATGGCCTGGCGCAGGACGGGCGGGTAATCATGGTTGGCCTGGACCGCCTGCCAAGTCGCGTCGAGATGCACGATCTCGCCGCGCAGTGGGGCATTCTGAAAGAGGAAACGTTGCAGGGTATCGCGAGGGCTCACGGGCATATCCGAGTGGTTTTTCTGATAGTTGCAATGATATCACTGGCGGCCGTATGTTCCTCTGGCAGCCAGGTTTGGTGCAGCGCGCTTCTGGGTGCACCTCAGTGGGGCAAATGTTTCCATGTATGAGGTGCTGCGCAATAAATATTATTTATAAATCAATGTGGTATGACCATGGCCCAGAAGTTGCTGATGGATGATTAAAAATGATTATCCAGAAAGTGGGGGGCGTGATGTTAAAAAGTGAACAGATGCATTTGTCGGGGCATGAGCGGCGCTGGTTGCCGTGGTTCGGTAAAACCGGCAAGTTCGCCATGCGTTGGGCTTGTTACCTCAACCGTCGCAGGTATCCTGTGTTGGAGGAGACGTTTGAAGCAATCGCCTCGACGCGCATGAACATGCTGCGCAACTGGGCCGAGCAGCAATGGGGGGTGCTCGGAGAGTTCTCTGAGGAGGTGCTCAAGGGGTTCCCGCAAATTGACAACGTTGTGCTTGCTGCAAAGAAGTTGGTGTTGCACGACTTTTCTGAACTCTTTTTGATCGATGTCACCGGGCATGTGCTGGCATCGACAAGCCCGCAACGTGTTGGCAAGTCAGACCTGCTGCCGGCGGCAGTTCGAAAGGGCCTTCAGGGCCGCTTTTTGCACGGCCCCTATGTTGATCCACAGACGGTCTCGATCGGAGCTAGCAGTTCCAAGTTCCACGACGCCGTGACACTGATGTTTTATTGGCCACTGGTGCGTGACGGCAAGACCATTGGCTGCCTTTGTGGGCGTGTTCCCAACGATGTCTTGGGTGACCTGATCCAGCGCGAGGCTGGGCACGTCTTCATCGAATCTGGCGACAATTATCTCTTCATGGTGCAGTCGGTATTCGATCCGTCGATCAAGCCGGGGACTGCACTTTCACGTTCGCGCTTTGAGGACAGCACCTTTAGTCTCGGCGATAACCTGAAAAATGGGGTACGGACCGACTTCGGCACAGTGCGCGTGCGTGAGCATACTGAACTGGAACTGGTGTTCAACGATCCGGCGACAGGCGAACTGCATCCGGGTGTGCGCGAAACGATTCGTCGTGGGGAAAACCTGTTTGTGACCTATCCGGGGTATTCCGATTACCGCCATATCCCTGTCATTGGCAAGGGCGTCACCTTCCAAATGCCAGGGTCCCCCGACACTTGGGGCATGATGTGCGAGGCTGACCTAGAGGAGGCGTTTCGGTTTCGATCCATTGCATACCGGCAAGAGCAGACATATTTCGCGGTTGTGTTTGGTTTCTGGGTAGTGAATTTCATCCTTGCCTATTTTATGAAGCTGGATGGCATCAGTACTGAGTTGGTCCATTTGGCGCTGATGCTGCTGGGATCTGTATTTTTTTACCGGTATTCAGTCAATCCGATGACCGAACGATTGCGTAGTATGGCGAGAGTCATTCGAAATCTGGCAGAGGGCGGCGGCAACCTGTCGCAGCGCTTCGAGCGCAAACAAGCCGCGACGGACGAGATTTCGGTGATGGCGCAATGGGTCAACAGCTTCATCGATACGCTGGACACCACGGTCAGTCGGGTGATCGTGGCCACAGACGAGATCAACGTCAATCATGACAACATGCAGCAACGCAATCAGCATGCCATGCACTCCAGTGTGCAGGTACTTGATGCCGTGCAAGAGATTCTCTCGCTGCTCGAAAAACAAATGTCGGATATCGATTCGGCCAACAGCACCACAGCTGATATCCGCGGCGCGATGCAGCAGGCCGCTGACAATTCGCAGAAGCAGCTGGAGGTCGTGCGCTCGAGGACACAGAACATTCGTCTATCGATCGATACTTCGGTCTCGACCATCCGCGATCTGAGCAACAGCACTGACCAGATCGGGCGGATTGTCGACGTCATTAACGAGATTGCCGATCAGACCAACCTGCTCGCGCTCAATGCCGCCATCGAGGCGGCACGCGCTGGTGAGGCTGGTCGAGGCTTCTCGGTGGTGGCCGACGAAGTACGAAAACTGGCGGAGAGGACAGCACAAGCTACCAGCGAGATTCGTGGCATGATTACTACGGTGCAGAGCAAGGCGCGCGATGCGGTGGTGAACATGGATGCAGGCATGTCGAAAATGGAAGAGGGCATCCGCCTCGCTGAAGAAACCGCAACCGACAACAGTGGCATGCAGGATATTCTCGAACGCATGTTGCGCTTGCTACAGGATATCTCCCAGAGCGCTTACGCATACGGTGGGCGTGTGCAAAGCGTTGCGCAGGTGACCAGCTCCATGCGTGGGGCGCTGGAGGAGTTGAGTTCTACCGTAATTCAGGCCCGCCAGACGGCACATAAGCTGCAAGACCTTGCTGGCCAATTCCAGGTGACGCAGGCGCACGCCCGGCCGGCAGTCTGAACCGCAACAGTCCCTTCACGTCACTCCGGGGTAAGCCGGAGGGCGCGAACGGGAGGTATCCGGGCCAGAGTCCAATGCTGCCTGGCCCATGACCAGAGCGTGGGCAAATCTGCGAGGCGTAGCGTTGGCGGAGGCTGTTGGCCGAGAAACGCCAGCGCCTGCCAGAGTGCCGGCACTGGGTGCGCCGGATCGAGGGCCGCCGCCCGCGTCTGCTTGCTGAGCTTTTCTCCCTCGGCATTGGCTGCCACTGGCAGGTGAATGTATTGCGGCGTGGGCATGTCCAGCACCTGCTGCAAATATATCTGGCGTGGAGTGGAGTCGATGAGGTCTGCGCCGCGTACCACGTGGGTCACGCCCTGTTCGGCATCATCCACCACGACCGCCAGCTGATACGCATAGTAGCCGTCCGCCCGTTTCAGCACGAAGTCGCCGATGTCCCTGGACAGGTTCTGGCTGATCCAGCCCTGTAAGGCATCGTGGAAGCCGATGTCGCGGTCCTCTACGCGAATCCGCCAGGCGCGTGGCGATTTGTCCGCAGCCAGGCCATGCCGGCAAGTGCCAGGATAGACCGGACCCTCGATGCCCTGCACGGCAGAATCCGCGATTTCCTTGCGGGTACATGCGCAGGGGTAGAGCAGGCCACGTTGTTGGAGCTGTTCCAGCGCAGCCTCGTAGACCGTGGTGCGCTGGCTTTGATACATCACCGGCCCCTCCCATTCGAAACCATAAGCTTCAAGCGTACGAAGAATCCCGTCTGCCGCCCCCGGCATTTCGCGCGGCGGGTCCAGGTCTTCCATGCGCACCAGCCACTCGCCACCACGGGTACGGGCTTCGAGGTAACTGCCAACAGCAGCAATCAGGGAGCCAATATGGAGCGGGCCGGTCGGGGAGGGGGCGAAGCGGCCGCGATAACCCGCTTGCGTCATTGCTTAATAGAGGCGTACGACGTTGTCGCGATAGGGCGGCATGTCTAGTTTTTCAACCTTGTTGCCGAGCAGGGTCACGCTGCAGGGCAGGCGCTCCGCCCCCGTGTCGCTGACTTCAAAATGGTAGGTACGCTGCAGGCGCATGCGCCCGTCCTGGTCACGCGCCGCCCATAGCCGGGTGTTGGCGACGGATTCGTCCAGAAATTGCAGCTGGTATTGTTCTGCGGCGCGTTTGCCGGCTGCAACGGCAAGTTCGCGCACATGCAGGCTATCCAGCCAGAACCAGGTGAGGCCGACAATGGCCAGAATCAGGGTGATTTCCATGCGATGACTCAGGCAGCCGGTTTGGCTGATGAAGGTGTTTCCTCGCTCTCTTCTTCCTTGGGCTCGTCCTCATGCAAGGAGAGATGGTCGATACGTGAGCCGGCATCCTTGACCGATGAGTTCTTACTGTGGAGCTTGAACTTGAGGCGCAGTTCGTTGATCGAGTCGGCATTGCGCAGGGCATCCTCTTCGGTGATGCGCCCTTCCTCGGCAAGGTTGAAGAGTGCCTGGTCGAAGGTTTGCATGCCCAGTTCCACTGATTTGGACATGGCTTCCTTGATCATGTTGGTCTCGCCCTTCAGGATCAGGTCGGCGACCAGTGGGGAGTTCAGCAGGATCTCGATGGCGGCGCAGCGCCCGCCACCCTTTTTCGGTACCAGGCGCTGTGAAACAAAGGCGCGCAGGTTGAGCGACAGGTCCATGTGCAACTGGGCATGACGTTCTTCCGGGAAGAAGTTGATGATGCGGTCGATCGCCTGATTGGAATTGTTGGCGTGCAACGTGGCCATGCACAGGTGCCCTGTTTCAGCGAAGGCGAGGGCGAACTCCATGGTCTCGCGGTCGCGGATTTCACCGATCAGGATCACGTCCGGTGCTTGCCGCAGCGTGTTTTTCAGCGCCGGGAACCAGTCCAGCGTGTCGCGTCCGACCTCACGGTGCGTGATCAGACAGTTCTTGCTCGGGTGCACATACTCCACCGGATCTTCGATGGTGATGATGTGCCCGTAGGAATGCTCGTTGCGGTAATCGATCAGTGCGGCCAGCGTGGTTGACTTGCCAGAACCCGTCCCCCCGACCAGGATGATGAGGCCGCGTTTGGCCATCATCACTTCCTTCAGTTGCTGCGGCAGGCCCATCTCGTCAAAGTTGGGGATTTTTGTCGTGATGGTGCGCAACACCATGCCGACTTGCTCCTGCTGGACGAAGACGTTCACGCGGAAACGCCCGATTTCCTTTGGCCAGATGGCGAAATTGCATTCTTTTTCCTGCTCGAAGCTGGCGCGCTGTTTTTCGTTCATCAGCGCATAGGCGAAAGCCTTGGTATGCACACCGGTCAGCTTCTGCGGCGTGACGGGCGTCATCTTGCCGTCGATCTTCATGGCGGGCGGGAAATCCGCCGAGATGAACAGGTCCGAGGCCTTCTTCTCCAGCATGGTCCGGAGAAGACCATGCATGTAGCTCAGCGCCTGTTCGTGGTTCATATGCCCAGACCTTCCACCCAGGCCAGCGCCGCGATGTGGCAGTCGTTGACTTTGTTGGGATCAAACTGCAGCGATTCGGCCAGCATGGTGACTCGTGCTCGATCTTCTTCCTCACAGGCCTTGGCCAACTGCAGGAAGGGGCCGTAAATGCCTTCTTCTGACAGCAGGGCCTCTGTGATCGCCTCCGGGAGATTCACCTTCTCCAGCACCTGTTCGATCGGCATTTCCAGCATGGCGTCCAGCAGCGAGAACACGCCTACGATGAACAGGTTGTCGCGGTTGGTCTTGTCAAAATAGGTTTCCCCCAGCAATTCAGTCAGGCGGCCGCGCGTAATCGCGGTCTTCATCAGTGCCGGGGTCGTGGTGTTCTCGCCTGCCGTGACCATCAACAGCGTCAGCCAGCGGTATAGCTGCTTGGTGCCCAGAATGCTCAGGGCATGGCGGATGGAGTGGATCTCGCAGGACAAGCCGAAGCCGACGGAATTGATATAACGCAACAACTTGAACGACAGGGCGGGGTCGCGCTTGAAGCCGCTTTCGACCTCCGCCGTGTCGGCGTCCTTGCTGACCAGATTGAGGAGGTCCAGCACGGCAGCGTAGGATGGGTTGATCACCTTCGCCGTCAGTGTTTCAGGGTGCGCGAAATAGTAGCCCTGGAAAAAGTGGAATCCGAGTTCATGGCAGGCGTCGAATTGCTGCCGTGTCTCGACCTTTTCGGCTACGATCTTGACCGGGTAGTGCTTGGCCTGTTTGACGATCTGGGCCGCTTTTTCCAGGCCTGTCTGCATGATGTCGATCTTGATGTAGTCTGCGCAGGCCATCAGCGGCTCGAGTTCTGGGCTGGGCTCGTGGTCATCCAGTGCGATCATGAACCCCTGTTTGCGCAGTTCCAGGCAACGGGCAACCACGGCCTCGGAGGGCGGAACGGTCTCGAGGATCTCCAGCACCGTACGCTTGGGGGGCAGCAGTTCCAGCAGGTCGCTGTGCAGCATTTCTTCATTCACATTGATGAAGGCGAGCTTGTCTCCCAGCAACCACTGGGCGCCCATGTCCGAGAGGGTATTGATCAGCACGCGTGCGCAGGCCTTGAGGTCGTCTTCAATGACCGCGCCGACGGCGGCGGCATCGTGGCGGAACAGCAGTTCATACCCCATGATCTGCTGATGCTGGTCGAGGATCGGCTGTCTGCCGATAAAGGCGTGATCTTGCATGATGTTCCAAAAAAGCTGTTTTATAGCCTGCTAGGTTATCAGGATGCGTGCTTCTCTGCCACGATACGATCTACCACGCCTGCCGGGTTGGGAGACGATCAAATCGTCTCCCCGCATCCCCTCTATATCTCGGTCGTTTGCTCCCGTGACGGGAGAGGGCTATCAGGCGAAGAGCGTGGCGCGTGTGTCCTGCGTCTGCATGCTGAGCAGTTCTTCCATATCCAGCACCAGCACGATGGCACCATCGCCAGTCAGCGTCGCACCGGCGATGCCCTTGGGCTTGATGTCGTTGAGTGGCTTGATGACCACGTCTGCCTGCCCGATAAAGCTGTCGATGGCCAGGATGAAATCACTTTCACCATGTTGCAGCAGCACCCCAAAGGCCGGTACCGCCGCTTGCTCCCAGCCGATCAGGTCGGATAGGGTGCGAATCGGCAGGACTTCTTCGCGCACGATCATGGTGGCCTTGCCCGAGACGCGCTGGACGTCTTCCGAGCGAATCGGCAGGATTTCCCGGACCATGGAGAGCGGCACGGCAAACGGCTGATCCCCGAGTCGGACCATCAGCACCGGCAGTATCGCCAGCGTCAGCGGCAGCATGATGCGGAAGGTCGACCCCTGGCCGACCGTGGAGGTAACATCCACGCGTCCGTTCAGGTTCTGGATGTTGGTCTTCACCACGTCCATGCCGACGCCACGACCAGAAACGTCTGAAATCTGGTCCTTGGTGGAGAATCCGGGCAGGAAGATCAGGTTCAGGCTCTGGCGTTCATCCAGGCTGTTCGCGGTTTCGATGTCGATCAGGCCCTTGTCCAGCGCCTTCTGACGTACGACGTCGGGTCGAATGCCACGACCATCGTCGCTGATCTCAATCACGATATGGTCGCCGACCTGCTCGGCGGAGAGGTGCACCAGCGCCTTGGCCGGCTTGCCTGCGGCTGCACGCTCTTCGGGACTGTCGACACCATGGTCAACCGCGTTGCGAATCAGGTGGACCAGCGGATCGTTCAGATCCTCAATCATGGTCTTGTCGATTTCCGTCTCTTCACCGGAGAGGACCAGTTCGACGTCCTTGCCCAGCTGACGCGCCACGTCGCGTGCCAAGCGGGGGTATTTCTGGAACAGGCGGCCGATCGGCTGCATGCGAGTCTTCATCACTGCGCTTTGCAGGTCCCCGACCAGGAGATCCAGCTGGCTGACGGCCTCGTCCAGATCTTTGATGGTCTCGTGATCGACCTTGCCCTGCATGATGGCGGTGCGGATGCAGGTCAGACGGTTCTTGGTCAGACCGATTTCGCCTGACAGATTGAGCACCTGGTCGAGGCGGGCCGTATCGACGCGGATTGTCGTATCCTTCGCGGCGACAGCGACCGCGCTGGCGCCAGGTGCCGAGGCGGCGCGCGCGGGGGCAGGGGCTGCCGCCTTGGCTGGCGCAGCAACGGCTTCCAAAGACGGAGCAGCCGGCACCGGTACTGGTGCAGACGGTGCCGTGGCTACCGGGTGATCGCCCCCAACCAGCGCATGCAGCAACATACCCCAGTCAGGTTCGCCTTCTTGCGATGCCGGTGTGCTGGCTGCCGCTGCGGGTGCTTCGGTTGCAGGTGCCGTGACTGCCTGCCCTTCCAACACCGCATCCAGCGCAGCAATGATGGCGGCGTCTGCAGGGGAGGGTTGTCGGGATTGCGAAAGCTCAGCAAACATGTCACGCACGATGCCAGTCGCCGCCATGATCACGTCCATGGTGGCAGGGGTCAGGTGCAGTTCGCCATTCCGCAGCTTGTCGAACAGGTTTTCCGTCCGGTGGCAGAGCTTGACCATTTCGGTGGCGTTCAGGAACCCTGCGCCACCCTTGATGGTGTGGAAACCGCGAAAAATCTCGTTGAGCAGTTCCTTGTCTTCCGGGTGTTTTTCCAGATCGACCAGCTTGTTGTCGACGCCCGACAGCAGATCCGACGCTTCCGTCAGGAAATCCTGCAACATGTCTTCCATGCCGGCAAAATCACTCATATTTCCATCCTTGCATTAATGCTGCCGCTGTTTCGGGGGATCAGAAGCCCAGGCTTTCCAGCAACTCGTCGACCTGTGCCTGGTTGGTCACAACATCACTGCGGCCATCTGCATTGATCACCGGCCCATTGAGCAGTGAGGAATCCATTTCCTTTTTCTTGTCTTCCGGCAGGCTCTCGATCAGCAGGGCGACCAGCTGATTCTCGAGTTGCTGTACGGTGTCGGACAGCTTCTTGAGTACCTGCCCGGTGAGGTCCTGATAGTCCTGCGCCACCACGATGTCCATCAACTTGGCGTTGGTAGCCTTGGTGTTCAGCGGGACGTCACCCAGATACTGTCGGGTCTGGTGCACCAGAGCCTTGAACTGTTCGGCATCCAGCTTGCGCTCGAACAGATCCTGCCATTTGGCGGACAATTGAACCGCTTCTGTTTCCAGCTTCTGCTGCATAGGCTTGGCCTCTTCGACGGCGTTAAGCGTCTTGACGGCGGCCTGTTCAGTCAGGGTGGAAATGTAGTTCAAGCGGTCACGCGTGTCTGGCATCTTGCCAACGGCACGTTCCAGCGTCTTGTCGTAGCCAAGTTCGCGCATGGTGTCATGCAGTGCGCGGGTGAGATGGCCAATCTGCGAGTGCAGGGCGCCGCCGCCGGTCGTCGCGGAGGCAATGGCGGATTCGCTGGCAACCGCTACGGGTGCGGCGCTGGGCGCAGGCGCAGTGGGGGCCAACTTGTCGGTGTTGGCTTCCAGAATGCTGTCGAATAGTGCTTCGAGTTCGTCGGAATCGCCGGATTCGTTACTCACGCGTCTTCTCCTTACAGGCCGTGTTTTTCAAAAACCTTGTTCAGCTTTTCTTCCAGCGTTGCCGCGGTGAAAGGCTTCACGACATAGCCGCTGGCGCCCGCCTGGGCGGCTTCGATGATGTTTTCCTTCTTGGCTTCTGCCGTGACCATCAGCACTGGCAGGTGCTTTAGTTCGGCATCAGCGCGGACGGCACGTAGCAGTTCGATGCCCGTCATGTTGGGCATATTCCAGTCGCTCACGACGAACTGGAAACCACCACCCTTGAGCTTTTGCAGGGCAACGACACCATCTTCGGCCTCGTCCGCATTGGTGTATCCGAGTTCCTTCAGCAGGTTGCGCACGATTCGACGCATGGTCGAAAAGTCATCCACAATCAGGAATTTCAGGTTTTTGTCAGCCATTCACGACTCCAGAACTTGCATGTATTTTGAAATTAAACGAGCAGCGGTCGGAGAGTTTCCGACAGGATGACCGGGTCGAACTTCGGCACGTAGGCATCCACGCCGGCCTGCATGCCCATGGTCTTGTTCGCCTGCGAGGACAGCGACGAGTGCATCACGATGGGGATGCCATCAAAACGCCGGTCGCTCTTGATGTTCTTGGTCAGCACGTAACCATCCATTTCCGGCATTTCGGCATCGGTCAGGATCAGGCGCAACGATTCGTACAGCGGGCGCCCATCTTGCGTGGCACGGGCGGCGAGGCTCTTGAGTTTTTCCCATGCCTCCAGCCCGTTGCTGGCCTGCTGGTACTTGATGCCCATGCGGTCCAGTACCGATACGATGTTCTTGCGGGCGACCTGTGAGTCGTCGGCAAAGAAAATGTAACGGTCGGAGGTGTCGTTGAGGCGCGCCAGTTCCGGTACTTGCGTTTCCCCAAGGGTGGAGGCCAGTAACTGCTCCACATCCAGAATCGAGATCAGGCGGCCGTCCGGCAGTTCGGTGATGGCGGTGATCAGCGCTTCGGTCCCTGCCAGCATGTCCTGCGGTGGTTTGACCTTGTCCCAGTCGACGCGGATGATGCGATCCACGCTGTGGACCAGAAAGCCCTGCGTGTGGCGGTTGAACTCCGTGACGATGAGGGTTTCATCGGTGCACTTGGAGGACTCGTTCACGTTGATGAAGTTGCTCAGGGCAATCACCGGAATGATATTGCCGCGCAGGGAGATGAACCCGCGTACGCCGCCGGGCACATTCGGGGTTTTGGTGATCTTGGGCGTGTTGGTGACTTCGCGTACCTTGAACACGTTGATGCCAAAAATTTCCTTGCTACCGAGCGAGAACAAGAGGATTTCCATCTTGTTCGATCCCGCCAGTTTGGTGCGAGCGTCAATCGAGTCTAGCAGGGTAGGATTGTTTTCGCTGGACATTGGTCTTGAATCCCTCGCGATCAATGGGGTTTATTCGTAGAGGACAGCAGACGGGACAGCACTTCCGCCAGTTTGATCGGCTCGAACTTCGGTACGTACTCGTCCACCCCGACCGACCTGCCCAATTGCTGGTTGGCATCGCTGGAAAGCGATGAGTGCATCAGCACCGGGATGCCGCTGAAGCGCGGATCGCTCTTGATGCTGCGGGTCAGGACGTAACCGTCCATTTCCGGCATTTCCACGTCGGTGAGGATCAGTTGGATGTAGTCCCGTACCGGCTGGTGCAGGACATCCGCGCGCGCCGCGACCTTTTGCAGTTCGATCAGCGCTTCCTTGCCGTTGGTGGCGAACATGTACTTTATGCCGAGTGCTTCCAGGGTCTTCTGGATCTGCTTGCGGGCAACCACCGAGTCGTCGGTGAAGAATACGGTTTTTTCCCCCAGGTTCAGCGGGGTGAGGGCGGCAATCGTGGCGTCATCGGCATAGCTGGAGGTTTCCGCCAGGATTTTTTCCACGTCCATCATCATGACGATGCGGCCGTCCTTGAGTTCGGTTACCGCGGTGATCAGGCCGCCCATCTGCACGGTCAGCATTTCGGGCGGGACTTTCATCGACGACCAGTCGATACGCAGGATGGTGTCCACGCTTTCGACCAGAAACCCCTGAGTGTGGCCGTTGTATTCGGTCACGATCATGATCTGCGGTGAGCTGTCGTTCTGGATGCCGACGTACTTGATCAGGTCGATCACCGGCACCAGGCTGCCGCGCAGGCTGACCATGCCTTCTACGGACGGCGGCATGTCCGGCGCGCGGGTGATTTCCGGCACGCGCATGACCTCACGCACTTTGAACACGTTGATGCCGAAGGTTTCCTCACGGCCGCTGCGCTGGTCCCTGCCCAGCGAAAACAGCAGCATTTCCAGCTTATTGGAACCGGCCAGCTTGGTGCGGGCATCAATCCGTTTTAACAGTTCAGACATATTTCTCGAGCTCCCTGTATGGGGCGTTTATCTAGTCGGATTATGCACCGGAATGGCACAACAATGAATGGTCGTGCTCGGCGCTGACGGCCATGCGGTCCAGTTCCTGCAAGACCCCCATGCTGGCTTCTTCCATTTTTTCGATATTGTCGAGCGCCATAGGTAAATTGCCGCTGTGGTAAAACTCGACCGCAGCCTTGCCGTGGCGGTGCACCGCCACGTGCGGCGGCTCAATCTCGCGGTAGCCTGGCAACTGGGAGAAGCATTCCTTGCCATCGCCCTCATAGTACCACTTGCCCAGACGGCAGGCGGTGTGGGCGGCAAAGTCGTTGCCGGTCTTGTCCGAAATCCCCATGAAGACCTTGTAGACCTCGAACTTGAAGACCAGGTGGTCGACCTTGGCCAGTTCGACGAAACCGCGCAATGCGCTGGCGGCGATGGCGCCTTCCATGCCTTGCGACAAGTTGAGCAGGGCCTGCATGCTCTGGGTGGCGGATTCGCCTTCGCGACTGAATTTCTCGGCTTCGCTGGCGTTCTGCTCCATTTCGTCACGCGCGTGGCCGGTTTCACTCTGAATACTGCTGACCAGACTGGAGATTTCGTTGGTGGCCTGGGCGGTCCGTTCGGCCAGTTTGCGCACTTCGTCCGCGACGACTGCGAAGCCGCGTCCCTGCTCGCCGGCGCGGGCCGCCTCGATTGCGGCATTCAGGGCAAGCAGGTTGGTC
Organism: uncultured Methylobacillus sp.; assembly: GCA_964445115.1. Taxonomy (GTDB): domain Bacteria; phylum Pseudomonadota; class Gammaproteobacteria; order Burkholderiales; family Methylophilaceae; genus CAIJXJ01. The sequence continues at coordinate 14,208 of CAYUJU010000026.1, read as the reverse complement.
TGATCCGCGATTTCCTTGATGAGCTTGATGATGCCGCCGATCTGGTCGGCGCGCTGGCTCAGTTGGTCGACGCTGCTGGCGGTGCTTTGGGTTTTCTGTGCCATGACCAGCAGATTGCGCGTGATCTGTTCCATAGCACTGCGGCTGTTGATGGAAGTGCTTGAGGCGTCGAGGGCGTTGTTTTTTTCTTCCTTCAGTTCGTTGGCGAGATTCAGGAGGGATCTCTGGAATTCGCTGAACGATACGCCGAAGGACTGCATGCCACGGAAAATGCCGGCGAAAAATTGGTTCTGCTCGGTCAGCGTGCGAACCTCAGACTCCGTTTGGCTGAGCCTGTGCGCCAAACTGTCACGTTCGTTCTGCAACAGGCGGTTACTGTCTTCCAGTGCATCAATCTTGTTGCGTAGTGCGGTGATATCCTTGGACTTACCAAACACGTTGCTCTCTCCCTGAAAACTTAAACGTTACATCATCATAGGTCACTACTTTCGCACTATACTTGAGCACATCGTTTTTTTGTAGCCAAACATCGCGAAAAGCCCGTGGATACTAATAACCAGGCAGGCATTACCCCGTCTTCCCCGGAAGAGTTGCAGCAGGCGTTCACGCTGTTCAACCAGGTTTCCGAGCAACTGACGGAAGCGTACATGGATCTGCAGAAGCAGGTCGAGCAACTGACGCAGCAACTGGCGGTGGCCAACGGCGAGCTGCGCCACCAGCTGGAAGAAAAGGCCAGCCTTTCCCGGCGGCTCACGCGCCTGCTGGAGGCGCTGCCAGGCGGGGTGGTCGTGGTCGACGCGGAGGGGTGGGTGACGGAAGCCAATCCGGCGGCAGTGGCGATGCTGGGGGAGCCGTTGCTGGGTATCTCCTGGCAGGCAGCTCATCAGCGTTCGTTGCGGCCGACCAGCGTGCCCGGCGAGTGGCTGGCGGGGGAACGCCGGGTTGCCGTGTCTTCCAGCCACCTGGGCGAGCAGGGCGGCGAGATCCTGCTGCTGCAGGACATGACGGAAGCCTACCAGTTGCAGGACCAGTTGCAGCGCCACCAGCGCCTGTCCTCAATGGGCGAGATGGTGGCAGGGCTGGCGCACCAGTTGCGCACGCCGCTGGCGGCCGCGTTGCTCTACACCTCGCACTTGCGTGGCGAGTTGCCGGTGGGAGACCGCGAGCGCTTCGCCGACAAGGCGCTCGCGCGGCTGCATTCGCTGGAACATTTGATCAAGGACATGCTGATTTTCGTGCGCGGCGGTAAGGGCACGCAGGAGCGTATCGTCGTGAGCACCATGCTGGCCGAGGTGCAGCAGGTGATGGAGCCGCAAATGGCGCAGCATCAGCTGCGCTTCGAGGTGGACGACTGTAGCGCGGGCGCTTGTCTGCTGGGCAGTCGTGAGGCGCTGGCGGGGGCGTTGCTGAATCTGTTGGCCAACGCGATGCAGGCCACGCCCGAGGGCGGCGCAGTGATGTTGTCGGCGGCGCTGGAGGGCGCATGGCTGGTGTTCCGGGTGCGCGATACCGGCAAGGGGATTTCGCAGGATTTGCAGGAACGCATGTTCGAGCCTTTCTTTACTACGCGTACCGAAGGCACCGGGCTGGGGTTGGCGATCGTGCGCGAAGTGACGCAGATGCACGGGGGCGAAATTTCCGTACAATCCGCGGAAGGGCAGGGGAGCGTATTTACCCTGCGGCTACCTGTGACTCCATGATGACGACCCACAAGACCAAGACACTTCCCATTCTGATCGTCGAGGACGATCCCGACCTGCGCGAGGCGCTGACGGATACGCTCGAACTGTCACGCTACCGCGTGCTGACGGCGACAGACGGACAGCATGCCCTCGACGTGTTGCGACAACACGCGGTCGGGCTGGTGATCACCGATGTGCAGATGCCCAACATGAACGGCCTGGCGCTGCTGCATGAGATCAAGGCGAGCCAGCCGCACCTGCCGGTGCTGTTGATGACGGCCTACGGCGTTATCACGCAAGCCGTCGAGGCGATGCGTGAAGGGGCCTGCAACTATCTGGTCAAGCCGTTCGAGGTCAACGATCTCCTGACACAGGTTGCGCGTTACATGCTGCCGGCCAGTTTCGGTGAACAGGCCGATGCGGTGATGGACGATCCGCGCAGCAGCGAGCTGTTCGCGATGGCACTCAAGGTGGCGGCCACGCCAGCCACCGTGATGATCTCCGGCGAAAGCGGTACCGGCAAGGAGGTGCTGGCGCGCTTTATCCACCGTCACTCGCCGCGCGCAGAGAAACCGTTTGTCGCGGTCAACTGCGCAGCGATCCCCGACAACCTGCTCGAAGCCACCATGTTCGGTTACGAGAAAGGCGCGTTTACCGGCGCGGTGCAGTCGCAGGCAGGCAAGTTTGAGCAGGCGCAGGGCGGTACTTTGCTGTTGGACGAAATTTCCGAAATGCCGCTGGCCTTGCAGGCCAAGCTGCTACGCGTGCTGCAGGAGCGTGAAGTCGAGCGGGTGGGCGGCAACAAGGCGATTCCGCTGGATGTGCGCGTCCTCGCGACCACCAACCGCGACATGCGGGTCGAGGTGGCCAAGGGCGATTTCCGCGAGGATCTTTACTATCGCCTGAATGTGTTCCCGCTGGAAATCGCGCCTCTGCGCGAACGCAAGCTGGATATCCTGCCGCTGGCGCGACGCTTTCTGGCCGACATGGCCAAGGCCATGGGGCGCAGTGGCATGCATCTCGACGAAACGGCCGAGCGCGTGATGCTGCATTACGGCTGGCCCGGCAACGTGCGGGAAATGGAGAATGTCATCCAGCGTGCCGTGATTCTGGCGTCGGGGGAGGCGATCAAGCCCGAGTACCTGCACCTGAACACCCGGTCCGTGCCGGAGGAAGTGGCGGTGGCGTCAGCGGAGGCGGGCGACCTGAAATCGCTGGAAAAGGCCCACATCATGGCGACGCTGGCCTCGGTGGACGGCTCGCGCAAACTGGCCGCGCAAAAGCTGGGAATGAGCGAGCGTACCCTGCGTCACAAGCTGCAACAGTACCGCGAAGCCGACGCGGAATAATGGGCTATCCGGCTTTCGCCGGCATGACGCCCGTTGCGGGAAGGCTGCTGGTTATTTGCCGGTGCTGGCCTTGCAGCCGCTGTAGTTGATCGTGGGGCCATCGACCAAGGTGGCTTCGGGCGCGCTCAGGTCCAGCGTGGCGATGCCATTGGTGTAACGGTTGCCAGAAGACGCCTTGCTCAGCGCCACCTCGCGGTCCGGATAGATCAGCCACACCCCGTTGTTGTCGAGATTGCGCAGATAGAAGCGCTTGCCCGCGGCGCACTGATACTCGGTAGCGTTGGCAGGGCCGCGTTTCTGGGAGGAGGCGCTACTATCCTTGTCGTCGAATGGCCAGACCTTGACGCTGCTGCAACCGGCAAGGCCCAGCACGGTGAGCGCGGCAACGGACAGCAGGGAGGTAAATCGTGGAGCTTGCATGTGGCGAATCCTGAATGAAGTTGCCCGAAGTTTGCCACCGACCGGCGGATCGTTCAACGTCACCGGTCTGGCATGCGGATTGCTTAGGTTGTACCGGGTGTTCAAGCGGTGTGGTGTTTTTCCGTTAACGACCTATAATGAGGCGACGCACATTGCGCGCCTGGAATCAGGCAAGAGGCAGGTATGGATACCAAAGGCATCGATCAATTACTCAGTCAGCTGAACGCGACCGCCGCGATGGCGGGCGGCAAGGCTGCGCCGGCGCCGGAAGCCGGTGCGGCAAATTTTGCCGACATGCTCAAGGGGGCGGTGAACAGCGTCAATAACGCGCAGCAGAGCGCCGACCAGTTGGCGCAGGCGTTTCAACTGGGGGATAAGGATGCCAACATCCAGGACGTGATGATCTCCCTGCAGAAGGCCAACCTTTCCTTCCAGACCATGGTGCAGGTGCGCAACAAGCTGGTGACGGCATACCAGGACGTGATGAACATGCAGGTGTGATCGCGCAGGCGATTGAGGCCATCATTCAGAAAAACAAGGGCGCTACGGCGCCCTTTGTCATTTCCGGCGGCAGGCTCAGGTCTTGAGATGGGGATGCATCATCACCGGGATGCGGCGTGGGCCGAATGGTTTCTCGAACTTGCCGAAACGCCCTGCGATGGCATGGTCGCACTGCGGGCACTGGCCCTGCGGCGTCACGTCGTAGTGGCGGATGTCGTACCAGTCGCGCACGATCACGGCGTGGTGGCATTGCGGGCAATAGGTGGTGCCACCCTCGGCATCATGCACGTTGCCGGTGTAGACGTGGTGCAGGCCGGCATCCAGCGCGATTTTGCGGGCGTGGGTGAGGGTGGCGGGTGGCGTGGGCGGCACGTCTGGCATTTTCCAGTCGGGATGAAATGCGGTGAAATGCAGCGGCACGTCCGGCCCCAGTTCGGTCGCCACCCACGCGCTGAGCGCGCGTAGCTCCTCATCGGTATCGTTGTAACCTGGGATCAGCAGGGTGGTGATTTCCAGCCAGCAATCAGTGTCGTGATGCACGTAGGCCAGTGTATCCAGTACCGGTTTGAGGTGGGCACCGGTGAGCTTGAAGTAAAAATCCTCGGTAAACCCCTTGAGGTCGATGTTGGCCGCGTCCATGGCCGCGAAAAAGGGCCGTGCCGGTGCCGGGTGGATGTAACCGGCTGTCACGGCCACCGTCTGCAGGCCGACGGCGTGGCAGGCGGCGGCGGTGTCCAGCGCGTATTCGTAGAAAATCACAGGGTCGTTGTAGGTGAAGGCCACGCTCTTGCTGCCGTGCGCCAGGGCCGCCTGCGCGATGGCCTCGGGGGAAGCCTGGTCCATCAGGCGATCCATGTCGCGTGACTTGGAAATATCCCAGTTCTGGCAGAACTTGCAGGCCAGATTACAACCGGCCGTGCCGAACGAAAACACGCTGGAGCCGGGATAAAAATGGTTAAGCGGCTTTTTCTCGATTGGGTCGATGCAGAAGCCGGAGCTGCGGCCGTAGGTGGTCAACACCATCTGCCCGTCCACCATGCCGCGTACGAAGCAGGCGCCGCGCTGGCCTTCGTGCAGCCGGCAATCGCGCGGGCAGAGGTCGCACTGGATACGGCCATCGTCGAGACGATGCCAGAATTCCGCCGGGTGGCGTTCGTCGGGGTGAATGGCTTCGTCCATGGCGTTGACTCCTTATTCTTTCCATTTTTCGACGCGGTAGCGGGAAAGCCCGACTTCGGGTGACCAGAAGTCCCCGGGCAGCCCGGCTTTTCTTTTCAACTGCGCCATAAAGGTTTCGGGAGTGGGTAACTGCTCCCAGACTTGCGGTAGAAAAGTGCTGCGGTGATGGGTGTATTCGAAGATCACGCCATCCACCCCCGGTTGCAACTGCGCCAGGGCATCGGCCTCGTCGGTAAAGTGCATGGTACTTGGTGCGGTAAGCAGCGAGACTTCGATATGTATGTGGGAGAACTCGATGGCGTGCAGCGGTGCAAAGCGGGGGTCGCCGAAGGCAGCGGCGACGGCGTTGGCGCGGACATCCTCGATGAGTGGACGACACGCCTCTAGGCTGCCGATGCAGCCGCGTAACTGGCCTTTTTCCGTCAGGGTGACGAAGGTGGCACCGGGTTGCAACAGCCAATCCTCGTCGGGTGCTGGAGGCAAGGGAGCGCCGAACTGCGCGGCGATGGCTTCGCGGGCGAGTTTGAGCAACACCTGTCCTTGGCGCGCGTCATGCATGGGCGGTGGCCTCGGTGAACGCGAAAGCGCCGTAGCCGACGACGCGGTCCGTGCTGCCGGCCGTGTCGCCGGAATTGCGCAGATCCAGCAGATGGGGCGTCAGATGGTGGCGGCGTGCGGCCAGCAGTAGGCCGTTGATTGGGGTGCCGCCGCACGCCTGTTCGTGGCTCACAGGCTGGTGCAGGCCAAGGATGGCCTGCGCGGTGGCGTGGTCGATCTGCCGTGCCGCTGCGTAGGTATGAAAATGCGAGAGGTCCGAACTGATGACGATCAGCGTTTCGTCGCCGCCCCATACGGCTTCCAGTACCTCAGCCACTTCTTCCGGGCTGGCCATGCCGACCGCCAGCGGCAGCAATTGGAAACGTGGCAGCAGGGACTGCAGAAACGGCAGGTGCACTTCCAGCGAATGCTCCAGCGCGTGGGCTTGCGGGCTGACCGTGACCTGCGGCATGCCGGCGATTTGCCGCACTGCCGCGGCGTCGATCTCGACCGGGCCAAGCGGGGTACTGAAGGCGTCGGCACCCGGCAGGGCCAGTCCGCGGACGGCCACACGATGCGTGGGGCCCAGCAGCACGACACGGCGGATCCTCTCGGCGATGGGGCGTAGCAGGGTGTAGGCGCTGGCGGCCACCGGGCCGGAGTAAATATAGCCGGCATGCGGAGCGATCAGGGCCTTGGGCGTAAGTGGCGGCGCGTGACGGCCAGCCGCAGCGAGCAGGGCATGGATGTCCTGCGACAGAGCGGCACGATTGCCGGGATAGAACATGCCGGCGACGGCAGCGGGACGTATGGATGACATCGGCGACTCCTTCATGCGGCGACAACCCATCAGGTATGGCCTGCGCGGGCGGAATCAAGCGGCATGATATGATTTCGCCATGTCGAATTTCGTCCTGATTCCTGCCGCCGGAAGCGGTAGCCGCATGGGCTCGGAACTGCCCAAACAGTACCTGCCGCTACTCGGCAAGCCACTGATTCATCATACGCTTTCCGTTTTCACATCGCATCCCCGAATCGAACGTATTTTTGTTGTGCTCAGCCCCGGGGACCAGGATTGGACCACCCCTGACCATGCCGACAAGCTCACCGTGCTGCGCTGCGGTGGTACTACCCGTGCCGAAACCGTGCTCAACGGCCTCGAGGCCATGACGAATGCGGTCGACGCGCAGGACTGGGTGCTGGTGCACGACGCCGCGCGCCCCTGTCTAACCGCTGCACTGCTAGACCGCCTGCTGGACGCACTCGAACAAGACCCAGTGGGCGGCCTGCTGGCCGTGCCGGTGGCCGACACGCTCAAGCGGGCGAACCCGGAAGGCCGTGTCGCCCATACCGAGCCGCGCGAGGGGCTGTGGCGTGCACAAACGCCGCAGATGTTCCGTCACGGCATGCTGCGCGACGCCTTGCAGGCCATGGGGACAGCCATGCCCACCGACGAGGCCCAAGCGATTGAGTTTCTGAAGAAATCGCCGCGCCTGGTGCCTGGTGATGCGCAGAACCTCAAAGTGACATACCCGGAAGATTTGCAGATGGCCGAGATGATCCTCGGCCGCCAAGGAGAAGAAAGGAAATGATGAGAATCGGTCACGGCTTCGACGTCCACCGTCTGGTAGTGGGACGCAAGTGCATCATCGGCGGCGTCGAGATTCCGTTCGACAAGGGGCTCGACGGCCATTCCGATGCCGATGTGCTGCTGCACGCCATTTGCGATGCGCTGCTGGGCGCGGCGGCACTGGGGGATATCGGCAAGCATTTTCCCGATACCGATCCGCGCTTCAAGGGCATCGACAGCCGCGAATTGCTGCGTCATGTCGCCGCGCTGCTGAAGGGTCAGGGGTACCGCGTCGCCAACCTGGATGCCACCCTGATCGCTGAAGCGCCCAAGATGGCGCCGCATATCTTGGCCATGCGGACCCACATCGCCGCCGACGTCGGGGTGCCGGTCGATTGCATCAACGTAAAGGCGACCACCACGGAACGGCTGGGGTTTACGGGACGGGGCGAGGGGATCGCGGCCGAAGCGGTTTGCCTGATCGCCCGCATCTGACGCCACTGTTGCGAAAGGAAAATGGGCGAACGGGGACGGGGTGAACGGAGATGGGGCGGAATCAGCGCTACTTGTTGCGCCACTGACCCAGCAGCATCAGCCCCAGCAGCAGAAAACCCTGCACCATGGGCGTCATCATCACGGCGATGGCGCCTTGCGGATCGGGATGCCAGTAGATGGTGTCTGCCAGAAATAGCGGGCCCACCATCGCGACGGAAATAAAGCTGAAGTGCCAGTAGGGCCTGATCGGGCTGTGGGTGGCCATGTAAACCATGATCGCTCCCAGTAGCACATACGGCACGGTCAGCCACAGCGAAAGAATCGCATGGGTCAGGAAGTCGGCCGGTTTCAGCGCAGAGACGAACAACATGCTCGCAACCGCGGCGATGATAAAGGCGCTGAGTGTGACGTGACGAATGCTGATCATGACTCTCTTCCTTGTGAACGCCTCACCAGAAGCTATCGACGCCGGGCATCTTTCGGAGATTTCGAAATAAAAAAACCGTAAGGTAATTTAATCCCTGGCCGGTTTTTTGGCAATACATCTCATGGGGTTATTTTGCGGGCGTCAGGCAAACAGCCAGCCGTGCAACAGTCGCCCCGGCATCAGGGCAAGAGACCCCGCCACCAGCAGCCCGAAGACATACAGGCCGATCATGTTGCGCTTGTGCGTCACGATATCGCCGCGCCGTGCCGCAAGGTAAGCCACCGGCACACTGATGATTACATTGAGGCTCAGCAGGTGAATCAGACCGAAATGATGAAATAGCGCAGGGCCTACCTGCGCCGACATGAAGAGCGTCGTCACGGACGTTGCCAGCATCAGCGCCAAATATATCCTGCCCAGCCACCGATGCGCAGGCGTGCCCTTGCGACGCAGCAACAGCCAGGTTCCCAGCACGAAGGCGGGCAGCACGGTCGCGAGATGCAGATAGGCAAGCTGGGTGTATGCCATCGTCAATTCCCTGTCATCCGGGGCGCGCCCGGACGGGGGTAACGAGGCCAGTCTGCCGTGCCAGGCGCAGGGTCATGCGCCTGGCACGGCGGTAAATCTCGATGGCCAGCTCTGCCACCATCGCAAACAAGACCAGGGCGCCGAGCTTGTGCTGTAGATGATCAAGTCGCGTGAACTCCGCCTGTTGGTCCGATTGGCAAGCGCGTGCGCGACGAAATACCAGCCAGACGCAGTAACCGTTGGTTGTAATGGCAAGCAGGCCAAACGCGATTTTGCTCGTGAGCAATGGGTCGGGATTCGCGGTGGCGAGCATGGCGGCCCCAGTCACGGGAACCGCAATGAACGCCGGGATTTCCACAATCAGGTCTACGCGTTTGTGGAGCGCGACCAGAATGCGTTCCTGCGCACGGCCCTGGCCGAGCATGGCGCGGCTTCTCTCACCCCACTCTTGCGATTGCCTCCACCTCTACAAGCGTGGCCTTCGTTGCAAGGGAGGCAACCCCAACGCCAGTAACTGCTGGGCGTGATGTGCCAAGATATTTAGCCATCACAGGAGCTAAGGACTCCATATGGTCTTCAACTTCTCCGCGCACATATATTTTGAGGTGTAAAACATTTTCGATACTGGTGCCGGCGGCCGAAAGTACTGTAATTAGATTTTTCAGTGCGGCCTCGAATTGCCCCGCAGCAGTGTTGTCTGAAACCTGGTGCTGTAGATCCCAGGCCACTTGTCCGGACACGAAGACTAACGAACTAACGGTATCCACTACAGCATGCGACATTCCCAAAGGGGAGCCGTCATACAATTGCTCAGGATTCACTAGCTTTTTTGTCATTTACACACTCCTGTAAGTAGTTGTGACGCCTAACGTTGACATAAGAGGTGGGGCGCGTCAGCGCAGCGTCCAGCTTGATGGATGGGTTAGGCGGTTTCATCGAAATTGAATTCCACAATGCTTACATGATTTCCCAATATGAATATTATTTTCTTCATCGAGAAGCCTCTGATTACAATTTGGACATACCATTTTTTTATAAAAAAATCTTACACGGGCAGCCAGAACCGGGAGTGTAGGTACCAAGAGCCACCATGGATGAATGGTGTCAACATAGAAGGCCGCCCATAAAACCAAAACGCTACAGTAAAACGTTACCTCCGCCACTATGACGTGTCTGTAAAGCTTTTTCAGCTTAGAAACGTCAATGGAAACTTGATCAGCCGTCGTACTTATCATGATTGCCTAACGTTTGAATTCACCGGCAGGCGCGGCTTTATCGCGCCAGTCCTGGTTGAATGATGGGTTGGGCGATACTAAAAATTGAGCTAGCAATTGGGGAAGCTGCAGCATATTGTCAAATAACACCTCATCCCCGATCCGGCATAACGACTTTTCACCATTTCGCACGTACCGGAACGCTTTCATTCCTGCCGCTGTGGCCGCCTCAATCCCAACTTCACTATCTTCCACAACCACACATTGGTTGGGCATAAAGCCCATCGCATGGGCTGCATATTGGAATAGACCAGGCGCCGGCTTCCAAGAGCCAACTTCATATGAACTGAAGATGCTGTCACCAAAGTAAGATTCGAGGCCGCTAACTTGCAGCGCCTGACGGATTTTTAAAGGAGGCCCGCTTGAGGCAATACACTTGGGAAAGTTCGTGGTTGCGAGCATTTCAAGAACGCCGGGCATGGGTTTTAGTGCACTTGAGAAGAGTTCCGCGACACGTTGGCGATAATGCTGTTCAAACGAATCTGGCAGCTTCTGGCAAAGGCGGCTCTCCAGGTCGGCAAGGATTTGGGCCAGTTTTTTGCCACGATACCGCTGGATTAAGGATTCCACCGTTTCATTTAGTTGCGGAAGCAGATCGAGAAAGGCTTGATTGCAAAGCCCCTCGCTGTCCACGAGCGTACCGTCCAAATCAAAAATTACACAGATACTGTTCATTGATCGAAATGCTCAGCGTGTTAAGTAAGGGGTGCGCTTTAGCGCGTCCCGCTTGATGGATGTGTTAGCCAATTACAAGTTGCTCCACTCTTCAGTTTGTGGATCAAACATAACGATAGAGTCGGAGTCTGCTAATTCGGAGGCATCTTGTAACGCCTCGAAGATTGCGTCCTCAGATCCTTCCCAATATGGAATCGAGAAAGCGATCTCAGAATTGAATACCGTGACTTGAATAGGGCATTCATCTACTTTTTTGACAAATTCACTTGTGTTTTGGCCATCTTGCTTATAGCCATATAGGGCTAACCGATCAATAAATGACAAAACTTCAGAAGGTTCAATTGGTTGATGTTCAAACGCATCAAGTTCAAGGCCAGAATCGACTTTGTCTTTTACTGACGCATGAAAAATGTAAATGCTGTAGCTCATAAAGCCCCTGAGTGGCTAACGTTGAAAGTAAGGGGCGGTACGCGCTAGTGCAGCGTCCCGCTTGACTGGTGGGTTAGAAGGCGTGTTTTCCATGACTAAGCCTATTGGTTAATTCGCCCTTGATTAATAGCTATTGCACGGTCATAGCAGGCGCCGCATAGAAGTGAGACGCCCGCGAACGCTTCACTCTCATCATTCCATTCACCATTCGTTTCCTGTACTTTCGCCTCGCACTCAGCGCACCATGCGTCCGGTCTTGGGTTTTGAGTATTGTCAGAAGTCCAAAATCCACGAGACTTACCGTCTCTCAGTGTTTGAATAATATGCTGACACACATAGGTCGCCTGCTGCTCTCCGTGGGCATCACAATGGATCGTTTTCTCATCGGCAATCACGGTTCTTTCGCCTTTTAACGTTTGAATTCACCGGCCTGCGCGGCTTTTCGCGCAGGTCCGGTGGAATGATTGGTTGGGAGCGCTTGCGCTGTGGTTGCATGGAATTTCACCTCAGCGGCAAGTAGACGTCGGTAATCATTTCTTCTTTCCGCACATTCGGGCCGACGTTGACATAGTGGAAGAAGATTGGAAAGTCGCCGAGTGATTCACCGCTTTGAGGTAACCACGTTTCGTAGAGATAGGCAGCGGCCTTGTTACTCGAGCGGGAGCCGACATCTCGTGCGTGAGCGCAACGTAACCTTGGAATTAGTTTGTTCACAATACCGTAAGGATTGGGGCCAATGTCTTCATCAATGGAAAGACAGAAGTCAACACGGTGATCTGAAGGTGGCGTGGTGTGTGGGTCTGTGTAGTGAATGCCATAGCTTCGGTACTTCGATTGATCCAGCAAGCGGTTCTCAAGCTTCCAGGCTATTAGCTTTCGCACGGTGTTATATTCGAGCGCGGGCGGTCCTAGATGCTCAACGGCAGCAACCCTTGTCTCGGGGAATGTGACGATCTGGACTTCCATGAAAACTCCTATTGCGATGGCCAACGTTGTAAGTAAGGGGCGCGCCAACTGGCCTGACTAGCGCACCGAAAATGAAAAGCGATAACCGGAGGCACTTCTGGCGCGTCCCGCTTGACTGTAGGGTTAGGGTTCATTGCCAATAACCTTTGCCACGTTTTAAAAAGCCAGGATAGTCAGTGCCTTCGAAGTTGCCACGGAGACCGGTAGCTGTAACCTTGCCGGAGAATGGTGCCATAGGGCAATGGCTGGCTGGATCGTCGTGGACTGCCAGCTGAATGTTGTTGCCATTGACCTCGGCACTAACTAGCACGGGTTTGCTCGGAGCACCCTCAGCGCATTGAACCAATGCGAAATAACCGTAGTTTCCATAAACAATGGATATTTCGACCCCAAGAACATCCCCCGATTCTTTGATGTAACGCAAGGAGGAAAAAGTACCAGTGACTTTTGGCTGTGGTGCTGCCCAGCTAGTGTTGGCTAAGAACAGCAATAGTAGACAGGCAAGGATTCTCACGGAATACCCTAACGTTGGAGGTAAGGGGCGCGCCACGCCTTGGCTGGCGAGGCTGCGTTACCCAGAAAAATTGAACGAAGCTGCTTCACGGCGCGTCCCTCTTGACCGTAGGGTTAGGTTGCATAGGTACGACGCAATCTGCGGATTAGATACAAGAGCAGCCCAAAGCCAAACCCTCCCCACACAGCAAGTACAACAAGAAACGCGACCGGCTCACTACTAAAGTAAAACGTGTGTTCTACACGGCGAGAAAACATTGGCACCTCTAGCGTGCGCACGGAAGAAAAAAAGACATACAGATCGAACAGCCCAAGCGGTGCAAGGACAAGGAATCGTAGTGTCTCTTTGACTCTAGGCCACCAAAACGCCCCGGTAGAACTGCGTTCAACCGCGAGAGCACTAATACCGCCAAAGGTAAAGCCAACCAACGCCAAAAGTGCTGTGCCGACGCCGATAGGTAACCCGAAGTACAGAAACATGATGAGTAAAGGAATCCTTGACTCAACGGCGTTGGGCTGGATGAAAAGCAGCAACGCAAGGGCCGCACCTAAACCAGCGAGCCATACGAGACAGTACCGGGCATAGCGAAAACGGAAGGTACTCAGCAATTCTTCATCTTGGCGACGTGGACCCATTGGCAATGCAACCTAACGTAGAAGTAACCGGCGCTGCGCGGCCTTATCGCGCAGCGTCCGTGTTGACTGCCAGGTTGGGCTGTTTACTTGAAGAACCGTTTGAACCATCCATCATCTTTCTTCTTTTCCTTCTCAGAAATAATGCCGATCATGTTTGCCTTTACCGCAGCAACATAATCTGCATCGTCCCGTTTGATGTGGTTGATGAGCCAAGAACTGAGAAGTTTATGAATTTCGGCGGACACGTCATCGCCCAATTTGAACCGTTCCATGTATTCATTTACGCGCCGGACGAATAGTTCATGCACTTTTTTGTGCGGCTTGCAATATTTATACCCCGCTTCCTCTTGCAGACTTTCCTCGAAAGCAAAGTGGGACAAGGTGTAGTCAACCAAGTCATCCAGCACTTGTCTGACGGCTTCCTTGTCTTGTTTCTGATGGGCGTTTTCCAGATCGTTGATGTAATCCACGATTCTCATGTGTTGTTTGTCGATAACCTCGATTCCCGTGTTTAGGTCATCCGTCCATTTAATAGTCATGTCATGCTCTCCTGATCAATATGTACATATCGAGGCGCCCAACGTTGTAAGTAAGGGGCGCGCCGCGCCAGAGATGGCGAAGGTACGTTACCCCGGAAAGTTGACCGAAGTTGCTTCATGGCGCGTCCCGCTTGACTGTGGGGTTAGGCTGGGAGTGTGAGGAAGTGGCGACCTCGTGACCGCACTGTACGCATTTGAGCACTTCTTTTTTGGAAATGCCGACCATGTAATAAAGCCCAAAAGCAACGAACCCACCGACGAGAGCTACAAAGCGGAAGCCTCTGCCTGAGAACATGAAAACGCTGAGAATGCCTAGGACAAAAATACCAACAATGATGGCACCCACCAAATCGAGGGAATCTAGTTTTGATTTTGTGACTAACTCCAGACGGGAGCCGCAATCTTCACATATCGTCGGAATAGTCATGTACGCCTAACGCTTGAGTTAAGCCGCGCCGCGAAGCGGCGTCGGCTTGAACGAATTGTTA
>CAYUJU010000025.1:0-38967 GCA_964445115.1 uncultured Methylobacillus sp. | reverse complement strand
CATGATCGAAAACGGCGAACTATAAACCCATTTCAATCATAGAAATCGGATACCCAAATTATGTAATGGCACCCCTGGCATACGGCTGCCTTTTTTAACTTGAATCACATTGCCATAGCCATCCAAATTAAATGCACTGCTATTGTCATCACTTATCATGAGGAATTCATCCTCAAACGTGGCATCAGTCAGGCCATAATTTAGACCGAAGCCCCATTTTGATTTTTTCCCTGAAATCCCTGCTTCCAAGCCACGACGGCGGGTTTTGCCAACCGTGTCAAAAAAACCTCTACCATCACCTGCTGTAATAAAGTAAATGTCGTCTTTCAAGTTCGTCTGATAAGCACCAAAGTTCCACTCAAGGCCATCTGTGCCCAGTAAACCATCCAAACTACCCCGCATGCCAATATCGTAACTAGTAGCCTTAATTTGCGCCAAAAACGGGTCGCCTGAGAGGCTTGTGGGGAGACTACACTGCCGATTCTCGCCAATACTTTTAGGCGTAAGATCAACTGGAAGGTAATTCCCAAGTGCATCTGTGGATGCAACTGCTCTTACAGGTGTTTTATCTAGCGCACAGCCCAGCTCAATCACGCTAGGCGTCCGCGTGCCTTGTGACCAATTAGCATAAACGTTCAAATTTTCTTTGGCTTGCCAAGTTGCACCCAGTGATGGGTTAAGTGAGTGAAAGCTAAATTTCTCGGTCTCGGCCGCATCCAATACTTTTTTATTAATACTCAGTAGTCGATAATTCCTTGGAACTGCGCACTCTTCATCAGTTTGGCATAATTCAAACTCATCTGGCTGAACCCTTATATCACCCACTGAAAATACGGCGGGGCCATAACGGGTTGCGATTTTATTTTTCGTTTTGGTTTCGTTATACCGGGCAGACGCATTGAAATTCCATGTATCAACAGGCGTCCAGGTTTCGCTAAAGTAAATACTTTGGGTGGTATTGGTGCCACTAAAATTGTTATTAGCTAGTGGATCGATTGCACCACCAAATTGTGGGTTTGCTTGTTGCGGATCTAAATAGGCATGCCGACTTGCATCTAAAAATCCAAGCTGTTGCGTATTGGTATATTCGGCACCCGCAGCATCAATTGATGCGCCAACCATGAATTTGTGATGTTCCAAATTCCAGTTAAATTGTACAGATGCGCCATTTATAATTTGATCAATTCTGTTGTCGGTAATTACAGCTGTTGGCGTCCCCTCCACCCAACCTGGTTCACCAAATGCAAATCCATCAATTAAATAAGGAAAACCCGTGTCTGGATTGAGTGTATTGTAAGGTCCAGGAAATTCAATTGATGCATATGCATCGCTGCGACAAGTCGAATTATTAGTAGGCGCCAGAAAGATAACAAAATTTTGATATATGTCACCGTTACTTTTCACCTCTGGGTAGAAAGAATCTGTGGTTGTAAATAATATATTTTCATTGGGGAAATACTCGAATGCGCCCATATAAGCAGAAGGCCCTCCAAAAGTAGTACCCCCGATGCCATAAGCGAACGACTCAGCATATCCATCACCATCGTAATCAAATTGATCCTGTGGAATAAACGCATCAACACTACCTCTCTTGAAGAAAAATTCTTCAGAAACATTCTTTCTGCCATTAAAATTTGCCTTAAATGCATCAACAAAAATTTTAGGCAGTACAGCTAAATTTTTAAATTGCCCATACCCCGTTGGGCTGTTGGACAAGTCCACCTGCCCGTTATTATTTAACCACTCATTAAAAACAGGGTGTGTATCAATTGATTCGCCAGCAGTACGATTGATTGGGATCACTAAATAATCTGGGATACCGTATACATTAGGATTGCTGCCATCTGTTGGATTGGCAGTACTTTTAAACATACAGGTATAACCATCGTTCGCAGCAGGCCGTGTTTTTGCAGCACGCAGTTCATCGTAATCAGTAAAAACATCCGCACCAATCTGGTGGCGCTTACTATTGCGGCGATACACTTGTCCAGTCACACTGAAATCATCGGTTACCTGAAAGGCACCTGATAACTGAAACTGCACCAAACGATTTTTTGTTTCGTCTTCAGAGGTAAATGAGGCATTTCTATCTTGTGCATACATTTCACTGGGGATTGCGCCATTTCCAACTAAATCAGTGCCTACGATGAGTGTGCTTAAATTTAGATCTAGTTTATTACCGCGGTAGCTGGCTTTACCAAAGAATTGGTTGACCTTGCTCGGTGAATTTTCACGCCAGCCATCTTCCAGAAAGAAGTTACCCGCACCGTAGAGGGCGAAGGTGCCGTGGTCCCAGCTGCCTTCTTCCTGGTTGGCGTTGTTGATGCCGCCTTCGACTTGTAGTTGTTTGCGGCCGTAGGAGCCGGTGAGCACTTCGGCCTGGACGCCGGGGTTGTTGAAGCCGTCTTTGGTTTTGACGGTGAAGGCGCCGCCTAGGGTGTTGAGGCCGAAGATGGGGTTGGAGCCGGGGAAGACGTCGACGCTGGAGATGGCGTTCATGGGGATCATGTCCCAGTTCACTACGTCGCCGAAGGGTTCGTTGACGCGGATGCCGTCGAAGAAGACGGAGAGGCCTTGCGGGGTGCCGATCTGTGGGCCTGCCGTAAAGCCACGGTAGGTAACGTCCATCTGGAAGGGGTTGCCCTGGTAGTCGTTCACGTTCACCGATTGCAGCTTTTTGTTCATGAGGTCGGTGAGGCTGAGGGAGTGGGCTTCCTTGATCTCTTGTGCGCTGATGCTTTGTACGTTGCCGGGGATTTCGTCTTTGGTGAGGCCCAGGCCAGGCAGTGGGCCGATTTCGTGGAAGCGTTGGGCGCGGACGTTGACGGCGCCAGTGGTGATGGATTTGGCTTGCGGTTTTTCCGTTTTCTCCGGGAGTGGCACCGCGCGCCGCCGCAACTGGTAGTTGCCCCTGGCATCGGGCACCACTTCAAGCCCGGTGCCTTGCAGCAGGGTGGCGAAGCCATCGTCGAGACGATACGTGCCGTTTAATCCGCCTGTCAGCTTGCCTTCGGCCAGCGCCGGGTCGAACGCCAGCAGCACGCCCGCACTGGCGGCATAGCTGGAAAGCGCTTTGCCCAGCGCCCCGGCCGGTATCTGGTAACGCTGCGCTGACGCCCCTTCCTGCCTGGCGGCGGCCATGGCCGATCCTCCGTGGGCCGCACAGGCCAGAGAGACGGCGATGGCAAGTCGTTTGAGTGCTGTTCTGCAGACGATGGTTCGGCAAGGTTGCTGCTGGGCGTGGCGATGCTTCATGCGTTGTTCCCCTCGATTGGTTCTTTGTTCTGTTCAAGCTGGTGTGCTGAAAACAGGTGCATAACCGTTATGCCAATCGAGCAGGAAAAAGTGACAGGCGAGAAGTGAATGATTCGGTGACCGTGCGGCCCTTTGAGGTTTACGAGGTTGCGCAGCAGCGAGGACGGCCACGGGGCCGGCGCTCCGCCCCTATGCCGGCACGAGGTTGATCCAGTATCGGGTGAAGGTGCGCACGCGGACAGGCAGGGTTTGGGTAATACTGGCGAGCACGGCATCGGTATCTTGCAGGGGGAAGGCGCCGGAGATTTTCAGGCCGGCCACCTGCGGGTCGCAGCGCACCACGCCGTTGCGGTAGCGCGCCAGTTCTTGCACAAAACCGCCCAGCGACATCTGGTCCACCACGAGGAAGCCTTGGGTCCACGCAATGTCGGACGCCTCTGCCATGCCGCGCACAGGGGCAGATTGCCCATCAAACGTGGCCGATTCGCCGGCCTGCAGGGTGAACCTGCGCGCCTCCTGCCCGGCCGGCGCCACCTCCACAGCGTGTTCGTAGACACCGATGCGCGTGTGGTGATCGAGCTGCCGCACGCTGAACCGGGTGCCCAGTGCGCGACAGGTGCCCTGACGGGTTTCGACGAGAAAAGGGCGGTAGGCAGCGCCGGATTCGTGCCCGGTCTCGATCAGCACCTCGCCCCGGATCAGCCGGATACGGCGCTGCTGCTCATTGAACGCAACGTCGAGGGCAGTATCGGTATTGAGATGCAGCCGCGAGCCGTCAGCCAGTTGTAGTTGCTTTTGCTGCCCGACATCGGTGATCTGGTCGGCCATCAACTCGCGCCATGGCTCCTGCCGATAGGTCACCGCACCGGCCGTCCCGGCCACAATCATGACGGCCAGTTGCTTGAGCATGCGTCGGCGCTGCGCTGCGTGCCGCGTACGGTTGAGGGTCGCCATCCCGATGCTGGCCGGGACTCCATGAAAATAGCCGGTGACTTCTTCCACCTTCTGCCATGCCCGGGCATGGTCCTGATGCGATTCTTTCCAGCGCTGCCAGGCAAGCCGATCGGCTTCTGCGGCATCTTCCGCCGTCAGCCGGGCATACCACTCCGCCGCCGCGCGAAAGGCCTCATGGGAATAGCCGGCGCTCACAGCGCTTGGTCTTCCTGCAACAGCATGCAATGCAGCAGCGCTTTGGCGATGTATTGACGCACGGAGCTGACGGAAACCGCCAGTTGTTCTGCGATCTCGGCATGCTTGAGGCTTTCCAGCTGATGCAGCAGAAATGCCTGCCTGACCTTCGGAGGCAAGCCATCCAGCATGGCATCGATCCTGACCAGCGCTTCCAGCATGATCAGCCGGGTTTCGGCAGAAGGCATTTCGCGCTCGTCAAGCAAGGCCAGTTCGGCAAGGTAGGCACGTTCGAGATCACGCCGCCGCAAATGGTTGACCATCAACCCATGCGCGATCGTGGTGAGGTACGCGCGCGGCTCCACAATGTCTTGCAGGTTCTGCCTGCTGAGGACGCGGAGAAAGGTGTCGTGCGCCAGATCGGTGGCATCCGTGCGGCAGCCGAGCTTTTTGCTCAACCAGCTGGTCAGCCAGAGATTGTGCGACTCGTAGAGTGCGGTCATCGACCGTTGCAGTGCGTGGTCCGGTGTCATTTCGCAGGGTATTCGCCAGTTACGGAGGCTTACATGCCAGCAAAAAACATACCCACCGGTTATTACTACCGGAGCCACCGCCGCCTTAAGCACCCGCAGCCCGTCAAATCGGTCTCTCGCGCCCCTCACACAGGCAACACGCGTTGACATGCTCACCACGCAGAGGTTTGCAAGTGGCTGCTAACAACCACCCAATCCAGCCGATTGTTGATATGAACCACCACGTCACACAGCGAGGTCAGGTGGCTAGGGGTGGTGAAACCGTTGGAGTATGAAAAACCGGAAAACCTGAAAATCCTGAACCACAGAGATCACAGAGACCACTGAGAAACCCAGTGCCTTTCTCCGTGGTCTCTGTGCTCTCCGTGGTAAGCGCTTTAGATTTTAGCCGCAGTGATACTGCCGGCTGAGGCGATGCACTGCTTCGATCATGCAAGCTGCATTTTCCGGGTTGGTGTGCTGGGTAATGCCGTGGCCTAGGTTGAACACGTGCCCGTGGCCTTGGCTAGCCAATCAGGCCTGCGCGAAATCCAGAATCTCGCTAGCCTGGTCAGCATTGACGACCAGCACGTCATTTGCCGCCAATTGAGCGGTAATTTCCCGGAAAGTTTCGATACGCGGCCCTCGCATTTCAGCTGGCCCCTGCACCGGAATCAGCACCTGCTCAGGCAACAAGCCTAAGGCACGTAGCTTTTCCACTTTTCCCTTCCATGCCCAGCCGTGCTCAAAAATCAGCGTAGGGTCATCATGTGCCAAATGCAACGGTTTGATAGCTTTTAAAGGCTTCTCATCCCGCGTTTTCACAAAAGGAAAGCGCGCATGGAAAACATTCTGGTCGCCCAGCGTGCGAGCTTTGTATTCCTTGGCCAGTTTGGCCGTTTGCAGCAATTTGTGTACGGCCTTATCAAGCAATTGCTCCTGATAAGCCTTGGTCACGAAGTTGCGTTCAACGTAATGGGCAAACAACTCTTCCAGTTGCTGCGCAGGATCATCCGTCAGCACCACACGGGCGGCGTCAAAACGCATCATCACTTCGCGCGGACGGGTTAGCTCCTCGAAAATTTGTCGGGCGATGGCTTGGCCGACACGATCCTTGATTTGCTCGTGCGAAAAATATTGCTGGACGCGCATTAGCTCTTTCTGGAAATCATCTCGTGTACGGCGATAAATACCGGCATCCAACTCCTCAAAAAATGTCGTAATGCGCTTGATATGCGTCATCAGACGGAAATTGAAATAGCCGGCTTCCGGGCACATCAGCACGATGCCTACGTTGGCGAATTCGCCGGTTTCCGCATAAGGCAGAAAGCGGACGATAGCGTAATGGCAGAGCTGTTTTTTCATCATGCTATCCTCCAAAAGTCGTTGTCTCGAAAACGGGCCAACATTGCACATGCGGTAATACGGTCAAACCCGGCTGGGACCCCATTATCCACCCACCACCACTCGGGCGGGAGATTATCGCAAGCCTGGTCAAAACCATCAAACACCCGAGCCAGACGGTCTTGGTAGCTTGCACGTTCGATCATATCCTCGAACACATCGGACCAATCGGCATGAAAAACGTGTGTTTGTGCAAAAGCACGTGCATTGAAATCCGGGGCGAACGCTTGATTATGATCGATAACGGCCAGTTTTGAAGCTTCTTGATCCCACAGCAGATTGGGGTTGCCGCCTTTTTCGGAGAGCGTGCGATCAGCGTTGCGCACCCACCAATCGAATACCAGAATATCCCGACGCAATGGCACCGCCACTCTGGGAACATGCGTTACGCTCAACTCCTGCGTATACGGCAGGGCGCGCGAGCCGAAGGCCGGCCCTGCCCCCAAGTCGCCGACATCCTCGATGTTGGCCCAAGTCACCAATGCCTCCGGCACTTCGACAACCTCGAAATCCGGCACCGGCAAGCCAAAATCGCGCGCCAGATGCCCACAGACATATTCCGCAATCAAGCTGTGCCGCGTGGCGCCATGTCCTTTGACATAGTAGATCGCTCCATCCTCGCCGCGACAGCGAAACGGACGAGTTACGCCCTGATTCGCCCGACCGAGGATTTCGACAATCTGGACACTCATGCGGTTTATTTCGTTCTGGATGCAGCCATCAATGTATCAAATCTTATGGTATTGCCTACTCAAGCGATGTACCGCTTCGATCATCGCCTCGGCATTTTCCGGCGGCGTGTGTTGCGTAATGCCGTGGCCTAGGTTGAACACATGGCCACTGCCCTTGCCATAGCTGGCGAGAATGGCGGCCGTTTCACGCTCGATGGCTTCCGGTGTCGAGAGCAGGATGGCCGGGTCGAAGTTGCCCTGCAACGCGACCTTGTCGCCGACGCGCTTACGCGCTTCGCCGATGTCGATGGTCCAGTCCAGCCCCAGCGCATCGGCGCCGATGTCGGCCATGGCTTCCAGCCACAGGCCGCCGCCCTTGGTGAACACGATGCTCGGCACGCGACGACCTTCGCGCTCCTTGATCAGGCCATCGACTATCTGCTGCATGTAACGCAGCGAGAATTCCTGGTACGCCGCGTGCGACAGCGCACCACCCCAGGAGTCAAAAATCATCACGGCTTGTGCGCCGGCTTCGATCTGGGCATTCAGGTAGGCAATGACGGAACGTGCCGTCACATCGAGGATATGGTGCAGCAGGTCCGGGCGCGCATAAGCCATCTTCTTGATGGTCAGGAAATCGGTGCCACCCTGGCCCTCCACCATGTAGGTCGCCAGCGTCCACGGGCTGCCGGAAAAACCGATCAGCGGCACCGAGCCATCCAGTGCCTTGCGGATACTACTGACGGCATCGATCACGTACTTGAGGTTGCCGCTCGGATCAGTCACCGCCAGATCGCGGATTTCCCATTCCTCGCGCAGCGGACGCTCGAACTTCGGGCCTTCGCCTTCGGCGAAATACAGGCCCAGGCCCATCGCATCCGGTACGGTGAGGATGTCGGAGAACAGAATTGCCGCATCCAACGGAAAGCGCGCCAGCGGCTGCAGCGTCACTTCGGTCGCCAGTTCGGCGCTCTTGCACAGATTGAGGAAGCTGCCGGCACGCTTGCGCGTGGCGTTGTATTCCGGCAGGTAGCGGCCCGCCTGACGCATCATCCAGACTGGGGTGTATTCCGTGGGTTGGCGCAGCAGGGCGCGGAGAAAAGTATCGTTCTTGAGATGGGTCATGACGCTCGCCTATGAATGACAATGAGCGCTGGCGAACCCCTGACGATCAGGCATTCGGCAGCGCTCATGCGGATTATACAAACTTCCTAGCGCGGCAGGTTGCTACTCCCCATCAGGAAAGCGTCTACCTCGCGGGCGCACTGGCGGCCTTCGCGGATCGCCCAGACGACCAGCGACTGCCCGCGGCGCACGTCACCAGCGGCAAACACCTTGGACACGCTGGTCGCGTAGCAGCCAGCACCGTCCGTGGTCGCCTTGGCGTTCTGGCGCGCATCCTTCTCGACGCCAAAGGCATCCAGCAGCTTCTGCACCGGGCTGACGAAGCCCATGGCCAGGTACACGCGTTCGGCCGGCACTGCGAATTCGGAGCCCGGCACTTCGACCATCTTGCCATCCTTCCACTCGACGCGGGCAGCAATCAGCTGCTTCACTTCGCCGTTTTCGCCCTCGAAGCGCTTGGTCACCACGGACCAATCACGTTCGCAGCCTTCTTCGTGCGAACTGGAGGTGCGCATCTTGATCGGCCAGTTTGGCCAGGTCAGCTCGCGGTTTTCCTGCTCCGGCGGCTGCGGCATGATTTCGAACTGGGTCACGGAAGCCGCGCCATGGCGGTTGGACGTACCCACGCAGTCGGAACCGGTATCGCCGCCGCCGATCACGACCACATGCTTGCCGGTGGACTTGATCTGGTCGGGGATGCTGTCGCCGGCATTGACCTTGTTTTGCTGGGTCAGGTAATCCATGGCGAAATGGATGCCCTTCAACTCACGCCCAGGCACCGGCAGATCGCGCGGCACTTCAGCCCCTGCGGCCAGGACCACGGCATCGAATTCCTGCATCAGGTCTTCGGCCTTCACGTTGTCGCCCACGTGCTGGTTGACGCGGAATTCCACGCCTTCAGCACGCATCTGCTCCATACGGCGGTCGATATGGCGCTTCTCGAACTTGAAGTCCGGGATGCCGTAACGCAGCAGACCACCGATGCGATCGTTCTTTTCCAGCACCACCACGCTGTGACCGGCACGTGCCAGTTGTTGCGCTGCGGCCATGCCGGCAGGGCCGGAACCGACCACGGCAACCTTCTTGCCGGTCTTGTTGGGGTTGATCTGCGGCTTGACCCAGCCGTTTTCCCAGGCCTTGTCGATGATGGCATGCTCGATGGACTTGATGCCCACCGCATCATCATTGATGTTCAGCGTACAGGCCGCTTCACATGGGGCCGGGCAGATGCGGCCGGTAAAGTCCGGGAAGTTGTTGGTGGAGTGCAGCACTTCGATCGCACCCTGCCAGTTCTGGCGATATACCAGATCGTTCCAGTCCGGGATGATGTTGTTGATCGGGCAGCCGCTCTGGCAGAACGGGATGCCGCAATCCATGCAGCGCGCACCCTGCGTCTTGGCGTCCTCGTCGGACAGATGCAGGACAAACTCCTTGTAGTTCTTGACGCGCTGCTCGACGGGCAGGTAGCCCTCTTCCAGACGCTCAAACTCTAAAAATCCGGTTGGCTTACCCATTATGCAGCTTCCTTCTGTGCAGCAGCAGCGCGGGCTTCCAGCACGCGCTTGTATTCATGCGGCAGTACCTTGACGAACTTGCCGCGGGCATTGTTCCAGTCTGCCAGAATCGCCTGACCGCGCGCGCTGCCAGTGGCGGCCACGTGCTTCTCGATCAGGGTCTTCAGCGTCACTTCGTCCGGTTGGCCGAGATGCTGCCCGGCCGGATGACCGGCCATGTCGGCAGACTCGACCTTTTCCAGCGCCACCATGGAGAGGTTGCAACGCTTGTTGAACAGACCGTCTTCATCGTAGACGTAGGCGACACCGCCCGACATACCCGCCGCGAAGTTGAGGCCGGTCTGGCCCAGGACCACGACGGTACCGCCGGTCATGTATTCGCAACCGTGGTTACCCACGCCCTCGACCACAGCCGAAGCCCCGGAATTACGCACGCAGAAACGCTCGCCCGCCACGCCGCTGAAATAGCTTTCGCCGCTGGTCGCTCCGTACATCACGGTGTTGCCGACGATGATGTTTTCGGCAGGCACACCACGGAAGGTGTCCGGCTTTCTGATGACGATCTGGCCGCCACACAGGCCCTTGCCTACGTAGTCGTTGCCTTCGCCGGTCAACTCAAAGCGCACGCCCTTCATCAGGAACGCCCCGAAGCTTTGGCCGGCAGTGCCGGACAATTTGACGCTGATGGTGCCATCCGGCAAGCCAGCTGCACCGTAACGTGCCGCCACTGCCCCCGACAGCATGGTGCCGCAGGTGCGGTTGACGTTGGTGATCGGGGTGTCGATGGCGACCTTCTCGCCCTTTTCCAGCGCCGGCTTGGCCAGCTCGATCAGCTGATTGTCCAGCGCGTTGGCCAGGCCGTGGTCCTGCTCCTCGCTGTGGCTGCGTGCCACATCGGCGCTCAGCGCCGGCTGGTGGAACACGCGACTGAAGTCCAGACCGGAGGCTTTCCAGTGCTCAATGCCGGCGCGCATATCCAGCAGATCGGCGCGGCCGACCAGGTCGGCAAACTTGCGGATGCCCATCTGCGCCATGTACTCGCGCACTTCTTCGGCGACGAAGAAGAAATAGTTCACCACGTGCTCCGGCTGGCCGCTGAACTTCTGGCGCAGCACCGGATCCTGCGTGGCCACGCCCACCGGGCAGGTGTTGAGGTGGCACTTGCGCATCATGATGCAGCCTTCGACGACCAGCGGTGCGGTCGCAAAACCAAATTCGTCCGCACCCAGCAGCGCACCGATCAGCACGTCGCGGCCAGTCTTGATCTGACCATCCACCTGCACGGCCACGCGGCCGCGGAGTTGGTTCAGCACCAACGTCTGTTGCGTTTCGGACAGACCGAGCTCCCACGGCGTGCCGGCATGCTTCAATGAGGACAACGGCGAAGCGCCGGTGCCACCGTCATGCCCGGCCACCACGATATGGTCGGCCTTGGCCTTGGCTACCCCTGCGGCCACGGTACCGATGCCAGTTTCCGACACCAGCTTGACCGAAATCGACGCACGCGGATTGGCGTTTTTCAGGTCGTGAATGAGCTGCGCCAGATCCTCGATGGAGTAAATGTCATGGTGCGGCGGCGGCGAAATCAGACCCACGCCCGGCACCGAGAAACGCAGCTTGGCGATGTACTCGGACACCTTGCCGCCAGGCAACTGGCCGCCTTCGCCGGGCTTCGCACCCTGCGCCATCTTGATCTGGATCTGGTCGGCATTGACCAAGTATTCGGCAGTGACGCCGAAACGGCCGGAGGCGACCTGCTTGATCCTGGACCGCATGGAATCGCCCGCCTTCAGCGGAATGTTCGATTCGATACGGTTCTTGCCGATCAGGTCGGCCAACGTGGTGTCTTTTTCCACCGGCATGAAACGCACCGGGTCTTCACCACCTTCACCGGTATTGGACTTGCCGCCGATCCGGTTCATGGCAATCGCCAGCACGGTATGCGCTTCGGTGGAGATCGAACCCAGCGACATGGCGCCGGTAGCAAAACGCCTGACGATATCCTTGGCGGATTCGACCTCTTCCAGCGGCACCGGGGCGCCGGCCGCCTTCACCTCGAACAGGCCGCGCAGGGTCAGATGGCGCTTGCTCTGGTCATTGATGAGCTTGGCGTATTCCTTGTAGGTTTCATACTTGCCGGTACGGGTCGCATTCTGCAGCTTGGCGATGGAATCCGGCGTCCACAGGTGGTCCTCGCCACGGACGCGGAAAGCATATTCGCCACCGGCATCCAGCGCGTTCGCCAGCAGCGGGTCATCGCCGAAGGCGGCGGCGTGCGTGGTGAGTGCCTCCAGCGCGACTTCCTTGAAGCCGATACCCTCGATTTTGCTCGGCGTGCCAGTGAAGTACCGGGCCACGAAATCGGAGGCCAGACCGATGGCCTCGAAAATCTGTGCGCCACAGTAGGACTGGTAGGTGGAGATGCCCATCTTGGACATCACCTTCATCAGCCCCTTGCCAATGGCCTTGATGTAGCGCTTGTAACACTCCGCCGCCGTCGGCGCGCCCGGCAGGCCGGGTGCCATATCCTTGATGGTTTCGAAAGCGAGCCACGGATGGATCGCCTCGGCACCATAACCTGCCAGGGTGGCGAAGTGATGCACTTCACGCGCGGCACCGGTTTCCACCACCATGCCGATTGAGGTACGCAGACCGGCACGCACCATATGCTGGTGCACGGCAGAAGTGGCCAGCAGAGCAGGAATGGGCGCACGTTCGGCGCTCACGGCGCGATCGGACAGGATGATCACGTTGTAGCCGTCACGCGCCGCCTGTTCGACTTCAGCGCAGACCTGCTGCAGAGCCGCGTCCATACCGGCCGGACCTGCTACTGCCGGCGCGGTGATGTCGACCACGCGCGAACGGAAGGTGCCGTTGGTGAGTTGTTCGATCTGCTTCAGCTTCGCGATATCGGCCGGCGCCAGAATAGGCTGATGCACTTCCAGACGCGGCACCGGCTGGGTGGCGTCCACGTCCAGCAGGTTGGGGTTGGGGCTGACCAGCGAGATCAGCGACATCACCACCTCTTCGCGGATCGGGTCGATCGGCGGATTGGTCACCTGCGCGAACAGTTGCTTGAAGTAGTTGAACAGGGGTTTGTTCTTGTTGGACAGCACCGGCAACGGGCTGTCGTTGCCCATGGAGCCGGTGGCTTCTTCACCGTTGTTCGCCATCGGGGCGAGGATGAACTTGAGGTCCTCCTGCGTGTAGCCAAACGCCTGTTGCATGTCCAGCAGCGGCGCAGCGTAGCTGTCGGTCGCTTCGATAGCCGGCATGTCATCGACGAAATGGCGCGATTGGGCAATCCACTCGCGGTAGGGGCGCGCCTGTGCCAGCTCGCGCTTCACTTCTTCATCGTCGATGATGCGGCCCTGCTGCAGGTCGATCAGGAACATCTTGCCCGGCTGCAGGCGCCACTTCTTGACGATCTTGTCTTCCGGGAAGGTGAGCACACCCATTTCGGACGCCATCATGACGTAGTCGTCATCGGTAATCAGGTAGCGCGCCGGGCGCAGGCCGTTGCGATCCAGCGTGGCGCCAATCATGCGGCCATCGGTAAAGGCCACGGCAGCGGGGCCGTCCCATGGCTCCATCAGGGCCATGTGGTATTCGTAGAAGGCGCGGCGGTTTTCGTCCATGGCCTCGTTGCTGGCCCAGGCTTCGGGGATCAGCATCATCATGGCGTGCGGTAGCGAATAGCCCCCAGCCACCAGCAATTCCAGCGCGTTATCGAAACAGGCCGAGTCGGACTGGCCATCGTCGATCAGCGGCCACAACTTGTCCAGGTCTTCGCCCAGCAAGGCGGACTGCATGCCGCCCTGGCGGGCAGCCATCCAGTTGACATTGCCGCGCATGGTATTGATTTCACCGTTGTGGGCGATCATGCGGAACGGATGGGCCAGATCCCAGGCCGGGAAGGTGTTGGTGGAAAACCGCTGGTGCACCAGGGCCAGGGCGGAGACCATGTCCGGATCCTGCAGATCCTGATAGTAGACACCGACTTCGGCGGCCAGCAGCATCCCCTTGTAGACCAACGTACGGCTGGACAGGGAAGGAATGTAGAACTGGTCGACATCGTCAAGCTTGAGTGCACGCACTTCGTGCTCGACGCGCTTGCGGATCACGAACAGCTTGCGCTCAAAGGCATTCTGGTCGGCGCACTGGCTGGCGATGAACACCTGGCGCATGACCGGCTCGATGGCACGGGCGGCGTCAGCGATGTCGCTGTTGTCGCGCGGCACGTTACGCCACCCCAGCACCACCTGGCCTTCTTCCAGCACGATGCGGGCGATCACGGATTCGCAGGCTTCACGGCCATTGACCGACTGCGGCAGGAACACCATGCCCACGGCATACTGACCTTCGGCTGGCAGGATGATATTCAGTTTGGCGGCTTCCTTGCGCATGAACGCATCGGGCAGCTGGATCAGCATGCCGGCACCGTCGCCCAGCTTGGGATCGTAACCGGTCGCGCCACGATGGGTCAGGTTACGCAGGATTTCGAGGCCCTTCTCGACGATGTCGTGAGACTTGCGGCCCTTGATATGTGCTACAAAGCCGACCCCGCACGCATCTTTTTCATTGGCCGGATCGTATAAACCTTGTCTTGCTGGCATTGCTTTTGCCTTGTCCATCCCCTCGTCTCGCCTTGTCGCAGCCAGGCAAACCGAGGGTGTCTGCCGACCGCGCGCTGCGCAAAAGCGCAACCACATCAAATTTGGAAGTGAAACTTTGTAAGTTTACTCTCGTCGACACATTGATTCAACAGACCAGCAACCTGTAGTCTACAAACGGAGTCGCATGACTCACCAATCCCAGCCCAATGCACGGGCAAAAAAAAGCCAGCCCACGCCGGGGCTGGCTTTAGTTCCGCCGCAGAGCCTGATCAGGTTCTGCGGAAAATCAAGTTATCAGAAACTGCGGCGCGCTGCCTCCAGTGTTTTGGCAATTTCGACGTCGCCGTGCGCCGCGGAAACAAAGCCGGCTTCAAAGGCGGACGGCGCCAGATAGATGCCCTCGTCCAGCATGGCATGGAAGAAACGGTTGAACGCCTCCTTGTCAGATGCCATCACTTCCGCATAACTGGTCGGACATTGCTCGCTAAAGTACACGCCAAACATGCCGCCCACGCTTTGCGCGCTGAACGGAACCCCCTTCTCCCTGGCAACCGCGACCAGCCCGTCCACCATTTCCTTGGTGCAGGCCGTCAGGCGCTCATAGAAACCCGGCTCCTGCACCAACTGCAGCGTGGTCAGGCCGGCGGCGACCGCCACCGGGTTGCCGGACAGCGTCCCGGCCTGATACACCGGCCCGACCGGCGCCAGGCAGGCCATGATATCGGCGCGACCGCCGAACGCCCCCACCGGCAGACCGCCACCGATCACCTTGCCCAGCGTGGTCAGGTCCGGCTTGATGCCGTACAGCGCCTGCGCGCCACCAAGCGCGACACGGAAACCGGTCATGACTTCATCAAAAATCAGCACCGCACCATGGCGCGAACATTCGGCACGCAGAGTTTCGAGGAAGCCCTTGGCCGGAGCGATCAGGTTCATGTTGCCGGCAACCGGCTCGACGATCACGCAGGCGATTTCATCGCCAATCTGCGCGAACAGGTCTTCGACCGCCTGGCTATCGTTGTAGGACAACGTCAGCGTATGTGCTGCCACCTCCGGCGGCACGCCGGCTGAACTGGGCTGACCGAATGTCAGGGCGCCAGAGCCGGCCTTCACCAGCAGCGCATCAGCGTGACCGTGGTAGCAACCTTCGAACTTGAGAATCTTGCTGCGGCCGGTAAAGCCACGTGCCAGACGAATCGCACTCATGGTCGCTTCGGTACCCGAGCTGACCAGACGCACCTGTTCCATGCTCGGCACCAGCTTCGTCAGCAACTCGGCCATTTCCAGTTCGCGTGCCGTCGGCGCGCCAAAGGACAGGCTATTCTCCGCCGCCTGCTTGACGGCGCTGATCACCGCCGAATGCGCGTGCCCCAGAATCATCGGCCCCCAGGAACCCACGTAATCGACATACTGCTTGTCGTCCTCATCCCACACGTAGGCCCCGTGGCCACGCTTGAAAAAGACGGGCGTGCCGCCCACGGAACGGAACGCGCGTACCGGCGAATTGACGCCGCCGGGGATGAGTTTCTGGGATCGTTCGAACAGCTGCTGGTTTCTGGACGTCATCGCGACTTCTTTCCTATGGAATCCTGTAATTGTCTTGTGTCATCAGGTCGACTCCGCATTGCAGCTGCTCGACCCACGAAATAAATGTATTCACCATTTTCTTACCCATGAATGGCCGCCCGTGCTGCGGAACGATCGCGCCAATCTCCAGCTCTCGCACCATATGCGCCCAGTAGCGACAAGCTCTGTTAGAGGTCATGTAGCGCCGATGGAACGGCAGCATGGTGGGCAGGTGCGCCTCAAAATCCGTCACAGGCTCTGCGGCCAACTCATGCGGCACCAAGGATGCACCCAGATCACCGGAGAACAGGATTTTACTTGTGACATCGTAGAACTGGAAATTTCCCTCCGAATGCAGGAAATGCGCGGGAATCGCCTTGATCATGGAATCACTCAGGCCGATGTTCATCCCGGCGTCGGGAATCCCGATGATACGCCCCTCCGTGTTGCCAACGCCGCAGAAATGGGGGAGGAATCGTTCCCAAATGCCGGGCGCCATCACCTTGCACTGGGTGCCGATCAGCCACTTGTTGATCGAAGCCACGATGTCGGGATCCTGATGCGAGGCCAGGATCAGGTCCAGTTCGCGAAAATTGAAATACTTGCCCATGGCGATCATCAGGGCGTTGTAGGTCATGTTGCCGCCCGGGTCGATCAGCGCGCCATGCCCATTAGTCACGATCAGAAACTGGTTGGACTGCACCGCCTCGGAGGCAGAATCATCCACCAGATCACTAAACATGACACAGACGTGACGGCCATTGTTGAACAGTTCGATTGCCATGCGGAGCCCTTTAACGGAGAAACCAAATAACAAGGATGCGATTGTCTTTTATTTGGTGGCCGACCGCAACTTCACTTTGCGCCGACAGATCAGCGCGATGTGGCAATACGTTCGACCATGGCCGAGACACGCGCCTGCTGATCTTCACCGCCGTCGAAAATCGCAGAGATGACCGCGACGGCATCCGCCCCCGCGCACATTACCTGTTGCACGTTATCGGGGGCAATGCCACCGATCGCCACCATGGGCAGCCCGACGGCCTGGCGCGCCTCTGCGAACAGTGCGAGCGGCGCGCGCACGGCCTCGGGCTTGGTTTCGGAAGGGAAGCAGGCGCCGAACGCGACGTAATCGGCACCTGCGTCACGCGCTTGCAAGGCAAGATCAAGACGGTTATAGCAGGAGGCGCCAATCAGCTTGTGTGCGCCGAGTAACCGTCGCGCCGCTGCAATGTCGCCATCCGTGCCGCCGAGATGGACACCATCCGCATCCAGCTCGACACACAGCAGTACATGGTCGTTGATGATGAACGGCACGCCGTGGTCCTCGCACAGCCACATCAGCTCGGAAGCCTGCTCGCGCTTCAGTGCGTAATCCGCCTGTTTGTTGCGGTACTGCAGCACGGAAGCGCCGCCCCGCAACACCTGCTCCGCGCGGCGCAGCAACTCGCCGGTGTCGTTCAGGTCCGGCGTGATGGCATACAGCCCCTCAATCCGCGTCTGCTTCATCCTCTTCTTCCCTCGCCCAGAACAGACGGTCCGGAATGTACTGCCCCATGCCGGGACGGAACCCGGCCTGCAAGGTCTGCCAGGTATACTCCTGCGCCTCGACCACGGCTTCTTCCAACGACAGACCGTGCGCCAGACAGGCGGCGATCGCTGCCGTCAATGTGCAGCCGGAGCCGTGATAACTACCGGGCAGACGCTCCCAGTTATAGGCGCGGATCAGATTATTACGGCCATAGAACGTATTGATCACCTCGCTGCCGCGCTCGTGCGTGCCGGTGATCAACACGTATTCGCAGCCCATCTGCAGCAGCTTGGCCGCGCAATCATCCAGCGAGGCGTTTTCTTCGTCATCTTCGCTGTCGTAGGCAAAGGCGAGGCGACGAGCTTCCAGGCTGTTGGGCGTAATCAGCGTCGCCTGCGGGAACAGCAGTTCGATCATCGCGTCCTGAATATCATCGCCTGCCAGTTCATCACCGCGACCAGACGCCAGAATAGGGTCAATCAGCAAGGGAATATCCGGATAATCCGCGACGATTTCAGCCACCACCGCGACATTCTCCACACTGGCCAGCATACCCAGCTTGAACGCCTCGACCTGCATGTCTTCCAGCACCGTACGTGCCTGTTCGTTGACCCAGTCGGCATCGAGCGCCATCACGCTCTCGACCCCCACCGTGTCCTGCACGGTGATGCCGGTCACGACGGACAACGGGTGACAGCCGATGCTGGCCAGGGTGAGCAGATCCGCCTGCATCCCGGCGCCGCCACTGGGATCGGTCGCGGAAAACGTCATGACTAACGGAGGGGTGGGTGCAATCTTGGTCATCGGAGTTGCCTTTCGGCGGTGAAAACGCTGCCGGCAAGCATGCCGGCGGGAAATTCTGGAGCGGGTGACGGGAATCGAACCCGCGTATCAAGCTTGGGAAGCTGGCGTTCTACCATTGAACTACACCCGCAATGGAGCGCGATTATATCACCAAGGGCCGGCAGGCTGAAATGCAACAGGGCGCACAAGGCGCCCTGTTGTCTACTCAAAGCACTTTACTCAGAACTGGTAACCTGCGGTGCCCCACAGCATCGGGATATCATCCTTTCATTGCCTAGTCATGGGCGGGTTCACAGATCCATGAACATGACCAACTGTATCGACAGAGTGACGAGAAGAATTAGCGGCATCGTCTTGGCGGACTGCCATGCACTCAGGTTCATCATCCTGCGGCCGGTGAAATGGATGGATGCCAGGTAGATAACGCCCAATCCGATGATTGGCATGAGACCGAACTCGATATCAAAAAAGCCGTCGAGAAGCGCCATAGCAAACACGAACAATGTCGCTGCAAGAAATCCTGCCACCTGCACTGCATAAAAAGTGAAGAACCCCACCTGCTGATCACGCAGCACGCGCAGTACCAGTCGGTATCCCAGCAGATGGAGCGCAGCACAGAACTGCAGCAACAGCAACACCATGACGACCCAGGCTGACTCATCAACCAGATCGTCGACGAGCCCCAATCCAATACCACTCAAATCCATACGTGCATTCCCTTGTATCAAAAAACGCTGTCACCACTCGGCATATTTAATCAGGTTTACGTCGACATCGGTCATATTTAAAGCTACCGTCCATGATTGAAAGTCTCAACCGTTGCAAACCACCACCGGTACAAGGAGGTGTCGTTTGGCTCATCTACCGCTTGTCGCTTACAATACTTTCCTGATTGCGGCACCCCGCACCGATTGAACATTCCGGTTTTCGAACCACCCGAAACATGATTACCCTTACCATCAACGGCAACACGCGCCAATTCGATGTAGCAACCCTCACGGTCGCCGCCCTGGTCAGCCGCATGGGGCTGGAAGGCAAGCGCATCGCGATCGAACGCAACGGCGAAATCGTGCCGCGCGGCGCGTTTGCCGAGACCGTGCTGGCCTCCGGCGACCACCTGGAAATCGTCGGTGCCGTCGGTGGCGGCTAACCTAATTGAGACCTATCGCATGGACACGTTGAACATCGCCGGCAAGGCCTACCGCTCCCGCTTGCTGGTTGGCACCGGCAAGTACAAGGATTTCGAACAAACGCGTGCGGCACTCGATGCCAGCGGCTGCGAGATCGTCACCGTTGCGATCCGTCGCACCAACATCGGGCAGGATGCCAATGCCCCGTCGTTGCTGGATTTCGTCCCGCCGGACCAGTTCACCTACCTGCCCAATACCGCCGGCTGTTACAGCGCCGAAGATGCCGTGCGCACCCTGCGCCTGGCCCGTGAGTTGCTGGATGGCCACAAGCTGGTCAAGCTGGAGGTGCTGGGCGACCCGCACACCCTCTACCCCAACGTTGTCGAAACCCTGGCTGCCGCGAAAACGCTGGTGAAGGAAGGGTTCGATGTCATGGTCTACACCTCGGACGACCCCATCATCGCCAAGCAACTGGAAGACATCGGTTGCGTCGCGGTGATGCCACTCGCCTCACTGATCGGCTCCGGCATGGGCATCCTCAATCCGTGGAACCTGCAGATCATCCGCGACACCCTCAAGGTGCCAGTATTGGTCGACGCTGGGGTGGGCACGGCTTCCGATGCCGCCATCGCCATGGAGCTCGGCTGCGACGGCATCCTGATGAACACCGCCATCGCCGGCGCCAATGATCCGATCCTGATGGCCTCGGCCATGAAGAAAGCCGTCGAAGCTGGCCGTGAAGCCTTCCTCGCCGGGCGCATGCCAAAGAAACTGTACTCCGCATCGCCCAGTTCGCCGACCACCGGCATGATCAGTCAGACCAAGTAGAAAGCCCATCCATGCCCACGCACAAGCACTACGAATTCTCCGTCACGGTAGAAACGGCGTTTGTGCCGGAGCAATCGGACGAGGCGCAAAACCGCTACGTCTTTTCCTACACCATTACCATCACCAACACCGGCAGCGTGGCGGCGCAACTGATCAGCCGCCACTGGTTGATCAAGGATGCCAACGACGAAGTGCAGGAAGTGCGCGGGCTCGGCGTTGTCGGCGAACAGCCCCTGCTGCAGCCAGGCGAGCATTTCCAGTACACCAGCGGCACCGTACTGACGACCCCTGTCGGCACCATGCATGGCAGCTACCACATGACGGCGGAAGACGGCACGCAGTTCGACTCCCCCATCCCGCCATTCACGCTCTCCATGCCACGCGTGCTGCATTAGCGCCTATGCGACTGCTCTCGCTGATCCTCGTGCTGCTGCTGAGCGGCTGTGTCGAAAAAATCGTCAAACCCAACGCGACGGTACCGACACCCCCCGCTGCTGCCTGCCGTTGCGAGCCGGTGGAAACCCTGCCGCCGTTGCAGGTGCCGGATGTCGAGCGCTACGTCCCGCCCCCCGCCCAACCCGTCGAGGCGATCAAGGGCAACGAATACAGCCTGCTGCGCAAAAGCGACTGGTCGGCACTCACCGGGCTGGATCAGGACAATCTGGCCGTCGCGTGGGGGGCGCTCCAGCAAAGCTGCAACGTGTTGAAAAAGCGCGACACCTGGCGTACCGCCTGTGACGCCATCGCCAAATCGGCCGGATCAAACACTCCTGCGCTTCAGGGCGTGTTACGCGAGCATTTCACCCCCTACCAGGTCATGAACCCGGACGGCACGGATACCGGCCTGATCACCGGGTATTACGAACCCCTGCTCAAGGGCAGCAAAATTCGTAGCGACCGTTATCGTTACCCGCTCTACGCGCGTCCTGACGACATAGTGAGCGTCGAGCTGGGCAGCGTATACCCCGAACTCGCCACTCGCCGCCTGCGCGGCAAGCTCAGCGGCGGCAAGCTCACCCCCTATTACAGCCGCGCCGAGATCGACGTGCTGCAATCCCCGCTGAACGGCAAGGAGTTGTTGTGGGTAGATGACATCGTCGACCTGTTTTTCCTGCAGATCCAGGGTTCAGGCTACATCATGTTCGAGAACGGTGATGGCCTGCACGTCGGCTATGCCGATCAGAACGGACAGCCCTACCAATCCATCGGCAAGGTCCTGATTGAACGCGGCGAACTCACGACCGACAAGGCCTCGATGCAGGGCATCAAGGAGTGGAGCCGCCGCAATCCGGAAAAGTTGCGCGAGTTGCTCAACACCAACCCCAGCTACGTGTTTTTCCGCGAACTCCCGCCGGGCCTGAGCGGCCCGCTCGGCGCGCTGGGCGTACCGATCGCCGCAGAACGCAGTCTTGCCATCGACCCACGCTACATTCCGCTCGGCGCACCGATCTACCTCAGCACCACCCTGCCCAACAGCAGCCAGCCGCTACAACGCCTGATGGTGGCGCAGGACACCGGTGGCGCCATCAAGGGCGCGGTGCGCGCGGATTTCTTCTGGGGTGCTGGCTATGAAGCCGGCCAGAAAGCCGGGGCGATGAAGCAGCGCGACAGCCGCATGTGGGTGCTGCTCCCCAAGGGCTGGACCCCCAACGGCAGCAAATAGGCGCACGCCCCGCCAAGCGTGTGAGACGCGCAGGAGATCGGCCATGTTTTTCTTCAAAAAGAAACCCGCCCATACCATCACCGTCCTCCCCCATCCGCGCGCTTGTCCGCAGGGCGAGATCGTCCCGGCCATCCCGGGAAAATCCCTAGTGGAATGCCTGCTGGAAGCCGACGTGGAGATCAGCCATTCGTGCCAGATGCAGTGCTCCTGCACCACCTGCCATGTCTACGTGATGGAAGGGGCAGCCTTCGTCAGCCACATGGGCGACGAAGAAAACCGGGTGCTCAACCAGGCGCATGACCGCGCACAGTGGTCACGACTGGGGTGTCAGGCGTATGTCGAAGGGAATGGTAATCTCGTGATCGAGCTTCGCGGCTGAAGCGCTGGCCGGAAGATAGAAATGAAAAAGGGGCGCGAGGCCCCTTTTTGTTTGGCTTGCGACCAAATTAACGGTTGCAGACGTACATCGTCACTTCAAAGCCAAAACGCATTTCGGTCACTTCAGGCTTGGTCCACATGGTTCTATCCTTTCAAAAGTTGAACTACTGGGTTGCTTGCACTTTGGAGCCTATTGGCTCGTGAATCTATGACTGCATTGTGCGCCTGTCGTGCCGTCAACCATCTGCCTGCCATCATGAATCGCACCTCATGATTTTCATGAATGCAGGCATTTCCACTCACTGGCTTACTGCTCGCCCCCCTCCCAACCGATACACCGCCAAGGCCGTGATCGCGACCAGCACCACGGTACCGAAGGCGGTCGCGGAATGCACCACCGGCACCTGGCTGCGGTCCATACCCGTATACAGCCCGACCAGCGCCAGCATGGCAAAATTCTCGACAAAGTTCTGCACGGCTACCGCATGTCCTGCGCCTACCGTTTCGTGGCCGCGCTCCTGCAGCAAGGCGTTCAAGGGCACGACATAGAACCCGCCACAGGCCCCTACCAGCACCAGCAACGCCACCGCGGCGTACAGGTTCGTCATGTGCGCAAACACCACGATCAGAAAACCGATCAATACCCCTGCCGGCAGGGCGCGGTTGACCTTGTCCAGGCTCACGAAACTCGCTGCTCCTGCTGCACCGAAGGCAATGCCGATCGCCACGGCACCACTCAGGTTGGCCGGCATGCTCAGGTCGCCCACCCCCAGCGCCACCGGCACCCAGGCGACCAGCAGCAAACGCAACGTCGAACCAGCCCCCCAGAACACACTGGTGCCCAGCAGAGAAAAACGGGCATCGCGGTTGCGGAACAGGGTTGCCACGGCATGCCAGAAATCCCGGATCAGCACCGCCGGGGAATAATGGGCCATCGGGTGTGCAACGGGCAGGCGCGGAATCCGCGCGTTGGCCGCAGCAGCAAGGAGATAACAGACGCACACCGCACCCAACGCATAGGTCACGGAAGCGTCCGCCAGCATGCCGCCCAGCAACGCGCCAAGCAAAATGGCCACGATGGTCGAGCCTTCCATCATGCCATTGGCTTTGACCAGCTGCTCCTTGCCCACCAACTCGCTCAGGATGCCGTACTTGGCGGGGGAATAGGCCGCTGCACCGATCCCCACGAGGTTATAGGCGATCAGGGGATGTAGCCCGAGCAGCATCGACGCTGCGCCGCCGAATTTCATGGTGTTCGCCAGCAACATCACCCGCCCCTTGGGCCAAGCGTCCGCCAATGGACCGACAAACGGCGCGAGCAAGATGAAGGCGATCACGAACACCGCCTGCAGTAATGGTGTCTGCCAACTCGGCGCAGCATGGGCGTGCAGCATGGTGATTGCAGCAAACAACAGCGCATTGTCGGCGAGCGCAGAAAGAAACTGGGCGACCAGCACCGCCATCATGCCTCGGGGCCACAGGGGATGCGCCCCTACACGCGTTGATGCCGTCATTCCTTACTCCTGTTCAAGGTTGCTCCACGTTACAACAAATATTCACTCGGGTTGATGAAAAAGGCCTTTCGGTAGCCCTGCGTGGCCCCATCCATCGCCAGCGGATTCGGGATCAAACGCACGATGGCGTAATGCAGGTGAGGCGGCTTGCCCTTGGCGTTGCCACTATCGCCGAGCGTCCCTAAGCGCGCACCAGCAGCCACGAAACGACCGGCTCGGGCCTCAAGGGTATCCAGATGCGCAAAATAATGGATGCGCCAGCATGGCCCCAGCACCGCGACCACCTTGCCACCTTTGGCTAGCGTGCCGGCGTAGAGCACGATCCCCGGCGTGGTGCTGACCACCGGCGTACCGATGCGGCCGAAAATATCGATCCCCTTATGCACGCCGGAACTTCCCCATGGCTCCGCCCAGAAGGACCGATGGTTCCAATCCGCCGCCGTTGCGCCCGCGACCGGGATACGGATGTTCTCCGGAATGAAATAACCCGCTAAAACCAGCAGCAGAACAAAAGCCGGCACCCCCTTCAGAACACGCGTCATGGTGTGCACCGCCCGATCGTCCGGCTGGCGCTTGCCCAACCCTTACACACGGCCCGGCACTTACGCATGTTCCGCCTCCGCCAGTTGCTTGAGTTTCACGTAATCGGTCTTGCCCGTGCCGAGCAAGGGCAGTTCCTTCACCAGCACGAGTTTGCGCGGTACCGCCAGTTCCGGGCTGCCCATGTCCCTGGCCGCCACCTGCAGCGCCTCCCGGGTCAACGCGGCATCGGTGGTAAACAGCAGGATGTTCTCGCCGCGCTGTGGGTCAGCCTGCGTCGTCGCGGCATGCTGCCCTTCAGGTGACGCACGCTGGGCGAGTTGCTCCACCACTTCCAGCGACACCATTTCCCCGGCCACCTTGGCGAACCGTTTCACCCGGCCGAGGATGCGCACGAAGCCATCCCCATCGATCTCGACCACGTCACCCGTGCCGTACCAGCCGCCTTCCGGGGATTGCAGCATCCCTGGGTTGTCATACAGGTAGTAGCCCAGCATCACGTTCGGGCCACGTACCGAAAGCAGCCCACCGCGCTCGATCCCGGGAACGCTTTCCAGCTTCGGTTCCAGTCCGGGGAGCAGCGGCCCCACCGTGCCGGAGCGATAGGCCATGGGTGTATTCACCGCCAGCACCGGCGCGCATTCGGTAGCGCCATAACCTTCCAGGATGCGGATGCCGAACTTTTCCATCCAGGTCTTGCGCACTTCCTCGTTGAGTTTTTCTGCGCCGGCCACCACGTAGCGCAACTTGTAAAAATCGTAGGGATGCGCGAAACGCGCGTAATTGCCTAGGAAGGTACTGGTGCCGAACAGCACCGTGCAGCCGCGGTCGTAAATGATTTCAGGGATGATGCGGTAATGCAGCGGCGACGGGTACAGGAACATCTTCGAGCCCGTCACCAGCGGCATGATGGCACCGCAGGTGAACCCGAACGCGTGGAACAGCGGCAGCGAAATCATGAATTTGTCAGACGGGCTGAAATCGATCACGGCGCGAATCTGCGCGATGTTGGCAAGGATGCCCTGATGGCTGTGCACCACCCCCTTGGGCTTCCCTTCCGAACCGGAAGTGAACAGCACCACAGCGGGTTCATCCGTATGCGCTGCGGTGACCGCCAACGCGGGGAACCAGCGGGCAAAGCCAAACAGCCAGAGCTTGTCCCACACGTTGAATTTTTTACGCAGATCTTCGAGGTAGACCAACGTCACCCCCGTCATCGCCTCTACGACCCCTTGCAGTTTTGCCGCTTCGACAAACTGCCTCGAGGTCACGATGGTCTTCACCCCGGCCGCGACACAAGCGCTTTGCATGCCCGCCGCGCCCGCGGTGTAGTTCAGCATGGCGGGCACGCGTCGCATCGCGCTCATGCCAAAAATCAGACATACGGTGTTACTGACATTGGGCAGCAACACCCCCACGGTTTCCTTGGGAGCCGCGATTTTTTCGATCATGCGGCCCAGCGCCAACGATTTGGTCAGCAGTTGCCCATAGCTTTCCTCTTCCTGCCGCATATCTTCGATCAAGCGTGTGCGTCGGCCGTGGATTTCTACCGCATCCAGAAACGCGCTGAACAATGTCTGCACCGGGTGTGATTTGAACAGCATCTCCTGCATCAGGCGCCGCATGGCCTCACCGGCCAACCGACGTCGCTGCTTGGCAGTCGGCGCATCAGGCATGGCGATACCGGTCGTTTCGAGATACGTCAGCGTCACTTTGGGGAACAGGCTGCGCGGGTAGTTGCCGGTCAATCGGCTGAAATAGGAGCGCGCCGGGCCATCAAGGCGCACCGGCAGAATCGTGGCCCCGGTTTTGGCAGCGACGAACCCCGGGCCATCGTAAACCTTCATCAGGCTGCCGGTGAGCGTCAGCCGACCCTCCGGAAAGATGACGACAGGGGAACCCGCGTCCAGCAA
Organism: uncultured Methylobacillus sp.; assembly: GCA_964445115.1. GTDB lineage: Bacteria > Pseudomonadota > Gammaproteobacteria > Burkholderiales > Methylophilaceae > CAIJXJ01. The sequence continues at coordinate 12,875 of CAYUJU010000025.1, read as the reverse complement.
TTTGATCACGCGCTTCATCGCCAACGGACTGGTGGGGTCGACGGCCAAGTGCGGCACCTGCGACAGAATCAGTCGGAACCAGAAGTTTTGCAGCACCGTGGTGTGCACCACGAAGGTCGCCTTGAATGGCAGGAACAGCCCGAGCAGCAAGCCATCCAGCAGAGATTCATGGTTGGCTACCACCAGCAGTTTTCCGCCCACGACCGAAGGGCACCACCCGGCCAACCGGATGCGGAACAGGACTCGAAAAAACAACTTGAGGACAGCTTTGACCATGACGCAGTACTCCCTTGGTTTTTATTGGGGGTTGTTGAATCTTGTTCAGATACTGCTTTCGACATACGCCAGCACCCGTTGCAGCAATCCGGTGATGTTGGCTTTGTCGACCCAGAAATACACTTCCTTGCCCACCTTCTCACTCTGTAGCGCACCGGCCTGCCGCAGCACCTTCAGGTGATGGGAAACCGTGGTACGACTCAGGGCGGATGCCGATACGATCTGCGTCACATTGAGCCGCTCGCCCGGCTCGAACGTCAGCAGAATGCGCTGGCGTTGTTCATCGCCCAACGCGACGAACAACTCCGAAACATCCCGCCATTCATCGGGCAGTTGTTGCATGTAGTTCAGTAACATGTCGACGAGTTTAGTTATTTAGTTATGAATATCAAGTTTTTAATTACAGCTTGATGCAAGCGCGCGCCAAAGTCAAAATGGTCGAATCGCAAACCGCCGGATCGACCATGATGCGCCGCCTTGTTTACCCACTGATTATTCTCGCAGCACTCGCCAACGCCGCGCCATCCTCCGCAGAAGACCTCGCGACACCCACCGGCTTGCAAGAGAAAATCAACACCAAGTTCAGGAATTTCTTCGGGCCCGACAGCCAGGCGCTCCTGCCGTTGCCGACCATCGAATTGCCCGCTTGGAAAAGCCTCCGCGCCAGCAAGACATTCACGCGGGTGTACACCGAGCCGGACAAGTTTTACAACAGCAAGGTCTACACCTTCACCCTCTACCAGCTGCCGGACGACGGCAGTTATTACCTGGACGCCAAAGGGGGATTCTGGGGCATGGACGAGCTGATCTACGGCCCGCTGAGCATCAAGGATCTGGAGTAACCCACCCGCCTCCAGACACACCGCGCATAAGGGAACAAGATGAACAAACACCCGCAAGATGCCGACAACATCCATATCTCCCTGTTCGACATGGTGAATGCCTTGTCGACGGCGCTGGACATCATCAATCCGGCGCTCGATTCGCACCAGAAGCGCACGTGCTTCATCGCGGCCAGCATCGCCAAGGCGGTCGGCATGCGGGGCGAAGCCTACGACGACCTGTTTTCTGCGGCGATTCTGCACGACATCGGCGCCATTGCCCTGTGGGAACGACTCAAGCTGCTGGAATTCGAAGACGTCTCGCCGCACCTGCACTCGCGGCTCGGCGCCCTGTTGCTCGAACGTTTCGAGCCTTTCCGCCGCTTCTCGCCCATCGTCCGCTGCCATCACGTGCATTGGGACCACGGCAACAACACCCTGTTCGACGACCAGCCCGTGCCGCTGGCCAGTCATCTGGTTTACCTGGCCGACCGGATCGAGGTGCTCGCACAGAACAGCGACAACATCATTGCCGATGCCACCAGGATACGTCAGCGCGTCTCCAGCCTTTCGGGCGACCATTTCCATCCCGATTTCGTCAACGCGTTCCTGGAGATTTCGGTGCGCGAGAGTTTCTGGCTGGATCTGGTCTCGCACAAGATGGACGACCTGCTCATGGACATGGCGCCCTTCAAGACCGTCTCGCTCAACCTCGACGAGTTGGCGCGTCTCGCCCGCTTCTATTCGCTGGTGATCGATTCGCGCAGCCGGTTTACCTCCACCCATTCCGCCGGCGTCGCCACCTGCGGTGAAGTGCTGGCCAAGCGCTGCGGCATGTCGGTGCTGGATACCATGAAGGTCCGCATCGCCGGGTATCTGCACGATCTTGGCAAACTCGGCATTTCGAACGAGCTCATCGAGAAACCGGGTCGGCTGGATGATGTCGAAATCTCGAAAATGAAAACGCATAGTTACATGACGTTCGAGATTCTCTCGCGCATCCAGGGCTTGGAAGATATCGCCAGTTGGGCGGCTTCCCACCACGAACGACTGGACGGCAGCGGGTACCCGTTCCACAAGCACGGCGACGAAATTCCGATGGGTGCACGCGTGCTCTGTGTCGCAGACGTCTACACGGCCCTCACCGAAGATCGCCCCTACCGCGCAGGCATGGGCACCGCACAAGCCATGGCCATCATCAACGACCAGGTTGCCAGCGGCAAACTGGACCCGGACGTCGTGCGGGTGCTCACGGCCAGTCTGGAAGAAGTCGACCAGGCCCGCATCGCCGCGCAGTCTAGAGAAGAAGAAGACCTGGCCGGATTCTGGGAAATGGCCAAACAGGTCCCGGAATCGCCATTTCAATAACCGAAAGCCAACCCATGCTACGACTCTCCGCCCTGATCCTTGCCTGCCTGCTCACCGCCTGCGGCAAACCCGCCCATGAACCCATCCCGGCAGGCGCCACCGTCCTGATCTTGGGAGACAGCATCAGTTACGGCACTGGCGCCAACAAGGGGGAAGATTACCCCACGCTGCTGGCGGCCAGAACAGGCTGGAACATCGTCAACGCGGGCGTCCCGGGCGACACCTCGGCCGGCGGCCTGGAGCGCCTGCCGGATCTGCTGGAAGAACACGCCCCCAAGTTCGTCATCGTGGAGCTCGGCGGCAACGACTTCCTGCAGCAGCAGGCATCCTCTCAGGTCAGCACCAACCTCAAGCAAATCCTGTCAGAACTCAAGTCGCGCCACATTCCGTCCGCCCTGATCGCCGTGCCCTCGTTCAGCCCGGTCGCAGCCGCGGTGGGCAACCTCTCAGACAGCCCGATCTACCGGCAGGTGGGAGAAGAAACCCAGACCCCGGTCATCGAGGATGTCCTCGCCGACGTGCTGAGCAAGAACAGCCTCAAGGCAGACCCCATCCATCCCAACGCCACCGGGTACCGAAAGCTGGAAGAAGCCCTCGCGGAAGCCCTGCAAGACCTCGGGTTTCTGCGCTAACGCCAGATCGCCACTTCAAAAATGGCCTTACTGAGCCTGCCGGGGTATGACTAAAATTCAGGGACAGCACCGGGCAAAATGCCTTTGTATTGATATTGAAACAGCTCGCCAGGATAGAACGGTGCTGCGGGAGGTCGGCGCTTTCCGGCCGGATACTGATGCACGTACCCGCATTTCAGGCAAAGCAAAAAATCTTGTTTCTCAACTGAATCGCCTGACAGAGGGAGCGGCCTTTGTCCTCGGCCACAATGTGATTGCCTTTGATCAGCCTGCGCTGGCTGTTTTACATCCTGATCTAACACTACATCAATTACCACTGGTCGATACGCTAGAGCTTTCACCTGTGGCATTTCCCCAGAATCCCTATCATCGACTGGTCAAGGATTACAAGCTCTGTACGACTACGCGCAATGACCCTGTGCGAGATGCGGAGCTGGCCTATGAGCTGTTTCTTGATCAGGGCGAGGCATTGCGGAAGCGGGTTGATGAGCATCCTGATGAAGCTTTGTGCCTTCACTACTTGCTTGCTCCTGAAAACGGTAAAGGCATCGCAAACTTTTTTGCATCGTTGAGGCGTGCATTACGGCCTAGCTTGCAGGAAGCCCAGGATGCCTGGATGCGAGCCACTAATGGCAAGGTCTGTAAAACTTCACAGCAAGTTGTACGGGACATGTACTTGCCTGATGTGCAGTGGCATAAGCCCATCGCCTACGCACTGGCATGGTTGAGGGTGGCAGGGGGCAACTCAGTGCTGCCACCGTGGGTACACATCAATTATCCGAAGACCCGTGAACTCATTTCCGCACTCCGCGATGTTCCATGTGCTGACCCAGCATGTGCGTGGTGCAAAGAACAGCACGACCTGCTAACAGTTTTACCTAAATACTTTCCTGGCATAACCCAGTTTCGCTCAAGCCCAACCACCTCTGATGGACGATCCTTGCAGCAGGCGATTGTGGAAAACGGATTCGCTGGTAAACCTTCACTGGCAATTTTGCCAACTGGCGGCGGGAAGTCGCTGTGTTTCCAACTGCCAGCGCTTACAAGGTTTTATCGCAACAGCAGTCTGACGGTTGTGATTTCCCCCCTGCAGTCATTGATGAAAGACCAGGTCGATAACCTCGAAAAACGCGGAATTACCTGCGCTGGGTACCTGAACAGTCTGCTGAATCCAATGGAGCGCAGGTTGATGCTCGATAAGCTGCGCATGGGGGATCTGGGGCTGATTTTTGTGGCGCCTGAACAGTTCCGCAGCACAGCCTTTGCCAATGCCCTGATGCATCGTGAAATCGGTGCCTGGGTGTTCGATGAAGCGCATTGCTTATCAAAGTGGGGGCATGACTTTAGACCCGACTATTTGTATGTGTCTCGATTCATCAAAGCGAAACAGAAAGATAAGCCATCACCTATTTTCTGCTTTACGGCAACCGCCAAGCCCGATGTGGTCGAGGATATCCAAAGCCATTTTTCCAAACGGCTTGGGGTTAGTCTTGAAGTTCTGGCAGGCGGGGTTCACCGAGACAACCTGGCTTATGAAGTCCGAGCCGTGCCCCCACAAGGCAAGTATCCCGAAGTGTTACGGCTATTACAGGAAGCCATGCGGGAGGAAGGTGGGGCGATAGTCTTTTGCGCACGACAAAAGACGGTTGAAGAACTCGCGGCTTTTCTCAAGGAGGCCAGCCTGGATTGCGGCTACTTCCACGGAGGGATGCTCCCGGCAGAGAAACGAGGTGTGCAGGAAGCCTTTCTTGCTGGAGAGCTAAGAGTGATCGCAGCCACCAACGCTTTTGGCATGGGCGTGGATAAGCCGGATGTGCGCTTGGTAATCCATTTGGATACGCCAGGATCGCTGGAAAATTATCTTCAGGAAGCTGGTCGCGCAGGCCGGGATCAGGATCCTGCCCGTTGCCTGCTGCTGTATGACGACGCGGATCTCGATGTGCAGTTCCGGTTGCTGAAGAATGCACGCCTCACCCAACACGATATCCATTCGATTTTGAAAGCGCTCCGCCAAATTGAGCGCAAGGATCGCAGTGAAGGATCCGTCGTTGTTACCAGTGGCGAAATCCTGCTCGAAATTCCTGAGAAACTGCGGATTGACCCCGATGCCTCAGATGCGGATACCAAAGTCAGGATCGCCGTCGCCTGGCTGGAAGAGGCGCGGCTGCTCGAACGCCATGAAAACCATACAACGGTGTTTCCGGGCAGCCTTCAGGTGAGCAGCCTGGAAGAAGCGGAAGCCTTGCTACGAAAAAAGCTTGGCGCCGAAACAAGCATTGAACCCTACATGGCCATCCTGTCTCTGCTTATGCAGGCCGAGGATGATGAAAGCATGTCCACGGACGATCTGATGCTAGCCACCGGCATGGAGTTCTACAAGCTGCAGGCATTGTTGCGCGAGCTGGACCGGCTGAAGCTGCTTTCTAACGATACCGAAATCGGGGTGACACTGTATCGAGATCCCGACACGGCCGAACGATTGGAATCGCTCAGCAAACTTGAAGATGCATTGCTGGAAAACCTGCGTGAGGCAGCGCCAGATGCCGATCAGGATAACTGGCAGATCCTGAATGTACGCCGTCTTTGCGACACACTGCGGCGGGATGCTGAGGTTGATCTTGATCCGGAAAAGTTGTCCCGCTTACTCAAATCATTTGCGGAAGCTTTTGGCGGCGGACAAGGGCAGCGTGGTTTCTTCGCTGTCCGGCCTGCGGGCGCAGACAACCGTTTTATTAAGCTGCTGCGAAGCTGGCAAGAAATCGAAACAATCCGGCAACGTCGCATGCAGCTTTCCAGGGCGCTGGTTGCCCAGTTTCTGAGTCGCCGACAAGGCAACAATCTTCTGGTCACCTGCCGTCAGGGGGATTTGGAAGCCAGCCTGCAAAACGATATTACGCTGCAAGATTTGGAAATTCGTGACTGGAACGTCGCACTGGCCGCCAGTCTGATTTATCTCGACACCAATGAGGTGTTGCACCTCTCACGCGGCAAGGCGGTTTTCCGCTCTGCGATGAGCATTGCCCTGAACGCTGAGGCAAGGCGCCGACAGTTCAAAAAGTCCGACTATGCCGAACTTGATTTGCATTACAAGGACAAGATCGTTCAGGTACATGTGATGGCGGAATACGCCCGGCTGGCCTTGGGCAAGGTGCGGGCGGCCATGGAGTTCATTGAAGATTATTTCAAAATGGATCGCGGCAACTTCGTGCAGCGCTATTTCGCGGGCAGGAAAGATGTGCTGGAGATGGCGACGACTGAGGCATCGCACCGCCGCATTCTGACTGATTTACAAAATCCGGAGCAGCAAGCCATCGTGGCCACCTCAATGGAAGGCAGCCATTTGGTGTTGGCTGGGCCGGGCTCGGGCAAAACCAGGGTCATTGTCCATCGGGTTGCCTGGCTGCTGCGAGAATGCATGGTCTTGCCAGATGAGATCATGGTTCTGGCATATAACCGTTCTGCCGCCATCGAGATCCAGAAGCGCCTGTGGGCACTCGTCGGCCCTGACGCAGGAGGCGTCGCGATACAGACCCTGCACGGCCTGGCCATGCGACTGACAGGGACCAGTTATGCGGTAGCAGCAGAGCGCGGCGAGATTGTGCAGTTCGACTCCGTCATCAAAGCAGCAACGGAACGGTTGCGCAAAGCAGAGCAAGGTGACGATCTCGGACCATCCGTGCAACGTGACCGGGTGCTTTCCGGGCTGCGTTTCCTGCTTGTGGATGAGTATCAGGACATCAATGGCGACCATTACGAATTGATCAGCGCCCTTGCGGGCCGGACTCTCAGCAGCGAGGAAGATAAGCTCTCACTGCTGGTCGTTGGGGATGATGACCAAAACATCTACGCTTTTGGCGGCGCCAATGTACGCTTCATCCGGCAATTCGAGGCTGATTATCAAGCGCGACGTTACCATCTGCTGGAGAACTACCGCTCAACAACGCACATTATCAATTGCGCCAACCAGTTGATATCGCATGCTCGCGAAAGAATGAAGGCGGATCAATCGATACGCATCAATCATGCCCGGCGCGATCAAGCTGCTGGAGGCGAGTATGCAACCCTCGACCCAGTCGCTGCCGGACGTGTTCATATTCTCGAAGTATCCGCCAACCATCACGTAGCAGTTCAAATGGCGCTTGCTGAGATAGAGCGCTTGAAAGGGCTCAGTGCCCAAGGCCAGACTCATGGGCAATGGGGACAATTTGCGGTCATAGCCCGACGGTGGGATAGCCTGGAACCGATGGCTGCTGCGTGTCGTCTGCGAGGAATTCCCGTGCGTCTGTTGCGTGATCAACACGTCCCGGATCTGCATGCCACACGCGAAGGTGACCATTTATTATCTTTGTTAGGAGAAGAATTTCGCCATGCGCGTCGGTCACGCGTCATTCTCCGTAGCTGTACCCTGTCTCGATGGTTCAGGCGTCGCTATGGCGTCGGAGTTGGCAGTTTGATTGAACACCCGCTTCAGGCGGCGCTGGCACAGTTCATCATTGAGTCTGAATCAATCAATCCAGGAAGCGAGCAGGTCATTCAGAATATGATCGAATCGCTTTATGAATTTGGCTCCGGTGCAAGAAGCATCTCAGCCAATCAACCCAATGGGCCTGTTGTCATGATGACAGCCCACCGAGCGAAAGGGCTGGAATTCGACCACGTGCTGATTCTTGATGATGGCGGATGGTCAGATGCAGGTGACGAGGAACGGCGCTTGTTCTACGTGGCGATGACTCGAGCACGCAAAACCCTTACCATCTGCGAGAGCTTGGGTGCTCAACACGCTTTTGTTCGAGATTTTGATCAGCTTGCGCTCCGAACCAAGCCGAGCGGGTATGTGCCTGAACCAAGGCTCGCGCATCGGACATGGGTTGCCGATCCCGAGCAGATCATTTTGTCGTGGCCAGGATATTTTTCTGCGACAGCCCCCATTCATAAAGCCATCGCAGCGCTTCAAGTAGGCAGCCGGTTGCAATTGCGACCCCGCTCAGACGGTAAGCCTGGCTGGGAGTTAGCTGATGAGGGCGGCACCACAGTGACGCGGATGGCTCAGAAATTTAGCCCTCCACAAGGTGAGATTGTCGAAGTGCGCGTGTCAGCAATTTTAGCCAGAAAGGCAAAGACTGGTGATGCCGACAAGCTGCGGTGTAAGCACTGGGAGTTGGTATTGCCAGAAATCGAATACCTGTAATTTAAGTCACCCCATTTGCGCCGAGCACTGGCGCCGACCGACTATACAAACTGCGACCTCACAATTGTGGTTTGTGCATAAATATCCCGTATCGCCACAAAAGAAAACGGCCAGCATTCATGCTGGCCGTTTGTGACTGGTGCCGGAGATAGGAGTCGAACCTACGACCTTCGCATTACGAATGCGCTGCTCTACCAACTGAGCTACACCGGCGATACTGCAGAAGGCTGTGAATTATAAAGATTTCCGGATATCCGGGCAAACCTCTTCTCAACGGTGGTCGGCGTAGCCGATCAAGCCCAGCATCATCCGAATACCGGCGTAAAACAGTCTGGCAGTCCAGCGCCGGAACAATGGCGCATGCTGCCAATCGGCGGGCAGCACACGCCGGGCTCCCGTTGAAATGGACCGCATCAGATCACTGCGCAACGCTTCTGAGAAGCCGGCGTCACTGACCACCACGTTGGCTTCCCGCGCAAGCATCAGGCTGAACGGATCAATGTTGGAGGACCCGACCGTTGCCCACTGTCCGTCGATGACGGCGACCTTGGAATGCATGAAGCTTTTCTCGTACTCATAGATTTCGATACCTGCGGCCAGCAATTCGTCATACAAGGCGCGCGATGCGTAGTCGAGCAACATGTACTCCACCCTGGCCTGCAACAGCAACACCACGCGCACCCCGCGATGCGCGGCAACCTCCAAAGCACGACGGAAGCGGATACCGGGGAGAAAGTAGGAGTTGGCGATGATGATTTCGCGATGGGCACCATCGATCGCTTCCAGATAGGCATTTTCGATGTCGCGGCGGTGCAGGACATTATCCCGCACCACGTAGGCCGCCCACATCAGGCCGGCCGGCTTTGTTGCGAGTCTGGCCTTGAGTTCCCCCGCAGGCACCCGCCGCAAATGTGCCCAGGCGATACGTCGCCACAGGCGCCGCACGCTGGCACGTATTTCGGGTAGTAGCGGCCCTTCGACCCGGACAGCGTAATCGATACGTGGCGGAGTATGGTCCGGCGCGTTCATGTCGTCGATGATGTTGATGCCACCGACAAAAGCAACCTGCCCATCGATCACCGCCAACTTTCGGTGCAAACGCCGCAACCGCTTGCGCTTGAGCGTCCAAGGAGAAATCTTGGGGCGATAGAACAGCACCTCGACCCCGGACGCCTGCAACTCGGTGACCAGATCACGATCGAGGTCCTTGCTGCCGAACCCGTCCAGCAGAACGTAGACGCCTACACCGCGAGCAGCCGCCCGTTTCAGGGCCCCAGCGATGGTTTTCCCGATGATGTCCAATTCGTAAATGTAGGTCTGCAGGTGGATTTCGAACCGGGCAGCCTCGATGGCTTGCTGCAGTGCCGGAAAAAACTCGGTTCCGTTGCGCAGCAGATCAACCCGATTGCCGGCGACGAAATCGCTCATAACCGGGTCAGGGTCGCCGACAGCGCGGCATGATCGGACACCCGGGCAAATGCCGCACCACCATGCACTTGGGCCTCCTGCACGTGAAAGCCGCGCACATAGATGCGATCGAGCCGGAACATAGGCAGCACGGAAGGAAAACTGCGTGCGGATTTACCTTCGACCTGCTCGAACACCTCACGCAGGTGCATGCCCTCGGCCAGCACCTGCCCTGCCTTGGTGCGCCAGTCGTTGAAATCCCCCGCGATGATCAGCGGTGCCTGCGGCGGCATCAGGCTGACAATATGCTCGCGCAAGGCGGCCAGTTGCGAACGCCGCCAACGCGCGAACAGGCCGAGATGCACGCAGATGCAGTGCAGGTTGCGCTCCCAGCCTGGAATTTCGATTTCGCAATGCAGCATGCCGCGCTGCTCGATGCTGTGTGCGGAAATGTCGACGTTTTCCCATCGTACGATGGGATATTTGGACAGCAGCGCATTGCCGTGGTGACCGGCCGGGTACACGGCGTTCTTGCCGTAGGCGTAGTCCTGCCAGATGTCGTCGGCCAGAAACTCGTGCTGCGCCTCATCCGGCCAGCGGGAGAAACGCTTCTCGTGATGCCGGTAAGCGCCCCGCACCTCCTGCAGGAACACGATGTCGGCCTGCATGTTTCGGATCAGGTCGCGTTGCTCGTGCAATACCAGACGCGCGTTAAAGCTGGTTACGCCCTTGTGGATATTGAACGTGGCGATGCGTAGGTTTTTTTGCACGCGCGCAGGTCAGGAGTTTTCGAGCATGCGGTCCAAGGCCAGCTTGGCCAGCTCGGTTTCCTGCGGGGAAACGTGAATGCGGTTGACCACGTTGCCTTCCACCAGATTTTCGAGCGTCCAGGCCAGATGCTGCGGGTCGATACGTGCCATGGTCGAACATTCGCAGACGATGGACGACATGAACTGCACCGTCTTGCCCTCAGCCTTCATCTGTTCGGCCAAACGATTCACCAGATTGAGCTCGGTACCTACCAGCCAATGTGATCCGGCCGGAGATTCGCGCACGGTCTTGAGGATGTATTCGGTCGAGCCGACATCGTCCGCCAGGCTGCAAACATCGAAATTGCACTCCGGGTGGGCGATCACCTTGCCGTCCGGATGTTCGGCGCGGAACTTGGTGATATCGGCACCGCGGAACATCTGGTGCACCGAGCAATGTCCCTTCCACAGCAGCACACGGGCATGGTCGATCCGCTCCTTGGTCAGGCCACCGAGCGGCAGGTCCGGGTCCCACACTTCCATCTGGTCGAGCGGGATACCCAGCTTGTGCCCGGTCCAGCGGCCCAGGTGCTGATCGGGAAAGAACAGGATTTTCTCGCGCTGCGCGAACGCCCATTGCGCGATTTTGCCGGCGTTGCTGGACGTACAGACGATACCGCCGTGCTCGCCGCAGAAGGCTTTCAGGTCGGCTGCCGAGTTGATGTAGGTAACAGGCGTGAAGACACTGTCGAAATCGTAGTGCTCGGACAGCTCACGACGGCAACGTTCGACTTTGGCCAGATTGGCCATGTCCGCCATCGAACAGCCCGCCGCCATGTCCGGCAGAATGGCGATCTGGTCAGGACGCGACAGGATGTCCGCCACCTCGGCCATAAAGTGCACACCGAGAAACACGATGTATTCGGCATTGGACGCCGCCGCAGCCCGTGCCAGCTTGAGCGAATCACCGGTGTAGTCGGCGTGGCGATAGACGCCCTCATGCTGATAATGGTGGCCCAGGATGACAAGGCGGTCACCCAGCTTGGCCTTGGCCGCGAGAATGCGTTGCTGCAGATCGTTTTCCTCTGCAGCCTGATATCGGTCGAATTTGATGATGGCGGTTTGTGTCATGGTCTAAATATCGGTGATCAGCTAAAAAATATCAACCTTAAAGATTTTGTCCGTATTTTTGTCCGAGGACGCGGAGTGCCTCAACGTTGGTCCAGGAAAACACCCGTGTTGCCGCTTCGCGCCAATCCACCCATTCGTACCCGACATGCTCACGCGGATTGAGCGTCACAGGGATAGGTGCAGGCAAAGCGAGTCCGAACAAGTGCTCGGTGTTTTCCGTGACTCCGGGAGCGTAGCGATAGCGCCAGTGAGGATAGATCTCGTATACATGCGAAAGTTGCCAGTCCTGCAGATCGTAACTTTCCGCGGCGAGGCCAGTCTCTTCATACACTTCACGGATGGCGGTTTCACGCAGCGTTTCATCCCCCTCGATGCTGCCGGTCACGGACTGCCAGAATCCCGGCCTATCCGCACGACCCAGCAGCAGCACTTGCAGGTCAGGCGTGTGGATCAGCACCAGCACTGAGATCGGAACCTTGTGCGTCATGGCGATCAATGACCTTCAAAAGCGCACAGCGCAAAGACTTTGCGGCCTTGCTGTTCCAGTCGTACGCGGCCACCCACTTCGGGCAGATCGACCAGGAACGCACATTCCAGCACTTGTCCGAGCAACTTCTCGATCAAGGCACAGGACGCTTCCGCCGTACCGCCAGTCGCAATCAGATCATCCACCAGCAGCACGCGCTCGCCAGGCTGGATCGCATCGGTATGGATTTCCACCCGGTCACGCCCGTATTCCAACGCGTATTCATGACCGATGGTTTCTGCCGGCAACTTGCCTGCCTTTCGGATTGGCACGAAACCAACGCCAAGCTTGTAAGCCAGCGGCGCACCCAGGATAAAGCCGCGAGACTCGATACCCACCACCTTGTCGATCTTAACGCCAGCATAACGTGCGGCAAGTTCATCGATCGCAATACGGAACCCAATCGGGTCCTGCAACAACGTCGTGATATCGCGAAACTGGATGCCGTGTCGGGGATAATGCGGAATGGTACGGATGCGCGACTTGATCGGCATAAGGAGACCAGATTACAACATGGGATGCACGCCGGGCTGGCGGGGTGTCACTTTCGAAGACAGTACATGGCGTACCGCGTGAAAGTGCAACACAACCAGCCCAAGCGAGCGCATTTTAGCCAGCGACGTTTTGCTGGCGAACGCGAATGTGCAACTCGCGCAGCTGCTTCTCATCCACTTCGTTCGGCGCCTTGGTCATCAGGCACTGGGCACGCTGCGTCTTCGGGAATGCGATCACGTCACGAATGGATTCGGCACCGGCCATCAGCGTCACCAGGCGGTC